>JAHZAV010000015.1 GCA_019423745.1 Lachnospiraceae bacterium
CCTCCAGATAAACAGTTTTATTATTTCAACTGTCTACCTAAAGGGGAGCATATCAAAGATCTGGCTTTTTGCTTTTTTGTTAAATGCAATTAAAGATTTTCAATTTTTTCAAAGACCTTGTAGGATACATCCTCGCGGTTGTTGCGTTCAGTGTTGTAATTTTCAAAATCGTGGTTTGGAATAAGACTCATTGTGTTGTCTCCGGCCACAGTTCTCTCTACAATCAGCCATTTACCATCCCGACATTCCCACAGATCAATATCACGACATCTTGCTTCCACAGTAAAGTTGCCTTTGGAGCCGTCTTTGTTTTTCTTTGGAAATTTACAAGCTGCATACATATAGGTTTCGCTGGCAGCTTTATTTCCATTTACTTTAATAAGGATGTTAGTCATCATATGATGAGTTGAAATCATATGGCGATGCTGTTTTAGCATATTGTCAATAAATTGGCGGCCTGTTCCAGATGGAAAAGTTGGACCATAGTTTACTTTGCTGTCTTCGGCAAAGACACTGTAACCCAGTTCGTTGTCTATTCGGTCCAGAGCACGACAGTATGTATAAATCTGATCCCGAATGGCCTCTTTTGCGAGTAATACTTCCAATGAGTTGTTATCCATAGTTATTCCTCCTTTATTGAATAAACTGAAACTTATATATTGATTGTGAAAATTATATCTCTTTCAGAGAAAAAACTCAAGAATATTGTCTGAATATTTTGCGAATGTAGTATAATATTTGTAAATTTCCGGCAATATTTAAATAAAAATAAAAATTTTGACTGATGATTTGAATGAAAATATTTCTACATTGGCAGAATATACGAATATCTGTACTTATATTTTGGAAATATGTTTTATGTTTTTTGTAAAAAAGTGAAGTAAATTCTGAAAAATATTGTATAATAGAAGAAAAATTTGAGAAAATTGAAGGGAGGGTCTGATTATGCTTGAAAAGATCGATTTGTCAAAGAAAATGAAAAAGGATATCTACAGGGTGGAAATAGAAGATTTGCGCTTGAGACTGGGAAAACTTCAGAGAAAATGTAAAGATTTAAATATTCCTGTAATGATTGCGTTTGAAGGATATGGGGCTTCTGGGAAAGGACTCCAAATTAGTAAATTGATACAGGCGCTGGATCCAAGAGGATTTCAGGTATATGCTGTAAAAAGTGAGACAGAAGAGGAAAAAATGCACCCATTTTTATGGAGATTTTGGACAAAACTTCCTCCAAAAGGAAGAATCGCGATTTATGATACAAGTTGGTATAGAAAAGTACTTATTGATCGATTTGACAAAAAAATCAAAGAATCAGAACTTTCCGATGCTTATGAGGCAATTCGCTCATTTGAAAGTCAGTTGACAGAGGATGGTATGGTGATTATTAAAATCTTTTTGGCTATTGATAAGAAAGAACAAAAAAAGAGATTTCATAAACTTCTTGCCTCCGAAGACACAGCCTGGAGAGTAAGCCAAGGAGATTGGGAGAGAAATAAAAAGTTTAAAAAGTATGAGGCGATGAATGATGAGATGCTGTCCAGAACAGATAGTGAGAATGCGCCGTGGCATATTGTGGAGGCAATGGATCGCCGCTTTGCTACAGTAAAAATCTATTCTATTGTTGTGGAGATGCTGGAGAGACAAATTGAGTCGGTAGAACAGAAAAAGCAGTTGTGTAATGAGTCGGGAAAAAAGGAATCGGTGATTCAGGGCGAAGCGAAAGAGGAAATGAAGCTGGCAGATTCTATTTTGGGAAAGGCAGATCTTACTCTTTCCTGTACACGGGAGGAATATGAAAAGAAACTGAAACAGCTTCAGAAAAAGATAGAACGGCTGCATGGAGAATTGTACAGAAAGCGGATTCCTGTTGTTTTGGCTTTTGAAGGTTGGGATGCCGGCGGCAAAGGTGGGGCAATTAAGCGGCTGACTGCCAAAATGGATCCCCGAGGCTATGTTGTACATCCTACAGCTTCACCAAATGCAGTGGAACGGCAGTATCATTATCTGTGGAGATTTTGGAAAGCAATGCCAAAAGCAGGTCATATTGCTGTTTTTGACAGGACCTGGTATGGAAGAGTCATGGTTGAGAGAATTGAAGGATTCTGCACAGAATCGGAATGGCGCAGGGCTTATAAAGAAATAAATGATATGGAGAGAAATCTCTACAAAGAAGGGGTATTGATTCTGAAATTCTGGATGCAGATTGATAAGGATGAACAGGAAAGACGATTCCGGGAACGTCAACAAAATCCAGAAAAACAGTGGAAGATTACAGACGAAGACTGGCGGAACAGAGAAAAGTGGGATCAATACGAGGAGGCAATCAATGAAATGCTCATACGCACGTCTACCCCGGAGGCTCCATGGATTGTTGTGGAAGGAAACTGTAAATATTATGCAAGAATTAAGGTGTTGGAAACAGTAGTTAAAGCGATAGAAGATCTGTTGGTATCAAGGAGATAGAAAGCATGATGAACATTAGAGAAGAGCTGGAAGAAAGGGAAAAAGAATATTTAAGTCCCTATGCATCTTTAAGTCGTAAGTCAAGGGGGAGAAAAAGGCCGGAACCGGAGTGCGATATCCGGCCTGTATTTCAAAGAGACAGGGACCGGATCCTTCACTGTAAGTCTTTTCGGCGCTTGAAGCAGAAAACACAAGTATTCCTTCTGCCAAAAGGAGATCATTATCGTACAAGGCTGACACATACTCTGGAGGTATCCCAGAATGCCAGGACCATTGCAAAAGCGCTTCGATTGAATGAAGAACTAGTGGAAGCGATTGCTCTTGGGCATGATCTTGGACATACACCCTTTGGACATGCAGGAGAACGTGCACTTAATAAAATGTGTCCGGAAGGATTCCGGCACAATGAACAGAGTGTTCGAGTAGTGGAAATTTTGGAAAAGCAGGGGAGGGGACTAAATCTTACCTGGGAGGTGGTGGATGGTATTTTGAACCACAAATCCAGCGGTACACCACACACGCTGGAAGGGGAAATTGTGCGTCTTTCCGACAAGATCGCCTATATTAATCATGACATTGATGATGCTGTGAGGGGCGGAATTTTAAAGGAAGAGGATCTTCCTGCAATTTATACAGATGTGTTGGGACATACAACCAGAATACGTTTAAATACGATGATTCATGATGTCGTAAGCCACAGTATGGGAAAAGCTAAGATTGTTATGTCTGACGAAATTCGTGAAGCGACTATGGGACTTCGAAAGTTTTTGTTTGAAAATGTTTACCAGAATCCTGCAGCGAAAGGGGAAGAACTGAAGGCAGTTAATATGATTATGAATTTGTATGAATATTATATGGATCATATTGAACTTCTTCCGGAACAGTATCTGGTCATGCTTTCAGAGAAAGGGGAAACAAAAGAAAGGGTTGTATGTGATTACATAGCAGGAATGACTGATTCCTATGCAGTAAAAAAGTTTCAGGAATATTTTATTCCAGAATCTTGGAAAAATTAAAGGAAATGAAGAAGTTTTGTCGAATATTAATAGTGAAGGGATTTTTTCCTTTGGACTTATATATAGAAAAGGATGATGTCGGCACATGTATTATCCGGATGAAGTGGTAGAAGATGTAAGACTGAAAAATGATATTGTAGATGTAGTTTCCGGGTATGTAAAACTTCAAAAAAAGGGAAGTTCATATTTTGGGCTTTGTCCCTTTCATAATGAAAAGTCGCCTTCTTTTTCTGTGAGCAGAGATAAGCAGATGTATTACTGCTTTGGTTGTGGAGCAGGAGGGAATGTCTTTACATTTATTATGGAGTATGAAAATTATTCTTTTGTAGAGGCACTGAAATTTCTGGCAGAACGCTCCGGGGTGGACCTTCCGGAGCAGGAGTATTCCCAAGAAGCAAAAAGACGTGCAGATGAGAAAGCAATTCTACTGGAGATCAATAAGCTGGCAGCGAAGTATTACTATGCACAGCTGAAGGCACCGCAGGGGAAAATTGCTTACGAATATCTGAAGGGAAGACAACTGGGAGACGATACGATCACTGCATTTGGACTTGGCTATTCCAATAAATACAGTGACGATTTGTACAAGTACCTTAAGACGAAAGGATATACGGATGATATTCTTTTTAAAGCAGGATTAATTTCTTTCGATGAAAGACATGGCCCTTATGACAAATTCTGGAACCGGGTTATGTTTCCTATTATGGATGCGAATAACAGGGTAATCGGATTTGGAGGCAGGGTAATGGGAGATGCGAAGCCCAAGTATCTTAACTCACCGGAGACCCCTGTTTTTGACAAGAGCCGGAATTTGTATGGTCTTCATAGGGCTCGGACTTCCAGAAAACCATATTTTCTTTTATGTGAGGGATATATGGATGTTATTTCTTTGCATCAGGCGGGATTTAATAGTGCGGTAGCTTCTCTTGGAACAGCACTTACACCTGGACATGCATCGCTGATTAAACGATATGTAAATGAAGTGTATCTGACGTATGACAGCGATGAAGCAGGGACAAAAGCGGCTCTTCGTGCAATCCCCATTTTGAAGGAAGCAGGAATCACTGCCAGAGTAATTCGCATGGATCCATATAAGGATCCGGACGAATTTATTAAAAATCTGGGAGCAGAAGCTTTTGAAGAAAGAATTCAAAAAGCCCGAAATGGGTTTATGTTTAGTCTGGAGATGGCAGAGAAAAATTATGATATGAAGTCACCGGAAGGCCGTACAGACTTTCTGAAGGAGGCGGCAAAGAAGCTGACTCTTTTTGATGAGGAGATTGAGAGAAGTAATTACATAGAGGCGGTAGCAAAAGCTTATCGTGTGAATGCAGACGAGCTTAGAAAGCTGGTGACGAAAACAGCAATTCAAGGTGGACTTGCAAAGCCTGCGGAAAGGCCCCGTTCCACGCGGAATCGCGACAGAGACAAAGAAGATGGGCATCTGAAATCCCAAAGGATCCTTCTTACATGGATGTTGGAAGGGGAGGATATTTTCCGTCAGATCAGGAAATACATTTCACCAGAAGATTTTACAGAAGAGCTGTATCGGCAAGTTGCTGAGCTTTTGTACCAGCAATACGAGGAAGGTAATGTGAATCCGGCACAGATTATGAATCATTTTACAGATGAAGAGGAACACCGGAAGGTGGCGGGGTTGTTCCATACTAGAATCCGGGAACTTTCAACAGTAAAAGAACAAGAGAAGGCTTTGAAAGAAACCATTCTGCGGGTGAAGGAATACAGCATTGAAAGAGCGGCTCGTATGCTGGAACCAACAGATATAGCCGGACTTCAGAAGCTGATGGAAGAGAAGCGAATGCTTCAGACACCTGAAAAACTGCATATTTCTATTAATTAAGGATAAAATATAAACAAGCAATGAGAGGATAGACACTGCATGGAAGAGAACATTGTAAAATTTGAGGAAAAGTTAAAAGATCTTCTTGCACTTGGAAAGAAGAAGAAAAGTATTTTAGAAATCCAGGAGATCAATGATTTTTTCTCGGATATGGAGCTTAATTCAGAACAGATGGAAAAGGTTTTTGATTACCTGGAAGCTAACAATATTGATGTACTACGCATCAGCGCAGATGATGATGTGGATGACGATGTAGAGATTGTGCTTACAGATGAAGATGAGGTAGATATTGAAAAAATAGATCTGTCTGTTCCGGATGGAATCAGTATTGAAGATCCTGTACGTATGTACTTGAAGGAAATTGGAAAAGTGCCCCTGCTTTCGGCAGAGGAGGAAGTAGATCTTGCGAAGCGTATGGCAGAGGGAGATGAGGATGCAAAGAAGCGCCTTGCGGAGGCTAATTTAAGGCTGGTAGTAAGTATTGCCAAACGTTACGTGGGAAGAGGAATGCTTTTTCTGGATCTGATTCAGGAAGGAAATCTGGGGCTTATTAAAGCAGTAGAAAAGTTTGACTATGAAAAAGGATTTAAATTCAGTACCTATGCTACATGGTGGATCCGCCAGGCAATTACAAGAGCCATTGCCGATCAGGCAAGAACCATTCGTATTCCGGTTCATATGGTAGAAACAATTAATAAATTAATCCGTGTGTCCAGACAATTACTCCAGGAACTGGGGCGTGAACCAACGCCAGAGGAAATTGCGGAAGAGTTGGACATGCCTGTGGAACGTGTCCGTGAAATTTTGAAGATTTCCCAGGAACCCGTGTCGTTGGAAACTCCTATCGGAGAAGAGGAGGACAGTCATCTTGGAGATTTTATACAGGATGACAATGTACCTGTACCGGCAGAGGCAGCAGCGGCCACTCTTTTGAAGGAACAATTGGATGAGGTTCTGGATACCCTGACGGAGAGAGAGCAAAAAGTATTAAGACTTCGCTTTGGCATGAACGACGGGCGGGCTCGTACGTTGGAAGAAGTGGGAAAAGAATTTGACGTGACAAGAGAGCGTATTCGCCAGATCGAGGCCAAAGCTCTCAGAAAGCTGCGCCATCCAAGCCGCAGTAGAAAATTAAGAGATTATTTAGATTAGAAAAGAGGCGCCTATGGAACTATCAAAAAGACTTTCTGCCGTGGCAGGTCTTGTGACAGAGGGCGCCTCTGTTGCAGATGTCGGCACGGATCATGGTTATATACCAATTTATTTAGCTTCTAAATACAAAGAAGGTAAATGGATTGCAATGGATATTAATGCAGGACCTCTTGAGAGGGCAAGGGAGCATATACGAGAATATGGGCTGGAGGAAAAGATAGAAACGAGGCTTTCAGATGGATTAGAGGCATTAAATCCAGGGGAGATACATACAATGATCGCAGCAGGGATGGGCGGAGGACTTGTGATACATATTCTGGAAAAAAATCCGTCTGTTACTGCTCACATCCAAGAATTTGTTTTGCAGCCTCAGTCTGAAATTTCTAGAGTCCGTCGTTATTTGGAAGAGAATGGATACTGTATTGTCCGTGAGGACATGACCAAAGAGGATGGAAAATATTATCCGATGATGAAAGCAGTTCACGGAAAGGAGAAAAAATCTTATCAGGAGGAAGAACTTCTGTATGGGAGAGAACTGTTAAAAATGAAGCATCCAGTTCTGAAAGAATTTCTTTTGCGTGAAAAACAGATTAAAGAAGGCATATGCCGGGAACTTAAAAAGCTGGAAAATGAGCGGGTAAGGTCGCGGGAAAAAGAATTGAAGTATGAGTTGGAATTAATAGAAAAAGCACTGCAAAGATACGAAGAATAAAGGAGCTGGGAATATGTTGTGCAAGGAAATCATTGATGTGATTGAGTCGGTTTATCCTAAAAACTATGCAATGGATTGGGATAATGTGGGATTGCTTGTAGGAAGAGACGACAAAGAAGTACGACGGATTTATGTGGCGCTTGATGCTACGGATGAAGTGATTGAACAGGCAGTTGATTGGAAGGCAGATATGCTTGTAACGCATCATCCTATGATTTTTTCAGGACTAAAGAGAATTAATAATCTTGATTTTATCGGAGCCCGAATTTTGAAGCTAATTCAGAATGATATTTCATATTATGCTATGCACACGAACTATGATGTTCTTGGCATGGCGGAGCTTTCCGGAAAAAAGATGGACTTTACAAAGTCAGAAGTTTTAGAAGTGACATCTCAGGAAGGGGAAAATGAGGGAATTGGAAGGGTGGCTGATTTGCCGACTCCGATACCTTTAAAGAAATTATGCTGGATTGTAAAGGACAAATTTCATCTGGGGGCGGTGAAGGTATTTGGAGATATGGATCAGGAGATCAGAAGACCGGCTATTTCCCCGGGAGCCGGAAAGAGCATGATAAAAGCAGCGCTTGATAAAAAGGCCGATGTGCTGGTTACTGGCGATATCGATCACCATACAGGAATTGATGCTGTTGCGCAGGGCCTTGCCGTGATTGATGCAGGACATTATGGAATTGAGCATATTTTTATTGAGGATGTCAGGAACTATTTGGAGCAGGAATTGCCTGGTATTGAGGTGTCAGCTGCTCCGATCTGCCATCCTTTCCAGATAGTATAGAGAGGACTGGAATTTATGGAAGCAAAGACATACCAGGTTAAGACAGCAGGAAATGTGAGAGAATACCCAGCAGGAACGAGTTACGAAGAGATTGCCCATGATTTTCAGCAGGACTATAAAAATGATATAGTCCTTGTGTTTGCCAATGGAAAACTTCAGGAGTTGCACAAAACATTAAAGTGCGATACCGATATTAAATTTGTCACAACCGGGGATGAAATTGGTCATAAGACTTATAAAAGAAGTATGTGTTTTATGCTTGTAAAAGCAATTTACGATGTGACCGGGCATAGTCTGGTAGACAAGGTGAGGATTCATTACTCGGTCAGCCAGGGATATTACTGTACGATTGATGGGAAAATAACCCTTGATAGAGGATTTTTAAAACTCGTTACAGACCGGATGAATGAGATGGTAGCAGAGGATATGCCTATACGTAAGCGTACGGTCCATACAGATGAAGCGATTGAACTTTTCCGAAAACATGGAATGCATGATAAAGAGAGACTTTTTGCTTATAGACGTGTGTCAAGAGTTAATATATACAGTATGAATGAATTTGAAGACTATTATTACGGCTATATGGT
The DNA here is from genome assembly GCA_019423745.1 of Lachnospiraceae bacterium. Classification (GTDB taxonomy): domain Bacteria; phylum Bacillota; class Clostridia; order Lachnospirales; family Lachnospiraceae; genus Claveliimonas. The sequence goes on from JAHZAV010000015.1 coordinate 8,585, forward strand.
ACCAAGTGCAGGTTACCTGAAGTATTTTGCTCTCTATCTTTACGATGACGGTTTTGTGGTACAGATGCCCACCATGGATTCGCCGAAAACGCTGGAGCCATTTGTACCGCAAAGCAAATTGTTCCATGTTCTGAAAGAGTCGACCAGATGGGGGGATATGTTGGGGATTGAAACTGTTGGAGCGCTCAATGACAAGATCACTAAAAGTGATATGAGAGAAGTAGTGCTTGTTCAGGAAGCTATGCAGGAGAAAAGAATTGCAGAAATTGCCGTTGATATTGTAAAAAAGGCGGAAAGAAAAATCATATTGATTGCCGGGCCGTCTTCTTCGGGCAAAACAACATTTTCCCATCGGTTGTCTATCCAGCTTAGGGCAATGGGGATGAATCCGCATCCTATCGCAGTAGATAATTATTTTGTGGAGAGAGAAGATACCCCCAAGGATGCAAAAGGAAATTATGATTTTGAATGTCTGGAAGCAGTTGATACCGGCCTGTTTAATGCCCAGATGGAAGATCTCTTGAAAGGAAGAGAGGTTGTGCTTCCTGTTTTTAATTTTAAAACAGGACATAAAGACTTCACAGGACCAACCAAAAAACTTGGTCCGAATGATGTGTTAGTGATAGAAGGTATTCACTGTCTGAATCCCCGGTTAACCTTGTCCCTTCCGGATGAAAATAAATATAGGATTTATATCAGTGCACTGACACAGTTAAATATAGATGAGCACAATCGAATCCCTACAACAGACGGACGGCTTATCCGTCGGCTTGTGCGAGATGCAAGAACGAGAGGGGCATCGGCCAGAAGAACCATTTCTATGTGGCCATCTGTTCGAAAAGGTGAGGAGAAGAATATATTCCCTTATCAGGAGAAAGCAGATGTTATGTTTAATTCGGCTCTCATTTACGAGCTGGCTGTTTTAAAACAGTATGTAGAGCCTCTGCTTTTTGGAATAGAGCGGGATTGCAGAGAATATCAGGAAGCAAAAAGACTTCTGAAATTCTTGGATTATTTTGTGGGAATCGGAAGCGAGCTTGTTCCTGCTAATTCCCTTTTGCGGGAATTTATAGGAGGCGGATGCTTTCAGGTATAGCAGCAGTGTTTTGCGAAAAGAAGAAATATAAGGACAGAGGGTGCCTGAACGGGTAGAAGAATTATTTTTAAGAGTTCTCAATGTAAAACATATGAGAACTCTTTCTTTTATATAGTAATAGAAGCTAAAGAATATTTGTATCGTCTTTTATTTGTGCCTGGTAAAATCTGGTGAGATTTTCCAGACGGGATGACATGTGAATCATAAGAAGATCTGCAATAGCCAGTGATGCCATAGCTTCTACGACAACTACGGCCCGGGGGACAACAACAGGATCATGTCTGCCGCGTATGGAAAGTTCTACTTCTTTTCCATCAGAAGTAACGGTATGCTGCAGGCGGGATATGGAGGGAGTGGGCTTAATTGCAGCACGGAGAATTACGGTACTTCCATCACTGATTCCGCCCAGGATTCCTCCGGAGTGGTTAGTCTTTTTACGTATGTGAGAACCATCAAAATAAAAAGAATCATTGTTGGAACTGCCTTTTGAAAGAGAAGACTGGAAACCATCTCCAATCTCAACTCCTTTTACAGCGCCGATAGACATGACGGCTTCAGAAAGAGCAGCATCTAGTTTGTGAAACACGGGTTCACCGATTCCTGCCGGAAGACCTTCAATTCGACATTCAATGATTCCACCCGCAGAATCCTGTTCTTTCAGGCAGGACTCTAAGTAGGCGGAAGCTTCTTCGCTGAAGGCTTTGGAAGGCATATACAGAGGATTTTCTGTAATCTGCTGAAAATCGTATGCTTCAGAAGGAATACAGACAGGTCCAATGGCCTTGGTATAAGCGGTTATCTGAATTCCCAGCTTTTCAAGAAGGCGGGAAGCGATAGCACCAGCGGCAACCCGGCCGATTGTTTCACGGCCCGAAGAGCGTCCTCCACCCCGGTAATCCCGGAACCCATATTTTTGATCAAAGGTAAAATCAGCATGTCCGGGACGGTAACAGTTTTTTAAAGCATCATAATCCCGGGAAATTTGGTTATTATTTCTTATTATAATAGAAATCGGAGTGCCGGTTGTTCTTCCTTCAAAGATACCGGATAGAATTTCAGCTGTATCACTTTCATGCCGGGGAGTGGTGAATTTCCCTTGTCCCGGACGGCGCCGATTGAGATATTTTTGTATATCATTTTCGCAAAGAGGCAGTCCGGAAGGACATCCGTCTACAACAACTCCCAGGGCAGGACCATGGGATTCCCCCCATGTTGTCACTGTAAATAAGGTACCATAAGTAGAACCAGCCATAGTTATATAAATCTCCTTTACCATAATTTAAAATAAATGTTAAAAGTTATTAAGTTTTATTATAAACGGGCAAGGGCTTGTTGACAAGAGATTGGCGGAACACTATAATGACTACATATTGAGTTGGAAAAGAGGAGTAATTCTAAATGAGCGATAAAGGAAAAAATACAGACTCCATAGAGCGCTCTTCAGATGAAATTGTTGAGGAGACAATGAAGGAAATATATGACGAAATTAAAAACTCCGATTTAAAGGAGGAAAATTTCAATTATGATAAAGATGAAGAGGCTTTGGAAGAACTTCAAAAAGAACTCCAGAAAGGAGAAAACGAAGATTCCGTTGAAGAGTTGGAAGAGGAAACAGCAGAAGATTTATATGAAGAGCTGGAAGAAGAAACAGAAGAGGATCCAAAGGATTGGATGGATTATGACAGCGGCATTTTATCTTTTGATGAAAGTGATTTTAGAGATGCCGTGGAAAATGAAGAAGAATTAGACGAGGAAGAATCAGAGTTAGCAGACGAGGAAGATGATTTTGAAAATGATCCCCGCTTAGTTCGTCATCGCCGTAAAAAGCTGATCATCAGGATTGTTTTGATTATTATAGGAGTGTTGCTTCTTGCCTATCTCGGAGTAGCCTTGTTTTTTAACAGCCATTTTTATTTCTTTACAAAGATCAATGGAACAGAGTTTTCTGCAAAAACTGTAGAACAGGTTGAAAAATATATGGAGAACCAGGTGGCTGATTATGAACTGACATTGAAGGAAATTGATGGCGACACAGAAGTAATTGATGGAACATCTATCGATCTGGAATATGTAAAGGGAGACGAGTTAGAGCAGCTATTAAAAGAACAAAATCCTCTTTTGTGGATTACTGCGCTCTGGGATCATCCGGATATTACAGCACCGGTGGGCGTGGAATTTGATGAGGATAAATTAACAGATGTGTTGAATAATCTGAAATGTATGGATCCGGAAGAACAGGTAAAATCAGAGTCTGCTCGCCCGGTATTTCAGGACACAGAGTTTGTAATTCAGCCAGAAGTTATAGGATCAGAAATTAATACAGAGAAATTTACAGAGGCTGTTACAACAGCTATCGGTGGTTTTGTGGATAGCCTTGATATGAAGGAGGCAGATTGCTATATACTGCCGGCATTTACGTCAGAGTCTGAAGAAGTGAGTGCTGCAAAGGATAAAATGAACAGCTATCTTGGCGCTCATATTACATACGATTTCAGCCCGTACACGGAGGTTGTGGATTCGTCTGTAATTTCACAGTGGGTTACCGTAGATGACAGTATGAATGTTACCTTTAATCAAGATTCAGTACGGGCTTATATTCAGGACCTTGCAAGTAAGTATGATACCTATGGAAAGACAAGAACCATCACTACCGGGTCTGGTAACACTGCAAAGGTAGAGGGTGGAAGTTATGGATGGCAGATCGATCAGGAGGCAGAGTATGCTGCTTTGACAGCAAATATTGAAAATGCTGAAACTGTTACACGGGAGCCGGAATATGCAAGACGGGCAGCGTCCCATGAAGGGAATGATTTTGGTACCAGTTATGTGGAGATTGATTTGACTAATCAGCATGTATGGGTATTTGTTAACGGTCAGTGTGTTGTAGAAACAGCCTGTGTAACAGGAAATCCAAATAAAGGGAATGGAACACCACAGGGGACCTATTCCATTGCATATAAACAACAAAATACAACACTGAGGGGGCCAAAAAAGGAAGATGGTACTTATGAATGGGAGTCACCAGTTTCTTACTGGATGCCGTTTAATGGAGGAATTGGTCTGCATGACGCAAGCTGGCAGTCAACCTTTGGCGGAGACTGGTATTTGACAGGCGGATCTCATGGCTGTGTAAATCTGCCGCCTTCTGTAGCACCGACAGTATATGCAAATATAGAGGCGGGCACTCCTGTTGTATGTCATTATTAGAAGAGGAATGCGGATATGTATGAATTGTTAAAAAAAGATGGAGAAGCTCGAAGAGGGCGGCTTCATACAGTACACGGGGTCATTGAGACCCCTGTATTTATGAATGTAGGTACCGTGGCAGCAATCAAGGGTGCTGTTTCAACGGATGATTTGCGACAGATAGGTACACAAGTGGAGTTATCCAATACTTATCATCTTCATGTAAGACCTGGAGACAAAATTGTCAGGGCACTGGGAGGACTTCACAAATTTATGTCTTGGGACAGGCCTATTTTGACTGATTCCGGAGGATTTCAGGTTTTTTCTTTGGCAGGACTTAGAAAAATCAAAGAAGAAGGGGTTTATTTTCAATCTCATATAGATGGACATAAGATTTTTATGGGACCAGAGGAGAGTATGCAGATTCAGTCAAATTTAGGTTCTACCATTGCCATGGCGTTTGATGAATGTCCATCGAGTGTGGCGGAAAAAGAATATATAGAACAGTCCGTTGCAAGGACAACAAGATGGCTGGCCAGATGTAAGGAAGAGATGGGACGATTGAATAGTCTGCCGGATACGATTAACCCTCATCAGATGCTTTTTGGTATTAACCAGGGAGGCATATATGAAGATATACGAATTCGTCATGCGGATGAGATCACTCAGATGGGGTTGGATGGTTATGCAATAGGAGGACTGGCAGTTGGAGAATCCCATGAAGATATGTATCGGATTCTGGATGCTGTTGTACCTCATCTTCCACAGAACAAGCCGATTTATCTTATGGGAGTTGGAACACCAGCCAATATTCTGGAAGCAGTAGATCGTGGAGTGGACTTTTTTGATTGTGTTTATCCAAGTAGGAATGGGCGTCATGGTCATGTATATACGAAGCAAGGAAAGAGAAACCTTTTTAATGCTAAATATGAGATGGATGACCGCCCAATAGAGGAAGGATGTGGATGCCCAGCATGCCGGTCTTATTCGCGGGCTTACATTCGCCATCTCCTGAAAGCAAAGGAAATGTTAGGAATGCGCTTATGTGTACTCCATAATCTTTACTTTTATAATCATCTCATGGAAGAAATACGCAAGGCTATTGAACAGGGAAATTATAAAGAATTTAAGAAAAAAACTTTGGAAGAGATGCAGAGCCAGGGGAAATAGAAAAAAGTACTTGCTGAAACTTATATTATTGTGTATGATAATAGCAGTGCATAAGAAGATAGAAATAGTAGGAGGAGTTTATTTATGAATTATGCTTTAGCAGCCGGAAGCTTACTGAACAGTCCGATTGGAATTATCATTATATATGTTGTCATTATCGGTGGATTCTGGTTTATTCTTATGAGACCACAGAAAAAGGAACAGAAAAGAATTGCAGCTATGATCGCTGATATGGAGGTAGGAGATACTGTATTGACTACCAGCGGTTTTTACGGTGTAATAATTGATCTGACAGACGATGATGTAATTGTAGAATTTGGAAATAATAAAAATTGTCGTATTCCAATGCAAAAAGCAGCAATTGCACAGGTGGAAAAGGCAAACGCAGACTAATTAAATAGTGTAAATTGAATTATTTTATAAAAAAAAGAACTGAGGATATCAGTTCTTTTTTTATTGTACCGGCGATCGTATTCCTTTTGATAAGAAAGTTTTTGTGTTAGAAAAGAAAAATGTAGATTTTGTGTAGAAAATGTGAAGAAGTTGAAAAAAATGTCAGAATCATGCTATGATTATTTTGTATCAGTTTGATGTCAATGTTCAAAAGAAATACATTTTGGGGCAGATGTGTTTCGGGATATTGGCACTATATAAATAATTAGTAACGGGTAAGGAGGTAAAAGGTGAATGAAGAAAAGTAAATTGCTGATACTAATGCTTTTCGCATGTATGGTCCTAAGTTCAATGACAGCGGTGAAAAGCAATGCAGAAGAAACTGAGGGGGAGCAGTTGACTTCGGGACAAGAGAATGAGAATTCTCAGTGTGATGAATCTATTACAGCTATGGATGAAAATGGAAATATTACGGAAGTCGGTGATTCAGACGGTGTAGTTGAAGAGGAAAATAATAGCCGGGCAAGAAGCGCTTCGCCTATGGTTGTTAATTTCAATACGAAAGAGAATGCAACAACAAGTTATACGGAAGATGGAACAGGAAAAAGTGGTTATGTAAATGGCGATTATGGCGCTGATGCAGCTTATCTTGGTACAAGCAATGGGAAAGTTAAATTTATGATGTCTGGTGTTGTAGGCTGGGTTGATGAATCAGAAGTTCAGGTTGTTAGCATTGATTCAGTTCAAGTGATCAGTGGTTATGAAGTAGACAATGGAAGACTGCTTCATTGTATCGTATATGATATGACAACTCCAGGTTACAGAAGTCGTCTGGACAATGGAGAGGCCCCTTCTTATTTGACGTCTGGACAAAAATATTACAGTTATGATGGGCATTACTTTTATGAAGATTATGCAACTATGATTTCTGATTACCAGAATAACACACGTTCCAATTCTGTAAATCCAAATCAACCTTATTATAATTATTATCAATATCTTCCTTTAAGAAGTCAAACTACATATAGTGGAGACGATTTAAATAATATGATTGCCTCTAAGGCATCAGGAAGCTCCAAAATGAGCAATACGGGAAGCGATTTTGTTAATGCGCAGAATACTTATGGAGTAAATGCACTTTTGATGGTAAGTATTGCAGGAAATGAGAGTGCTTGGGGAACAAGTACTATCGCAAATGCGAAAAATAATATTTTTGGACTGAATGCAGTTGATTCCTCGCCAGGAGCAAGCGCAGATACATTCTCTAGTATTCAAAATTGTATTCAGAATTTTGCTTCCGGGTGGATGTCAAAAATTTATCTGAATCCGTCAAATTCCACATATTTTGGCGGCTTTTTGGGTAATAAAGGAAGTGGAATCAATGTGAAATATGCATCAGATCCATATTGGGGAGAAAAAGCTGCAAATATTGCATATAATCTTGATAAATCCGCAGGCAGCCAGGATGCTGAAAAATATACGATTGGTATTAAGGATACACTCACTTCTGACCATAATACAGTGAATGTAAGGCAGGAAGGAAGTACAAGTTCAACCGTGCTTTATCAGACCAGTAGTAGTGCTAGTTATGCGGTTTTGATACTGGATAGCAGTGCTGCAGGAGGATTTTATCGTATCCAGAGTGATGCAGCATTGAATGGAGATAGATCAGCTGTTTCTTCTTCCTCAGAATATAGTTTCGATTCTATGTATGCCTATATTTCTTCTGATTATATAACGATCGTGAATTTGGGAGCATCTAGTAGTGAAACCGGAGGCACAACAGGAACCGAAGGAGGCACAACGGGAACCGAAGGAGGCACAACAGGAACCGAAGGAGGTACAACAGGAACCGAAGGAGATACAACAGGAACCGAAGGAGATACAACAGGAACTGAAGGAGGCACAACAGGAACTGAAGGAAGTACAACGGGAACCGAAGAAGATACAACAGGAGCAGAAAGCGCAACTGAAGATAACACGATAACGGATACGGTTACTGATAAGTCAGATGATAGTTACTTGCAGGCAGTACCCAAAACAGGGGACGATTCTACGGTAGGTATCTGGGTTGTATTAGCATCTGCAGCAGTCATAATAATTGTTGTGTCGATTGTGTTGAAAAAATTAAAGAAATAAAGGAATAAATAAATATCCATGCCGATTGAGTAATTATACCACGGCATGGATTTATTTTGTAAAAAACAGAGGACACTCTAATTTTTAGCTCAATTCACTGTGAAAGGGTTGAAACAAGTCATAAAATGAGATATTATTAAAAAATAGTGAAATTTGTTATAGAAAGGAAGAGGTGTATGGAGCTTAAGATTGGAGTAATCAAAGGCGATGGCATCGGGCCTGAGATTGTCACAGAGGCCATGAAAGTATTAGATAAAGTGGGCCAGGTATATGGACACACCTGCCGGTATGAGCAGCTTCTTATGGGAGGCGCGTCTATAGATGTGAACGGAATTCCTCTGACTGATGAGACAATAGAGAAAGCAAAAGCCTGCGAGGCGATATTGATGGGATCCATAGGAGGAGACGCAAAAACTTCACCCTGGTACCAGCTTGAGCCGGATAAAAGACCAGAAGCAGGTCTTTTAAAAATACGAAAGGCACTAAACCTTTTTGCCAATTTACGTCCAGCAGTATTGTATGATGAGTTAAAAGGAGCCTGCCCCTTAAAAGAAGAAATTACGGAAGGCGGGTTTGACATGATGATTATGCGTGAACTAACCGGAGGCCTGTATTTTGGAGAACGAAAAACAGTGGAGGAAAATGGTATAGTAACAGCTTATGATTCCCTCACTTATAATGAGAATGAGATCCGAAGAATTGCAAAGCGTGCTTTTGATGTCGCTGCAAAAAGACGCGGCAAGGTGACAAGTGTAGATAAAGCAAATGTACTGGATTCTTCTAGACTTTGGAGAAAAGTCGTAGAAGAAGTTGCAAAGGATTATCCGGATGTTACGTTGGAACATATGTTAGTAGATAATTGCGCAATGCAGCTGGTGAAAGATCCACGGCAGTTTGACGTGATTTTAACAGAAAACATGTTTGGTGATATTCTTTCTGATGAAGCCAGCATGGTGACAGGATCTATCGGGATGCTAGCAAGTGCAAGCCTGAATGAAACGAAATTTGGTCTGTATGAACCAAGTGGAGGATCTGCACCAGATATTGCCGGAAAAGGAATTGCAAATCCCATTGCTACTATTTTATCCGCTGCTATGATGTTAAGATTTAGTTTTGATTTAGATCAAGAAGCGGATGCCATTGAAAAAGCAGTAGAGAAAGTTTTGAAGGATGGATATCGTACGATTGATATTATGTCAGAAGGAAAGCAACAGATTGGCACAAAAGAAATGGGAGATCGGATTGCGGCATATATTTAAACGCAGTTTTACACAGGGTATTTTTTAATTTGGGACGTAGTAAAGTTTAAAAGTGTTACGTCTTCAATTGCAACGGAGGATTTGAATATGAGAAGTGATAATGTTAAAAAGGGTGTGCAGCAGGCACCTCATCGTTCGCTGTTTAATGCGTTAGGATACACAAAGGAGGAACTTGATCGTCCGCTGATTGGTATTGTCAGCTCTTATAATGAGATTGTTCCTGGCCATATGAATTTGGATAAGATTGTAAATGCAGTAAAAATGGGTGTTGCAATGGCAGGGGGAACTCCTATTGTATTTCCGGCAATTGCAGTTTGTGATGGAATCGCTATGGGGCATATAGGAATGAAATATTCTCTTGTAACTCGTGATTTGATTGCAGATTCTACAGAAGCAATGGCAATGGCCCATCAGTTTGACGGACTTGTCATGGTTCCTAACTGTGATAAGAATGTACCGGGGTTACTAATGGCGGCAGCTCGTATCAATGTGCCAACTATTTTTGTCAGTGGCGGTCCGATGATGGCTGGACATGTTCACGGTGAGAAAACAAGCCTTTCCAGTATGTTTGAGGCTGTCGGAGCTCATGCGGCAGGTAAAATGGATGATGCGGGCCTTTGTGAAATGGAGAATAAAGCATGTCCGACATGCGGTTCCTGTTCTGGTATGTATACAGCAAACAGCATGAACTGTCTGACAGAAGTTCTCGGAATGGGTCTTGCAGGAAACGGTACGATTCCGGCAGTTTATTCAGAACGTATCCGTCTTGCAAAACATGCCGGAATGCAGGTGATGGAATTGGTAAGAAAAAATATCTGCCCAAGGGATATTATGACAAAGGAAGCAATTCTGAATGCTTTGACTGTAGATATGGCACTTGGATGTTCTACAAATAGTATGTTGCATTTGCCGGCAATAGCGCATGAAATTGGAATGGACTTTGAAATTGATTTTGCAAATGGAATCAGCGAAAAGACACCAAATCTGTGTCATCTTGCTCCTGCAGGTCATACTTATATCGAAGACCTCAATGAAGCAGGCGGTGTCTATGCTGTAATGGCAGAGTTGAATAAAAAGGGACTTCTCCATACAGAGTGTATGACGGTAACAGGAAAAACCGTAGGAGAGAATATTAAAGGAGCTGTTAATAAGAATCCGGAGGTTATTCGTCCGATTGATCATCCATATAGTGAAACTGGCGGTCTTGCAGTTTTAAAAGGAAATCTTGCTCCAGACGGAAGTGTGGTAAAGAGATCCGCAGTTGTGGATGAAATGCTTGTACATCAGGGACCGGCAAGAGTGTTTGATTGTGAGGAAGATGCCATTGCAGCTATTAAAGGCGGAAAAATTGTGGAAGGTGATGTAGTTGTCATCCGTTATGTAGGACCGAAAGGCGGACCTGGTATGCCAGAAATGCTCAATCCTACTTCTGCCATTGCAGGAATGGGCTTAGGATCAAGCGTTGCCTTAATTACAGATGGACGTTTCAGCGGTGCATCCAGAGGTGCATCTATCGGACATGTTTCACCGGAAGCAGCAGTGGGTGGACCAATTGCCTTTGTAGAAGAAGGCGATATCATTAAGATTAATATTCCGGGTCTGAAGATAGAACTGGATGTACCGGATGAAATATTGGAGGAAAGAAAGAAAAATTGGCAGCCTCGTGAGCCTAAGATTACAAGTGGATATCTGGCAAGGTATGCCGCTATGGTTACTTCAGGAAATAGAGGGGCTGTACTGGAAATCCCTAAAAATAAGTAAAAGATGAAAAAAGGTGATAAAATGCAGTTGACAGGTGCAGAAATTGTTATTGAATGTTTAAAAGAACAGGGTGTTGACACCGTGTTTGGCTATCCGGGTGGAGCAATCCTGAATGTATATGATGAGCTTTATAAGCATAGTAATGAAATCAGACACATTCTGACTTCCCACGAGCAGGGAGCAGCTCATGCAGCAGATGGATATGCAAGGGCGACAGGAAAAGTCGGAGTTTGTCTGGCAACAAGTGGTCCGGGTGCAACGAATCTTGTGACCGGAATTGCAACGGCTTATATGGATTCTATCCCTATTGTTGCGATTACCTGTAATGTAGGAGTATCTTTGCTTGGAAAGGATAGCTTTCAGGAAATTGATATTGCAGGTATTACGATGCCGATTACAAAACATAATTATATTGTAAAAGATGTGACCAAACTTGCTGATACCATTCGAAAGTCTTTTGTGATAGCAAAAAAAGGCCGGCCAGGTCCGGTACTGATTGATATTCCAAAGGATATTACAAGTGCTGTGACAGAATACGAACCAGTAGTAATTAAACCAGTAGTGGCTTCAGGAGAAGTTGATGAAAAAGATATAGAAACAGCTGTGAAAATGATTCGCCAATCCAAAAAACCTTTCGTTTTTGTCGGTGGCGGAGCAATATTATCAGGTGCTCATAAGGAGCTATACGATTTTGTAAAGAAAGTGGATGCTCCTGTGACAGACTCCCTCATGGGAAAAGGTGCTTTTCCGGGTACTGATGAGCTTTATACAGGTATGATTGGAATGCATGGAACAAAAACGGCAGATTACGGCGTTGATGAATGTGATCTTTTAATTGTGGCCGGAGCTCGCTTTGATGATCGTGTCACTGGAAATGTAAAAGAATTTGCAAAAAATGCAAAAATTCTTCAGTTTGATGTAGATGCTGCAGAGATGAACAAAAATGTACTCATCACAGAAGGCGTGATTGGAGATCTTAAGGTGACGCTGGGAAGAATCAATGAAGTTTTGGAACAGCAGGATCACAGTGAGTGGAAACAAAAGATAATGTCCTATAAAGAGAAATATCCTCTTGTTTATCCTGGCGAGGGGCTGACAGGACCTTTTGTTGTAGAGGAAATTTACAGGCAGACCAAGGGAGAAGCAGTTATTGTGACAGAAGTTGGGCAGCATCAGATGTGGGCAGCACAGTATTATAAGTATACAAAACCGCGTACTTTACTAACTTCGGGCGGGCTTGGAACCATGGGATATGGACTGGGAGCTGCCATCGGAGCAAAAACAGGAATGCCGGATAAAACAGTAGTTAATATTGCAGGAGACGGATGTTTCCGTATGAATATGAATGAGATTGCTACAGCAGTAAGAAGTAATATTCCGGTTATTCAGGTGGTGATTAACAATCATGTATTGGGAATGGTACGCCAGTGGCAGGATCTGTTTTATGAAAAGAGATATTCCCAGACAGTTCTAAACGATGCAGTGGATTTTGTAAAGCTTGCAGAAGCCATGGGAGCGGAAGGTGTCCGTGTAACAACAAGAGAAGAATTTCAAGAGGCTTTTTCAAAGGCATTGACTCTTGGCAAACCAATTGTGATTGACTGTCAGATTGATAAGGATGAGAAAGTATGGCCGATGGTAGCGCCGGGGGCGCCGATTCGGGAAGTATTTGATGAGGCAGATATGTAGACATAGAGAAGGAAATGGAGGAAGAAGTTTATGAGCAGAGTGTATAATTTTTCAGCAGGACCGGCTGTGTTGCCGGAAGAAGTCCTAAGAGAAGCAGCAGAAGAAATGACAGATTACAGAGGAACAGGGATGTCCGTGATGGAAATGAGTCATCGCTCACAGGCTTTTGCCTCTATTTTGAATGAAGCAGAAGCAGATCTTAGAGAATTGATGAATATTCCAGAGAACTATAAAGTGCTTTTCCTACAAGGAGGTGCATCTTTACAGTTCGCTATGATACCGATGAATTTGATGAAAAATAAGGTGGCTGATTATATCGTGACTGGTCAGTGGGCGAAAAAAGCTTATCAGGAAGCACAAAAGTATGGCAAGGTAAATAAAATTGCTTCGTCTGAGGATAAGACATTTTCCTACATACCGGATTGTTCAGATTTACCGGTATCACCAGATGCTGATTATGTGTACATATGTGAAAATAATACAATTTATGGAACTAAATTCCATAAACTTCCTAACACAAAAGGGAAACCGCTTGTAGCGGATGTTTCTTCCTGTTTTTTGTCTGAACCAGTGGATGTAACAAAATATGGTCTTATATATGGCGGGGTACAGAAAAACATTGGTCCGGCTGGAGTAGTTATTGCAATTATAAGGGAAGATCTTATTACCGAGGATGTTCTTCCGGGGACACCAATTATGATGCAGTATAAAACACATGCAGATGCAGGATCTCTTTATAATACTCCTCCTGCTTATGGAATTTATATTTGTGGAAAAGTGTTTAAGTGGCTGAAAAAGCAAGGCGGGCTGGAAGAAATGAAGAAAAGGAATGAGAAGAAAGCAAAACTTCTCTATGATTATCTGGATCAGAGCCGTTTGTTTAAAGGCACTGTTGAAGCAAAAGATCGTTCACTTATGAATGTGCCGTTTGTCACAGGTGACTCAGAACTGGATGCAAAATTTGTCAAGGAAGCAAAAGAAGCAGGTCTTGAAAATTTAAAAGGACACCGAAGTGTAGGCGGAATGAGAGCCAGCATTTATAATGCTATGCCATATGAAGGTGTTCAGGCACTGGTTGATTTTATGAAGAAATTTGAGGAGGAGAATTTATAGTCATGTATCATTATTATTGCTTAAACCCAATTTCTGAAGCCGGAATAGCAGGTATGACGGAACAATATATACCAGTCAGTGACCCGGGAAAGGCCGATGCAATCCTTGTCAGAAGTGCGAGTATGCATGAAATGGAATTTCATCAGGAGCTTAAAGCAATTGCAAGAGCAGGTGCCGGAGTCAATAATATTCCACTGGATAAATGTGCGGATAAAGGAATTGTTGTATTCAATACACCAGGTGCAAATGCAAACGGTGTAAAAGAACTGGTAATTGCTGGAATGCTGTTGGCATCAAGAGATATTATCGGAGGAATAAACTGGGTGCAGGAAAATGAAGAAGACGGTAATATAGCGAAAGATGCGGAAAAAGCGAAAAAAGCTTTTGCGGGCTGTGAGCTGGAAGGGAAAAAGCTTGGTGTGATAGGGCTTGGAGCAATTGGAGTCCTTGTGGCAAATGCAGCTACCCATCTAGGAATGGAAGTATATGGGTATGATCCTTATGTATCCGTAGATTCAGCATGGCGACTTTCCAGAAACATCCATCACGCAAAAACAGTTGATGAGTTATATAAAAATTGTGACTACATTACCATTCATGTGCCAGCAATGGATAGCACAAAGGGAATGATTGATAAAAATGCTCTTAGTCTTATGAAAAAGGGAGTCATTGTACTCAATTTTGCCAGAGATGTACTGGTAAATGAAGAAGATATGATTGACGCGTTGGAAAGTGGGCAGGTACGTCATTATGTTACAGATTTTCCAACTCCCGTTATTGCAGGAGTTAAAGGGGCAATTGTGATTCCGCATCTTGGAGCGTCTACAGAAGAATCTGAAGATAATTGTGCCAAGATGGCAGTGCGTCAGATTATGGATTATCTGGAATATGGTAATATCCGTAATTCTGTCAATTATCCGGACTGCGATATGGGGACACCTGGAGATAATAAAAGAATTGTACTTCTCCACTACAATAAACCCAATATGATTGGTCAGTTTACTAAGATTCTGGCAGACGATAATATGAATATTGCTGATATGTCCAATAAAAGTAAGGGCGGATATGCCTATACAATGATTGATATTGATTCGGAGATTCCAGAACGGGTGGCGGAAGATCTAAGACAGATTGATGGAGTACTTAGGGTCAGAATTATAAATTAAAAGAAAAAGATCAGAGACAGAACAAGATATAAATTTTGAAACTGTCTTTGGTCTTTTTTTACAGATAAATGTCTGTTAATAAATATATATTAAAGAAATGTTACATGAAATATAATTAATATTACAATCTTGACATTTTGTTGAAGCATGTGAAATGCAATGTTATGCTAAGTGAGATATGAGATATGAAAGTTAGCAGATATTCGTAAAGCGGATATTTGAAAAATGAAGATAAAACCGAAAAACATTCGGTGAAAAGAGGTACATATGACAAAGCATGGCGAATCCTCTCATTCTGTTCGGGACAGAAAAAAGAGGTTAAAACGTGAGAAAATGATGAGACAAGTGTTAGGAGCAATTATTTTTTTCATCCTGCTTATCGTTGTTTTTGAGAGCGCGGCTGCGGCAATAAGAAGCAGGAATATATTAATTACAGTAAAAGCGAAATCAGTGTCGATTAAACAGGATGAGGGAATTCCTGATTTTCAGACAGAAGTGTCCAGCGATGCTAAGACAAAAAAGCTGCATAAGAAAAAACTGGATAAAAAAAGTGGTTATACAGCCTGGGATCTAGTGCAGGATTTAAAACAGGGAAAAGGCTATGAAATTACCTGTGAAGCAGATGGAACAACCGAAGGGAAGTTCGATATCCAGCTTAAGCTTTCCAAAGATATCGAGGAAAAATTAGAAGATCAGTGGAAAGGGAAAGTAACAATAGAGCTGGAAAATGGTGACTTGACAGTTCTAAATAAAACAGGAGAGTGGGATAAAAACAAATTTCGACGCTGGGATGGTACTTATGTAGAAAATGATTTTATTACCGTAAAGGGAAGGACTTATTATTTAGGAGAAGATGGTCAAAAAGTCAGTGGATGGACGCAGGTCGGAGCAAGCTATTATTTCTTTGATGAAAAAGGAATTATGCAAAAAGATCAGTGGAAGAATAAAGGTGAAAGTAAAGCATATCTTCTTTCAGATGGAAAGGCGGCATTAGGCTGGCTTGATTTAGATGATAAGACCTATTATTTTACCCAGGAAGGTGAAATGGTAACAGGAAACCAGAGAATTGGCGCTTCAGAGTGTGTGTTTAACGAAGAGGGAGTGCTGGAATCTAAAAAAAGTAAGATTGATCCCGATCAGCCAATGATGGCACTTACATTTGACGATGGACCTGGTGAGCGGACGGCGGAACTGGTTGCTGCTTTGAAAAAGTACAATGCCCATGCAACATTTTTTATGCAGGGAAAGAATATTCCGGGACATGAGGATGTTGTGGCGCAGATGTTGGAAGCCGGGTGCGAGTTGGGAAATCATTCTTATAATCATCCCCAATTGCCCAAATTAAGTGATGCAGATATGCGTGCTCAGATTAGCGATACAAACAGTCTGATTGAGAAAGCATGCGGACAAAAAGCTACGGTTTTACGGCCGCCTTATGGAGCTATTAATGATGCCGTAAAGAAAAATGTGGGTATGCCCATGATCTTATGGAATATTGACACATTGGACTGGAAAACGCTGGACACAGCAGCTACCATTGATACAGTGCTAAAAACAGCAGATGATGGAGATATTGTTTTGCTTCATGATATACATAGTTCCAGTGTTGATGCAGCACTTGCACTGATTCCTAAGCTGATTGATGCGGGATATCAACTGGTTACTGTATCAGAAATGGCAGATGCAAGAGGAGTGCAGCTGGAAAGCGGCAGTGTTTATACCGATTTTAATAAATAGCGATAGAATCATAAAAAGAGGGAGAGATTTCCAATCATTCAAAAACAGATGATGGAATCTCTCCCATTTTGCTGTCCTATTTTTTTGCCTTGGCAAGTGCAGCGCGGTGTTTCTCAAGAAGAATATGAATTTTCCTTGTGGGATCCAGTACAGATCCGATAGAAATATCATGGTTCAGGGAATCAATAATCAGTGCTATAAATTTGCTCATATCTGCTGTGACAAAATAAGGTTTGTCCAGAGTTTCAGGCGGCAGATAAGTTAAGTTTGTGGTGATGACACGATCAATGTAACCCTTTTCATAATATTCATCAAAAGCTTTTAGTCCATTTGTGAAAAGACCAAAAGTAGTGCAGACAAATACTCGTCCGGCACCGCGGTCTTTCAGTTGTTTTGCAACATCCAGCATGCTTTCTCCAGAAGAAATCATATCATCAACAATAATCAGATCTTTTCCTTTAACATTTGTTCCCAGGAATTCGTGAGCGACAATAGGATTTTTCCCATTAACTATCGTAGAGTAATCACGGCGCTTATAAAACATTCCCATGTCAACTCCAAGTACATTGGAGAAGTATACAGCACGGTGCATTGCCCCTTCATCAGGACTTACGATCATAAGGTGATCTTTGTCTACCTGCAGATCAGGCTCGGCGCGGAGCAGTGCTTTCATAAATTGATATGGTGGGTTAAAATTGTCAAATCCAAGAAGAGGAATTGCATTTTGTACTCTGGGATCATGAGCATCAAAAGTAAGGATGTTGGAAACGCCCATATCTACCAGTTCTTCTAAAGCAAGTGCACAGTCCAGGGATTCGCGTTTTGTACGTTTGTGCTGCCGGCTTTCATAGAGGAATGGCATCATGACATTAATTCGATGTGCCTTTCCATTAGCGGCGGAAATAATACGTTTTAAATCCTGATAATGATCGTCTGGAGACATATGGTTAAGATGTCCGTTTACGTTGTAGGTTAAACTGTAATTGCATACATCTACCATGACGAAGAGGTCTTTTCCGCGGACAGATTCTTTAAGAAGTCCCTTTGCTTCACCGCTTCCAAAACGGGGACAGTGACATTCTATAAGATAGTTGTCCGTCTGGTAGTTGGAAAACAGAGGAGAATTTAAATCTTCCTTTAGTGTTTCCTGACGAAACTGTCTGATGTAATCATTTACCTTTTGCCCCATTGTTCTACAGCTTTCCAGAGCTGCAATTTTTAGGGGCGCAACAGGCAGAGCCTGTTCCAAAAGTTCTAAATTTGGCATAAGTGCCTCCTATAAATTATATTTTTATCTCTATCTTTATTATTTATATCATTTTTCATATAAAAAGGTCAACTAAATCAAGAAGAATATGTTATACTTATTTCGCTGGTAACTATAGAGATATGGATCCGGAGGCAGCCAAGAACCGTAATATTTCAAATGAAAGTGCAAAAAATGCTGCCGGTCCGGGATGACAGGAGTTTATTCGATGAATCATAAACATGAAATAAAGAATGTAAAACCGGGAAGTATTGCAGAGGAGCTCGGTATTGAGGCGGGAGATTTCCTGCTCTCCATAAACGGTCAGGAAATAGAAGATGTATTTGATTATCATTTTTTTGTAAATGATGAGGAGCTGACTCTTCTCATTAAGAAGGCGGATGGAGAAGAATGGGAGCTTGAAATAGAGAAAGACTATGAGGAAGAACTGGGAATCGATTTTGGGAAAGGGTTGATGGACGAGTATCGTTCCTGCAGAAATAAGTGTATTTTTTGCTTCATTGACCAGATGCCGCAAGGTATGAGAGATACTTTGTATTTTAAGGATGACGATTCGCGTCTTTCATTTCTGCAGGGGAATTACATTACCCTTACAAATATGAGTGATCATGATATTGAGAGGATTATACGATATCATTTGGAACCTATCAATATTTCATTCCATACAACAAATCCTTCTTTGCGTTGTGAAATGCTGCATAATCGGTTTGCGGGTGAGGCATTAGAGAAGGTTAAAAGGTTGTATGAGGGACAAATCTGCATGAATGGGCAGATTGTTTTATGCAAGGGTGTTAATGATGGGGAAGAATTGGAAAAAAGCATTCAGGATTTAGCCGGCTATCTTCCGTATCTTCAGAGTGTATCGGTTGTTCCAGTTGGGCTTACTAAATTTAGGGACGGGCTGTATCCTTTAGAGCCGTTTGAGAAAGACGATGCGGTTAAGGTACTGGATATTATACACCGTTGGCAGAAAATCCTGTATGAAAAATGGGGCACTCATTTTATCCATGGAGGGGATGAGTGGTATCTATTAGCAGGAGAAGAGCTTCCGGAAGAGGAGCGATATGATGGCTATTTGCAGTTGGAAAATGGTGTGGGGATGTTAAGACTTCTGGAAAATGAATTTCAGGAGGCACTTGCAGCAATTCCCGGAGATGAAAAGAAACGGGAAGTATCTATTGCCACAGGTAAGCTTGCGTTCCCTTTTATCAGAAATATGGCAGACAGACTGGAAGAAAAATGTCCTCATACAAAAATCCATGTCTATGAGATTAGAAATGATTTTTTTGGGGAAAAGATTACAGTGGCAGGTCTGCTTACAGGGACAGATCTCAAAGCACAGCTCCAGGGGAAAAAGCTGGGAACAGTTCTGCTTCTTCCCTGCAGTATGTTCCGAAGCGGAGAAGAAGTATTTTTGGATGATATGACGTTGGAAGACTTGAAAGAAGCTTTACAATCTGATATAGATATTGTAAAATCAAGCGGGCAGAATTTTATTGAATCTGTTTTGAAAGAAAGATAGGAGGAAGACCATGAGTAAACCGGTGGTGGCCATAGTAGGAAGGCCGAATGTTGGAAAATCCACCCTTTTTAATGTACTTGCAGGAGAAATGATCTCTATTGTAAAAGATACGCCGGGTGTGACACGAGACCGCATTTATGCAGAAGTATCCTGGCTTGACAGAGAGTTTACATTGATTGATACCGGAGGAATTGAACCGGAAAGCAAAGATATTATCCTGTCCCAGATGAGGGAACAGGCACAGATCGCTATTGATACTGCGGATGTTATTATCTTTCTGACGGATGTTCGTCAGGGGTTGATTGATGCGGACGCCAAGGTAGCAGATATGCTTCGGCGCTCTGGAAAGCCTATAGTATTAGTTGTTAATAAAGTAGATAATTTTGATAAATTTGCAGTAGATGTTTATGAATTCTATAATCTTGGGATAGGAGATCCTATGCCGATTTCTGCTTCTTCTAAGCTGGGGCTTGGAGACATGCTGGATGCTGTAATTGCTCATTTCCCGGAACATTCTGACAGTGAAGAGGAAGATGAACGTCCCAGGGTTGCTATAGTAGGAAAACCAAATGTAGGAAAATCTTCTATTATTAATCGTCTGCTGGGCGAACAGAGAGTTATTGTTTCAGATATAGCAGGAACTACCAGAGATGCCATAGATACAGAAGTGGTACATGACGGTAAGGAATATGTATTTATTGATACGGCAGGACTTCGAAGAAAAAATAAGATTAAAGAAGAGCTGGAGCGGTATAGCATTATCAGAACAGTGACTGCTGTAGAGAGGGCAGATGTTGTGCTTGTAGTGATTGATGCAGCAGAAGGAATTACAGAACAGGATGCTAAAATTGCAGGGATTGCCCACGAAAGAGGAAAAGGAATCATTATTGTTGTCAATAAGTGGGATGCCATTGAAAAGAATGATAAGACCATGAGAGAATATGAAAGTCGGGTACGTCAAATTCTTTCTTTTATGCCTTATGCTGAAATTATGTATGTGTCGGCGCTGACTGGACAGAGGCTGCCGAAACTGTTTGAAAAGATTGATATGGTGATTCAGAATCAGACGCTGCGTGTGGCAACGGGAGTTCTGAATGAGATTATGATGGAGGCAGTTGCCATGCAGCAGCCGCCGTCAGACAAAGGGAAACGGCTGAAGCTTTATTATATTACTCAGGTATCGGTTAAGCCGCCGACATTTGTAATTTTTGTAAATGATAAGGAGCTGATGCATTTTTCTTACACAAGATATTTGGAAAACAAAATACGGGAGGCTTTTGGGTTTAAAGGGACTTCCTTACGGTTTTTCATTCGTCAGCGGAAGGAAAAGGAGCAGTAGGAAATGGAACGAATTGTTTGTTTATTAATCGGATATGTGTTTGGCTTGTTCCAGACCGGATATCTGTATGGGAAAACAAAACATATCGATATCCGAACCAAAGGAAGCGGAAATGCAGGAACAACCAATGCATTAAGAACCATGGGAAAGAAGGCAGGTTTGATCACGCTTCTGGGTGACTGCTTTAAGTGTGTGTTTGCAGTTTTAGTGGTCCGCTTGATTTATGGAAGTAGCTATGGTGATATTCTCCCTGTTTTATCAATGTATGCAGGAATAGGGGCAGTGCTGGGGCATAATTATCCTTTTTATATGAAGTTTAAAGGGGGAAAAGGAATCGCTGTTACGGCAGGAATTATTATCACAAGCTGGAATATTTGGATTATGTTGATATGTCTTGCAGTGTTTGTCGGCGTGGTGGCGGGAACGAAATATGTCTCAGTTGGTTCACTGGCAGTAGTCATCACATATTTCATTTGTGTGCTTGTATATGGACAGACAGGAGGATTCCATGTGAAAGGCAGCCCTTTGACTGAGATTTATGTACTTGCTGCACTAGTAGTTATTTCGGCCTTTTTCAAACACAGGTCTAACATTAAAAGACTGATGGAAGGTACGGAGAATAAATTGAGTTTTGGTAATAAATAATTTCCGCATGATTTGGCGGATATTAATAGAGAGGAGGAAAAATATGGCAAAAGTAGGGATTATGGGAGCGGGCAGCTGGGGAACGGCTCTCTCACTTCTGCTTCACAAAAATGGACATGATGTGACGGTGTGGTCTATCAATAAAGATGAAGTGGAAATGCTCTCAAAAGAAAGGGAACACAAAAGCAAGCTTCCAGGTGTAAAGATTCCGGAGGATATGAAATTTACAACGAGTGTAGAAGAGACTGTGACTGGGAAGGATTTCGTTGTATTAGCAGTGCCGTCTCCATTTACAAGAAGTACTGCCAAAAACATGGCTCCTTATGTCACAGAAGGGCAGATCCTTGTCAATGTGGCAAAAGGAATTGAAGAGACTACATTAATGACGTTGTCTGATCAGATAGAGCAGGAAATTCCACAGGCAAATGTAGCAGTACTGTCCGGTCCAAGTCATGCAGAGGAAGTAGGGCGTCAGTTGCCAACAAGTGTTGTTGTAGGGGCAAAAACAAAAGATACTGCTGAATATTTGCAGAAAATGTTTATGAATGAAGTGTTCCGTGTGTATACAAGTCCTGATATTCTGGGAATTGAGCTGGGCAGTTCTTTGAAGAATGTCATTGCATTGGCAGCCGGAATGGCGGATGGTCTTGGATATGGTGATAATACGAAAGCAGCGTTGATTACAAGAGGTATCCATGAAATTGCAAAACTTGGCGTAAAGATGGGCGGAACAAAAGAGAGTTTTATGGGTCTTACCGGGATAGGAGATCTTATTGTGACCTGTGCCAGTGTTCATAGCCGGAATCGAAAAGCAGGCTATCTGATCGGACAGGGAAAAACAATGCAGGAAGCTATGGACGAGGTGAAGATGGTAGTAGAGGGAGTATATTCTACGAAAGCAGCTGTAGCATTAGGCGAAAAATACGATGTAGATATGCCAATCATTAAAGAAGTAAACGCGATTCTTTTTGAGGGGAAAAATGCGAAAGAAGCGGTTTATGACTTGATGATGAGAGAAGGAAAGGCAGAGCATAATGCAAAGTCCTGGGATTGATTATTGCGGATAAATTAATTGAATAAAAATAATAGGTAATAAAAAGCAGTGTATCCATGTGAAAGATACACTGCTTTTCAATTTGGAACGTAACACTTTTAAAGTTTGTTACGCTCCCTGTCATGCTTTTAACAAAGTTTTGGCTTGTTGCTGTACAAAATTTTTGAATTCGTTGATTACCGGAGCCTGATAGACATCTTTTAATGTGCACATGTAAAAGATTCGTTCCCATGTAGGACGTATAATTCGGATGATTTGTACTGGCATGTAGGCTAAGATTGGCATGTGAGGTACTACAGCGATACCGAACCCAGCAGCTACAAGACCGGCTACAGCTTGGTCTTCTTCTACCTCATATGAAATCTGTGGCATTCCACCACATTCCAGAAAGAGTTTATCGATAATGGGCCTTATGCCACTTCTTTTTGAAAATCCAACATGTGGATAGGAAAGCGTATCCGCCAGATCAATTTCAGTTTTTGTACTTAAAGGATGTTGATTAGGTACGATCAGTACAAGATCCTGCTTTGCCACCGGAATAAATTCAATAGAAGGCTCATTTTCCATTTTAGAACAGAAAGCAAGGTCGTATTTCCTGGTTTTAAGACCTTCGATCATATCTGGAGTAAGTCCTGTGGAATTGTGAAAGCGGAAATCAATGTTCTGACCAGGATGCTGATTTAGATAATCACGGACAAGTCGAGGCACTAATTCCGTGCTGAGTGTCCGCAATACTGCTACATCTATTTGTCCTTCCCCGCTGCCGGTTAATTGAAGTCTATTGACACTGGAATCCAAAAGAGCCAAAGATTGCTCCACATCTTCCAAAAATGCACGTCCGCATTTGGTGAGAACTACATTTCGCCCTTCTTTTTCAAACAGGCGGACGCCCAGTTCTTTTTCAAGAGAAGAAATTGCGTGACTTAGACTTGGCTGTGTAATGGACAGTAGTTCAGCAGCTTTTGTATAGTGTTCCAAGTGGGCCAGTGTTACAAAATAGCGTAAATGGTATAGATTCATTGAGGATCCTCCTTTGCTGGTTTTTCATTTTACCATAAACCATAAATAAATTCTATGAATTTGCATTATATTACGAATTTGTTTTTTATTTAACAATAGCATATAATTGAACCATAGTAAATATCACAAGATTGAACAGAGAAAAAAGATTTGAAATGTTCAATTTTAACAATGGAAGGAGAAAAAGTTATGTCAAAGAAAAATCCAATTACAGTCAGCTCATGGACTCTGGGAGATCAGTGCAAATTTGAGGATCGTGTTATTGCAGCAAAAGAGGCCGGATATGAAGGAATTGGTCTTCGTGCAGAGACATATGTAGATGCATTGAATGAAGGTCTTTATGATGAAGATATTCTGGCAATTCTTGACAAACATGGAATGAAAGTAACTGAGGTAGAATACATCGTTCAGTGGGCAGAGGATAATCGCTCTTATGAGCAAAAATATAAAGAGCAGATGTGCTTCCATATGTGTGACCTGTTTGGAGTAAATCATATTAACTGTGGTCTGATGGAAAATTATTCTGTAGAGCATACAGCACAGAAATTAAAAGAGTTATGCCACAGAGCAGGCAAGAGAATTATTGGTGTAGAACCAATGCCATACAGTGGAATTCCAAATCTGGAAAAAGCATGGGCAGTTGTGAAAGCTTCAGGAGCAGAAAATGCATATATCATTTTAGATACATGGCATTGGGTAAGAGCAGATCAACCGTATGATATCCTGACAGAAGAGCAGGCTAAAAAGGTAATCTCTATTCAGATCAATGATGCATATGAAAGACCGTATGCAGCTTCCATTTTAAGAGATGAATCCATGCATGACCGTCTGGCTCCGGGAACAGGTGCAAAAGATACAGCTGGATTTGTAAAAATGATTAAAGAAGCAGGAATTGATCCAAAGGTAATTGGTGTAGAAGTAATTTCTGATGAAATTCTTGGAAGAGGACTGAAAGAAGCTGCAGGCTATACATATGACAATACTGTAAAAGTGTTGAAAGAAGCATGGCCGGAAATGGTGGAAGACTAGAAAAACTTGTAAACATTTAAATTGAGAAAAACGAATTGAAAAAAGTGAGGAAGTAAAGATGAGATTTAAAACAATGTTTTCCCCGATCCAGATCGGACCTATGACAGTAAAAAACCGTTTTGTTGTTCCGCCTATGGGAAATAATTTTGCAAATCCTGACGGAACATGGAGTGATCAGTCTGTTGCTTATTATGCAGAGCGTGCAAAAGGCCAGTTTGGACTGATTACAATTGAAGCAACTGTTGTACATCATGGTGCAAAAGGAGGTCCTAAAAAACCTTGCCTTTATGACGATGGTAGTATCGAGAGCCTGAAAAAGATTACGGAAGCCTGTCATGCAGAAGGCGCTAAGGTTTCTGTTCAGCTGCAGAATGCAGGTCCAGAAGGAAATGCAAAAAATGCAGGCGCTCCAATTGAAGCAGCTTCTGCAATTCCTTCTGTATATGTATAAGATACTCCGCTGGAAGGACCAACAGAGAAGGTTTATGAACTGGTAAAAGGTTATGGAGATGCTGCAGAGCGTGCTATGAAAGCAGGAGTGGACGCAGTAGAAATCCATATGGCACATGGATACTTGGTTAATTCCTTTATTTCCCCTAGAACAAATAAGAGAGTAGATGAGTTTGGCGGAAACTTTGAAAATAGAATGCGTTTTCCACGTCTCATCGTAGAAGAAGTTAAAAGAAGAGTAGGCGGAAAGGTTGCAATCCTTGCCCGTATTAACAGTTCTGATGAAGTAGAAGGCGGAGACGATGTACATGATAGTGCTGCAATTGCGGCTTATCTGGAAGATTGTGGAGTAGAGGGACTTCATGTTTCACGTGCTGTACATATTAAAGATGAATATATGTGGGCTCCTACAGCTGTACATGCAGGATTTTCAGCAGATCTTGTAACAGAGATTAAAAAGGCAGTTTCCATTCCGGTTATCACAGTAGGTCGTTACACAGAACCTTACTACGCAGAGCTTTTGCTTCGGGAAGGCCGCGCTGATTTAGTGGCATTTGGACGTCAGTCACTGGCAGATCCTCATATGCCTGAAAAAGCAATGAACGATAACCTGGAAGATATGATCCCATGTATTGCTTGTCTTCAGGGCTGTGTTGCCAATATGTATAAAGGAGAACCGATCTGCTGTCTTGTTAATCCATTCCTTGGACATGAAGCACAGGGATATCCGAAAGCAGAAACATCTAAAAAGGTAATGGTAATCGGAGGCGGTGTTGCAGGTATGTGCGCTGCATTTGTAGCCGCAGAACGGGGACACGATGTATCGCTTTACGAAAGTACAGATAAATTAGGTGGAAATATGAGACTTGCAGCTTATCCGCCAGGAAAAGGTGACATTACCAATATGATTCGCAGTTATATTGTAAGATGCCAGAAAGCGGGAGTAAAGATTCATATGAATACAACCGTGGATCTTGAACTGGTAAAAGCTGAAAATCCAGATGCTGTAATCGTATCCACCGGATCAAGAACACTGATCCTTCCAATCGAGGGAATTGAGAATCCGGCAATCATCCATGGATCTGATCTTCTGGACGGTAAGAGAGCAGCAGGTAAAAAGGTACTTGTCGTAGGCGGCGGTATGGTAGGATGCGAGACAGCTGCTTTTCTGGGAGAGCAACAGCATGATGTTACTGTAATTGAATTCCGTGATACAGTAGGAGCCGATGTGATTCATGAGCACCGGGTATTCTTGATGGAGGACTTTAAGAATTACGGCATTAAAGAGATTACAAGTGCAAAGGTATGTAAATTCTATGATGACGGTGTGGAATATGAGTCTCCGGATGGAAGCAGACATGAGGCGAGAGGATTTGATTCAGTTGTCCTTTCAATGGGATTCAGAAACTATAATCCGTTTGCAGAGCAGCTGGAAGAGCTTGGACATGAAGTATATGTAGTAGGAGATGCAACAAGAGCAAGAAGAGCTTTGGATGCAACAAAAGAAGCTTATGCAGCAGCAATGAAGATATAAAAAATCACAAAAAAGACAGGAGGAAGAAAAGTATGGAAAAGAGAATTTCAGGACATACAGGTTTGATGGCATTATTTGGAAGTCCGGTTGGACATTCAGGATCACCGGCAATGTATAACTTTAGTTTCCAGCATGATAATCTGGACTATGCTTATTTGGCATTTGATGTTAATGTAGAGCAGATGCCGAAAGTATTTGAAACAATTAAGCTTCTGAAAATGAGAGGCGGAAACTTTACAATGCCGTGCAAAAATATTGCAGCACAGTTGGTAGACAAGCTGTCTCCGGCTGCAGAAATTATTGGAGCCTGCAATACATTTGTTAATGATGATGGCGTTATCACCGGACATATTACAGATGGTGTGGGCTTTGTAAAGAACCTGGAAGTCAATGGAGTAGATGTAAAAGGTAAAAAGACACTTGTATTAGGTGCAGGTGGAGCAGCAACAGCAATTCAGGTACAGCTTGCCTTGGACGGAGCAAAAGAAGTACATGTCTTTAATGTAAAAGATGAGTTCTATGAAAGAGCAAAAGGAACAAAAGCCAAACTGGAAGAGAAATGTCCTGAATGCCTTGTGACAGTAAATGATCTTGCTGATAAGGCTAAACTGGAAGAAGTAGTTGGAAACTGCGATATCGTAATTAATGCAACAACTATGGGAATGAAACCGCATGATGATGTGACATTAATTGATAAGGCATGGTATCGGAAAGATCTTGTTGTAGCAGATACTGTATACAATCCGGAAAAGACCAAAATGATTCTGGAAGCGGAAGAGGCAGGATGCAAGGCAATTGGCGGAAAAGGAATGCTGCTTCAGCAGGGAGCTGTCAATTATGAGTTGTTTGTAGGAAAGAAAATGCCTTTGGAAGAATATCAGAAATTCCAGGAAGAACAGGCAAAATAGGAAGAGGAGAAAGAGAATGAAGGCGAAAAAGTATATTTTATCACTGGCGATGGTATATATGGCTTACTTTACTCATGGTATTCAGGCAATTATACTGTCCCAAAATCAAGTTAATTTTTATACCCAGTGGGGATACAAAGATGCGGTAGAAGGGGCTGCAGCAGTATCCCTGGCTATTACAGCAACTGGATTTGGAAAAATGCTGACTGTATGGTTAGGAGGAGAATTCTCCGACCGAATCGGACGTAAGAAAATGGCGGTAGCCGGAGGAGTTCTTTACATTATCTGTTTTGCAGGACTTCTGTTTACATCTAACTTTATGGTAGCATGTGTATGTGCTTTCTTAGCAGGTGTAGCTACTTCAGGTTTCTGGGATGCATCCCTTTATCCGGCTGCACAGGAATCTGTAAATCAGAGATATGCTGGATCTGCTTTGATCGGAATTAAATTTTTCGTATCTTTATCCGGAATCATTTACCCGCTTCTGGCAGTTCAGTTTTCTGCAACAGGAAACTGGAAAATCAATGTCTGGATTCCTCTTATAATGTCCATCATCGCAGTGGTACTCGCAGTTATTGCACCATTTGCTTATGATGATCAGATGAAAGAGACAGTTAAGACGGAAGATGGAAAAGCAGAGAATGCAGCTCAGGCTGAAATTGAAGCAGCAAAGGCTAAAATGCTTGTAAAGCCGAATGGCTTAGTAAACTTTATTACAATGTTTTATGGCTTTTTGTGTATGTTCATTATGTATGGTGCGCAGCAGTATACAAAGGCATTTGGTATGAGCAACTGTGGTCTGACAGAGGCACAGGCAGCAGGTATGACATCTATTTATACAACAGGATCCATTATTGCGGTTGTCTTCTGGGCAGTTATGATGGGTAAACTTCAGTGGAATCCACTTAAGGTAGTGCTGATTGACTCCATTTTCACAGCCGTTGCACTTGGTATTGTGCTTCTGGTAAACAATGTAGCAGTTATTTATGTAGCAATTGCACTTCTTGGTTTCTTTGCAGCAGGAGGTGCTCTTCAGACAGGACTTGGTGTTCGTCAGGAAATGTGTCCAGGACCAAAGGGAAGAAATACAGGTATCTACTATACTTGGATGGGACTTGCAAGCTGTTTCCTTCCATATATTGTATCCGCAATGACAAAATCTATCGGAGAGGCGTCTGCTGTATATACAATGATGGGACTGCTCCTGGCTGCAGCAGTAATTGCAATTCTTATGATGGCTTATCTGTCTGTACAGTATAAGAAGATTTTCGGTAAGAGTGCCCTTAGCAAATAAAGCATTGGCCTGAAAAGAGAAGGGTGTGAATACTGTAAATATGTACAGTATCCACATCCCTTTTTTTAAGAAAAAGTATAGATAAAATATATAAATTAAAGAGGAAAAAGGAATAAAAGGGTAAGGGAGGTAGCCCAAATGAAACTTTTAAAATGGCTGGACAGATATCTCGAAGAAGTCCTGCTTCTTATTATGCTGAGTGTTATGGTAATTATTATGGGAATACAGATTACCGCAAGATATGTATTTTCGTCATCTCTTTCGTGGTCAGAAGAAGTAACCAGATTTCTGTTTATATGCTCCGGATTTCTAAGTGCCAGTTACTGCATTAAAAGAGGTCTGTCAGTCAAAATTGATCAGTTGGTAAATATGTTGCCTGGAAAAGGTGTACATATTGTACGATTGGTTAGCTACAGCATACAGTTAGTGTTTTTTTCCTATCTGATTCCTTTCGCCTGGCAGTACGTTATGTCGGGGGTAGAGAGTGGACAGTTAAGTCCTGCCTGCGGCATACCAATGTATATTATTCAGTCTTTTACAGTAATTAGTTTTGTACTGTGTGTATTTCGCCTGATTCAGAAATGGCTGTATCGGGTTCAGATCATTTTAGGGGAAAGAGAAGAAAAGGAGGAGGACTAAATGTCATCTGCAGTAGTATTAATTTTATTTTTTATTTGTCTGCTGATTGCAATTCCAATTTCAATTTCACTTGGAATCGTATCTGTACTGCCGGGGGCATTCGACCCGTCATTTACAGCAAGCGCTACTTATGTAATTAGATCTATGTTTGGTGGTCTGGACAGTTTCCCGCTTTTGGCAGTTCCTATGTTTATACTATCCGGTATCATTATGGCAAGAGGAGGTATTTCAAAACGACTTTTTGATCTGTTTGCCTATTTTATTGGTAAAAAAACAGCAGGGCTTCCATGTGCAGTTGTTGTTACTTGCCTGTTTTACGGAGCCATTTCTGGTTCTGGAATTGCGACGGTTGCAGCAGTAGGAAGTATGACGATTCCGTTGCTTGTTAATTTGGGATACGACAAAAGATTTTGTACGGCACTTGTTGCTGTTGCAGGAAGTTTAGGTGTTATTATTCCTCCCAGTATTCCTTTTATTATGTATGGAATGGCCTCAGGAGTGTCGGTCAGCGATATTTTTATTGCAGGAATTATTCCGGGAATCCTGATTGGTGCCATGTTAATGATATATGCAGTCTATTATTGTAAAAAGAATGGAGAAGACAAAGAAAAAATAAATAAGGAAATTGATCAGCTCAGAGAACAGGGATTCTGGAAAGTGCTAAAAAACAGCTTTTTTGCAGTTTTGTCTCCGGTAATCATACTGGGATGTATTTATTCCGGAGTTGCATCACCTACAGAAGCGGCGGTAATTTCTGTATTTTATTCATTAATTGTAAGCTTATTTCTCTATAAATCGCTTTCCTTCCGTAACCTGTATGCAGTATTTGCCGAAGGAGTTAAAACTTATGCTCCAATTCTTTTTATCCTTGCTGCATCCATTGCTTTTTCCAGAGTACTTACTCTGATGCAGGTACCACAGACGATCAGTGGATGGATATTGGAAAATTTCTCCAGTAAAATATTGATTCTTATCGTTGTGAATATTTTCCTCCTTCTGGTTGGAATGATTATGGATACAACACCGGCTATCTTGATTCTAACACCAATCCTTCTGCCAATTATGACAGGGGTAGGGGTGGATCCGATTCATTTTGGTGTTATGATGGTGGTAAATTTAGCAATTGGATTTGTGACACCGCCTATCGGGGTTAATCTGTTTGTAGCAAGCTCATTGACAGATATACCAGTTATTCAAATTGCAAAACGGGCTTTACCCATGATCGGATATTTTCTGATTGCACTTTTACTGATAACATTTATCCCGCAGATCAGTCTTGCATTGTTATAGGAGGAAAAAAAGATGAAAAAGATATGGAGTGCAGCAATTGTAGGAATTCTCCTGGCAGTAAGTGTTGGGACAGCCGCATTTGGTATGGCTTCCTCTGATAAAAAAATTACAGGCAGCGAAGAGCAGCGGTATGCGTGGCCATTGGCAACATGCAGTACTGAGGATACGATTACTCATGTGTTTGCAGAGACATTTGCTGAAGAGGTAGAAAGATTAAGTGATGGGCAGATGAAAATTCAGGTGTATCCCCAGAGTACATTGGGGGGAGACAGAGAACTGATGGAAAGTTGTAAAGATGGAGACATCCCATTTGTTGTACAGTCACCGGCACCACAAGTTAGTTTTATGCCAGAGTTGTGCGTGTTTGACACACCGTGTGCCTTTGAGAATATTGATGAGGCAAGAAAAACAATTGATAATGCCAAATTTCAGGAGACAGTGCAGGGAATATATGAAGATGCAGGGTATCAAATTCTCGGTATGGCAGATCAGTGTTTCCGTGTTATGACAAGTAAAAAGCCTTTTGAAGGGATGGAAAGTTTCAAAGGACAAAAGATACGTACTATGGAAAATACATATCATCTGCAATTTTGGAAAGCAATGGGAGCAAATCCAACGCCTATGACTTTTAGTGAAGTATATATCGGTCTTCAGCAGGGAACAATCGATGCACAGGAAAATGCATATGAACTGATTGTAAGCGCAAAGCTCTATGAACAGCAGAAATATGTAATTGAGACAAATGCGGTGCCGGACTATATTACTTTGATATCCAGTGATAAATTTTTTCAGAAATTAAGTAAAAAACAGCAGGAGATTATTCGGCAGGCAGGGGAAAATGCCCAGGAAAAAGCCAGAGAATCAGCAGATACCAGACGTGAAGAACGGCAGAAAGAGTTGGAAGCAGAAGGGATGCAGATCATCTCGATTGATGATGAAACATGGCAGGAAATGAGAGAAGCCTGCCAGCCAGTTTACGAAAATATTCGGGAACAGGCAGGAGATGAATTATTTAATCTTTACATGGGCGCAAGTGAATAGAGTTGTCATATAACAGTAAAAGAAAAAAGGATCCGCTTGACGGATCCTTTTTCCTACGGTAATTTATAAAATACAGAGGACAGTTGCATGAGAAAAAAAGGAGGGATAAGATGCGTATACTCATTGCAGAAGATGAAAAAAATCTGAATCAGATGTTAAAAAAACGGCTTCAGGAAGAGTATTACAGTGTAGATTCCTGCTTTGACGGGCAGGAGGCTCTGGATTATTTAAGAGGTGCAGAATATGATGCGGTTATATTAGATATTATGATGCCTGTGTTGGATGGAATATCTGTTTTGAAGAAAATACGTATAAAAGATAAGAATCTTCCAGTGCTTTTGCTGACAGCAAAGGATAGTATTGAGGACCGGGTGGCTGGATTGGATGCCGGGGCAAATGATTACCTTGTGAAACCATTTGCGATAGAAGAACTTCTGGCAAGAATACGGGTAATGCTTAGAAA
Source organism: Lachnospiraceae bacterium (assembly GCA_019423745.1). GTDB lineage: Bacteria > Bacillota > Clostridia > Lachnospirales > Lachnospiraceae > Claveliimonas. Next base: position 40,789 of record JAHZAV010000015.1, read on the forward strand.
ACCGACAGCACAGTCAGAAGGGAATTGTCTGATGGCAGGGGATTTGGTTTTGTGTACCGATACACATAAAGTGACAAGAGGCGGCAGAGAGATTAATCTATCTGCCAGGGAATATACGCTCTTGAGATATATGATGCAGAATCAGGGAATTGTATTATCCAGGGATAAGCTGGAACAGCATATCTGGAATTATGATTTTACCGGAGGATCTAATGTAATTGATGTTTATATCCGTTATCTGCGGCGAAAGATTGATGAAGGCAGTGAAAAAAAATTAATTCATACGGTTCGTGGAGCAGGATATGTACTGAGGGCTGACGTATGAAGAAATGGTCAGCGAAAACAAAACTAACTCTGCTATATGCAGCGTTTATGATTCTTGTTACTTGTGCAGCTCTTGCAATCCTTTTTTCGTTAAGCAATCAGGAAATCCTTTCCTCCGTTCAGTTGAAGCTTAAGGAACAGGTGGAGGAAAGTATTGACGATATTGATAGCAGAGACGGAAGTTTGAAAATAGATTCCGATTTTTATACTTTGGAGGAAAGTGTCTATTTGTCTATATATGACGAAAGCAATGAAGAATTCCTCTATGGAAGGCTTCCGGCAGGATTTAATTCGCAGGTGGAATTTAAGCCGGATGAGCTTCAGACTATCAAAGTGGGAAATGAAAGCTGGTATATTTACGATCTTACTTTTCATGTAGATGGTTATGGAACTATTTGTGTCAGAGGAATTACTTCTGTTACAAAAGCAGAAAATACTTTAAGAATTACCCTTCGATTTGCGTTGATTCTTCTTCCGATGTTGGCAGTTATTACGATTATTATTTGTTACCTTTTTATTCGGCGAGCATTTCTTCCGGTAAAAAAAATGACGGAGACAGTACAGAAAATACAAAGAGAGCGAAGTCTGTCTATGAGAGTAGGACTGCCAGGAGGAAGAGATGAGATTTATCATCTTGCCGAAACGTTTGATAATATGCTGGAAAATTTGGAAGAATCGTTTCACAGAGAAAGACAGTTTACTTCTGATGTATCTCATGAACTTAGGACCCCGGTAACAGTGATCCTGATGCAGTGCGAAGAATTTATGAAGGATCCGGATATCTCTAAGGAGCAAAGTAGACAAATACAGCTTATAAAAAAGAAAGCTGAAGAAATATCGTCCATGATTTCCCAGCTCCTTTTGCTTTCCAGAGCAGATCAAGGCCGTCAGGTAGTGCACAAAGAACGTTTGAATATCAGTGAACTGACAGAACTAACGGTAGAGGAACAAAAGATTCTGGCAGAAGAAAATGAAATTGAAATTAGGTCAAGAATTGAAGCAGGGATTTGTGCTGATATAGATGAAAGTCTCTATATAAGGCTTCTTGTAAATTTGATATCTAACTCTATTTTTTATGGCAAACAGGGAGGTTATACAGAAGTGTCTCTGTGTCAGGAAGAGGGGGAAGCGGTTTTGAAGATTAAGGATAATGGCATAGGAATTTCGAAAGAAGATCTTCCTCATATTTGGGATCGTTTTTTTCGCGCAGACAGTGCAAGAAGTGACGGCAGTCATTCTGGATTGGGACTTTCTATGGTGAAGTGGATTGTAAAAGAGCATGGAGGGGATATAAAGGCCAGCAGTGTATTGGGAGAGGGAAGTGAATTTGTTTGTAGGATTCCATTACCTGCAAAAGAAAATTAAAAAATTTTTCTTTTTTAATCTTACTTTAATTTTTAATGGGTATAGTAAATACAACAAAGAAAAAGAAAGGAGATTACGAAGATGAAACAAAAGAAAATTAAAATATTTACAGCAGTAATGGCTATGACAATGATGATGACAATGGGATGTGGAATTTCCGGGAATACTGTTACACAGAATAGCAGTTCTAAAACTGGCAATGATATTGGGCAGGATGAGGCAAAAAAAATTGCTTTTGAAGATGCTGGAGTAGAAGAAGCTGATGCAACAAGACTGAAGATAGAGCGAGATCAGGATGACGGAGTACTGCAGTATGATGTGAAGTTCAACGTGGCAGAAAAAGAATATGATTACGAAATTAATGGAACAGACGGAACAATCATAAGCGCAGATGTAGAGACGGAAAGGGCAGGAGGAAATACAGCTAAAGATCAGACCAATAGCAGCAGTAGTGGAAATACAGAAAATACAACCGGATCAAATGTGGCTGTAAGTGAGGAGGATGCTAAGGCAGCGGCTCTTGCAAGAGTAGAGGGAGCTGCCGAGACAGATATCCGCATGGAATTAGAATTCGATGATGGATATTATGTATATGAAGGAGATATTATCTATCAGCAGAAAGAATATGAATTTGAAATTGACGCACAGACGGGTAATTTCCTGAAATGGTCGGAAGAAAGGTATTAAGAAAAGCCCTCGATGAAAGCGGTTTTAAACCGCTTTTTCCGAGGGTTTCTTTTTTGATGTATTGAATTTAGCAGCCTAAGGCACTGTGTACAACTTGAAGTACATCATAAAGTGCATTAGCTGAAATCTGACCAGGAGCAGAGGCCATGGATCCAGAGCCAAAAGTAAGACAAGAGCCGAATGCTTCACAGGAAAGGCGGCTGATGCTTCCTACTCCAGCCATGGACATGGTGATGATTGGACGATCGGCATAATCAGAAGTCATTTCTTCTGTGGCGGCAAGAAGGGTAATAACATCCCGTTTACTTTGGGGCATAACTGCAATTTTAGGAATATCTGCTCCGGCATCCTGCATCCGTCTAAGCCGATAAATGATATCATCCTTGGCAGGTGTTTTATGGAAATCATGATTTGATGCTACAACTTTTGTATTGTTTTCATGAATGAAGCCAATTAAATCTGCAACAATTTGATCCCCTGTAAAGAATTCCACATCAATCAAATCTGCAAGACCGGATTGTGCCACAAGTTTATTTAAGTTTACATAGGAGACGGTGTCCATTTCATGTACACCGCCTTCTTTTTTTGTGCGAAAAGTGAAAAGAAGAGGAATGTCTTCCAGGATGTTTCGAATATCTTTCAGGAGCTTTAGCACTTCATCAGTATTTTCAACTTCTTCGAACCAGTCTGCGCGCCATTCCATTAGATCCATGGGCATAGACTTGTATCGTCTGGTAAGAGAGAGAATTTCATCCTTTGTTTTTCCTACATTAGGAATACAGATGGCGGGAATTCCGCTTCCAAGTTCCAGATTTCTGATTTTTACTGTATGCATCTTTTTACCTCCTTGAATATCAGTCTTCATAAGAATAAGAAATCCCCAGTTTTTCTTTCATATATTCGCTGTCTACCCGTTTACCCAACATGAGTTCAATAGCGGCAATTGCCTGGAAAAGCATCATGCCTTGACCGTTCATTGTCTTACAGCCCGCTTTTCTTGCCATTTTCAGCATTGCTGTTTCATGGGGAGAGTAGATAACATCGGTTACGATCAGCTCTGGTGAAAAAAAGGAAGCATCAGGAATATAAGTCTGTCCCTCTAAAGGCTTCATGCCTACTCCGGTAGCATTGGTGAATAAATAGCTGGAGGCCATTTCCGATTTCAGGCAATCCAGATCTTCCAGAGGATAAAACGTGGCTTTACAGTTTGTATTTTCATTAATCTTCTTTACGGTTTCCAATGCATTGTCACGAAAGGCGTCATCTCTGGCAAAAATAGACATTTCTCCTACACCATCAAGAGCAGACTGAATCTGTACAGCTGTTGCGGCACCGCCAGAGCCTACAATAGTTACTTTTTTCCCGGTGGGATCAATGTGGTTATCCTTCAAAGACTGTACATATCCAATTCCATCCGTATTATGTCCGATCAGATATCCATCTTTATTGACGATAGTGTTGACTGCACCGCAGAGCTTTGCAGCCGGTGAAACTTCATCCAGATATTTGTGTACAATAGTTTTGTTAGGCATAGAGATATTGGATCCCCTCATTTTCAGAGCCCTGAGACCTTTGATGGCATCCTCCAGTTCATCAGCACCTACTTCAAACGCCAGATTTACAATATCTACACCTAATTTTTCGTAAGCGGCGTTGTGTGTAGCAGGAGATTGTGAATGGCGGATCGGGTATGCCATAAGACCGATTAATTCCGTATGTCCGGTAATCTGATATCTTTCCATAATTATTCGCTCCTTTTGTTATGTTTTCTCTGTTTATATTTTAACAAAATGGGTATTGGTAATCCAATACAAAATATACACAGAAACAATAGATATAAGTTATTGGATGAAAAACTACAAAAGCAAAGCTTCTAAACCATGAAAAGGGTGCATATATTCTAACAGCATAAGTGGAAGGGGCTAAGGAACATGGACAATTATCAGCTATATAAGGATATACAGGTAAGGACAAATGGAGAAATCTACATAGGAGTGGTGGGGCCGGTCAGAACAGGGAAATCAACGTTTATTAAAAGATTTATGGATGTTCTTGTCCTGCCTAATATGACAGAGGAACATGCAAAAGCAAGAACCAGGGATGAATTGCCGCAATCGGCATCTGGAAGAACGATTATGACTACAGAACCTAAATTTGTCCCAAAAGAGGCAGCGCGGATCAATTTAACAGAGGATGTTGCAGTAAAAATCAGGTTGATTGACTGTGTGGGATACATGACAGAGGGGGCAGTGGGACATGAGGAAGGAAAGGAAGAAAGAAAGGTAAAGACCCCCTGGTTTGATTATGAAATTCCGTTCACTAAGGCTGCAGGGATTGGTACACAGAAGGTGATTCATGACCATTCTACAATAGGGATTGTTGTGACAACAGATGGCAGTATCGGAGAAATAGAAAGAAGGAATTATTTAGAACCAGAAGAACGTACAATTCGGGAATTGCAAAGTATCGGAAAACCTTTTGTTGTGCTGGTGAACAGTAAAAGACCGATGGGAGAGGAGGCAAAAGAAACTGCAGAGTATATCCGACAGCAGTATAAGGTGCAGGCAATACCGGTAAACTGTGAACAGTTGAAGGAAGAGGACATTCATAAAATTATGAAAGCGGTACTCTTCGAATTTCCTATTGCCGAGATTCAGTTTTTTATTCCTAAATGGGTAGAAATGCTTCCCAGAGAACATGCAATCAAGCAGGAGCTTCTTATACATATTCGTGAGGTGCTGGAGCAGCTTGAGGAAATTCGTGATGCAGTATCTGGTGTATTAAAGCCAGACAGCCCATATATAGAAGAGATGAAAGTGGATCAAATCAAGATGGATACGGGCTGCGTAAAAATACGGATAAAGGTAGGTGAGGAATATTATTATCAGGTGCTAAGCGAACTGACTGGAGCAAATATTAAAGGGGAATACGAATTAATATCGGAGCTTCATCGTTTGTCCGAGATGAAAAAAGAATATGAAGGAGTACAGGATGCATTCGCCAGTGTGCGGATGAAGGGATACGGAGTTGTAAAACCGGTAAGAGAGGAAATTACTCTTGATGAGCCGGTAGTAATACGTCAGGGAAATAAGTATGGCGTGAAGATTCATTCTCACGCTCCGTCTATTCATCTGATCAAAGCTAATATTGAGACGGAGATTGCCCCGATCGTGGGAAGCGAGCAACAGGCAGAAGACCTGATCCGCTATATCAGGGACGCGAAGGGTTCTGAAGAAGGAATCTGGGGAACCAATATTTTCGGAAAATCAATTGAAGAACTGGTGATGGATGGAATGCAGAATAAGATTTCAATGATCAATGATGAAAGTCAGATCAAACTTCAGGATACTATGCAGAAAATTGTCAATGACAGTAATGGAGGAATGGTCTGTATTATCATATAGTTCGAGGAAATTTAAAAGTCGGAAGTATGGAAAAAGTACAAAAGAAAACTTGACACATAAACAGCACATGAATATAATTGTATTAAAATAATAATACAGTGAGCGATACAGGCAGATAAAGGAGATTATTATGTTAGAGGTGTGGGAATTAACAAAATATTACGGGAAAAACCTGGCAGTGGATCGAGTAAGCTTTCAGGTGCCGGATGGACAGATTGGCATTTTGCTGGGGCCAAACGGCGCCGGAAAGTCCACGATCATTAAAAGTATAGCAGGATTACTAAGATACAATGGCCAGATCAGGATCTGTGGCATTTTGTCTAAAGAACTGGATGCAAAAAGAATCTTTGGATATGTTCCGGAGATTCCTGCTATGTTTGATGCACTGACAGTAAGAGAACACATTGAATATATGAAAATGGCTTATTCATCTGATATTACAGAAGAGGAAATTGACAATCTGCTTACAAGATTCGAATTGCGGGACAAGCAGGACAAGCTGGGAAATGAGTTGTCCAAAGGAATGATGCAAAAGGTAAGTATATGTTGTGCACTGGCGGTAAAGCCCAAAGTTATACTCCTTGACGAGCCTATGGTGGGGTTGGATCCACAAGCGATAAAAGAATTGAAAGAAGTCATTCTGGAGCTTAAGGCTCAGCAGGTGACAGTGCTTATTAGTACTCATATGCTTGAGATGGTTGAAGAACTTTGGGATATTATGTTTGTGATGAAGAAAGGAAAGGTGATTGGTTCCTACCGTAAAGAAGAAGTAGGAGATAAGGATCTGGATGACCTGTTCTTCGAGATGACAGGTGGTGAGTAAGATGAAGGCATTGTGGTATCTGACGAAGAGAAGTTTTATAAATCGCTTGAAGAGGGCACTTCATAAGCCGGTTTCTTATTTGTATTTTATATTGATTATCGTGTATGCGGTTATCATTATTTTTAGTTTTGGAAGTCTTGCAGAGGTCGGTGGAGTAGAAGATAAACGGGGAATTGTCTATTTAATGACAGTGTGGATTTATTTTATCTTTTGTTCCAATTTTCTTTCTTATGCAAAGATGAAGGGAATTATTTTCAGACCAAGTCATGCCCATTTGGTATTTACAGCACCAATCAGCTCCAAAGTGGTTCTGCTTCATGGAGCCATACTCAATTATACAGTAACCTTTTTTGCAGACTTGCTTTTTTCTGTAGCTGCTTTCTGGATCTTTGATGTGCCTCTGGCAAATGCGGTTTTGTTGTTTTTCTTTACCTTTATTGCGGAAACCGCATTTGAGGCAGGCTTAATTGTTTTTCTCTATTCCGGTGAGGAACGGTTCAGAAAATGGATTACGGCAGTCCGTATTGGAATTTTTCTGATTTTAGCAGCTGTTGCTGCAACAGCAGGATGGTATCTGGTGCGGGAAGGACTCAACATATCCAGTGCGCTGCATTTTCTGGAATCTCCAGTTCTTCAAATGATTCCGGTGGCAGGCTGGAATATGGCAGCAGTGCGATTTATTGTTTTAGGCAGAGATATGTGGAATACAATTGGTATGGTTCTTTATATTGTCTTATGCGTTGTGATGCTGTTTGCGGCATATCGAATTAAATGCAGCGGGGAATATTATGAGGATGCAGCCAAGTTTGCCGATGACTATAAGAAGCTGAAAGAGAAAAGCAAAAAGGGAGAAAGTTCCATTCCATGGGGAAAGAAGAGATACCGGTTATCTAAGGCATCGTATAAAGGAACTGGTGCTAAGGCTATTTTTTATCGGCAGCTTTCCGAATACAAAAAAGAAAGATTTTTTATATTTGGCGGTTTTACATTGACAGCACTAATTGGGGCTGTAGTTTGCATTGTGTTTGTGGATCCGGCTGCGGAATTTTCATCTCAGCTTCCGCCGGGAGTTGTATTGATGGGAATCATAGCTTATGTGACGTTTATTGGAACCGGATTTCTAGGAAAGTGGGGAAAGGAGCTGGAACTTCCATATATCTATCTGATTCCTGCTCCGGCAGTGAAAAAGCTTTGGTATGCAACCTTAATCGATCATATTAAATCACTGATTGATGTATCAATTTTTGCAATTCCGGTAGCTATTGCCTGGAAGATTCCCATGTATCAGGTGCTAACGATTATTATAACTTACGTGTTACTGCAAGCAAATCGATTGTATGTTAAAGTTTTAGGAGAGAGTATTTTTGGGCGTACGCTGGGAGAAACGGCAAAACAGTTTTTCCGTATGGGTGTACAAGGTGGCGTAATAGGAATCGGGATTGTTCTTGCTGTAGTAGCAGGTTTCCTAAATTTCAATTTACTCTTCCTAATTGTGCCAGTTTATAGTATGATAATAACAGTTCTGATCGCCGCTTTGAGTGTTCCAAGATTTGAGACTATGGAGCAGTGGGAGTAGAAGGGCGGCATAAGAAAAAATCAGCTAAGAAGGTGAAAAAATGTTATCAGAAGAGTATGTTACACTGGAAATTGAAAAGGCAAAGCATATTGCTCTTGTTGCCCATGATGGAAAGAAAAAGGAACTAGTAGAATGGTGCGATAGGAACAAAGATATTCTGAAAAGTCATTTTCTGTGCGGAACGGGAACAACAGCCCGTTTGATCGCAGAACGCACCGGACTTCCGGTCAAAGGATACTGCAGTGGCCCTCTAGGAGGAGACCAGCAGATAGGTGCTAAAATAGTAGAGGGTCAGATTGATTTTATGATTTTTTTATGGGATCCTCTGGAAGCTCAGCCTCATGATCCGGATGTAAAGGCATTGCTGCGAATTGCGGTAGTTTATGATATACCAATTGCCAACAATCTTGCTACAGCGGATTTTATGCTTCATTCCAAGTATATGAATGAGCCATACAGCAGAAAAGTGGAAAATTTTAATAAGACGATACAGGATCGGGTAGAAAAAATGAAATAGTCAGCGTTGCACTGGCACAGACCGATAAGCTACATAGACCTCTTTATCAGAGAATGACTGGTAAAGGGGTCTTGTTTTTTTAAATCAATAAATGAGATTTTGTTATATTCACCTTGACAGAAAATGTGAACTGTGATATTTTTATTAAAAATAATTTAGCACTTTAAAGTGTTGCGGTTTAAAGTAAAGAAGAAAGAAGAGGGAAGAAAAATGGCAGCAAAACTAATTATTTTGATCCTGTTTTTTGCCGTTATGGTTGGAGTGGGAATTTACGCAAGAAGGCATACCAGGAGTGTAGATGGATTTGTATTAGGCGGACGTTCTGTTGGTCCATGGCTTACAGCCTTTGCATATGGTACCTCTTATTTCTCTGCAGTTGTCTTTGTGGGTTATGCCGGACAGTTCGGCTGGAAATATGGTTTGGCTTCCACTTGGATAGGAATAGGGAATGCAATAATCGGAAGTCTGTTGGCCTGGGCGGTTCTGGGAAGACGAACTCGAATTATGAGCCAGCATTTAAAATCAAGAACAATGCCGGATTTCTTTGGAAGCAGGTATGAAAGCAGGGCTTTGAAAATTACAGCTTCAGCTATTGTGTTTATTTTCCTTGTTCCATATACGGCCTCTATTTACAATGGATTATCCAGATTGTTTGAAATGGCTTTCAACATACCCTATACAATGTGTGTTGTAATTATGGCCATTATTACAGCTGTATATGTTATATTAGGTGGATATATGGCAACGGCAATTAATGACTTCATTCAGGGAATTATTATGTTGATTGGTATTGTTGCCGTGATAGGTGCAACACTAAACGGACAGGGTGGTTTTTTGCAGGCGGTAAGAAAAATGGCGGAAATTCCAAGTGATGCATCTGTTACATTAGGGCAGCCGGGGGCCTTTACCTCTTTTTTCGGACCGGATCCTGTAAATCTTCTGGGAGTTGTGATCCTGACTTCTTTGGGAACTTGGGGACTGCCACAGATGATTCATAAATTTTATGCGATCCGAGACGAAAAATCGATTCATACAGGGACAGTCATCTCGACTCTTTTTGCCATTGTTATTTCAGGGGGATGCTACTTCCTGGGGGGATTTGGAAGATTATTTGATTCAGCCAATATTTATGATCAAAATGGTTCAGTAATCTACGACAGTATAATTCCTTATATGCTCTCAAAATTGCCGGATATATTGGTTGGAATTGTTGTGATACTGGTGTTGTCCGCCTCCATGTCAACCCTTTCCTCCCTGGTTTTGACATCAAGTTCTACATTGACACTAGATTTTTTGAAAGATACTGTTCTCAAAAAAATGAGTGAAAAGAAACAAGTAATTGTGATGCAGGTACTGATTGTATTTTTTATTGCCCTATCTGTTATTATGGCATTAGATCCGCCGGCCTTTATTGCACAGCTTATGGGAATTTCATGGGGGGCTCTGGCAGGAGCTTTCCTGGCACCGTTCCTCTATGGTTTGTATTGGAAAGGAGTAACAAAAGCTGCCGTATGGGCCAGTTTTATTGTAGGAGTCGGACTTACAGTTTCTAATATGTTTTTGCACTATATAGAGTCTTCCATCAATGCCGGAGCCATCGCCATGCTTGCGGGAATGGTGGTTGTTCCTGCGATCAGTGTGGTAACACCAAAACTGTCAAAAGAACATATAGATGAAATCTTTGTGTGCTATGAGGAAACAGTTACTGTTAAAAAGAAACATTCTCTGAAAGAGGAATAGTATACAAATTCAGGGAATCTCACTTCATGCGGCCATGTGAAAAGGTTGACATATTTAAAGACGCTGTGATATAATTATGTCTGCAAAAAAGGTTTTAAAAAAAGTGTATTGACATTTGAAAGCAACTATAATACTATATAAAACAGTAAGAACGAACATTCGTTCGTGTTGACAAGGAGAGTATGTTATGGCTAGTGAAGATAAGATCAAAGCGTTGGACGCAGCGATTGCAAAATTAGAGAAAGATTTTGGAAAAGGTACGGTAATGAAACTGGGAGATCCTAAGGCACAGGTAGCTGTAGAGACAATACCTACGGGATCTTTGAGTCTTGATCTGGCCCTGGGAGTTGGAGGTGTTCCAAGAGGAAGAGTAATTGAGATTTACGGTCCGGAATCAAGTGGTAAGACTACAGTTGCTCTTCATATGATTGCAGAAGTGCAGAAAAGAGGGGGGATTGCCGGATTTATTGATGCGGAACATGCGCTGGATCCGGTTTATGCTAAAAATATCGGGGTAGATATTGATGAGTTGTATATTTCCCAGCCTGACAGTGGAGATCAGGCATTGGAAATTTCAGAAACAATGGTTCGCTCCGGTGCAATGGATATTATTGTTATCGACTCTGTTGCAGCTCTGGTACCAAAACAGGAGATTGAAGGAGATATGGGAGATAGTCATGTGGGTCTTCAGGCTAGATTGATGTCTCAGGCACTTAGAAAATTGACACCTGTAATTAGTAAATCTAATTGTGTAGTCATCTTTATTAACCAGCTTCGTGAAAAAGTAGGGGTTATGTTTGGAAATCCGGAGACAACTACGGGTGGCCGGGCTTTGAAGTTCTATGCTTCTGTTAGAATGGATATTCGAAGAACAGAAACACTGAAACAAGGCGGTGAGATGGTAGGAAATCATGTTCGTGTGAAAATTGTGAAGAACAAGATTGCGCCACCGTTTAAAGAAGCAGAGTTTGATATCATGTTTGGAAAAGGAATTTCAAGAGAAGGAGATATTTTAGATCTTGCGGCTAACATTAATCTTGTGAACAAAAGTGGGGCCTGGTATGCCTATAATGGCAGCAAGATAGGGCAGGGCAGGGAGAATGCCAAAAATTATTTAACAGAACATCCGGATGTTATGGAAGAGCTGGAGGCTAAGGTAAGGGCACATTACCATATTGATGGCAGTGCGGCAGAAGATAATGAAGCCGGAAAGAAAGAGGACGAATAATGACAGTGACACAGATCAAAGCTGTGGAAGGAAGAAAAACAAAATATAAAGTTTTTTTGGATGGACAGCCCGCCTTTGTTTTATACAAAGGTGAGCTGTCCCGTTATCATATCCGAGAGGGTGAAGCACTGGATATGGAAACGCTGGAGCAAATTAATGAAGTTATTAAAAAAAGGGCAAAACTGCGTGCGCTGCATCTTTTAAATACAATGGAGAGAACAGAGAACCAGCTTCGTACAAAGCTGGAAGAAAACGGGTATCCTGTAGAAGCAGTTCAGGAAGCACTGGAATATGTAAAATCTTTTGGATATGTTAATGACCAGGGTTATGCAAGGCGTTTTGCTGAGAATCGAAAGACCAGCAAAAGCAGAAAAGAAATTCAGGCGCTTCTTCTTCAAAAAGGATTACCCAGGGAAGAGGTGGATTGCGCGTTAGACGAAGTATATTCTCCTCAGGATTCTTTGGAGGCGATACAGCGTCTTGCAGAGAAAAGGCATTATGATCCAGCCACTGCCACATTTGCAGAAAAACAGAAATTATTTGCTTATCTGACAAGAAAAGGCTTTCGATATGAGGATATCCGTCAAGTGATACAAGTTCCCGATTGGAATGCTTGACATCTTTGTGAAAACAGTATAAAATTTAACTGTTGTATTTGTACAATGAAAATTAAATAAGGAGGTGCTCCTGTGCCGTATGGAATATTTATTGCTGTAGCAGTAGTGCTTGTTATAGCAGCAGCAGTCATCAGTCATTTCGTTACGGTATCCAATCTCAAGAAAAATGCAGAGTCTAAGATTGGAAGTGCGGAAAGCAAAGCTCGCGAGATTATTGATGATGCAGTGAAGACAGCAGAGGCTAAAAAGAAGGAATCCCTCTTAGAGATTAAAGAAGAATCTATCAAAACGAAAAATGAGCTCGAAAAAGAAACTAAAGAGCGCCGTGCAGAACTGCAACGTTATGAGAAGAGAGTCTTATCTAAAGAGGAATCCCTGGACAAAAAGGCCGAAGCGATAGAAAAGCGCGAAGCAGGATTTACAGCAAAAGAAGAGCAGCTTAGAGCCAGAGAAGCAAAGGTTGAAGAGCTGAGCAAGCAAAGAGTACAGGAACTAGAAAGAATCTCAGGACTTACCTCCGAACAAGCAAAAGAGTATTTGTTAAAAACTGTTGAAGACGATGTGAAACATGATACTGCAAAAATGATAAAAGAAATGGAAGCGCAGGCAAAGGAAGAAGCAGAGAAAAAGGCAAAAGGATATGTCGTAACTGCTATTCAAAGATGCGCAGCAGATCATGTGGCTGAGACAACAATTTCTGTTGTGCAGCTCCCAAGCGATGAAATGAAAGGAAGAATCATCGGACGTGAAGGAAGAAATATCCGGACACTGGAAACTTTAACGGGTGTAGAGCTCATTATTGACGATACACCGGAAGCAGTTGTTTTATCCGGATTTGATCCGATCCGAAGAGAGGTTGCAAGAATTGCTCTTGAAAAGCTGATTGTTGACGGCCGTATCCATCCTGCAAGAATTGAAGAAATGGTGGAGAAGGCGCAGAAAGAAGTGGAAGCTGTGATCCGCGAAGAAGGAGAATCGGCTGCACTTGAAGTAGGTGTTCACGGAATTCATCCAGAGCTTATCAGACTTCTTGGAAGAATGAAATTCCGTACCAGTTATGGACAAAATGCACTGAAACATTCTATTGAAGTTGCACAGCTGGCGGGACTTCTTGCAGGCGAGATAGGGTTGGATGTACGTCTTGCAAAGAGAGCCGGACTTTTACATGATATTGGTAAATCCATTGATCATGATGTAGAAGGATCTCATATCCAGATTGGTGTAGAGCTTTGTAGAAAGTACAAGGAATCTCCAACTGTGATTAATGCGGTAGAAGCCCATCATGGCGATGTGGAACCAGAGTCTCTGATTGCGTGTGTTGTTCAGGCGGCAGATACTATTTCAGCAGCCAGACCAGGTGCAAGAAGAGAAACCATCGAAACATATACAAACAGATTAAAACAATTAGAAGATATCAGCAACCAGTTTAAAGGTGTTGAGAAATCTTTTGCTATTCAGGCCGGTAGAGAGATTCGTATTATGGTAGTTCCAGAACAAGTATCTGATGCAGATATGGTATTACTGGCAAGAGATATTTCCAAACAGATTGAATATGAATTGGAGTATCCAGGACAGATAAAGGTAAATGTGATCCGGGAATCACGGGTTACAGATTATGCCAAATAGATGATAAATCTGAAAATAAAAAGAGTTCCGCTCTCGGAACTCTTTTTATTATATAGGGAACTGTTTTGGATGATTGGATGGATAAGAGATTCAGCAGCAGAAGAGAGAATATGAGTCTTGGGAAAGGAGAGTTTAAAATTATGAGTGAAGAAATTAAAAGAATAAAAAGAGAGCTGGTACATAAAGGAGCGGTAATTGACATGTATGAAGATACTATGGAATTTCCGGATGGACATAGGGCGAAATGGGACTATATTCATCATGATGGAGCGGCAGCTGTCATTCCGGCTCTGCCAGATGGAAGGATTCTTATGGTAAGGCAATACAGAAATGCTCTGGAGAGAGAAACGATAGAAATTCCGGCAGGGAAACTGGACGACCCCCATGAACCAGGAATTGAATGTGCTTCCAGAGAACTGGAAGAAGAGACTGGATACCGCTGCGATCAGCTTGAGCCCCTTTTGACGCTGCACACTACAGTTGCATTCTGTAATGAGCGGATCGAAGTATTTGCTGCCCGCAATCTTGTCCCATCCAAACAGCATCTTGATGAAGATGAATTTATTGATGTGGAAGCTTATTCAATGGAGGAATTAAAAGAAAAGATTTTTGCTGGAGAAATTCAGGACTCAAAAACAGTAGCGGCAATTTTGGCTTATGAAGTAAAGTACTGCCAAAACAGATAAATAGGAAAAGGGCAAGAAAGGAAAGTCATATCTTCATATAACCGGCATATAATGAAATATCTTATGGCATATGGATCGGGTATGGAGGTGTGCGTTGAAGACAAAAGACTATGGCAGGCTTTTTTTTGCTTTTTGTATGGGTGGGTTTCTTCTGGGAATCCTGTATACAAATGTTGTGTCGAGAGAATCTCTTTTTTCGGCGAGGATGTTCAGCGAATATGATATAGAACAGTATCTGCAGACAGAAATACAGACCATGGAGTATTTTGGTTATCTTTTACCGGTGAGGCTGATGCCATTTGTATTTCTTGCTGTAATTGGGAAAATAAAATTTCGAAGATGGGCAGCGACAGGAGTGCTGGCCTGGACAGGCTTTCTTCTGGGAATTTTGTTTACGACAGCAATTATGCAGCTGGGTATAAAGGGGATATTGGTATGTTTAGTGGCGCTCCTTCCACAGGGTCTGTTTTATGTGGCAGGATATGGTCTTGTTTTGTGGCATTTATACCTTTACCCCAAAATACGATGGAATATGACAAAAACAATAGCAGTGTTAATACTGATTTTGAGCGGAATGATACTGGAATGTTACACAAATCCCCTTTTTATGAAAATTGTACTAAAAACAATTTGATTTTTTTAATTTTTCTTCGTATAATCTAAGTTATACGATGGGAGATAAAAGAATATGGAGAAAATAGTTTTAGAGTATGTTGAGTATTTAAAAGCGGTAAAGGGAATATCTATAAATACAGAAATGGCGTATCGCCGCGATTTAATGAAACTCGTGCGTTATTTGACAGAACAGGATATATATAAAGTAGATGAAGTGACTTCTACAAATTTGACCTCATACATGCTTTTTATGGAAAAACAGCAGCTGACCAATACAACCATATCAAGAAATGTTGCTTCTATAAAAGGGTTTTTTCATTTTTTATTGAAAAAGAAATATATCAATGAAGATGTATCAGATTGTCTGACAAGTCCAAAAGTGGAGAGAAGAGAACCTAAGAGTGCTACAAAGGAAGATGTGGAGAAGGTTCTGTCTGTACCGTCCGGTAAGACACCGAAGCTTCTTCGTGATAAGGCGATGATAGAGCTTCTGTATTCCACGGGAATTATGGTAGAAGAACTTGTAGCTCTTAGACTTCAGGATATCAATATGGAGATGGGATATCTTCAGTGCAGTTTTAGTGGAGACGAAACTGCTTATCCAATTGATAAACAGGCATTGAAAGCTTTGCGTGCATATTTAAAAAATGGAAGAGAACCTCTTTTAAAAGGGCATAATTCTGATGTGCTTTTCCCGAATATCAGTGGAAAGAAAATGAGCCGTCAAGGATTTTGGAAGATTTTAAAAGGATATGCTTCAAAAGCTGGAATAAAAGGAACAATTACTCCGAGCATGCTTCGGCATTCTTAAAACAGATATAATGAAAAATAGAAGGG
>JAHZAV010000016.1 GCA_019423745.1 Lachnospiraceae bacterium
TACTTTGGGAAGACATACTCATCTTTTTATTGCAATTCGCGGAAACTCAAGTTTTGTATATCTCTGTGGACGGATATAGGCAGTTGCTACTGGTTTACCCCACATAAATCCAACTCCGCCCCAGCTTGCTGTCATTGTGTTGGATTTTTCCTGATCCCCCGCAGTGATCAGCATCCACTGTTTACTGATTTTCTCAAACGGATTAAACTTAAGTGTATGGATATCTACTTCTTTAAATGCCATGTATCTTCCTCCTTTTTATAACAGCCATGTCAGTCTAATATACCATCAACTTGCAGACTTTATTTCATTACAATTTTCCGGAAATTTTTCTTTCCCTTTTTCACTATAATACCTGCCTTAAATGCATCTTCTGTAAATACCTCATGGATATTTTGTATTTTTTCACCATCTACAGAAACGCCGCCCTGCTGTACTGCGCGTCTTGCTTCTGATTTAGATGGTACAAGGCCACTTTTTACAAGCATCGTCAGAATGTCAATAGATCCTTCTTCCATATCCTCTTCTGTAAGCTCTGTGGTCGGCATCTGGTCTGCTGCTCCCTGGCTGAAAAGAGCTCTTGCAGATTGCTGTGCCTTCTCAGCTTCTTCCTCACCGTGCACCAGTTTGGTAAGTTCATACGCAAGAATCTCTTTTGCCGTATTTAGCTGAGCCCCTTCCCAGGAATCCATCTTATCAATTTCTTCCAGCGGAAGGAAAGTGAGCATACGGATACATTTTAAAACATCCGCATCTGCTACATTTCTCCAATACTGATAGAATTCAAACGGAGATGTTTTTTCCGGATCAAGCCACACTGCTCCGCTCTGAGTTTTTCCCATCTTCTTTCCTTCTGAATTCAAAAGAAGAGTAATCGTCATCGCACATGCATTTTTACCCAACTTACGACGAATCAACTCTGTTCCGCCCAACATATTGCTCCACTGATCATCCCCTCCGAACTGCATGTTGCAGCCGTATTTCTGGAACAATTCATAGAAATCATAACTCTGCATGATCATGTAGTTAAATTCCAGGAAACTTAATCCTTTTTCCATTCTCTGTTTATAACACTCTGCTGCCAGCATACGGTTTACAGAAAAATGAGGTCCTACTTCTCTAAGAAGTTCAATATAGTTAAGGTCTAAAAGCCAGTCTGCATTATTTACCATAAGAGCTTTTCCTTCAGAAAAATCAATAAAACGGCTCATCTGCTTTTTAAAACAGTCACAGTTATGCTGAATCTGCTCCGGTGTCATCATAGAACGCATATCTGTTCTTCCGGAAGGATCGCCAATATATCCTGTTCCTCCTCCAATCAATGCGATTGGCCTGTTTCCTGCTTCCTGGAGACGCTTCATCAGACAAAGCGCCATAAAATGTCCTACATGGAGGCTATCTGCTGTAGGGTCAAATCCGATATAGAAAGTTGCCTTTCCATTATTAACCAGCTCCCTTATTTCCTCCTCGTCCGTTACCTGAGCAATCAGCCCTCTTGCCTGCAGCTCTTCATAAATTCCCATCTTTTTTCTCCTTTTCTCTTATTTATTTTTGATACACAATGGTAAAATGAGTCACAAAAAAGCCCTTACTGTCCTGCAACAGTAAGGGCGAATGTTTCCGCGGTACCACCTTATTTCACCGATGCCTTGCGGCAAATCGGCCTTTTAAGGCTGCTTTTTTACAGCCTGTGCATGATAACGTATGCCACTTACGTCGCATCCTACTTTCTTAAAAAGATTTCAGTGCGAAGCTCCAAGATGTATTCACATCTGACTCCTTCATGCGCCTCTCATCTGCCGGCTGCTTTCTGTCTGGGTGTTTCAAATGTTACTTCTTCTTTTCAAAGCCTTTTTATTTGCAATTTCTCTGTCTGCAATGCTAACGTATTTATATTTATTTGTCAAGCCTAACCTCCATAAATCTTTATGAAGCATGATAAGGACAGGCCTTTTTCAAACACTGTTGATTCTCTGGCGAAAAGGAGCATACAATTTTGTCGGGACATATCATTTCTATCCCCAGTTCTTTCCTGGTCATCTCCACAGCCACCCGAATTGCCGTATAAGTATCTCTTTTACAGCATCTTGGTCCGCCCAGCTTTCCAATTTCCTCCAGGGCCTTTGCCGTAGTCCGGTTTGACAGCCCCCAGGAGCGCCCTGCAAGTGGCGTAGCTCCAGTTGCAATACTCATATAGATTCCGGCACTGATTCCTGCGCCGCAGCAGCCCCAGAATCCACATACACCTCCCGGTACCTGGCTTCCTCTTTCCTTCATTTCCTCCAACGCTTCTTTTAACTGAATCTTCCCGCCACTGTTATGATAGGCAGTCAGAAGAACTGCTCCCACCATAACATGATGCTCCGGTCCATGCATGTAAATATAAGGATTCGCCATAATTTCCAGCGCAATCTCTATTGGATTTCTGGATGCCGTCCTTTGACAGGTCTCCATAATCACTTCTATTCCTTTTTTCGCATGGCAGTCATCGCATACGTAATGTCCTTCTTTACAGGATGCGTGAGAAAGTTCTTTTTTCCCGCAGAAAACGCATTCCATCTCCTCTGCTTTCGAATAGTAGACCAAATCTTTTCCACAGACGAGGCAAGCACCTCTTTTTATCTTTTCACTCATAACAATTGTCCTATCCTTATAAAACTTTTCCATTTTTAATAACAGCTTTGAGGTTCAAATCCTGATCCAAAAGCAGCAAATCCGCCTTTTTCCCTATGGAGATGGAGCCATATTGGTCGTAAATGCCAAGGCTCTTTGCCGGATTTTCCGTTGCACACGCAATGGCAGTTTCCAGAGGAATATCCATCTTTTTCACGGCAGTTCTCACGCAATCCATCAGATTGGTGGCTGACCCTGCCAGGGCTCCGTCTGACACAAGTGTTGCCCGATTTCCTTTCACATCCACTTCCAATCCTCCAAGCGTATATCTACCGTCAGGCATACCGGTAGCACGCATACTGTCACTGATAAAAATAATCCTCTCTTCACCAAGCATTTTAAATGTTGTACGTACAACCGCCGGATGAATGTGTACCCCATCGCAAATTAACTCTGCCATTACATGTGGGCTGTCCGCTACGGCTCCTACCACTCCCGGAGCCCGGTGGGAAAATGGAGGCATGGCATTGTACAAATGAACGGCATGACACGCTCCTTTATCGTAAGCTGCCTTGGCTGATTCATAATCTGCATTTGTATGTGCCAGAGAAACATGCACTTCGTCTTTTACCTGCTCTACAAAATCCAGTGCGCCTTCTTTTTCCGGTGCAATTCCAATATATTTTACTAATCCGTTTCCTGCGCTCTGAAACCGGCGGAATAATGCCGCATCACATCTGAGAATATTTTTGGCATCTTGCGCACCTTTTTTCTCCTCACTGATAAATGGACCTTCCATATTGACTCCTAAAAGATCCGCGCCCTCATGAGAAACTTTCTGATATTCAGACGCTGTTGAAAGAATCTGTTCCAGTTCCTCTGCCGGAAGAGTCATCGTTGCCGGACAAATTCCGGTCACTCCTATGGAAGCCTCATATTCCGCAATTTTCTCAATGGCTTCCAGGGTTCCATCACAGAAATCATAACCTTTACAGCCATGAAAATGGATATCAATCAGTCCCGGAACAGCATAACATCCTTCGCCATCTATTACCTGATCTTTATCAACCTTTTCTCCTTCTGCAAAAATTCCGTTTTCTTCATCTATAAAAATTTGTCCTTCTTCAAACTTTCTACCTTCTCTATATATTTTTACATTTTTAATCCACATAAATTTCTTACTCCTTTCCGTTTCTTTCTGACAAACCTCTATCAGAGACAAGTGTTGTCTCCTCCCAGAATTGTAACATTTACAGCAAATAAAAGCAATTTCCATCATTGTCCGTTGCGAAGCTTTTTGCTATAGTAAAGTTATGATGATCATATTTGTTCAGTAATACCAGCGGGAGGAAAAAGAATGGAACAAAAGATTTATAATAATTATGTTCAAATTTTACAGACAGAACTGATTCCTGCTCTTGGCTGTACAGAACCAATCGCTCTTGCTTACGCTTCAGCAAAAGCTGTGGAAGTCCTTGGTACCTTTCCTGAAAAGATAGACGCTTTGTGCAGCGGCAATATTATTAAAAATGTAAAAGGAGTGAAAGTTCCTAACTCTGAAGGCTTAAAAGGTGTAGAGGCCGCAGTTATCCTGGGAGCAGTCGGCGGAGATGCCAGCCGCAGACTGGAAGTTCTGGAAACAGTTTCGGAAAAAGACCGTATACGGACAAAGGAACTTTTAAATTCGAATTTTTGCACCTGCCTTCTCAAAGAAGGAGTCCCCAACCTTTTCATTGAAATCCATGCCTGTAACAGAAAAGATAACGCTGTCGTCCGGATTGAAAACAGCCACACCTGCCTTACTCTTATCGAACGCAACGGCGAGATAATCTATAAAGGAGAGGCAGACCCGGTCAAAACAGGCGTGGACAAATCCCTTTTAAATCTAAAAGATATTATCTCCTTTGCAAATGAAGTAGCTCTCAATGATGTGCGGGAAGTTTTAGAACGACAGATTGCATATAATACAGCCATTTCAGATGAAGGAATGAAACATACGTGGGGTGCCGGAATCGGCCCCATGATCATAGAAGAATACGGAAATGACGTGAAATGGCAGGCAATTGCACGGGCTGCTGCCGGATCTGATGCCAGGATGAGCGGCTGCTCTCTCCCGGTTATTATTATTTCAGGTTCCGGCAACCAGGGAATGACCTGTTCTCTTCCGGTAATCGAATATGCGCGGCAAACAGATAAACCACAGGATAAACTACTTCGTGCACTTTGTATTTCTAATTTAGTTGCTCAGGATCAAAAACGATATATCGGCCCTCTGTCTGCTTATTGTGGGGCTGTCTGCGCTGCTGCAGGGGCAGGCGCAGGTATTACTTATTTATGTGATGGCACAGCAGAACAGATTGAAAATACAGTGATCAATACCATTGTAAACGTAGGGGGAATCACCTGTGATGGTGCAAAACCAAGCTGCGCCGCCAAAATTTTCTCGTCCCTTCAGGCTGCTTTTCTTGCCCATACTATGGCAATGAAAAACATTCGCTTTGAAACTGGAGAAGGCCTTGCTATGAAGACAGCAGAAGACACGGTGAAAGCCATCGGATATATGGGCCGGGAAGGAATGCGCCAGACAGATGTAGAAATTCTAAATCTAATGATTGGCAAAACAGATCTATCTCACATTTAATCGCTGGAAATGCGAAAAAGGGACAGGCTATCGTACCTGTCCTTTTTTTCTAATTTCGCACAATCCTACTATTTCTATAAATCGATAAAAGGATTCCTGTATAAATATAAGTGATAGCCATATTGGCCCCTCCTAAAGTACAAAATGGCATGTAGCCCTGACCTGCAGGAAAAATTCCGCAGTTCATTCCCAAATACCATATCGTCTGAATCGCAATAAAACATAGACATCCCAGACCCAAAACGAATCCTAAATGATTTTTCTGATGAAACACCGCCAAAAAGAGAAACATAAGAAATAGAAATGCAAGAATTGTCAAGAGTATAACCGGAAATATTCCATAACTATAAAATAAATAGAGCCACAGGAAATCCCCTCGCACTTCAAACCGCGCCCATTCAAGTTCACTTCCAGTAAGATCTACGCCCGCCTTATCCATAGATGCAAGATTTTGAATGTTTTCACGCATCGCCCCATAACTCTCTCCCATGCCGAAACTGCTTTTTTCCATCCAGAATAGCAACGCCACTCCTACCATCACAAGAAGAATCACGCCGAAAACAATAGAAACTGTTCTCCTGTCCCTCCTTTGATTTGTTTTCTTTTGTCGGTCAAACCACCCTTCCCATATAGTCATACAAAGCATGACTCCACAAAGTCCAAATATGATCAAAGCGTACGCATGCCTTTGAAACGGAAACATAAAAACTGCTCCCATTACAGCCAGCCATCCTACACTTTTAACTATCCCTCTATTTCCACTTCCCCTGTAGCTCCAAATCATTCCACAAAAAGCCGGTAAAAGAAGGCAGTCCGCAACTGTGGTGACAGGTGAGTAAAGTCCGCCATTCATCCACATTACTCCATATTGCATTAAATTCAAAAGCCAAATCAACACTTCTATTCCAAGTACAACTTTCCATATTTTTAAGGCATATCTGCCTATTATACTGTAATCTGCAAGACAAATCACAAGCATGATCATAAAACCACACACGGTATATTTTACCTGATTCCAAATCTCCATAGATTTATATGCGGAATCCGGCTGCTGGTAGGTCATCCACTGCAGAACAAGACCGACAATGCCCAGAAGGAAAACCACTGCCACCAGCTTCCAGTCCATCAAAGGCCGGTGAACCTGGTTCAGACTCATTCCTGTTTCAACAGGATCTCCCATCTGACGCACCGCTTCCTCTTCCGCTTCTCTTGCAGTCATTCCTTCTGCCATACAATCGATTTTCTGGTCCTCTATATGATCTTTCAGTTCCTTTTCAATCATTGGCCAGGCTCTTTTACATCGGATTTGCTCGGAAACTGTCACCAGATAATCATGCATATTCATAAACAGCACCCCCCAGTACATTTGCCACTGCACGGGAATATTCCTTCCATTCCATTGTCTTTTCCTTCAACTGCTTTTTTCCCGCTTTTGTAATTCTATAGTATTTTCTAACCTTTCCTCCCACCTCATTTTCATAGGACTCCAGCGCTCCCTTTTCTTCTAAAGAATGCAGCAGCGGATAAAGAGTTCCCGCCTTCAGCTCAAAAACATTTTCCGATCTTTCTCTAAGTATGTCTATCATTTCATACCCATACATTTCTTTCTCTTCAAGAAGTTTCAAAATTAACATTGCTGTACTTCCTGATAAAAGACCTTTTTCGACTGTCATTGTTTCCCCTCCTTATATAGAGTATCGATATATCGGATATCTATATATTATATAGAACAGCAGAATAAGTCAAGCATAATATAACCTATTATTTGAACGCACAAAAGACCGGCACAAATTGCTGCCGGTCTTACTTTACTAAGTTGAAAAATATATCTTACTCCATCTATGTAACTTTTACAAAAGGCCTCCGATTGATAAAAACAACGGTGCAAATACCAAAGATACAATCGTCATCAGTTTAATCAAAATATTAATCGATGGTCCTGATGTATCTTTAAATGGGTCCCCTACCGTGTCTCCTACAACCGCTGCTTTATGCGCCTCGCTTCCTTTTCCTCCGTGATTTCCGTCCTCAATATATTTTTTGGCATTGTCCCATGCACCTCCTGCATTGGACATAAAAATTGCCATCATGACTCCAGTCACAAGAGAACCTGCCAACAATCCTCCCAATGCATCCGGTCCCAGCACAATTCCTACCAGAAGCGGAACTGCTACTGCCATGACGCCGGGAACCAGCATTTCCTTTAATGCAGCCGTCGTAGAAATTGCCACACAAGATTTATAATCCGGTCGCTGTGTTCCTTCCATGATACCCGGCATAGCTGCAAATTGACGACGTACTTCCGCAATCATCTGATAAGCAGCTTTAGAAACAGACTGCATCGTCATTGCGGAGAACAGAAATGGAAGCATACCTCCGATAAACAATCCTATAATCACACGATTATTCAAAATATCAATCTGAGCAAGCTGTACTGCTTCTGCATAAGACACAAATAATGCCAGAGCTGTCAAAGCTGCCGAACCTATGGCAAACCCCTTTCCGATAGCTGCCGTTGTATTCCCCACTGCATCTAATTTATCTGTTATCTTTCTCACTTCTGGCTCCAATCCGGACATTTCTGCAATTCCTCCGGCATTATCTGCAATAGGGCCATACGCATCTACTGCAACTGTGATTGCTGTCGTAGAAAGCATACCTACAGCGGCAAGTGCAATTCCGTAAAGACCGCTGAACTGATATGCTGCAAAAATCCCTACACAAATAAGGATAATTGGGGCTGCTGTCGATTTCATTCCAACTGCAAGACCACTGATAATTGTTGTCGCCGAACCGGTTTCGGATTGTTCTGCAATTTCCTTTACTGATTTGTAATCTCCAGACGTATATACTTCTGTGATAATTCCAATTACTAACCCTACAATTAATCCCGCTACAATAGAAATTGCCTGATTCATACCCCCAAATATGAACCAGCTAAATACAAAAGCTGCAATCACTACAAAAATACTGGCAACATAGGTTCCCATCTTCAGAGCCTTATGCGGATTTGCATTTTCATCTCCCCGAACAAAAAAGCTTCCTAATATG
Source organism: Lachnospiraceae bacterium (assembly GCA_019423745.1). Taxonomy (GTDB): domain Bacteria; phylum Bacillota; class Clostridia; order Lachnospirales; family Lachnospiraceae; genus Claveliimonas. Next base: position 8,306 of record JAHZAV010000016.1, read on the forward strand.
GACGCTAAAAGCCCCAATCCAGCTATAAGCAACGGATAGGTTACTCCTGCCACACTAAAGTAAACACCCCCAAGAGTAATGGCGGAAATCAGAGCACCCACATAGGACTCAAACAAATCTGCTCCCATACCCGCAACATCGCCTACATTATCCCCCACATTATCTGCAATAACTGCTGGATTTCTCGGATCATCTTCCGGAATGCCGGCCTCAACTTTCCCTACCAGGTCAGCTCCCACATCAGCAGCCTTTGTATAAATGCCGCCTCCCACGCGGGCAAACAATGCAATAGAAGATGCACCCAGGCTGAATCCGGAAAGAACCTCTACATTTTCTGTCAATGCATAGATCATGCCTACTCCCAGCACTCCAAATCCTGCCACACACATACCCATAACTGCTCCTCCGGAAAATGCAATGGACAAAGCCTTATTCATTCCTCCGTTCCTTGCAGCATTTGCCGTTCTGACATTTGCCCTTGTTGCCACCTGCATTCCGCAGTATCCGGCAAGGGTGGAAAACAAAGCACCACAGACAAAGCATATTGCTGTAATCCAGTTCCCAATTCCCAGTCCGATCAGCACAAATAAAATGAGTACAAAAAATACAAGAATTTTGTACTCTGCCATGAGGAAAGCCTTGGCCCCTTCACTGATGGCCGATGAAATTTCCTTCATGCGCTGTGTTCCTTCTTCTTGTCTGGACACTTTTGCTGCCAAATATGCTGCAAAAATTAATGCCAGAATTCCAAAGAAGGGAACCACTTTCAACAATGCTTCCATAATGAAATACCTCCCGTTCTCTTTTTCGTACATTCATTCTAACATTAATTTCTTTCAATTACTATATTCTCATTGTATTTTCTGTATTTTTCATTCACATGCCATAATTAGCAAATATTTATTCTATTCTTCATAAAGTATTTCGACCAAAACCAATCCCTGTGGTGGCGCTGTCACCCCTGCTTCGGTCCTTTTTTTCGCATTCAGAATTTGCTCCACCTTCTCCGGTTCATAAAATCCGCGTCCTACACGAATTAGGGTACCGGCAATAATGCGAACCATATTGTAAAGAAATCCATTTCCTTTTATCCGAATAACAATTTCTCTGCCTTCAAAAGATGAAACCGACTTCACTTGTTCTTCCCGATACAGAATCTGTATATCCTCAATAGTTCGAACCGTATCCTCTGTATTGGTTCGTATATTGCAAAAACTAACAAAATCATGTTCTCCTACAAGATACTCTGCTCCAGCTTTCATTTTCTCTATATCCAAAGGAAAAGAGACAAACGTACTATAATGCCTTTTCATTGGATCCGGAACCGGTCCATTATAAATATGATATTCATATATTTTGCTGATGTTTTGCTGATATCTGGGATGCCAGTCACAGGGGACTTCCTTTGAATTTACTATTACAATGTCTTCAGGAAGTTTCTGATTTAATGCATAGGCAAATCTTTGGGGCGGAATCGACGATTTCGTATCAAAAACGGCTACATTCCCAAGGGCATGTACACCGGAATCTGTTCTGCTGGCCCCGATTACTTTAATCTCCTCACCCGTAAGGGCACTGATCTTCTGATTTAATACTTCTTCCACCGTCAGACCATTCGGCTGAATCTGCCAGCCACAATAGTTAGTCCCGTCATAAGCAACTGTCAATTTTATCCTTTTCCACATACTATCCACATCCTTTTCCACACTTTGGGGATAAATAATCTGATTTTTTATTCTAAGAAAAGACGGAGGCTTCTAAAAAACCCCCGTCCCAAGTTTTCCGATGCAGAATACTGCTATCACATAAACAATCACAATAATATACGCCGCTCTGTCTCTGCCATGATACTGCAGTGGTTTCATTTTTGTGCGGCCTTCCCCGCCCCGGTAACATCTTGATTCCATAGCCATAGCCAGATCATTAGCCCGGCGAAATGCTGATACAAATAGCGGCACCAATATGGGAATCATATTTTTTGCTCTCTGAATAATATTCCCACTCTCCAGATCCGCTCCTCTGGCAATCTGCGCCTTCATGATTTTATCTGTCTCCTCCAGAAGAATCGGAATAAAGCGCAGTGCAATCGACATCATCATTGCGACCTCATGTACTGGCACATGAATCTTATTCAGTGGATGTAACAGGCTTTCTATCCCGTCTGTCAACGCATTTGGCGTTGTGGTAAATGTCATAAGAGATGAACCGGCAATCAGATATATAAGACGAATCGCCATAAAAATTGCTGTCCTAAGCCCCGCTTCTGTTACAGTAAAAATCCAGACCTGAAACAGTATATCTCCGCCCCGGGTAAGAAATAAATTAAAAAGTACCGTTATCAACAAAAGCATGATAATCGGCTTCATCCCTTTCATAATATAACCAAACGGCACCTTTGACAGCCGGATAATGGTAATCAGAAAAACAGTTGCCACGAGATATCCAAAAATATTGTCAAAAAGAAACAGGGATATCAGATACAAAAGTGTGCCAACCAGCTTTACTCTTGGATCCAGACGATGCAATACGCTTTTTGCCGGATAATATTGTCCTATTGTTATATCTCGTATCATGATTCTCTCCCCCGCCTGGTCTGAACTGCCCGAATAATTTCTTCCGCTGCATCTGTCACTGTAGTTGCTGTCACTTTAACATCGAATCCTTTTTCTTTTAAGTCATGCATGATATAAGTCACCTGGGGTGCTGCAAGACCAATCTTTTCCAGTTCCTGATAATGAGAAAAAACGGTCTTTGGGGTATCATTATAAAGTACCTGACCTTTGTTCATAACAATCAGACGATCTGCATATTTTGCAATATCTTCCATGCTGTGAGACACCAGTATAACTGTCATATCTCTTTGCTGATGCAGATATGCAATCTGATCAAGTATCTCATCTCTTCCCTTGGGATCCAATCCCGCTGTAGGTTCATCAAGAACCAAAACATTAGGATACATGGCAAGAACGCCTGCAATAGCTACTCTTCTTTTTTGGCCTCCAGATAATTCAAAAGGAGAAGATTTATAATATTTTTCCTTCAATCCCACCAGTTTTAGTGCTTGTCTTGCCCTTTCTTCACACTCTTCTGGTGAAAGTCCCTGATTCTTTGGTCCGAAACACACATCCGATAAAACATCCACTTCAAAAAGCTGATACTCCGGATATTGGAACACAAGTCCTACCTGGCTTCGGAGTTTCTTCATGTCATATCCTTCTTTATAAATATCTTCTCCATTATAATAAATTGTCCCACTGGTGGCACGGATCAGACCGTTCAAATGCTGAATCAATGTAGATTTTCCAGAACCGGTATGACCAATGATTCCTACAAATTCCCCATGAGGAATTTCCAGACAAATATCTTTGAGCGCCTGTTTTTCATAAGCTGTTCCTGGACTATATATATAATTCAAATGTTCTAATTTAATTGACATAGCGCTTCCACCAATTCTTCTTTCTTCAAAATTCCCGCCGGAATATCCAGCCCCTTTTTCCTAAGCTCGTCTGCAAGCATAGTGACCTGCGGTACATCCAGTCGATAGTGCTTCAGCATATCCACCTGCGAGAAAATTTCTCTTGGACTTCCCTCCATCACAACTTTCCCATGATCCATTACAAAAATTTTATCTGCATAAATAACTTCTTCCATATAATGCGTAATCAAAATAACCGTTACGTTTTTGCGGCGTCGAAGCATACGCACTGTATTTAAAACTTCTTTTCTGCCAATCGGATCCAACATAGCTGTAGGTTCATCCAGCACAATACATTTAGGTTCCATAGCAATCACTCCTGCAATTGCCACTCGTTGCTTCTGTCCTCCGGACAACTTATTAGGAGAATGATGCCGGTATTCAATCATTCCAACCGCTTTCAGGCTATCTTCCACACGCTTCCAGATTTCATCTGTAGGAACCCCAAGATTTTCAGGGCCAAATCCTACATCTTCCTCTACAACTGTACCAATGATCTGATTGTCCGGATTCTGAAATACCATTCCCGCGCTTTGACGTACATTCCAGAGTTCATCCGGATTTTTTGTATCTTTTCCGGCCACCCAGATAGTTCCGCCTGTCGGGACCAGAATCGCATTGATATGTTTTGCCAGCGTTGACTTTCCAGAACCGTTATGACCCAAAATGGCTACGAACTGTCCTTCTTTAATATCCAAATCCACTTCATCAATCGCACGGGATCTGCCGATCACGTTTCCTTCTTCATCTCGTTTTTCATATTCAAAGACAAGTTCTCTGGTCTCTACCATTTTTTCTGCCATTCTCTCGCCGCTCCTTTTCCGGTCGTTTTTACTGTGTCCTATTGTACGTTATTCTTCCCTATTTTGCAAGATGGGGAATCTTCATTCCCATTTACCAAAATAATTCCTCCACACACAAGAATAAGGGCCGTTAAATTCTTTATCGTAAATGCCTGTTCTCCTAAAATCAATGCCGATAAAAATACGCCGAAGACCGGAATAGAAAATCCGAAAACAGCGACTTTTCCTACAGGATTATATTTCAGGAGCATTCCCCAAAGCGTAAATGCTGCCGAAGAAATAAATGCCATATAAACAAGTAAAAGGATGGATCTATTATCAAAACTCCCAATTGTCCCACCGCATGCCACGCCTGCTGCAATTAAAAGAAATCCACCAAAAAGAAGCTGATATGCGGTAATCGTCACCGCACTTTCCCTGTGAGAAATCAATTTCATAACAACCGTACTCAATCCATAGGACAAAGCACAAATAATCATCATTCCTTCTCCCTGCAATGAAAATCCTTTTCCCCAGGCACCTGGTTCCAGATTAATTACAATCACTCCTGCAAAACCAATGATGCATGCAACAGCCTTTTTCCATGTCATCCGGTCACTCTTGCTTCCTTTTACCATAAAATGAGCCGCAATAATAGATATGAAAGCATTAGAAGCATTAATCACGGAACCTTTTGTTCCGGTAACATTAGCCATACCAACGTAGAAAAAGATATATTGAATGGTTGTCTGGAGAATTCCCTGGCGCAAAACATATGGAATCGACGATTTTTTCATAGAAAGAATACGCCTCTCCATTACGCATCCTGCAAGAAATGTTAAAATCCCTGCAAGGAAAAAACGATATCCGGCAAAAAGGATCTGGCTTCCTGTATTTCCTATATGCAGCCATTCATATCCCAGCTTCACACATGGAAATGCACTTCCCCAAAGAGCACAGCAAAGCAGTGCAAGGAACCCCCGCACTGCTGGTTTTTGTAATGACCGTTCCATAATTTTTGCCTATGCTTTCTCCGGTTCCGGATAATCCACTCCCATGGTGTCCACTGTTACCTTCGCCATTCTCTGCACATTCAGAGGTCTGTCACTGTAATCTGTATCCGTATTAGCGATCTTATTTACAATGTCCATTCCCTCTGTAATCTTTCCAAATGCTGCATATGCCCCGTCCAGATGAGGAGACGTTTTATGCATGATAAAGAACTGACTTCCTGCAGAATCCGGATGCATTGCTCTAGCCATAGACAGAACTCCTTCTGTATGTCTAAGTTCATTTGCAAAACCATTCTGACTGAATTCCCCTTTAATATTGTATCCCGGGCCTCCCATTCCAGTTCCGTCCGGACATCCTCCCTGAATCATAAATCCACTGATGACACGGTGGAAGATCAGACCGTCATAATATCCTTTTTTCACCAGAGAGATAAAGTTGTTTACTGTATTTGGCGCAATCTCCGGATACAGCTCTGCCTTCATAATATCTCCATTTTCCATTTCAATCGTAACGATAGGATTTGCCATAATTTATTACCTCGCTTCTTTTATCAATTTCCTGACTATTGTAACACGGAGTCAGTCACTTTTGCAATCTCACTCTCCTCGGTAGCGTAAAGAATCATTCCTCCCTTTGGCTCCCTGCCGGTCTGCCACAATTCGTCCAATACAAATGTTGTAGCCTGCCCGTAAGTTGCTGCTGTGACCAGCTTTTTCACTTTGCTCTCCTCTGTTTTTTCTTCATAACCCACCAAAAGAAACCAATGCCAGATAAAGTCCTTGAATTGCTCTGTATCCTCATGGCGCAGCAGAAGGTATGGTATCGGATATCCGGCATTTATTTGCTTTTTAATCACTTCCCAGGCCTTTTCACATGAATTTTCCCCTGAAAATGGTTCCATATGGATCCGATGTCTATTCTGTGGCATATGTATCTTTTCTACATCCTGCAGATAATTTTCCAGCCCCTCTATATAAAGATCCAGCTTATCTACACCGCCTTTTCGCGGCTTCAGATAGGGCTTCATTTTCATACTGAAACTTTTATAATCCTGCTTTGAAAGCTCATACGGATTAAAAGGATAAAGCTCCTTCCATCCTTTTTCCCTTGCAAAATAAATACAGCTGTCACATGCTGTAGCTGCCGCACATCCCCCAATATGCATCACAACATTTGTAAACCAGTCCTGATTTCCTCCAAACTCTCCTTCTATTTCAAAATAGTCCAGTTGTTTCTTCATATTTTCGCCAAACCTCCATCTTCCATTTAAAATCTTTCGAAAATCTTTATAATTTTCCGCCATTTATCTTTAATTCTTTCTTTTACACTATAAGCACATAAAAAAGACTACTATGAAGGGGGTAATGTTATGAAAACTGCTGTAACTCGCATGGAAAATCTACTTTTATCCATCAATCCAACCACTTCTTTAGAATATCAGAAACACTATTCCTTCTCATCACTTATTCTGATTTTCTTTACATTTTCAGGCATTGGCTGGCTGTGGGAAGTCCTCCTTCATCTCTTTATGGATGGTATGTTCATTAATCGGGGAGTCCTTTCCGGTCCTTGGCTTCCAATATACGGAACCGGGGGCGTCCTGATTCTTCTTGTTCTGAAAAAATGGTATGACCGCCCGCTTCACCTCTTTGGTATGACAATGTTTTTATGCGGCATTATAGAGTATTTTTCTGGTCTGACTCTGGAAACTTTATTTGGAGTCCGCTGGTGGAACTATTCGGATATGCTTTTCGAAATCCAGGGCCGTGTCTGCCTGACTGGTCTTCTGATTTTTGGAACTGGCGGGCTGGCTATCGTATATATCATTGCTCCAAAACTTGACGCTGTTTTCACACGGATTCCACCAAGATTCCTGTATTTTCTTTGTGTGATTCTCCTTCTTGTTTTTGCTGGTGATGTAATTACATCTTTTTTGAATCCTAATACCGGATTTGGAATTACAAGTACATTGTAAGCACTGCTGCCAGCTAAAAACAGCGATATAATGTATCGGGGGGAGGTTATGACTTATACAAGTGATAACCTCCCCCTAATTGTTATGCTTGAATCATTCCCAATATCTCTCCGATTGGTGCCGATATACACAACTCTGCTCCAACTTCTCTGGCAGTAGCGCTTTTATTTATAACAACCAGATGTTTTCCGTGAAAATAATCGATAAATCCTGCTGCCGGATATACAACCAGAGAGGTTCCTCCTATGATTAATGTATCTGCATTACTGATCGCCTCTATACTTCCCTTGATCGTAGAAGCATCTAAGCTTTCTTCATAGAGTACCACGTCTGGCTTAATTATTCCTCCGCACTGACAGGTCGGAACTCCTGACGCTTCTTTTACATAGGCGGCATCGTAAAATCTTCCGCATTTCTGGCAGTAATTCCGATGAACGCTTCCATGAAGTTCATAGACTTTCCGGCTTCCTGCCATTTGATGAAGGCCGTCAATATTTTGTGTAATTACAGCCGTAAGTTTTCCCTTCTCCTCCAACTCTGCCAGCTTTTTATGTGCTTTGTTCGGAACCGCCTCCAGACATACCATTTTGTCTTTATAAAAATCATAAAATGCTTCCGTATGATGCATAAAAAAGCTGTGGCTTACAACCTGCTCAGGAGCATATTTATAATGCTGGTGGTAAATGCCATCTGCACTTCTGAAATCAGGTATTCCACTTTCAGTAGACACACCTGCCCCACCGAAAAACACAATCCTTTGACTGTCATCGATAATATCCTGCAGCTTCCTTACTTCTTCCTCATACATATTCATCCCTCCCGGAGCTTTATGATTTCTGACTGTACCCCCGGAAAAACTCTGACAATCCATCCAGGGTCTTCATCAGGACCGGGATTTCATCCTCTTTTAGCTTTGCCAGAATGGCTTCTGTCATCTGACGATGATAATCTTCATGATGGCGATAGGCACGGACTCCTTTTTCTGTAAGCTTTACATAGACAACTCTCCGGTCTTTTTCACTTCTTTTTCTCATAACATAGGCTTTGTTTACAAGGCTGTTCATGGCTGTCGTCAGAGATCCTACTGTAATATTCAGTTTTTTCGCAATAGACGACATATTATTGCCTTCTCCTGTGCCGATTGCCTCTATTACATGCATATCATTATTAGTGAGATCTTTAAATTCTTCTGTAATAATTGCTTTTTCTTCCAATTCCCAGATTTCATTAATAAGATTCACCAGGATATCATTAATTGTCTTATATGCATCCATAAACAGCCCTCCTTTCTGCAAACATTTCCTTTTCTTATTATACCGTCTCCATCAGCAGAGAATCAATGACTTCTTTCACTGTTTCAATCTTTTTTGCTTTATATGCATATGCCCCGCAGAAAAGCAGTGCGTTTTCCACATTTCCTTTTGCTGCATGAATCAATGCATCTGTAATACAATATGGTATCTCATTTGGTTTACAGGAATGCAGGCACTGATGACAGGGACTGTGCGGAATTTTGCCTTCCTTTATCACTCTCTCCATAAAAGGATTTCGAATAGCTCTTCCTGGCATTCCCACCGGGCTTTTTACAAGGATAATATCTTCTTTTTCTGCTTTTATATATGCTTCTTTATACCGAATATCTGCATCACATTCTTCCGTAGTCACAAAACGGGTTGCCACCTGTACAGCATCAGCCCCCAGATCAAAAGCACGTTTCACCTTCTCTTTGTCGTCTATTCCCCCTGCCAATACAACGGGAATCTTCTGACTGTATTTTTCTTCAAATTCCCTTATAACGATCCGGATCTTCTCAATTTCATTCTCATAGGAATTCAGACTAAACTGCTCTAACTGCTCCTGCGTAAACCCAAGATGACCTCCTGCCAAAGGGCCCTCAATCACAAGAAAATCAGGAATTCTATGATACTTTTTGTCCCAGTACCGCAAAATCACACGGGCAGATTTTTCTGTAGACACAATGGGTGCAAGTAAGACGTTTCTTTCTCTTTTATATTGAATTTGGGCTTCCTCAGCAATCCTTGGCAATTCCATGGGAAGTCCGGCTCCTGATATGATAAGGTCTGCTCCTGCTTTAATGGCTTCTTTAACGTAATCTTCATAATATTTCATTGCCACCATCAAGTTAAATCCAATGACTCCATGGGGTGCAATTTCCCTTGCCTTCTGATACTCTTTCGCTATAGCCCTTAAATTTGCGCTCTTAGGATCTCTGTCAAAATCCGGCTCCCGAAATCCGATCTGTGCCGCTGAAATGATTCCAACTCCACCCTCTTTAGCAACTGCTCCGGCAAGTCCGCCAAGACTGATGCCTACTCCCATTCCTCCCTGTATCACAGGTAACTTCACCGTAATATCTCCCAGCTTTAATGGTTTCATTTTCATATAACTTCTCCTACATATGCCGAAAACGCTGGTATCTTCTTTCTGTCAGTTCTTCTTCCGGCATCTCCTGATATATGTTTAAAAACGTCTGAATATCCTGACATAATCTATCGGTAACTTTTTCTATATTCATAACAGTATAGTGATCCGGCTCCGGAATTACCTTCTCTACAATTCCTGCCTGATAGAGGTCATCCGCAGTCAGCTTCATAACCCCGGCTGCTTCTTTCGCTTTCGTGCTATCTTTCCAGAGTATACTTGCAAACCCTTCCGGGGACAAGATAGAATAAATGGAATTTTCCAACATCCACACTTCATCTGCAGTAGCCATAGCAAGGGCGCCTCCACTTCCACCTTCACCGATAATAATAGAAAGTACCGGGACTTTTAAAGCGGACATCTCATAGATATTTCTTGCAATCGCTTCTCCCTGCCCTCTTTCTTCTGCTTCCAGTCCACAGAATGCTCCAGGAGTATCCACAAAACAGATGACCGGGCGATGAAATTTCTCAGCTTGTTTCATTAATCGAAGTGCCTTGCGATATCCATCCGGTGAAGGCATTCCAAAATTCCTGTCAATGTTTTCTTTTGTATTGGTTCCCTTTGCCTGTACAATTACCGTTACCGGCTGACCTTTAAATCTGGCAACACCTCCGATAATTGCCCTGTCATCAGCAAAATATCTGTCTCCATGAAACTCGATAAAATCCGTAAATAAGGCTCTAATGAAATCCTCTCCTACAGGCCGGTCTTTCTTTCTGGAAAGCTGTACCCTCTCCCACGCACTGATTTCCTGACCTGAAAGCCTTTCTTCATCCTTGGTTTCTCTGGATTCTTGTACAGAAGATCTGACTTTTGTCTCATTTTCCCTTTCATGGAGTTTAAGAATTTCTGCAAGAACGGATTTCATTTCCTGACGTTCCACAATTCTGTCTACAAAACCATGTTCCAGAAGAAATTCTGATCTCTGGAAGCCTTTAGGAAGCTTCTGACCAATGGTTTGCTCAATCACTCGCGGTCCTGCAAAACCAATCAACGCTTTCGGTTCTGCCAGAATAATGTCTCCCAGCATGGCAAAACTTGCAGTCACCCCTCCTGTAGTCGGATCTGTCAGCACAGAAATATAAAGAAGTCCCGCATCACTATGTCGTTTCAGTGCCGCTGATGTCTTTGCCATCTGCATAAGGGATGTAATCCCTTCCTGCATTCTTGCTCCACCGGAACAGGCAAATATAATCACAGGAAGTTTTTCCTTGGTAGCTCTTTCTACTGCTCTTGCAATCTTTTCTCCCACTGCTTCGCCCATGCTTGCCATAAGGAAACGACCGTCACACACACCAATTACCGTTTCAGATCCTTCAATTTTAGCTTTCCCTGTTACAACTGCTTCCCGAAGATTTGTTTTCTCCTGAATCGCCTCTACTTTTTCTGGATACCCTTTGTAAGACATGGGATTCCCGCCAACAAGATCTTTGTCCCACTCTTCAAATGTCCCTGCATCAGCAATCATCTCAATCCTTCGATAAGCATGAACACGAAAATATCCGCCACATTTAGGGCAAATATAATACCCTCTTTTTACATCCTCAGCAATGATAGCGCTACCACATTTATTACATTTTCTAAGGAGCCCTTCTGGCACTTCCGGCCGTTTTTCCCGCAATGAAATATAAGATTTTTTCCCAGATGTTGTTCTGGTTTTTTTGAACATATTTTCTAATTTCATTTCTTCGCTCTTTCCAGTTCTTCAATAAATTCAATATCGATATTGCCAGCTATGTAATCTGGGTTATTCAGAATTTCATACTGGTAGTCCACATTGGTGTCAATTCCTTCAATGATAATTTCACCGAGAGCGCTTTGCATTTTCCGTATGGCTTCCGTACGATTTTTAGCCCACACAATCAGTTTTGCTATCATTGAATCATAATAAGGCGGTATCGTATAACCGCTGTAAATAGCAGAATCAATTCGGATTCCTTTCCCTCCTGGAAGATACATATCTTTGATTGTTCCTGGAGATGGCCGAAATCCTTTTTCAGGGTTTTCAGCATTAATACGGCACTCAATCGCATGCCCCGTCAGCTTCACATCTTCCTGCGTATAGGAGAGTTCCCTTCCGGATGCAATCCGAATCTGCTCTTTGATAAGGTCAATACCGGTAACCCATTCTGTTACCGGATGTTCTACCTGAATTCGGGTATTCATTTCCATAAAATAGAAGTTGCCGTTTTTCTCAAGAAGAAATTCTATTGTTCCTGCATTTACATAGCCTGCTGCCCGAGCCGCCTTAACCGCAGCTTTTCCCATTCTCTGGCGAAGTTCATCAGTTATTGCTGTGGACGGGGATTCCTCAATCATCTTCTGGTGATTTCTCTGAATAGAACAATCTCTTTCTCCAAGATGAATCACATGTCCATATTCATCAGCTAAAATCTGAAACTCAATGTGACGCGGATGCTCTACAAAATGTTCAATGTACATCGTATTGTCTCCAAACGCCATCTGCGTTTCTTTTTGCGCCGTAAGAAAACTTGCTTCAAACTCTTCCGGTATCCGTGCGACGCGCATCCCCTTACCGCCGCCTCCAAGAGCAGCCTTCACAATAACTGGATATCCTACTTTTCCTGCAATTTCAGCTCCGGCTGCCGCATCGTAAATTGGCTCCTTGCTCCCCGGGATCACAGGTACTCCTGCAGCAATCATAGTATTTCTTGCTTCCTGCTTATTTCCCAGCTTTGCAATAATATCTGCTCCAGGTCCAATAAAAGTAATGTTGCACTGCTCACACAATTCGGCAAATTTACTATTTTCTGAAAGGAATCCAAAACCCGGATGGATTGCATCAGCTCCAGATATAATGGTTGCACTGATAATGCGATCCATACTTAAGTAGCTCTCTGTAGAAGGTGCTGGGCCAATACATACCGCTTCATCTGCAAGCTGTGTGTGCAGGGCTTCTTTATCAGCTTCCGAATAAACCGCAACTGTCTCGATTCCCATTTCCCGGCATGCCCGAATAATGCGAACTGCAATCTCGCCACGGTTGGCAATCAAAACTTTTTTAATCTCTCGTTTCATCTGTCCCATCTTAACCTACCATAAAGGTCAGTTCCGCACTGACTACAACCTTTCCATCCACACTTGCTGTGGCCTCTCCTATTCCCATAGGGCCTTTGGCTTTAATAATTTTTGTCTCCAGTCTCACTTTATCTCCTGGAACAATTTTGCCTTTAAATTTACATTTATTGATGCCGCCAAAATAGGCAATCTTTCCCTTATTTTCCTCTTTGCTTAAAATTGCAACTGCACCTACCTGCGCAAGAGCCTCCACTGTCAGCACTCCTGGCATTACCGGCTCCTGCGGAAAATGACCTTTGAAGAAATCTTCTCGATATGTAACACATTTGTATCCCACGGCAAACTGTCCTGGTTCATAATCCTCAATATAATCTACCAGAAGAAATGGATGTCTGTGGGGAATAATTTCTTTAATCTGATTAATGTCTAAATGGTTCATATATCCTCCTTCCGGGAACTATGAAATACGGAATAACGGCTGACCATACTCAACTCCCTGTCCATTTTCCACAAGGATTTCCGCAATAGTTCCATCATAATCACTTTCAATTTCGTTCATCAGTTTCATAGCCTCAACGATTGCAAGCACCTGTCCTTTTTTCACAGTATCACCCACGGATACATAAGGCTGTGCATCTTCAGCAGGTGCCGCATAGAAAGTACCTACAAGCGGTGATTTTACAATCTTTCCATCGGCTGTTCCCGTTTCTGCCTCCTGCTCTGTCGTCTCATCCTTGACTTCCGGCGTTGAAGCTGCCACTTTTCCAGCTGCAAATTCTACTGTTGGGCCAGCGCACTGGGTAGCAATCACAGTTTCTTTTTCCTTAGTGAGATGAATTTTTACCCCTTTTTCCTCGTATTTAAGACCAGTCAGCTCCGAATCAGATACTGCCTGAATCAATGTCAGCAGGTTTTTAAATTCCATGTTTGATATACTCCTTTTACTCTTCGTATTTTTTAATCAGTAAAGTAGCATTGTGTCCGCCAAATCCCAGGGAATTGGTCATAGCATAGTGTATTTCTTTTTCGATTGGTGCTCCTATTGCATAATTCAGATCACACTCTTCATCTGTCTCCACCGTTCCCACTGTCTGATGGATAAATCCATCTTCAATCGCTTTCACACAAGTGATAAATTCCACACCACCGGCTGCTCCAAGAAGATGTCCGATCATCGATTTTGTTGAATTGATTGTCACATCCTTTGCCGCTTCGCCAAATGCTTTTTTAATTGCTCTTGTTTCGAACAAATCGTTATGATGTGTACTTGTTCCATGCGCATTAATATACTCAACTTGAGACGGTGACACAGAAGCTTCCTCCATAGCCAGCTCCATAGCTTTTGCTGCTCCAGCTCCATCCTCTGCCGGAGATGTGATATGGTAAGCATCGCCTGTTGAACCATATCCTACTACTTCTGCATAAATTTTTGCTCCTCGCGCCTTTGCATGTTCCAGTTCTTCCAAAATAACAACCCCTGCTCCTTCTCCCATGACAAATCCATCTCTGTCTTTATCAAAAGGACGGGACGCCTTCATAGGATCTTCATTTGTAGAAAGCGCTGTCAATGCTGTAAACCCTGCGACGCCGGTAGGGCTGATTGCACTTTCTGTTCCTCCGGCAATCATAATATCTGCATCATTATACTGAATCGCCCGGAATGCATCTCCGATACAGTTTGTTCCTGAAGCACATGCTGTCACCACATTTGTACATTTCCCCCGGAAACCAAGCTGAATGGAAACATTTCCGGCTGCCATATTAGAAATCATCAAAGGTACCATAAGTGGATTCACTTTTCCCGGTCCCTTTGTACGGATTTTTTCATAGTTTGATTCTACCTGCTGCAAACTTCCGATTCCAGATCCGATAATGACTCCAGCGCGGAAAGGATCTTCCTTTTCGATATCAAGACCTGAGTCTTCATACGCTTCCTTAGACGCTGCAACAGCATACTGTGAAAATGTCTCCATTCTCTTAGCCGCCTTAAATTCCATTCTCTCTTTTGCTACGAAATCTTTTACTTCTGCTGCAATCTTTACTTTATAATCGGAGGCATCAAATTTGGTAATCGGTCCGATTCCAACCTTTCCTTCCTTAATTCCAGCCCAAAACTCTTCTACTGTATTTCCGATCGGAGTCACTGCTCCAAGCCCTGTTACTACTACTCTTCTTTTCATCATATTGCCATTCCTCCATCTACCTGGATCACCTGTCCTGTAATATATCCTGCATCATCTGAAGCAAGGAATGCTACTGTTTTAGCAATATCTTCGGGTTTTCCGAATCTCCCAAGAGGGATTTGTGCAACAGAAGCTTCTTTTACGGCATCGGACAGTACGTCTGTCATCTCTGTTTCAATAAACCCGGGAGCGACCGCATTTACAGTAATTCCTCTGGACGCCAGTTCTCTAGCTGTCGCTTTTGTCAAACCGATCACCCCGGCCTTTGATGAAGCATAATTCGCCTGCCCGGCATTTCCACTGATTCCCACAACAGAAGACATATTAATGATACGCCCGCTTCTTTGTTTCAGCATCTGTCTGGAAGCAAAACGAATGGTATTAAATGTTCCTTTTAAATTCACATCGATAACCCTGTCAAAATCCTCTTCTGACATTTTCATCAAAAGTCCATCTCTGGTAATACCGGCGTTATTTACCAGAATATCAATTCTTCCATATTCTTTTACTACATCTTTTAGAAATCGTTCACATTCATCAAATTGCGATACATTGCACTGATAAACAGCTGCACTGCCTCCGTCTTTTTCTATTTCAGCCTTTACTTCCTCAGCCCGTTCCTTGGAACCATTGTAATTAATTATCACAAATACACCTTTAGATGCCAACTCACGAGCAATGGCACGGCCGATTCCGCGGGAAGCCCCTGTGACTACCGCTACTTTTTGTTCTATCATTTTTTATTCGGGACGGGGAATTTATAAATTCTCCGTCCCTACCTCCTTTAATTTACTTTAAATTTTCTACCACTTTTTCCACATCGTCCCATGTTCCGATGTTATACACTTTTACATCACGACTGATTTTTCGCATAAATCCGGCCAGGGTTCTTCCCGGACCGATTTCCAAAAAAGTATCTACACCGTCAGCAATCAGATTCTCCATGCTCTGCTGCCATCTTACAGAAGAGCTGACCTGTTTTTCCAACAGATCCCTTGTCATACTGATATCTTTCACCTGTTCTGCTGTTACATTGGTCACATAGGGCACTTTAAGGGGATGAAGTTCTACATTGCTCAACACTTCCCCCAATTCCTCTCCTGCTTTTTCCAACATCGGTGAATGAAAAGGACCACTTACGTTGAGCATAACTGTTCTTTTTGCTCCAGCCTCTTTCAGCTTCTGTGACGCTTCCTCCACTGCCTTCGTCTCTCCTGTAATAACAATTTGGCCAGGACAGTTATAGTTTGCAATGGAAACTCCTTCTATTCCTTTGATACCCTCTTCGATCTCCCCGCCTGTCATTCCCATAACAGCAGCCATGGCTCCTTCTCCTGCCGGAACCGTATTCTGCATCAACAATCCTCTTTTGCGCACTAAACGGATCGCATCTTCATCTTTCATGCCGCCTGCTGCTGCGATGGCAGAATATTCGCCCAGACTTAAACCTGCTGTTACATCTGGATGAATTCCTGCTTCTTCCACAACCTTAGTTATAGCAAGGCATGTTGTCACCAACGCTGCCTGTGTATATTCTGTTAAATCTAATTTATCATTCTCATGAAAGCACAAGTCTTTCATGTCAATATCCATGTCATCTTTCAGTACTTCTGATGCCATATCATATACTGCCTTTGCAGATGCACTTTTCTCATAAAAGTCTGCACCCATTCCGCATTTTTGGGCTCCCTGCCCAGGGTAAATAAAAGCAATTTTACTCATAAAATCCCGCTCCTTTGATCAGTGCATCCGTTTCTTTCACCAATTTATCAATCAGTTCCTTACAAGTCAGTCTTTCCTTTACCATACCGGCTATCTGACCTGCCATTACACTTCCATTTTTGACGTCCCCTTCTACAACTGCCTTACGAAGTCCTCCAAGTGTCAGCAATTCCAACTCTTCAAAGCTTGCTCCGTTATTTTCCAGCTCCAGATATTTCTTCGTCATATCATTTCTAAGGGCACGAACCGGATGTCCTGTTGTACGCCCGGTCACACGAGAATCGATGTCTTTTGCTTTAATAATGCGTTCTTTGTAATTTTCATGCACTTGGGATTCCTCAGTTACAACAAAATGAGTTCCCATCTGAACTCCCTTGGCTCCCAACATAAATGCAGCCGCAATTCCTCTTCCATCGGCAATTCCGCCAGCAGCAATAACAGGAATGTTTACAGCATCTACAACCTGTGGCACCAGTACCATTGTTGTGTTTTCACCAATGTGTCCACCGGCTTCTGTACCCTCTGCCACAAGAGCGTCTGCTCCGCAGCGTTCCATACGTTTTGCCAGTGCAACGGAAGCAACAACCGGTATGACTTTCACACCTGCTTCCTTCCACATCTTCATATATTTTTCCGGATTTCCGGCTCCTGTTGTAACGACTTTTACGCCTTCTTCTACAATCACCCTTGCTACATCATCTGCATAAGGGCTCATAAGCATAATATTTACTCCAAATGGTTTATCTGTTAATTTTTTTGCCTCTTTGATCTGTTCGCGTACCCAGTCCGCCGGAGCACTCGCAGCTCCGATAAGCCCAAGTCCACCGGCATTTGATACGCCGGCTGCCAAGTGATACTCTGCAACCCAGGCCATTCCTCCTTGAATAATCGGATATTCTATTCCAAGCAATTCGGTTACTTCTGTTTTCATATTGACAACCTCTTTTTCTTCTTTCTCTGTTTTTATCCCAATTTTTCTTTTTCTATCTCAGCTATTTATTGATGAGACTCGATATATTTTACTACATCCCCTACTGTTGCAATATTTTCCAGATCTTCTGTAGGGATTTCTACATCATACTCCTCTTCCAAAGCCATAACCAATTCAAATAAATCCAATGAATCTGCACCCAGATCTTCTTTAAAAGAGGATTCCTCTGTAATAGTTTCTGCATCTACTCCTAATGAGTCAGCTACCATTTCTTTGATTTTTTCTAACATTTTTGTTCTCCTTTTCTTCTACTTTTCATTTCTTTATCACATCACTGCTGCAAACAGTGGTGTTTCTTTTACTTTCCCCATTCCAGAATGCTTGCTCCCCAGGAAAGCCCGGCTCCAAATCCTGCCAGAATGAGCTTTTGTCCTTTTTTCAATCTTCCATCCCTGTTCATTTCATCCAAAAGGATCGGAATACTTGCTGAAGATGTATTTCCATATTCCTGAAGATTCATAGGAAATTTGTCAATAGAGACATCCAGCCTTTTAGCTACTGCCTCCACTATTCTCTTATTTGCCTGATGAAGAATAAAATAATCAATATCCTTCTCTGTCATATTGTTTTTTTCCAACACTTCTCTTACAGCTTCCGGTACCTTTTTTACTGCAAATTTAAATACAGCCTGGCCATCCATCTGCATATAAGTTTCTTTTAATGGAATCTCCTGCCAATTTCTGTTATGTCTGCTGGTACAGGTCAAAGCCTCACCCTTGGCGCCGTCAGAATGAGTCACTCCTCTATACAAGTTCCCCTCCGACGCTTTCACAACAGCTGCTCCTGCGCCGTCTCCAAATAAGATACAAGTTCCTCTGTCTTCCCAGTTTGTAAGATTGGATAAACTTTCACTTCCAATGATCAATATCGTTTTATACATACCACTGGACAGATAGGCAACTGCCGTATTATAGGCAAAAACAAAACCTGTACATGCCGCACTCAGATCAAAGCAAGTCGCATTTACTGCCCCAATTGCTTTTTGCACTTCGCAGGCCGCACATGGCAGAATTACATTTGAAGAAATGGTGGATACCAAAATAAGATCCACTTCTTCAGGCGTAACATTCCCATTCTCCAATGCTTTTAAAGCCGCTTCTGCTGCCATGGAAACGGTATTTTCCTCTTGGATGATGTGACGCCTTATGACTCCTGTCCTCTCGCGAATCCATTCATCACTTGTCTCAACGAGCTGTGCAATATCATTATTATCCATTGTATGTACAGGTATATAGGATCCTGTGCCGCATATTACTCCAGTCATTTTTGTTTCCTCGTCTCCTCAATTGTTCTGTTACTCAAATATTTTTAATTATAAATATTTTGACTTTCAAAGTATATAGCACCACTTATTCTTTTGTCAAGTACCAGAAAAATTTTTTACATTTTAAAATGCTCCATATTCCATCCCTCTATTGCAACTGTACCTTTTTCCATTTTCCAGTAAGAAACCGGACAAAAGATATGATATAATTTGCCGCCCATCCTATAGGAACTGCATACCAGACAGCTGCCACACCAATGATCGGTGCAAAAATATAAGAAAAAGCAACACGGATTCCCAGATTTACAAGATTTGCCACAGTAAACCATACCATGTCTCCCGCACCTCTTAAAATACCGTCTGTAATCATTTTTAAACCAATTATCCCAAAGAAAAATCCGATAAATGTCAGGTACTCCTTTCCGGTCTGAAAAGCCAATTCATTTGCCCCTTCCTCCAAAAAGAGCGCCATAATCCCTTCATGAAATATTTCCAGAACCAGACAGATTACCACCGCAAAGGCAGTGATAATACCATAACTGATAAAATACCCTCTCTGTGCTCTCTCCTTTTGATTTGCTCCTATATTCTGTGCCGCAAAAGTAGACACCGCATTTCCCATGGCCGACATAGGTACAATGCAGATACTTTCTATACGCATACCAGCTGAATACCCTGCAAGGACACTGGAGCCGAACCCATTAACTACCGACTGTACCAGCATCATCCCAATAGAAACAATAGACTGCTGCAAGATAGATGGTAAAGCAATTCTTGTCATCCTTCCAAGCTGAGCTTTATCAAATCTTCTCCAGCTTTCTTCCTCATATTTTTTTAATGTACGCAGCAATATGGCAAAGGAACACACCGCCGAAATCCCCTGTGCTGCCACGGTAGCGGCAGCAACTCCAGCCACTCCCATTTTCAAAACACAGACTGCTCCCAAATCCAGGACAATATTCAACAAAGAGGAAAAGAGCAAAAGATAAAGTGGAATTCGTGAACGTCCCAATGAATTAAAAATAGACGCCAATATATTGTACATAAAAAGAAAAGGAAGCCCGCCAAAATAAATCTTCAAATAAAGCACTGCCTGATCCAAAATATTTTCTGGCGTGTTCAGCCATATCATAATGCCTTTGCTGCCTGCAACTCCTGCCATTCCAAGAATAATACTGACAACTAAAAATGTAATCAGAGCTGTGCCCACTGAGGTTTTCATCTTTGCGTACTGCTTTGCCCCCAAATACTGACTTGTCAATACCGAGGCCCCCATGCCTCCTCCAATAGCAATTGAAATAAAAACGGTCGTAAGCGCATAGGAAGCGCCGACAGCTGCCAGCGCTTCTTCTCCTACGAATTTCCCTACAATAATGGAATCCACCATATTGTAAAATTGTTGAAACAGATTTCCGATAATCATAGGCAGGGCGAAGAAAAATAATGATTTTCCCGGCGCGCCTGTGATCATATTATTTTTACTCATAAGTTATATTCTCCGGTCATTCTATATTTTTGTTTTATACTTGTGATGTCATTTTTTCCGCTACTTCCACACCTTTCAGGCTGGCTGCTACGCCTCCTGCACCGGTTTCCCGCAAAGTAACATCCATCTTTTCTCCAACTTCCCGCATAGCATCAATTACTTGATCTACCGGAATCTGACTTTCAATTCCAGCTAAAGCCATATCAGCAGCTGTCAGCGCATTTACAGCTCCGCCTACATTCCGTTTCACACACGGCACTTCAACCAGCCCGGCGACTGGATCACATACCAGTCCCATCAAATTTTTCAGCGCCATTGCTGCCGCATGTTCCATCTGTACGATGCTGGCCCCTTTTACATGACATATAGCTGCAGCCGCCATTGCAGATCCTGATCCTATCTCTGCCTGGCAGCCTCCTGCTGCTCCTGCGAGAAATGCGCGATTAGCAATAACCTGTCCCACACCAGCTGCCACATACATTGCCTCCACCATAGTTTCTTCCGGCACTTGGTTCTCTTTAAAATAAGGAATCAAAACAGCTGGGAGAACTCCACAAGCTCCTGCTGTTGGCGCCGCAATAATCCTTTTCATACAGGCATTGTTGCACCCCATTTTCAAAGCTACTGTCATAACTTTCGCAACAAAATCCCCGCAGAGCGTATTCCCCTTTTTCTGATATTCCTCCATTTGGCCGCCTTCTTTTCCTACCAGACCGCTCCTGGATACAAGATCCGGTTCATAAGTGTCCACATTTTCACACATGATACGCCACATACGTGTCATTTCCTTCCATGAGTCTTCTGGTGAAGCTCCTCTCTCATTACAGTCTTCCAGTTGTATGGCCTTCCAGAAGTCGATTCCGTCTTCTTCACATCTTTTTCTTATTTCTTCCATTGACTGATATGACATATTCTTTCTGGCCCTCCTATTCCTCAGTTGTTCCGCTCACATTCAAAAATGTTACTTTAATAATGCCATCCAGGTTTTCCAACCAGGAAATTGCCTGGTTGGGAATGGTCTGATCTGTCTCAATAACCATAACTGCATAGCCACCTCTTTTGTCCCGGAACAGCTGCATTGTTGCAATATTGATTTTCTTCTGGCTTAAAATATCCGCCACCTGCGCCACATGCCCCGGCTGGTCTACATTATGCACAATCAGAGTATTACTCTCCGCATTAAAATTCACCTCAATATCATCCAGCTTACTAACTTTAATTCTTCCGCCGCCAATGGAACAGGCCTGAATTTTCAAGCTGTCTACTCCATCAGCTTCCAAAGTCATCTGAACAGTATTAGGATGTGCACCTCTGATCTCCTTTTTTTGAATTGTAAAATCCATTCCCAATTCTCTGGCGATCTCATAACTATTAGGAATACGCATATCGTCAGGCTTCATTCCCAATAATCCTGCCACGATAGCCCGGTCTGTTCCATGTCCCTCACCTGTCGCAGCAAAAGAACCGTGAAGATAAATCAAAGCTTTCTTTGGCTGTTTTCCAAGAAGCTGTCTCCCTATCAGCCCGATTCTGACTGCTCCCGCCGTGTGAGAGCTGGATGGTCCTACCATTACCGGACCAAGGATGTCGAAAATACTTGCCATTTTTCTTACCTTTCCTTTCCACAGTATTCCTGCCCGTCCCCTCGAGCACCAACACAGGATTCCTATATATCCCAGCTTCCATAATAAATATGAATTCCCGTGTTTTTCCGTTTATATTGCTTTTTATGTTACGCAACATAGGTTAAAATTATTATACCATATAGCCCCTTTAGAAACCTTATAAATATTTTTTAATTTTTTCAAAAAAGTGTTTGCAAATTCCCCTGTTATATGATATGATAATTTTTGTCGAGCGGAGATGGCGGAATGGCAGACGCGCTAGATTCAGGTTCTAGTGGGAGCAATCCTGTGAGGGTTCAAGTCCCTTTCTCCGCATGGTTGATAGATTAGAAATTCTTGAGGAATCAAGGATTTCTAATTTTTTTATTTATTTTTACAGCAGCAACCCCAATTACTTCTTCTTGTATCTGCCAAATATACACCGTTCATATATCTTGCGCATACAATATAAAGACTTATAAATGAAGAAAATTTTTATATGAGTATGCCTAAAATCAAATGCGAACACATTGATAAATGCTGAAGGCGAAAAACTTCAAAAAGCTGTTTCTCTTAGCTGCAATTTAAAAGACTTGATTGAGATTAATAAATCTGTTGAAGATATGGTTGATAAAATTACCGCTCTTGAGACAATTTTGAAGTCAAAATTAGATTTTATAAAACCGATTCTATCTGACTGCGAAGATTGTCGCCATGATAAAAATGAAAATGCATAACTCCTTTCAAGGCAAACAGCAGACGCCAGGGTATCCCTGCGTCTGCTGCTTGCTTTTATATCTTCTCCAATGTTATCATAAACAAGGGAAGTAATTGCTCCCAAATTTTGTTTATATTATAAAGTAAGGAGGATTTCTCATGCCATTTATACATACCAAAACAACTTTACCACTGGATGTTTCTAAAAAAGAGGCTCTTTCCGACGGTCTTGCACAGATCGCAAAGGACTGCCTTGGAAAATCTGAAAACTGGCTGATGACTGGATTTGAAGAAAAATCTGATCTGTATTTCCGAAAAGACTGGACCAACGCTGCTTACATCGAAGTAAAACTCTGCGGCCATGCAGATTCTGATGCATTTTCTCAAATGACACAAAAAATATGTGACCTCTATCAAAAAGAACTGGGGCTTTCAGGAGAGCGAATATACGTTTCCTATTTTCCAACACCAGACTGGGGCTGGAATGGAAAAAACTTCTAATTACATTTATCCTTCGTTTCAGTGACCTAAAATTTTTTCTTTTATTTTTTCTTCCAGATTTGTCCGGAAATAGGGAATGTCATGTTCCCTCATGCCCGCCGCAGCCAGAAGGGAAAAAGATCCTTTCTGTATGCGGCAAAGTCTGGCCAGAAAGTTCTGTCTCAACTCTACATACTGAATCTTATCATATTTTACCGCAATCAAAGTTTTTCCAAAATATCCTTCTACCGTTCTTAAAAAGCCTTCATCTACGCAGAGTCTCGCTGTCAAATAGTCTAAAAAAA
The DNA here is from genome assembly GCA_019423745.1 of Lachnospiraceae bacterium. GTDB lineage: Bacteria > Bacillota > Clostridia > Lachnospirales > Lachnospiraceae > Claveliimonas. Next base: position 31,788 of record JAHZAV010000016.1, read on the forward strand.
TCAACAAAGGAATAAACACTCCCGTAAAGGCTGCCACTGCAGTCACGATGACTTTGTATTTTCCCCAAAATGTAAGTAATGCCATTGTTCCCAAAATTAAAGCTGTCTCAAAGAAAACAAGAGGAACCGCTTTAACAGCCAGAACAGAAACAGGCTGTCTTATCATTTTTTCTTGAGCTGCGCCTGCAAATTCCGGCAACAATTTTTCTATCTTCTCTTCCACATCTTTTTTCTTTCCGTAAAGAATAAAAAATGACTGCTTCTCCTCCTTATCATCCCCAATCCCTATATTGATCAATTCTGCCATATACATGCCGGCCATCCTTGCAATCAACGTCTGATTTATTTTCAAAGCCTGTATTTTATCAACCGGAATCGTATATTCTACTCGTTTCAAAATCCCATATCGGATATAAATTTCATCTCCTTTTCTTTGAGCTGAAAACTCAAAATAACGGATAAAATCTTTTACAATATTCCACACTGCCGATAGAATAAAAGAAAGGACTGCAAGAATTCCCACCAGACCGCTCACGAGAGACTGTGCCAACTGACCTTTTTCAGCAAAGTGTGAAATGACCTCTATCAGTCCGCCTACACCTACCACAATAACTAAAAGAGAAAATATAGTAATAGAGCAAAATCCATGCTTTAATATATCGGATAGTGATGCTTCTGCATCAAAAGATACTTTGTTTGATTCATTTATATCCGATTTTTCCTCATTATCCCGGTTTCCTGCCGTCTCCTTAAGAAGTCCCATGACTGTCTGACGGAATGCTTCCGCATCTGCTTTTTTCAAAACAATCTGAACATCTGTTTTTTCTGCCGTAGACAAACTACTGGTATCTATTTTAATTTTGCAGGTTCCTACAATCATCTCAAACAAATTCTGTTCTGTATTAATATTGGAAATGTTTTTTATCCCAATCGTATTGACCTTCTGATTCATGGTTTTTCTCTCAATTACAATTGTCTGCCCTTCGATGTAAATCCATGTTTTTGCCCAGGTCCATATTTGTTTTACCACAGCTATGATAAAAAACAGCAGAATTCCTACGATGATCATCATACCGCGGCCAGCCTCTGCAAAGGAAAAATCAACTTCCATCAACTTATCCACATTCTGTATAAGGATTCCAAATGCAACGACAGCAAGGGTCGCAAATCCTCCCCCCACTTGTTCTGCTATAATCGAAATATGATTCCTGATTTTCTTACCGTTTTCCATCTTCCAACCTCTGCTCCACTACAATTTCATTAATTCTTCTGCGAAGTCTCTCTGCAATCTGTTCTGCCTTTTTCTCATCCAGAAAAGAAATAGTTACATCTCCTCCCGCAGTTGTCACCACAACCTTCGCCACTTTAAAAATCTGATCAATGGGGCCTTTCGCTGTTTCCAGCTTGTGGAGTCTTTCAATAGGAACGATATGGCGCTTTACAAACAGATATCCTTCCTGAATATCAATACATTCTTCATTAATACTATAACGATACCGGTGATAACGAAAAACCGGACTGATCAATGCATCAACAATCGTAAAAATAAGTATTGCCAAAGAAATCCATTTCCCAATAATAACATCCTTTGGAATAATCCAAAAATAATTCACTGCCGCCACAATTGCTATTATAACAACAGCTGCCAGAATACCGGCCGTATACATACAGTAAAGTGCGTTTTTTGATAATTTTTCGTATTTCATCTTCCCCCTCCTTATGTACTTTTATACTATATCAATAATACAATTGAGTCAATCTATATCTTTTATATTTTTCAATCTTAAGAAAATTGTAAAAAATATGAATAAAATTTCTTTTTCCTTTCTGCTATACTAACTTCAGTGTACAAGAGGACACCATATCCAGTCAGGAGGGTTATTATGGAACAGCATTGTATTTTAATTGTTGATGACGACCGGGAGATCGTACACTCTCTTGGTAAGCTCCTCGAACTGGAGGGCTATAAAGTTATAAAAGCCTACAATGGCAAGGAAGCTCTCGACCTTCTTTTGTCCGAGACCATTCATCTTATTATTCTGGATGTAATGATGCCACAGTTGAATGGCCTGTCGGCACTTATGAAAATACGCGAAAAGAACAATATTCCTGTCATTATGCTATCAGCTCGCACAGAAGAAAACGATAAGGTGCTGGGTTTATCCATGGGAGCGGACGATTATGTAACAAAACCATATAATGCAGCAGAACTTATGGCAAGAATCCGTTCCCAGCTTAGGCGATATTTTTCTCTTGGATCAGCCCTTTCACAAAACAGTGGGGATACGCTGAAAAACGGCAGCCTGATCCTTGACCGTAACACAAAACAAGTAATGGTAGACGGAGATCCTATAAAACTGACTGCTACAGAATTTAAAATCCTGGAGCTCTTAATGGAACATCCCGGTTATGTGTTTTCTGCGGAACAAATTTATAGCCGCGTATGGAACGAAGAAGCCTATACAAGTGAAAAAACTGTCATGGTTCATATTCGGAGGATCCGTGAAAAAATTGAAATTGATCCAAAAAATCCAAAATATTTAAAGGTGGTGTGGGGAATTGGCTACAAAATTGAAAAAGATACCTAAACAAACGAAAATTATATGTTTCATATGGTTTCTTAGCGGCTGTATACTGGCATGGACAGCAGGCTTCTGTATCTCATTAGGCTGGGGAACATACTACTTTAATTTAGAGACCGGCATGTATCTGCCAACGGGTATCGCTTTATGTATCATCGCTTTCCTTGTTTATCTTGTCTTTTTATTTTATCCTGCCAGTTATTGGAAGAATATGAAACGGTGGCCTCTGGATATCGTTCATATTGAAGTCATTATCATACTTTCCTGTTTAGCGGGCTATTTCTGGGAACATTCTCTCTATCTATGCATTAGAGACAGTACCCTTCTTCATACCTTCTATATTGAAATGCGCCATATTTCTGTTGTCTGCATTCTTTTCTTTCTGCCGACAGCCCTTCTATTTCTAACTGGTATTTTACTGATCATACGGCGTATTCTCCTGGGGACCTTAAAGGAGACTTCTCTTATTTGGGCAGGAATCCAGAAATGGAAGGAAGCCACACCTTTTGAAAAATTTGTGGCAAGAAAAAATGTATGGTCGTTTCTATTTATCCTTGCGGGAGTCGGATGCTGTATCTGGGTTGCCTTTGAATATAGGTATACTCTTTACTTTTCTTCCATCATGCTTGGATCTGTCATTATACTGTCAACAGCCATCAGGGCGTTGCTGCGCAACCATATTTACAGAGATCTTGGATATCTGATTCAACAGATTGATGAAATGGCGGAAAGGAATTTGAACACCTCCATTCCAATTCCAGAAACCTCCGAGTTGTATCCTGCTTCACAATCTCTTTTGGCAATTCGTTCTAATTTAAAATCTATTCTGGAAAAGCAAATGAAGTCCGAGCGAATGAAAATAGATCTTATTACCAACGTCTCTCATGATCTAAAAACACCTCTCACTTCCATGATTGGCTATGTGGAGCTTCTAAAAGCTGAACCTTTAACCAACGAAGCGAGAGATTATGTGGAGATACTCTCTGACAAACAGGAACATTTAAAACAGATGATACAGGATATTTTTGATCTTTCAAAGTCTACAAGCGGAACAGCAGAATTTAATCTGGAAGAATTAGATATGAAAAAGCTTCTGGAACAGACACTTGGCGATATGGAGGATGCAATTCAAAAAAGCGGTATGACAATCCGTGAAACAATATCTGAAACTCCTCTGAAAATGATCGGGGATGGTAAAAAGCTGTATCGTGTACTGCAAAATCTGCTGGACAATGCCTTGAAATATTCTATGAATGGAACACGCATTTTTGTTTCTGCAAAAGAAAACAACGGAAAAATAACTGTGACCATCAAAAACACCGCTGCTTATGAAATGTGTTTTACTCCCGAAGAAATTATGGAAAGATTTTCACGAGGAGATAAATCTCGAAATACAGAAGGCCATGGCTTAGGTCTTGCCATAGCTGAAAGTTTTGTAAAAAACATGGGGGGAGAACTGGAAATCAGTATTGATGGAGATCAGTTTAAAACTTCTCTTATCTTCGATATACTGGGAAACTCTACACAACACATACATTAAAAAAAGAAAACTGCTGTCTGGGTCCCGATATCCCAGACAGCAGCTCTTTAATCCTTATAAAAAAACACCAAAACAAAAAACGAAAACAATTAAAAATATGTGAACCACTCGGCACTTTCTAAATTTTTCACTTCCTCAAGCGCAAGCGATATTTCTATCCTCCTTCCGTTCTGCTTTCTCCTACTATCAAGTATAGTAATGTTTCTGAATAAATGCCAATTGTTTTTCTACATATACTTATAGACAAATTCTATAAGCATTTCAAAATAAAAGGGGACAGGTTGATATGCCCCTTATTGTTTTTCCCATCCGGCTTTTATTTTCATTTCCAGTTGTTCCAGAGTTTTCAGACCACCGAGCGCATCGTATGCTTCCACACAACTTGCTCCCTCTGCTGCTGCTAAATGAAGGCAATCTTCGATCGCACGTCCTTCCATTACCGCCATCAAAAATGCCGCAATACAGGTATCTCCTGCACCAGTTCCGGATCGCACGATTTCCGGCTTATAGCTTCTCTCAAAAATTCTGGTATCCTTATTATAGAAATACAACCCGGCCGCACCGCACTTAATCAGCAAATTTCCAGCTCCCATTGCCAAAACTTTCTCTGCCAGAGGTGCAACATCTTTTTCTACATCCAAAACAGTGGTAATATCCTTATCTCCTGCCCGTTTCTGCCATTCTCTATAACGCTCCCTGTCGGCCATTGCACAAAGTTCTTCCACACTTGGCACAAAATAATCAACATAAGGCAGAACATCACAAAGGATTTTTTCCCAGTTGGCTTTTCCTGCTTCACTTTCTTCATCCACAAAGGCCATATCAAGAGATGTCACGGTTCCCGCCTCTTTCACACGCCGGAACATTTCAATCAATTCCTTTCCATCATCCACATAAGTACGCTTCATAAGCGGCGGATACCCAAAATGGAACAGGTCAGCCTTGGCAATTGTTTCAAAATCCAGATCTTCCAGAGAAAATGTATCATTCGCTCCCGGATTATGAAGAAAGATACGATCTGTTCCCGGAGGCGCAATAGCTATCGTGTAAGAAGTACTGCTGTCATCGGATACAATAAGCCCATCTTCTGCCTGATACTTCTGAAAACGGCTGTATACAATCTGTCCAAGCTCATCTTTCCCAATCTTTCCCATCAGTTCCACATCAGCACCTAACAATTTCAATGCCAGCCCTGTGTTAGCCACAACTCCTCCTGTGCTCAAGTTAATATCCTTCATTTGAGTCAGCTTACCCGGAACCATAATTTTAGGAAGAGGCAGGGCCTTCTCTGTTGAAAATACAGGCGTGATATCCAGGCAGACATGTCCTGCCACTATAATCTTTGCCATATCTTTTCTCCTTTCCTCTTTCTTTAAGCCTTGTTTACACTTCCGAAAACTTTCATTTTCCTCATCGTTTCCTGCTTCACTGCCTCAATCACCTGATTCTGTATATTTGTCTGCCCCAGACCATCTTTATAATTTTCATAAGCGGTCCTTGCTGCAATACAATTAATGTCCGTAAAAATATTAATCTTAGTAATTCCATTTGCCACGCAATTTCTAAAATCATCATCAGAAAGACCACTTCCTCCATGCAGTACAAGCGGAGTGGAAACTGTTCGGGAAATTTCTGCAAGCCTTCCAATATCAAGCTTAGGCTTCTCTTTGTAAGCACCATGAGCAGTACCAATTGCCACTGCCAATGCATCTACATTGGTCCGATCCGCAAAATCTTTTGCCTGCTCCGGCTGTGTATAAATACTGTCGTCGTCCACGTCAGCTTTTCCCAGGTTTCCTTCATTCGCTCCCACATGCCCAAGTTCTGCTTCTACCGATGCCCCAAATGTACCCGCAATTTTTACCATCTCTGCTACACGTTTCACATTATTTTCATAAGTATCTGTAGAACAATCATACATGATAGAAGTATACCCCAGCTTCAGTGCCTCCATTATCCGCTGTTCTGTCACACCATGGTCAAAATGCAGCACAACCGGAACAGATGCCTTTTTAGCCATAGGTATCATAAAATAAGCCAGCTCTTCCAACTCCGCATAAGGCAAAAGGACTTCCGCTGTTCCAATGATCACCGGTGAATGAAGCTCCTCCGCCGCCTGGATCACTCCTTTTGTCATTTCCAGATTCACTGTATTAAAAAGACCTACCCCGTACTTCTTTTCCTGTGCATCTTTCAAAACTTCCCGCAATGTAACAAGCATATTTCTTTTCCTCCTCATCTACACCTTTTGTAATATCGATTAATAAATCGCGTTTACATTTCTTACTTTTCAGTGTATCGGAAAACAGATAGAAAGTCAAAACAATTTCCAGTGGAGTAATTATCCTTTACTTTTTGACACTAATCCCTGTTTTCTTCTTTTAATCACTTTCAGTCTTGTAAATTCTTCTCTCTCTTTTTCTTCCAACGCATTGGTAATGGTATACACCAGATTCGTATACATGGGAATTGTAATATTCTGCAGTGCATTTGCTCTTTTCTGAGTTTTCTTAATATTTGCTGCCAGACGATATGCTGCATTCTCAACCATAGATAGCTTAACTGTAAGATCCTTCACCTTTCGAAAGGCTTCTACAGCCTGGTCGACCGATTCCTTGGTCATACTGAATGCGTAAGTGGGAACTACAGCGGAAGGAGTATATTTTACATGAGGTATCTCTGTCCCCATGATACTTCTCGTCTGGATCACAACAGAATCTTCTATAGGTACTGTATAGGCAATCTGTGAAATTGTACTGATTCCATTTTCAATATTTGCCCTTTGAAGGCATTGATAGGCATAAGTAAATGTAGTATCTATTTCTTCCTGAATACTTCTTGCCTCATCAATGAGCTCCATCAACTCGCGGATTAGAATATTTCTCTTCTTATCCATCAACTCATATCCCTGTTTGGCAAGAGCCAGTGAATTTTTTGCCAGCATCAGATTCCCCTTTGTAGGAAATGTACGTGGATCCATACCCTCCCTCCTTTCTTATTGTATAACTCTTTCATCCTGTAAAACTTTCCTACTGATTCGCAATCGATCCGGGACTTGCGCTGGTTGTAATACTTTCATCCCGTTTTGTAGGATGATAATACTTATCCAGAATTTTCGTATCGACACGATCCAACTCTTCTTTTGGAAGACGTCCCAAAAGCTCCCATCCCAAATTCAATGTTTCTTCAATGGTCCGGTTCTCCTCTGCACCCTGCCCGATATATTTTTCTTCAAATTCTTTTCCAAAAGCCAGATATTCCTTATCAATAGGTGAAAGTTCGTCCTCCCCAATAACTGAAGCAAGATTCCTTGCATCTCCAACCTTTGCATAAGCGGAAAAAAGCTGATTTGCAAGATCCTGATGATCCTCTCTTGTATATCCTGCACCAATACCATCCTTCATAAGACGGGAAAGGGATGGAAGGACACTAATAGGCGGATAAATAGACTGTCCGTTCAGATTTCGATCTAAAACAATCTGACCTTCTGTAATATATCCTGTCAGGTCAGGAATCGGATGGGTAATATCATCATTTGGCATTGTTAAAATAGGAATCTGTGTCACCGATCCATTTACTCCTCTCACAATTCCTGCACGCTCATAGATTGCTGCCAGTTCACTGTACAAATATCCAGGAAAGCCTTTCCTGCTGGGAATCTCTCCTTTAGAAGAAGAAACTTCCCTCATCGCTTCAGCAAAGGATGTCATATCTGTCAAAATCACAAGAATATGCATATTTTGTTCAAAAGCAAGATACTCTGCAACTGTCAATGCCACCTTTGGTGTAATGAGACGCTCCACCACCGGATCATTTGCCAGATTCAAAAACATGGCAACATGATCTGCAGCGCCACTCTCCTCAAATGTTCTCCGGAAGAAATCTGCCACATCATGCTTCACGCCCATGGCTGCAAAAACAATCGCAAACTCCTCATTGGAATCTTCTCCCAGGGACGCCTGCTTTACAATTTGTGCTGCCAATTGATCATGCGGCAAACCGTTTCCCGAAAAAATAGGAAGCTTTTGTCCCCGGATTAATGTTGTTAATCCATCAATGGCTGAAATTCCTGTTCGAATGTAATTCCTTGGATATTCTCTTTTTACTGGATTTAGCGGCAGTCCATTTACATCTCGCTTCAAACGGGAAACAATAGGACCCAAATCATCAATTGGCTGACCAATTCCATTAAATGTCCGCCCCAGCATATCTTTCGATAAAGCAATTTCCATAGGGTGGCCGGTTAACCGGGTATGGGTGTTTCTCAGAGACATATTTTCCGATCCCTCAAACACCTGGATAACAGCTTTATCTTCATACAATTCAATAATACGGCCAATCCTTCTTTCTGTGCCATTTACAACAAATTCAACAATTTCATCATAAAAGGCGTCCTGTATCCCTTCCATGGCGATCAGAGGGCCGTTGATGCTGCTAAGTCCAAGATATTCTATTGACATGATCCATTTCCCCCTTTACGCATTTTTTTCTAACACACGCTGATAAAACGCATCAATGTCACGGTGATACTGGGCAAACATTTCCAAACGGTCATTCGGGACATCGTATTTAATGGAAATCACACGTTCAAAAATATTTTCTGCCTTCAATACTGACATGGGATGTCCCATTGTGACCAGCACCCTCGCTTGTTTATATAGATAAAGTATAGTATCCATCATAAGAAACTGTTTTTCCATAGAAACGCAGGTATCATCCTTATGGAATGCATTCTGCTGGAGAAATCCAAGACGTATTACTCTTGCAATCTCCAAAATCAATTTTTGATCATCAGGAAGTACATCGCTTCCGATCAGCTTAACAATTTCGAGCAGACTGCTCTCCTGATTCAAAAGCGCCATCAGACGATTTCTATAGTCCACAAATTTCGGGGATACATTGTCCTGATACCAGGGTGCCAGATCCCCCAGATATTCACTGTAGCTGCTAAGCCAATGGATTGCCGGAAAATGTCTGGAATAGGCAAGACTTTTATCCAATCCCCAGAAACATCTTACAAATCGTTTTGTATTTTGTGTAACCGGCTCGGAAAAATCTCCACCTTGTGGAGATACTGCTCCAATAATAGAAACCGATCCATCTGTTCCATTTAAATTATGCATCATTCCCGCTCTTTCATAAAATGCAGAAAGCCTTGAAGCAAGATAAGCCGGGAATCCTTCTTCCGCCGGCATTTCTTCCAGACGTCCGGAGAGTTCTCTTAAGGCCTCGGCCCATCTGGACGTTGAATCCGCCATGATAGCTACATCATATCCCATATCACGATAATATTCTGCAAGAGTCAACCCCGTATAAATACTTGCCTCCCGGGCAGCTACCGGCATATTGGATGTGTTTGCAATCAACGTAGTACGATCCATCAATGGATTTCCTGTCCTGGGATCCGTTAACTCTCCAAATTCTTCCAGAACCTGGGTCATCTCATTTCCACGTTCTCCACATCCAATATAGATAATAATATCTGCATCTGACCATTTTGCTATCTGATGCTGGGTCATTGTCTTTCCCGTTCCAAAACCGCCTGGAATTGCTGCCGTCCCTCCTTTGGCAATGGGAAACATAGTATCAATAATCCTTTGCCCAGTCACGAGGGGAACCGAAGCTGAAAATCTCTGGCTTACAGGCCGCGCAGTGCGTATCGGCCATTTCTGTGCCATAGTAATATCCACCCGCTTCCCATTGTTGCTCTCCAAGACAAGCAAAGTGTCTTCTATCGAGTAATCTCCGTCTGGCACAACTGACACGACCGTCCCTTCAAAACGCGGAGGAATCATGCATTTATGGACAATAGCCCTTGTTTCCGGTACTTCGGCAAAAATATCTCCTCCATGAAGATACTCTCCTTCCTTTACCGTCATGTGGGTATTCCATTTTTTTGTTTTATCAAGTGAATCTACAGAAACACCTCTTGTAATAAATGCGCCTCCACTTTCAGAAATCTTTTCCAGAGGACGCTCAATTCCATCAAAAATATTATTTAGTATACCAGGAGCTAATGTCACAGAAACAGGACCACCCGAGGAAACCACCTCTTCTCCCGGTCTCAGCCCGGACGTTTCCTCATAAACCTGGATCGTTGTCCTGTCTTTGTCAAGGGCAATCACCTCGCCCACCAGATGCTCTTTTCCTACGTACACCATCTCTGACATACAAAACCCTGTATTCCCCTTCAGATAGATTACAGGCCCGTTAATCCCATAAATTTTCCCCGTATTAACCAAGTCCCTCACCTCCCTGAAGCATGAATTGATCATATTCATTCTGTAGAGATGACTTAAAAGAATGGTCTATTAAAATGTTCCTGCTTCGAATAACTGAACGTACACCTCCTATAAAATCTTCCGCACTGATTGTAAGTTTTGCTCCCGTCTCTTTTTCCAGATAAGCCTTCTTCTGCCTATCGGAAGGATCTATATAGATTGTCATTTCTTCCCCACCTGCAAAATCCAACGCCTTTTTAATGCAATCTGTAAGGAAAGTGTCATAGGCTTTTGTCTTCCTGTATTCGTCAATAAGTTGATAAACCTCGTCAAAAATTTTGTCCTTCAACTCCTGCTGCACCTTTCCCTGCTCCCGTTTCAGATCAAGCTGCGCTTTTGCCATAGCCTGATTTTTCTGCAGTCTTGCATTTGTTGTCTCCGCCTTAATTCTAGTCTGCGCTTGCCGCTCTGCTTCCCTTTTATGATCTTCAAACACTTTCTCAAGCGCTTCTTTATATGAACTTATGATAGCATTTCCCTCGGCTCTCGCCTCTTCCATGGAAACACTCCGAATATGTGCGATCTTTTCTTCTAACGTCAAGAGGACTCCCTCCTTATTATTAATTACTGACTTATAATTTCAGTCCAATTGCTTCTGTAATATAAGAAGTGATAAAGTCTTTACTACGGCCGGTTCCGTGCCTGTCAGGAATTTCAATCAAAAGAGGCATCTTTCTCTCCAGACGAAACTCATCAATAATATCCGGAAACTCTCTGCCAAATTTCTCTGTTAAGAGTACGATGCCTACCGTCTTGTCACACAGAACATTCTGGAGGGCATGATAGAGCTCTTCTCTTTCGTGAACCACAACTCCATCAACCCCTGCCAGACGCATTCCTGTATAGGTATCCACATTATCACTGATCAAATACATCTTCATACTACAACTGCCCCAGAATCATAAAGGAGATAATCAGCCCGTAAAGGCAGACACCTTCTGCAAGCCCTACAAAGATCAATGATTTACCCAGCACACTGGAATCTTCACTGATTGCTCCTAACGCTGCACTTGCTGCGCTTGCCACAGCAATACCACCGCCAATACAGGATAAACCGGTAACCAGCGCAGCGGCGATATAGCCAAGTCCTGTAGACATGGATGCCGCACCTTCTGCGGCTTCTGCCGCCTGCGCATCCATTCCGGAGAACATCATAAGTCCTCCGATAACCAAAGCTCCAAAAAAGAAGAATACATTCACACCGAGGGCCCTCTTATATCGCCCTTTATTCTTTTCTCCGATCAGATAGTATCCGAATGGAATAATAATACTTAAAATCAAAGCCGCAATAAGAATCAATCTGGCTGCAAGAGTCATATCTACTCTCCTCCTTTTCTATTTTTTATTATTTTTTGTCTTTGTATATGGGGCAAACGCCCTTCCGCTTCCTTTATAAAAACGACTGAACATTTCATAATATTCCAGACGAAGCACCTGAATGCCCACAACAAGTCCTTCCATCAAACATACGAACAAGTTCCCAAAAACAATAACCACCCAATTGGGACTGCCTCCCTCAACACCTGCCAGCATCAGAACAACTTCCATCATAGCTGCATGACTGACAGCAAACGCTCCGATACGGACAAAGGAAAGGGTATTTGAAAAGTAACTTAACAATGTTTCAAACAGTTCAAAAAAACCTTCCACAATAAACATTGCTTTGCTTTCTTCCATCTTTGCTGCTTTCTTTTTAATTTTATTGGTCAAAGGCTCTTTAAAAAGAATTAATAGCAGCGGCACACCGAACATGACTCCAAGCACAATTCCCGCCGGAGTGTTATGTCCCGTCATAAACAAAATAATTACTGCCACAATAGATGCATAAAATACAAGTCCGGCCACTCCGTTCGCATCAAACCAGGTAGATGCAAGATCCCTGGCCCTAACCGCATTAATAATATGCAGAATCATAGCAACAATAATTAATCCCATACCAAACGCCACAGATACAATAAAGACCGTATTCAGCTTTCCCACAAAAGGCAGGGTCGTCATATGATCGATAGGCCTGATCCACAAAGGCTGTATGATATCTTCAAATCCAAAAATACTTCCAAACATAAATCCGAAAATTGTGGAAAAGATTCCCGCTGTTGCTATGATTCCAGCTAATGCCGCCTTCTTAAAATGATAAATCAAAGCACCTACAATTACCAAAAGCAGCCCCTGTCCCACATCTCCAAACATAACACCAAAAATGAAGGAGTAAGTAAGACCTACAAACACCGTAGGATCCAGTTCATCATGCGAGGGAAGTCCATACATACCCACAAACATTTCAAATGGTTTAAAGATCCTGGGATTTTCCAGCTTTGTGGGAGGCTCTCCAAAATAATTATCATGGTCATCTTCTACAACAATGAATATTTTGTCATCCTCCTTAGCCTCTTCCATAAATTTTTCCACATCATCATCTGCCATCCAGCCACAGAGAATATAATAATCTTCTTTTTTATCTTCTATCCGGGCAGCCACTTTACGCACATCGAAATTATGAGCCAATTCTTCCAGACGCTTTTTTGCTCCTACAAGTTTATCCGCCTTTTCTGTCAGCATCCTGGCCTCTTCCTTTTCAATATCGCCAATTTCTTTTTGTATGTCAAAGCTTTCTTTCAACAGCTCTTGGCACACTTGTTCGGGCGTTCCCTTATACTCTGCAGGTATTTCAATTCGTTCAAAATGAAGAGAACGAAATACGGCATCCACTTTATGAACTTCCCCAGGCGAAGTAAAATAGGCTCCATAGACCATACTGTCATCCTGCTGCCCTTTCACAAAAATGGCATTCAGATCATTCATCAAAAACTTTTCCATCTTCTGAAACTGTTCTACTGGCAGTTTCCCAAAGCGATAAGAAATATATTTATACTTTAAAATCTTATCTACTTCCCCATCAAGAGGTCTGAAAGGTTCTATTACTTTCTGCCTGGACTGCACATGCTCCTGCTTTTTCTTCAGGACATCTTTTTTTGCCTCCATAGCGAGAAATTCCTCGTTGGTAAAACGGATTAATTCAAAAATATCATCCAGTCCCATTTTTGTATCTGGCTCTATCCTATCGGAATCCTCTAAAAATCCTACAAACTGTGTAGCTTTCAAAAGTGCATCCTTGTAAGGATTGATTTCCACAAAAGGTCGAAGATTGTCCACCGTTTTCAGTTCCGACAGCGCTGATTCCAGCTGTATTTCATATCTGGACAAATACAAATCCATTACCCGGTCAATGTCATCCCTTGGCCCTGATATATTGATAAATTTCATCTTAACAATCATGTTTTCCGCCCTCCTATATATTCCAGCGTCTCTTCAGGCGAAACACCATAACGCACACATTCTATTGCAGTAACCAGCTTCTGTAGTTCCTCTTCTTTTAAAAAAAGGTACGTATTAACCGAAGCAATGGAATAAGGATTTCTTCTGCGATCTGTCATATACAGATAATGCAGGTAATCTGCATACATCCTTTCTATCGTCAGATCCTTTTCAAAATCGTAATGTCTTGCGTAAGATGTTTTTTCAAAAGCACGGTAAAATTCTTCTAAAGTAGAAGCCTCCACCATCTCTTTCATTAATTCAGTGCTGATCTTATAGTGAATAGGGATAAGAAGTGCATATATGTCTGCCGATGTAAGGCTGAAATATTTCTTGGCCCGATAAATCCACTGAATATTCAGCATATTGATTTTGGCTCCGCAGTCTTTGACATATAATTCAAGCTCTTTTTCACTCAAAATACGTTTCAGTATTCCTTTCCGCTCTTTCCATATCGTGGTAAAATAATACAAATTCAAAGCCAAATCATAATCAAACAATGTAACGGTACGACCACTTTGAAGTCTTTTCAAAGGCTCAAAATATTCTGTTCCTTTTAAATTTTCCACCAGCTCATCAGTCGTCCTTGCATGAATGAGACTGTCAATATTAATCTGAGAGTATTTATCAAAAAATGCTTTCTTATACTGAAGATCAAAAGGTTCCCTGTAATGATTGATTACAATCCTCAGACAATAATTAATTAATTCCACTTCATATCGCTTCAGATAAAGTTTAAGAAAACGTCTCTGTACCTGACTGCCAAAACGATAGATCTTGGAATAATCCTGATAAAGTGACACTACCAATACTTTCTCGATATTACCGCGATGAAGCATTTCTGGCGGCATTCTATTCAGTACGTCCTTGTAAGAGGAATTTTCCATCAGATAAGCTGCAACCTCTGGCACGCTCTTCATTGCACCAATTTCTTCAAACTGTTTTTCTGTGAGCAGCTTAGCCTCCATCGCCCTAATCTTAGTGACGATTCCACTGTAGGCCAGTATATTTCCCATAAGCTACACCTCTGTAATCCGCTTTAATATTTCCTTTGCATATCTTATATGGTTTTCTTCATACTCCTGACGCAGCAGACGGATACTATCTGCATTGGCACCAGACTGACCGTCCAACAGTCTCTTTTTATCCGCTTCCAGTTCTTCCTGAATTTGGGTCAGTTTTTTCTGTGTTTCCGCTTCCAACTCCTTGTCAAACTCTTTTCTTCTTTCTTCATACTCCTCGTCAAGCACTGCTTTCTCTTCCTCTGCATGAGTCACAATAGCGTCAGCAGCCTCTTCAATTTCCGTCAATTTGTTGATAACAGAGTCCATAAAAAGCCTCCTTTTTGTATGAATTGCCGATATACTTTATCATACACCTTTTATGAGAAATTGCAATGGTTTTTCCTGTACAAATCCTCGGTTCCATGTTCAGGTTTCGTTCATCCCCGGAAGTACAAAAAGAGACAGGGGATTTCCCTGTCTCCATCTAAAGAAAGTCCTTAATATCTTTCATCATATCTTCTTCCAGCCTTACCAATTTTTGAGCCAGCGTTTTGCTTTCTCTGGATGCTTCTTTATATTTATGAAGATTCTCGGTAATACTCTGTATCCCCATATTGCATCCGTCCATCAAAAGTTTTGCTATCTGACCACTGCCTTCATCCATCATAAGTTTTACGTTTGTAGTAATCCATGACACAGCGGAAGCCGCCGCCTTCACAGGAGGTTCAGCCTTTCCTTGCGCCTCCAAAAGCTCTGCTGCCTCCTTTTCCAACTCCCTGTGTTTTTTCTTGTATCTGCTTACTACATCGCACAATCTGTCATTTTCAATATGCTCCTGTATCTGATTCATACTATTAATTGCCATTTTACATCCCTGACTACATTCTTCCAGCAGTTTTTCTGTACACTCTTCCATATCCAAACCCTCTTTTTCCTTTCTACATATTATCGTTCCGCATTTTCTCGGATATCTCACTTATAATATGAACGAAAAAGGAGAAAAATATGTATGACTTTCCCCGGATTAAAGATTGTATTTATACACTCTGTATATAAAAGACTCTTTTTCCATCGTAAAGGACCGGATCAGTTCCCCGCTGCTGTCATATTCGCCAAATACTCCCTGCATACCGCTGTCTGCCACAATATGATCGCCGATTTCCTGAACACTGCTCACATATCCTGAATATGGCAGCTCAAAACGTTCTGTCAACTGATACATACCCGTTTCCTCGTCTACCAAGTATTTGTAAAAATAGGAAGTTGTTCCATCCACTGCCGTATCCTGTACACCCGAAATTACACTCCAGTCAAAATCAGGTCTTGTCTCGCTGACACCTATATTATTATTAAACATGTACATATAATACTGTCCTTCCAGAAGCGAATCGTCTTCCACATAGGTAACACTATGTTGTCCCGCCTGGCTGGGAAAGTCTCCTTCCTTTTGCAGAACATAACTGCTGTAATCCGTATTTTCCCAAACTGACGGATCGCTGATGATATAGTCAATTTCCGGCGTCCCATAAATATCACGAATCTTAATGATTGAAGATGTCTCTCTGGCACTCAAAAGAATCTCTTCATCGCCCATCCACTGGATCGTATTAATATGCATCCAATCCAGCTCGCCGTCGCTGTTCTCTACACAGGATTCTTTATAACTTCCAAAAAGATCTCCTAAATCCAGCACTTCATCCACTGTGCCATCCTCTGGATCTAAACGAAGAACTATATCTTCTACACTGTCCTGTTCTGTATCAGTAGCCAGAATCAAAATATTCCCTGCATCATCAAAAATATAGTCATGATGAAGCTCATACTGCCCTAGGTCATATACCTGTGTCACTTGTCCCAGATCATCCATCTTTGCCATTTTTGTCTCAGATATACTGAAATACATATTGTTATCGTCAAATAAAATCCTGTGGCTCCGATAGCCGATAATGGGAACCTCTCCACGAATAATTCCATTATTATCATAATAATACATAAAATCCAGACCTGAACTATCATTTCCAAGAACCACATACAGCCCATTTTCCAGTTCCTCTTCGCTTTCTCCATCCTGAACATTCAGAACTGTTTCCTCTGTTCCCATCAGGCTGCCCATTTCATAGGTGAGTATTTCCTGGGATGTGCTTCCATCCGGGGAAGAAAAGGTGAAAATAATTTCATTCTCATGATCCGGCACAAGCCCCATCACCTGATATTCATGTTCTGTCACATAACTTCCGCCATCTGTCAGCTGCTGAGTATAATCCGGTATATTTTCATCTTCCACATGAATCGTACAACTTACATTTTCTGCCTGTTCACTTTCAAAATATACGTACAAAGATAAGGTATTAGTTCCAAAAGGATTGTATACTACCAACATGTCATTCTCGGAATAATCTTTTTCTTCCTTTTTATCATTCAGTTCCTCACGAATTTCTTCCTGATTATCTGTGTTATAAATCTGTCTGATTTCCTCTTTCTGCGCTTCCAGTTCCTGATTTTCTGCCTGTTCTTTTTTATCCTCTTCTTTTTCACGATACATACCAACCGAAACTACTACAGCACATATAATTACACCTAAAACCATGATCACTGCAGCTATTTTATCCTTTTTCTTCATAAAAAACCTCACTTTCTTCTTTATAATAATAAAGAAAAAAAGTGAGGTTTTTTTGTTTAAATTATGACTATTGTGTGTCCTCTTGCTGTTGTATCTGCCCTAAATAGTCATACTCTTCCTTTTTGGGCCTCGGAATCAATCTTCCGGTAAATTTCCCTTTTCCCCGGTTTTTAACATAAAAATATCCGATAATAGAAAATACTACCGCACCAATAAAATTAACAAACAAGTCCTGCATTGTATCAATCAGACCTATGTCCAAATATCCGCCAAGCCCCAGGTTCTCTCCATTTATTACCACATCTGTAATATCTTTTATCACTGTCGGATGATTTCCCCCAGTGGGATCCAGCATAACAGAACTGATCGAATGGACCACGGTATCTTTCTGCATATCCAATCCAAAAAACCAATCCATGGCGAACTCAAAAAACTCCCATATAACTCCTATTGTCATGGAAAAACAAAAAGCTCCTAATGATACATACAAAGGAGACAGCTTAATAGAAAAACGTTCATTCCTGTTGAGAATATCTACCAGAGAAAAACCAATAGCTGCCATTAAAAATCCATTAACTGTATGCAGAGCGGTATCCCATTCCGGTATTTTTATATAATATGCCTGTATCTCCCCTAAAATTTCCGCGGCAAAAATAAAGAACAATAAAATAATTTCCAGACCGGTAGGAAACTCTATCTTCAGATTCACCTGTATAAAACTTGGTACTACAAGAAGAACCAGGGTCAATATACAAAGAAATACATTTTCAAAATTACGATTGAAAATCTGAAGAATCATCACAAAGATAACAAGCGCCCGAAGAATCACATACACCAAAAAAGAGCTTTTATGTTCTCTAAGTTCCATCTTAAGCGCTTTTCCCATTGCTTTCCACTTGCCGTTGCCTTTATTTTTCTTCATATGCTTCATCCTTTATTTGAAACTCCGGTATTGCATAGCCATGGTCCATGGGACCGCTGCCTTTTCCCAAATCAAGGTCTGCTCTAAGCGCCCCGGAAATATACTGTTTTGCTCTCTCTATACTCGTTTCTATTCCACATCCTTTTGCCAGGTTGCTGGCAATAGCAGAAGAAAGAGTGCATCCCGTTCCATGTGTGTTTGAATTATTAATTCTCTCGCCCTGGAACCAGATCGATTTCTCTTTATAAAAAAGGAGGTCATTGGCATCGTTCATATCATGCCCCCCTTTAATCAGAATAGCTCCTGGATAACGCTTACCCAGAACAGCAGCTGCTTCCTCCATCTTTTTCGGACTGTCAATGCAAAGTCCTGTAAGGACTTCTGCTTCAGGAATATTAGGTGTCACCACAGTTGCAAGAGGAAGCAGTTTAGACTCTAACGCCTCTTTTGCTTCATTCTGCAACAACCTGCTTCCGCTGGTGGACACCATAACCGGATCCACCACAATATTTTCTGCTTTCCACTTTTTCAGTTCCTCTGCAATAATTTCGATCAACGCGGCAGATGATACCATTCCAATCTTTATTGCATCCGGAAATATATCCTGAAAAATACAGTCCAACTGGTTTTTTAAAAATTCAGGAGTTGATTCCATAATTCCATATACTCCCGTTGTATTTTGCGCCGTAAGTGCTGTCACTGCACTCATTCCATATACCCCGTTTGCCAGCATTGTCTTGAGATCAGCCTGAATACCTGCTCCTCCGCTGCAATCGCTTCCGGCAATTGTAAGCACACTTTTCCTCTTCACTGTTCCATCTCCTTCAGCTGTAAATAATCACAAATATAAATATCTGCCTCCCTGCGTATCTTTTCTGCATCATGAGCTGAAGATACATCTTCCATAGCTACTGTATAGCACCCTGCTGCTTTAGCATTCAAAATTCCTTTTAGGATATCCTCAAATACGATGCATTTCTCCAGAGGAATTTGAATCCGCTTAGCTGCAAGTTCATATACCTCAGCCGTTTCCTTCCCATGTTCTGTCTCGGATGACAGCGCAAATGTCTCGAAATAATCATAGATTCCATTCCGTTTCAAGGCCGGCTCATATAAAAGGGGATCTGAAGATGTGGCAGCTCCAATTTTTACTCCTCTTCTTTTCAAGACAGCAAGATATTCTGCTGCATGAGGCTTAAGTTTCACTTCATTGGCATACATTCCTTTTGCAATAGCAAACCACTCTTCCATAATCTGTGCTTCACTCTTTTCCATTGCATATCGTCTCTTCGTATATTCCGCCGCCTGTGCAAAATGCATCGTAAGCAGAGCCTGTATGTAGTCCTTTTCAAAAGGAAGGCTATTGTTTTCCAGAAAACGTCGGTCTACAACCTCCCAAACTCCCATGGAGTCAAGAATCGTACCGTCCAGATCAAACACAGCTCCCTCCCAGTTTTTCCCTCCGTATGTTATCATGCTTCTTCTCTTTCCTGTTTTTTCTGACTTCGAAAAGCTTCCGAAAGATCCCTGGCCGCCTTCTCGATATCTTTGGCCGCAATAACGGCTGAAACCACTGCAATTCCGTCAATTCCTGTTCCTTCTAATTCTGGCAGAGTATTTTTATTCACTCCCCCAATTGCAACGATAGGAATATCTACTGCTTCACGAATGTTTTTTAGCTCCTCCACTGTAGTAACATCCGCATCTGTCTTAGTACTGGTAGTATGCATCGCTCCTACCCCTAAATAATCAGCGCCATCCTTCCAGGCTTTTACTGCCTCATCAACATTTCCAGCCGACACACCGATTATCTTATCTTCTCCAAGTATTTTACGTACAGATGCTGCCGGAAGATCATCCTGTCCCACATGAACTCCATCTGCATTTACAGCAAGAGCAATATCAACTCTGTCATTAATAATCAACGGTACCTGATACTGATCTGTAATTTTCTTAACCCGAAGAGCCGTCTGATAAAATTCCAGAGAAGAACAGTCTTTCTCTCTTAACTGTATAACAGTACAGCCTCCTTTTACCGCCTGCTCTACCGCTTCCTCTATGGTTTCTGTACTCATTAAATCTCTGTCTGTACACAGATAAAGCGTATAATCAATTTCCTGTTTCTTCAAACTTCGCCATCTCCTTCACTGTTTTTTCGTCAAGCCTGCTTAAGGCATCAATAACAGCGATATGAAAGCTTCCGGTTCCCTTTTTTCCGGCTTCCCGAAATGCTATTTCCCCGGCCATTCCCATTGCTGCTACGCCTGATACAGCCGCTGTAAAAGCTTCTCCTCCCGCTCCTAAGAATGCTCCAACCAAAGCCGTCGTCATACATCCTGTTCCTGTCACTTTGGAAAGCATAGGATGTCCATTATAAATCTGCACAACCCTTTCTCCATCTGTAATCACATCAACCGCTCCTGTCACTGCCACTGTGCAGCCTAAAGAAGCTGCAGCCTGCTTAGCTACCTGGACGGCATCTTTTTCATTGTCTTTGTCAGAACTGTCTACTCCTTTTGTAAACGCAGGCAGCCCTGCCACAAAAGACACTTCTGATAAATTACCTCGAATAACAGAAAAATGGATTTGACGAATCAGTTCTCTCACGGTATCGTTCCGCAGTTGGGATGCTCCAGCCCCCACTGGATCCAGAACTACTGGTATCTTAATCTCATTCGCCTTTTTCCCGGCAAGAACCATAGACTCTACTGTCCGATGATTCAAAGTTCCAATATTCAAAACCAAAGCTGAAGAAATGGAAGTAATATCTGCCGCCTCTTTTTCATCATCCGCCATAATCGGCGACGCTCCAATTGCAAGAATTGCATTGGCACAGTCATTGACCGTCACATAATTTGTAATATTGTGTATCAACGGCGAGCACTGTCTCACCTCATTAAGAAGCTTCGCCGTCTTATCTGCCATATTCATATCTTTTCCCTTTCTGTTGCGTTAGTTAAGAAAAGCTTCCACAATCACTCCTTCTGCTTCCTCCTCCGTCATTCCAAATGTACGAAGTTTAATCAGCTGTTCATTATTAATCCTTCCAATCGCTGCTTCGTGAATAATGGCTGCATCCAGATGCCGCGCATCAATCTCAGGAATAGACTGCACTCTGGCATGATCCATAATAATGGAATCGCATTGAATATGAGCCTGACATCTGGCTTCTCCAATCGCTCTGGGATGAAATACCTGAACCGAACCGCCTTTTGCTACAGATCTGGAAATAATCTGTGCAGAACTTCCTTCCCCTTTCATGTGAACCGCCATATTAGACTCTGCTTTCTGCTCATCATGAGTCATCAATTTTTCCAGGACATAGAGCTTAGCCCCTGCCCCCATAGTCACTTCCGTTTCACGCAAAGTAGAGTCTACACCTTTAATCTGAACAGTGTCCAAAGTAAAAACAGCGTTCTCATCCATATAGATTTTTGTCACTGGATTAAGCACCCTGGCTCCAGTTCCTTCTCCTTCCCCATAATGCTTCTCCTCATAACGTACATTCGCATTCTTTCCCACATGGAAGGCATGAATTCCATCATGTCGCGTTTCATTACATCCACTGTTATGAATACCGCATCCAGCCACAATCGTCACTTCTGCGCCATCAGCAATATAGAAATCATTATATACAACGTCCACCATGCCTGAAGTGCTTACAACAACAGGTATATGCACCTGCTCCCCTTTTGTCTCTCCATCAATATAAACATCTATACCTGGTTTATCTTCTTTCTTTTTAATTTTGATATGCTCTGTATCTCCATGGCACAATGCAACTCCATTTTCCCGAAGATTATAGGCTCCTTCCTGCTTAAATCCGGAACTGCTGTCTATCTGTCTCAGTACTTTTTCTGTGATCTTGTCCAACAACGTCATTTCCATCTGCTCCTTTCTTTTGTCTTTCTTGGCATTTCTCTACATTTCCTGTTCCATACATGCACAGCCAGGGCCATCTGTAAGCAGCATCGGAAGAACCTCTTCTCTTGGTCCAATCTTTTTGATTTTTCCATCCTCAATAATCATGATTCTGTCAGCCATTCGTATGATTCTCTCTTGATGAGAGATCAGCATCAGCATTTGATCCTTCTTCTGATGAATTTTTTCAAACTGTTGTACAAGCATAGAGAAACTCCAAAGATCAATCCCCGCTTCCGGTTCATCAAAAATGCAAAGTTTATGACTCTTTGCAAGCACTGTTGCAATCTCAAGACGTTTCATCTCTCCACCGGACAGTGTCCCGTCAATTTCTCTGTTCAGATACTCTTTTGCGCATAATCCTACACCACTTAACATCTTGCAGCAAATATGCTCCGGAAGCGTTTCTCCTGCTGCCAGAGACAGAAGTCTGTTTACTGTCATCCCTTTAAATCTTGGCGGCTGCTGGAATGCAAATCCAATCCCCGCCTTAGCACGATGGTCGATATCATACTCGGAAATATCTTCTCCATCTAGAAAAATCTGACCTGCATCAGCCTTTTCAATCCCCATTAATACTTTAGCAAGCGTAGATTTTCCTCCGCCATTTGGACCGGTAATCACCAACATTTCTCCATTTTCTACTGTAAAACTAATATTTTTTACAATACTTCTCTCTACGCCGTTTTCATTTACTTTAAAAGTTAAATTCTTTACTTCCAGCATGTCTGTACTCCTTTCCTTCTTCCACCGTTTTCCAGGCAAAATTTCCATTTTCAAAAATCATATAACTGTGTGGACTATTCTCCTTCGGAATGGATACAGATCCCGGATTAATATAATATTTCCCGTCAAATTCTTCCAGAACCGGTACATGTGTATGACCATGCAACAAAATATCCCCTTTTTTCAGCATTGGCGGATTCGTTGTGTTATGCTGATGCCCATGTGTTGCAAAAATCATTCTGTTCTCTGCATACAAAATGCAATAATCTGCAAGAATAGGGAATTCCAACACCATCTGATCCACTTCTGTGTCACAATTTCCTCTGACACAGAGGATTTCTTCTTTTATTTCATTTAACATGGCCAGTACTTCCTTTGGCGCATAATCTCTAGGGAGATCATTTCTAGGGCCATGATAAAGGATATCTCCAAGGAGGAGGAGCTTGTCCGGCTTCTCTTCACAGTACCTTTCCAGTAAAAGTCTGCAGTAATATGCGCTTCCATGTATATCTGATGCAATCAGAAGTTTCATAATATAATCGTCCTTTCCTGTTTGCTGTTTTACTGTGACTTTTAATTTTAACACATATTTCACTTTTTTTCATCCGTTTTACAGCGAAAAAATTCTCTGTTTCAGATACGCTTTTATAAGAACAGTATTCCAAAAAAACAGGAAACAAAACACAAGAATGAAACTTTTGATAATATAGGAGGGGAAAACGGGATGACAAATAAATTCAAAGAATTCCACTTTGAACAATCCCTAAAAAAAATAAAGCCCCAGAAATACACACACCGGTGCAAGGGCTTTTCTAATAAAATAAAAATGCGGATGACAGGAATCGAACCTGCACACCGAAGTACTAGATCCTAAGTCTAGCGCGTCTGCCAGTTCCGCCACATCCGCATATACGCAACAGACTGAATAAAGCCTGCAGATAATAGTTTACGCATCAAGCTGCTCTTTGTCAAGTAATAATTTATATATTTACAAAAACAGCGGAAAACCTTATCTAAAGATTTTCCGCTGTTTTTCATGAGCGTGCGGGGATTCGAACCCCGGACAACTTGATTAAAAGTCAAGTGCTCTA
>JAHZAV010000017.1 GCA_019423745.1 Lachnospiraceae bacterium
CTCGTTACAGCAAAAAATCCGGCGTTCTACCCTGGTTTCAGAGCAGATCGCCGGATTTTTGCCGTACTTTAATAAAACCTCTCAGTTTTCTGATTTTTCTATGCAGTTTTTACTTTAAACAGATGGCTTCCTGTTCGCCCATTTTGGATCTTGGCATGCAGTTTATTCAGATTATACCCCAGGCACAGCAAAAGGATCTCCAGTTTTACCTTCGTTTTCCCTCTCAGCAGAAATCTCTGGAATTCATAATCGTTTTTCAACACTCCAAAAGCTCCTTCTACTTGGATCGAACGGTTTATCCGGTACTGGATTCCTTTTTCACTCAGGATGTTCTCATAGGATTCCTGACGCTTTTTCAAAAAGTTTTTGGAAAGATACAGTCTCTTATTTCCCTTCGCTTTCGTACATTTTTCCTTGTATGGGCACCCGCTGCAGTCTTCACATTCATATACGGTTACTTCTGAGGGATAGCCGCTTTTGCTTTTCTGTTTCTTCTTAAAAACTTCTTTCAGCTTTTTTCCTGCATGACAGGTGTAGGTGTCTGTCTCTTCATCATAGGCCATGTTTTCCCGCCTGCTGATGTCTTTCTTAAAACTTCTCTTTTTCCATTTCTCATAAGTCTGCGGTTTGATATATGGTGTTTGCCCTTGCCTCTTCAGGTATTCATAAGCCTCTTCACTTTCATATCCCGAATCCGCAGTCACACTGGGATATCGATATCCCAGGTTTGCTTCCATGTTTTTCAGAAACGGCACCAGTGTCCATACATCATTCCGATCCTGGAAAATCTCAGCCGCCACAATGTATTCGCTGTCCACGGCAATCTGGACGTTATATCCCGGCTTCAGCTGGGCATTCCTCATATGATCATCCTTCATGTGCATAAAAGTAGCATCCGGATCTGTCCTGCAGTAATTATTCCGCCCCTGAAAACTGGCCGTATGCCGGTTGTAGATTGTCTGGCGCTCCAGAAACCGGCGGAACAGTTCCAGATATCTTTGGTTCCGGCTTTTGCGTTTTCCTCTTCCATATACAAAAACCGTTCCGCCCAGGCGGCATCGTTCTTCCAGAAAGCTGCAGATTTCCTGCAGATCACGGGTACGGTTTTCCTCTCCCACATGGAACCCACTGCTATAATCCTGGTTCAGAAGGCAGACCGCCTCCTGAATCCGCTCATACATCTTTGTTTCCCATTTTCCCACGGATTTCTTCCAGACGAATGTATATTTATTGGAACAGGCTTCCAGTTTTGTCCCGTCGATGAATACGGTTTCTTTTGATAATTCTCCGTTTGCTTCCAGGCGGCAGACCATCTGATAAAAAAGATTTTCACAGGCATCCGCCAGAAAACCCGTACGAAAACGGGCAATTGTGCTGTGATCGGGAGCTTTCTGTCCGGCCAGCAGCCACATAAAGTTAATATCCCGTCTGCATGCGGTTTCAATTTTTCTGGATGAATAAATGTTCTGGGAATACGCATAGGTCAGGATCTTGAACATGGTCTTTGGGTCCACTGCCGGATTTCTGCCTTTGGCAGAGTAAGCCTGATACAGCAAGCTGTAATCCAATTCCTCCAGTTCGTGGCTCAGCAGTCGGACAGAGTCATCATCAGGAACCAAACCTTCCAAATTTAATGGCAAAACCAGTTGATAAGGTTCGCCGAATTCGGTATAATTCTTATGGTATGTAAGATATTTGGTCATATCTAATTATACCATGGATTACGGACTCTTCGGAGTCCGTTTTCTGTTTTCAGGGCATAAAAACGGAGCTGCTGCTTCGTAGATGATTACTCATCTATTTTGCAACAGCCCCTTTTATATTCGATTTCAAGATTTCAGCGCAATAAGCTCCAACTTCTTTCTCCTGCTCATCTGTTTAATCTCATATTCTCGACTCATTGCCTCTTCCTTTGTCTTATATATCTCATAATACTCCAGCGTAACAGGCCTCCTGCTGGCAGTATATTTTGCACCTTTTCCTTCATTATGAGCATGAAGACGCTTTTCCAAATTATTAGTCCATCCTGTATACAACGATCCATCCTTACATTTTAATATATATGTATAATTTGTTTTCGACAAGTTTTCCACTTACTTTTCCCCTATTTTTAGCTGTTTATCCACATTTTTTCCACGATTTATATTTTTATTATAAATAAACCCACCACTTTTTTCAAATAAGAACACCACAAAAGTTAGTTTGGGACGTAACACTTTTAAAAAATGTTACGTCCCAAACTACACTTACTCCATAAATACAACTGGATCTATGGGCTGTCCATCTTTTCTCATTTCAAAATATACATTACATCCTTCCACGCTGTAATATTTTGTAGGTTGATTCACATACCCAAGTACAGTCTTCGCTTCTACATAGTCTCCCGTATTTACAGTCACATCTTTAAGCTGGCCATAAAACAATTCATATCCGTTTCCAATATCAACATTTACAGTTGTTCCGGTTTCAGCGTTTTCATCAATTGATTTAACCACTCCCGGTGTGCTGCTGATAACCTGATCGCCTTCAGTCCCAGAAATAATCAGTGCAGGATTATATTTATACTGATCCAGGGTAGAAAAATATACTGTCTCATCCATACTGTAATTCATCAGTACATTTCCATCCACCGGCCACAAAAGCTTACTGTTTTCCGTAAAATTTACAGATGAACTGCTGCCGGCTGTTTGTGTAGATATTCCTGCGGAAGATGTGCTGCTTCCTGCAGATACTCCATCTGTATTTGCGGTATTTTCCTGACTTTCATCATTTTGTATTGCAGAATCTTCTCCTGAAGCGGGATCCTCTTCTGTATTAATCACAAGATTGCTGCCTGCTTCTTCTTTTGCTTCATCCCCCGGTTCTTCATCACGTACATCTTCTTTTGTGTCATCCTCTGATAATGCAAGCTGCTGCCGTTTTGCTTCCTGATAATCACGAAGCGTATATGTTCCAACCATAATAATCGCGGCTACGAAGCAAACAGCAATTCCGATACCGGTGCCCTTCCTCTTTTTTGAAGGCTTTTGTTTCTTATTCATATTCATCACCTCTGGCTATATTTTTGCCAGAAGCTGATACCATTATTCTGTATTCCCAGAATTTCTAATAATTTCTGCAACCTCTTTTATTTCTGTTCCTTCGAAAAAATATTGTAAAATTTCTTCTGCTGTTTTTCCTTCTTTGGCCATCTCATTTGCTGTATACTGACTAAGTCCCAAACCGTGACCAATTCCCCTGGTTGTAATTCGCATTTTTCCATCATATTTCTGGAGAATAAAACAGCTGGAATCTAAATTGTATTTCTCTCTAAATTGTTCTCCACTCATCGTTTCTTCCCCCACCCGAATACTGGTTACGTAACCTGCCGTATCTGTTTCTTTTATTTCTGCATCTATATCATCTGTAATAATTGTCCTAATCTGTTCTTTTGATTCAATATCAAGAGGACATTCTTTAATTTTCAAATATGGATAATCCTCACTTCCCAGCACCTCTTTCCCATCTCGTGTATTACCATTGGTCAGTCTGGTAAAAGGAGTATTTGCCAATTCTTCCCCATACATTAGTACTTGTCCCTCTGTATCCTGCCAAACATTTTCCATCTTCCTGTAATACCTGGAAAATTTACTGCTTCCCCATTCCTCTTTCATTTCTTCCTCTGTCCAAAAATCATCAGCAAGTACTGTCTGACTCCCTTCCTCCTTTAGCTGTTTATAGATCGTTGTTCGAACAAGAATTGCCTGTACCTTAAGTGCTTCTTCTTCATAAGATGCCGGCACTTCCTTAGCCATCTTTCCAATTGCATATTCATCAAGAGATCTCTCTATTTCCTTCTCCCCTTGTTTTACTGTAACCTGCATTTCTTCCGCCGGAGCTGCTGTTTCTATTGATGTACCATTTAAGAAAACGGTCACTACATAAGGGAGTAAAACAATAATAATAATATAACATCCCATCTTTTTTAATTTCTGTCGCATAAAATAAACCCTCCCATACCTTAATGTATGAGAGGGTCATCTCTTTTATACCGTCAGACTTTTTCTCTTTTATACTTCTACTGTAACCTTATCCAAATGCCAGATATCGTCTACATATTCCTGAATGGTACGATCGGAAGTAAATTTACCGCAGCACGCAGTATTAAGAAGTGCCATTTTTGCCCATCTTTCTTTATCTTTATATGCCTCTTCTACTTTCTTTTGCGCCTCAGTATAGGAACGGAAATCTTTGAGAATGAAATACATATCTGCTCTTGATCCATCTCTCGGACAAAGAAGAGAATTATACAGATCTCGATACATCTCATTATCTCCATTAGAATACGTTCCGTTTATTAACTGATCTACTACTTTATGGATGTCCTGATCGCTGTTGTAAATATCTTGTGGATGATAGCCACCATTATTTTCATAATTGATAACTTCCTGAGAGCTCAATCCAAAAATAAATGCATTGTCTTTTCCAACTTCCTCCACAATTTCCACATTCGCTCCGTCCATTGTTCCAAGTGTAGGAGCTCCATTCAGCATAAACTTCATATTTCCTGTTCCGGACGCCTCTTTCGATGCTGTAGAAATCTGCTCACTGACATCTGCTGCCGCAAAAATAATCTCTGCATTGGAAACACGATAATCCTCAATAAATACAACCTTCAATTTTCCATTAATACTGCGGTCATTATTTACTACTTCAGCTACAGAATTAATGAGTTTAATAATCTCCTTTGCACGAATATATCCTGCAGATGCTTTTGCTCCAAAAATGAAGGTTCTTGGGAAGAATGACATTTCCGGATGCTCCTTAATCTGATTATACAGATACATTACATGCATGATATTCAGAAGCTGTCTCTTATATTCATGAAGTCTCTTTACCTGCACATCAAAAATGGAACGAGGATCTACTTCAATTCCATTATGTTTCTTAATATATTCTGCCAGGCGAACTTTATTTTTATATTTAATATCCATAAATTCTGCCAGTGCTTTTGAATCATCCGCATATTTTTTCAGTCCGGACATTAGAGACAAATCAGTAATCCAGTCTTTGGTTCCAAGCTTTTCTGTTACCCAGTCTGCAAGAAGCGGATTTCCATGCATCAAGAAACGTCTCTGCGTGATTCCGTTTGTCTTATTATTAAATTTCTCCGGCATCATCTCATAGAAGTCACGAAGCTCCTGATGCTTCAAAATTTCGGTGTGCAGCCTTGCCACACCATTCACAGAAAATCCTGCCACGATAGCAAGATGAGCCATTCTTACTTGCCCATTGTAGAGTATTGCCATCTTACGGACTTTCTCTTCATTGCCCGGATATCTTTCTCTCACCTGAATCAGGAAACGGCGATCGATTTCCTGAATAATCTGATAAACTCTGGGAAGCAATCTGGAGAAAAGATCAATTGGCCATTTTTCCAACGCTTCCGCCATAATCGTATGATTTGTATATGCACATGTCTTTGTGGTAATATCCCAAGCTTCGTTCCAGCCAAGTCCTTCTTCATCAAGAAGGATTCTCATAAGTTCTGCAACTGCCACTGTAGGATGTGTATCATTCATCTGGAATACTACTTTCTCCGGAAGTTTATGGAGATCGTCATGTGTCTTTTTATATTTTGTAATAGCCGCCTGAATGCTGGCAGAAATAAAGAAATACTGCTGCTTCAAACGAAGCTCTTTTCCTGCGTAATGATTGTCATTTGGATAAAGTACTTCAACAATAGTTTTTGCAAGGTTTTCCTGCTCTACCGCCTTGTGGTAATCTCCTCTGTCAAAAGAATCCAGCTGAAAATCTGTAATTGCTTTTGCATCCCAGATTCTCAACGTATTCACGTGATGGTTTCCATAACCCACGATAGGCATATCGTAAGGAATTGCAAGCACGGATTCATAATTTTCCTGAACAAATTTTGTCCGGTTTGTGGTATCGTCATATTCCACACGGATATTTCCGCCGAAACGTACTTCCTTTGCATATTCTTCTCTGCGAAGCTCAAAAGGATTTCCCTCTTTGAGCCAATTATCCGGTGTCTCAACCTGATATCCATTTTCTATTTTCTGTTTGAACATACCGTAACGGTAACGAATTCCGCATCCATATGCAGCATACCCAAGGGTTGCAAGAGAATCCAGAAAACAAGCTGCCAGACGTCCCAGTCCACCGTTTCCAAGAGCCGGATCCGGCTCTTCATCCTCGATGGCGTTCAAATCAATGCCCATTTCATCCAACGCTTCTTGTACTTCTTTATAAGCAGTCATATTAATCAAGTTATTTCCAAGCGCTCTTCCCATGAGAAATTCCATGGACAGATAATATACGGTTTTAGGATCATCCTTTTTAAACTGATTCTGTGTTGCAATCCAGTCATCAATAATAACTTCCTTGACCGCATAGGAAACAGCCTGGAAAAGCTGCTGTGGAGTAGCCTCCTCTATAGTCTTCCGGTAAAGTGATTTTACATTATGTTTTACCTCTTTTTTAAAAGCTTCTTTTTCAAATCTTGGGTTATACATAATTATCCTCCTTCTTCAGATCTTTATCTTTCAACACCAATCGTCACTTTTTCTCCATTAATATTCCATTCCTTCACATATCCTGCAGGTGTGGATTTTTCTACGGAAAGTGCAAGTGTCTCACTGCCGATTTCTGAAGCGTGATCTGCAAATACTTTTTCCGCTTTTTCGCTTCCCTCATAATAAATATGAATCTTATCGGTTACTTCAAAATCTGCTTCTTTTCTCATTGTCTGTACTTTGCTTATGATCTCACGCACAAATCCTTCTTCAAGAAGTTCCGGTGTCAGATTTGTATCAAGAACCACTGTAATTCCATTATTGTCCTCTGATACATAACCTTCCATCTGTGCTGTATCAATCAAGAGGTCTTCTTTAAACAGAGTAATTTCCTGCCCGTTAATATCCAGTTTAAGTGCTCCTGTCGCATTGACCTCATCCATTGCTGCATTTCCATCCAGAGATGATAAAGCTGCCTTAATTCCGCCTAACATTTTACCATATTTTGGTCCCACTGTCTTTAACTGTGGTTTAAATGTATATGAAGTAAAGGAACGTACATCCTGTGTAAATGTTAAATTCTTTACATTCAGCTCATCTTTTATAATATCCTGGTAAAATTCAGGTAATTCTACGCTTGTTTTAACAAACATCTGTCCGATTGGCTGACGGTTTTTAATATTTGCCGTATTTCTGCAGGCGCGTCCCATGACAACAATCTTCAGGACTTCATCCATATTGGCCTCAAGCTGCTTGTCAATAAACGCCTCGTCTGCTGATGGGAAATCACACAGATGAATGCTCTCCGGCGCGGATGAATCTATACTTCTTACAAGATTCTGATAAATCTCTTCTGTCATAAACGGAATCATCGGGGCCGCTACTTTAGACAGTGTTACAAGTGCTGTGTAAAGGGTCATATAAGCATTAATCTTATCCTGTGGCATTCCTTTTGCCCAGAAACGTTCTCTGCTTCTTCTGACATACCAGTTGCTCATATCATCTACAAAATCCTGAAGTGCTCTTGCTGCTTCCGGAATCCGGTAGTTTCCAAGATGTTCATCTACTTCCTTAATCAGTGTATTCATCTTGGACAAAAGCCATTTATCCATAACCGGAAGTTTATCATATTCCAGTTCATATTTTGAAGCATCAAATTCATCAATATTCGCATAAAGAACGAAAAATGCATAAGTATTCCACAGTGTGCCCATAAATTTACGCTGTCCTTCCACAACGGCTTTTCCATGGAACCGGTTTGGAAGCCAAGGCGCGCTGTTTACATAGAAATACCAGCGGATCGCATCTGCACCGTACATCTCCAGAGCATCAAAAGGATCTACTGCATTTCCTTTAGACTTGCTCATTTTCTGACCATTTTCATCCTGTACGTGTCCAAGGACGATAACGTTTTTATAAGGAGCTTTATTGAAAATTAAGGTTGAAATAGCAAGTAATGAATAAAACCATCCTCTTGTCTGATCTACCGCCTCTGAAATAAAGTCTGCCGGGAACTGCTGCTCGAACAAATCTTTATTTTCAAACGGATAATGATGCTGCGCAAATGGCATAGAACCAGAATCAAACCAGCAGTCAATTACTTCCGGTACGCGATGCATTTCCTTTCCACACTTCGGACATCTAATTGTCACATCATCGATATACGGACGGTGAAGCTCAATATCATCCGGACAATTATCGGACATAGACTTCAATTCCTCAATACTGCCGATAGAATGCTGGTGTCCGCACTCACATTCCCAGATATTTAAAGGAGTTCCCCAATAACGGTTTCGGCTGATTCCCCAATCCTGAACATTTTCCAGCCAATCTCCAAAACGGCCTTTTCCAATGCTCTCTGGAATCCAGTTAATGGTATTATTGTTTGCAATCAGATCTTCTTTTACTGCCGTCATTTTTATAAACCAGGACTCACGTGCATAGTAAATAAGCGGAGTATCACATCTCCAGCAGTGTGGATAGCTATGCTCGAATTTCGGAGCGTCAAAAAGCAGCCCTCTTGCCTCCAAATCTTTCAACACTTCCGGATCTGCCTTCTTTACAAACAGCCCAGCAAATGGTGTCGTTTCTCCCATATTTCCTTTTTCATCTACCAACTGGACGAAAGGCAGATCATATTTACGCCCTACCTTTGCATCGTCTTCACCAAATGCAGGTGCAATATGAACAACACCTGTACCATCTGTCAATGTAACATAACTGTCGCATGTTACGAAAAATGCCTTTTTATTCTGTTTTGCAGCACAATCATATGCACACTGATACAGCGGCTCATATTCTTTATATTCCAGCTCTTTTCCTTTATAAGTCTCTAAAATTTCATAAGCAGGTTTGCCTTCTTCCGCCAGTTTTCCAAGGACTGTATCCAAAAGAGCCTGTGCCATATAATAAACATAACCATCTGCCGCCTTTACTTTCACATAATCCTCTTCTGGATTAACACAAAGACCAATATTTGACGGAAGCGTCCACGGTGTGGTAGTCCATGCCAGAATGTAAGCATCCTCATCCTTTACTTTAAAACGAACGATAGCAGAGCGCTCTTTTACATCCTTGTATCCCTGAGCCACTTCCTGCGCAGAAAGCGGAGTTCCACAGCGGGGACAATAAGGAACAATTTTAAATCCTTTATATAAAAGACCTTTATCCCAGATTTGTTTTAACGCCCACCATTCTGACTCAATAAAATCATTATGGTAAGTAACATAAGGATCGTCCATATCTGCCCAGAATCCTACTGTTCCGGAAAAATCTTCCCACATCCCCTTATACTTCCACACACTCTCTTTACATTTATTGATGAAAGGCTCCAAACCATACTCCTCAATCTGATCCTTTCCATCAAGTCCAAGCAATTTCTCCACTTCCAGCTCTACCGGCAGACCATGGGTATCCCATCCGGCTTTTCTTGGAACCATATATCCCTTCATTGTACGGTATCTCGGAATCATATCCTTGATAACACGTGTCAGAACATGACCAATATGAGGTTTTCCGTTTGCAGTCGGAGGTCCGTCATAGAATGTGTATGTCTCACCTTCTTTGCGGTTTTCCATACTTTTTTCAAAAATGTGATTTTCTTGCCAGAATTTTTCAATTTCCTTTTCACGATCGACAAATTTTAGATCCGTAGAAACTTTCTTGTACATATTTTTCCTCCTTGTTATTTTTTTGACATGGCACGTAACATTTTTAAACTTTACTACGTGTCAAATTGCATATAACCATGTGTAAAATTGCTTTAAAATAAAAAAGCTTTCATCCTGTGTATTAGGATGAAAGCTACATTCCCTCATTTATAAACCACCTAACATACCAACATATGCCTTCCGGTAACGGCGGATTCCGTCAGTTCCTACTAAGAATTTCCTGATATCCTTTCAGAAGCTGCAACTCTGAAGTGATGTTCAGATATATGCTACTTGTACCGGTCTCCCACCATCTCCGGCTCGCTTGGACGTTCCAATATATCCTACTGTCTTCGTCATGGTCTTTCGCTTATCGTCTATTCTTCTATTTATGCCTTTAAAATTATAAACGGAAACCCTCCGCAAGTCAAGGATTTCCGATAACTATTAAGCCCCTGCCTCAAATTCTGGCATTATAGCTTTATTATTTATTTCAAATTAGTCTTTCCAAACAAACGCTTTTTTATCTCCTTCTTCTTCTCCGACGACGGCGCCTTCTCCTTCTTGCCCGGCATTGTGCAGCCACAATAATCCATATAACAAGTAAAACAACAACCACTAATATACAAATCAGAAGCACTTTCCAAATTGATAGTTCGCCTTTTTCTGTCTTTTGTTCTTCAGAAACGTTTTTAAAGGATTTATCCTCGGAAATTTTTACTACTGTTTCTCCCACCGGATTCCCTTTGTAAGTATAACTCAGCAGTGCCTCTCCACTGTTTCCCATGTTTTCAATCTCACTATGCAAGCTGGAAAATTCAATATCCGATGGAAGTGTCACACAAGCCTCCTCTGGGATGGACTTGATTTTTTTGCTATTTTCTTGCTTTGAAATATTTACTTTCTTAAAATTATTAAACCCATATTCAAGAAGTGCTTTTGTATCCGAATATACATGGCCGGGATACGTTTTTAAAGTAACACATACCAGTTTCATTTCTCCGTTATCAGCCATGGTCACCAATGTATTATTTGCCTCTGTTGTATATCCTGTCTTTCCGCCTACTGCATACTCATAGTACTCTGTATTTCCCTCAAGCAGCATTTCATGCTTTTGCTGAAATATATGCTCTTCCGTTGTAGCTGAAGCCGGAATGGTATAGTTAGTCGTCTGACAAATCTGTAAAAATTCCGGATACTCAAATAGTTCACTGGCAATCAATGCCATATCTTTTGCACAAGTATAATGCTGCTCATCTTGTACTCCGTTTGCATTAACAAAATTTGAATTAGAACCGCCCAGATTTTTGACTGTCTCATTCATTTGATCCAAAAACCACTGGTAGTCCTCCCCCTGATTTTTAGCTACCGTATCCGCTACTGCATAAGCCACTTCATTGGAAGATGCTAAAAGCATGGCATACAAAGCCTGCTCCATTGTAATAACATTGCCTTCTTTCATTCCTATAGAAGCATATCCTGATCCCAGACAAGTAAGACTATCTGCCGTAATCTGAACCTCATCTGTCATATCTGCATATTTAAGTGCAAGCAACGCAGTCAGTATCTTGGTAATGCTTGCAGGATACTCTTTTTTATCGATATTTTTTCCATAGAGAACTGCCCCGGTTTCGGCATCCATCACAATGCCGGCATCACCGTAAATTCCCGGGCCTTTGGCCCATTTTTCCAGCTCATTGGTCTGTACCTTTTCTTTGTACGTATCTTCCAGCTCTTTCTGATAGGGATCTGTTTGCTCCTGAGTCCCCTCAGATGCTGTATTCTGCTGTGCTGTATCTGTACCGCTTAAGTCCGGAGCGGCATGCAGTTTTGGCGCCGCAGCTGCAAAGATATTGACAGCAATAAGCACGGCGGCAAATGCCCGTATATATTTCTTCATTTCTGACATTCTCCCTGCTATATTATAACATTTATGCCTCAATTTATGCCCTATTATAAATGATTCGGCCTGTATATACAAGCCGAATCTTATTCTGCCGTGCTAAATGCTCCGCCAATCTATCTTTTTTAACCGGTAATTAGTTTAAAAATTGCAATTAAAATTGAAAAAACAGCCACTCCTTTTTTCAGGGGCTGAGGCTTGATAAGATCCGCATTATCACTCCCTGCCCACACCCCAACTCCATGACTTACCATAGAAACCAAAAGAAGTATTACTATAGAGGAGGTATCACATTGCATACTATAACCGACACAGCAGGGTACTGCGATAAAAATAGAATTAAACAAAGCAACCCCTACTGCCGTCTTTATTTGTAAGCCCAATGTCACCAGAAGCGGCATAACGAGAATAGGCCCGCCAGCACCTGAAAGTGCACAAATTCCTCCCGTCACAAACCCAAACAAAACAGCACAAACTACGGGAATGTTGCGCTTTTGCACACCTTCCTTGTCCTTATCTTTTCTTACTAATATAGAAATCCCGGAAATTAATACAACCAGATATAAAATTCTTTTCACGATACTTTCGTCAATAAGAAGGTTCAGTCTCACTCCCAGAATCGCTCCAAAAATACTTCCCACACTAATAATAGAAGCGAGCCTTAAATCCAGATTATCCGACTTATAATAATTGCGTGCCCCCAAAATACCTGAAATCAAAAATGCGAAAAAACTAAGTGCCATCCCCTGGGCAGCTGGCATACCCATAAATCCGCTATACAACATAGGAAGAAGAAAACCGGCAATACCCGTCAGGCCAATCATTCCCCCAATCATCACATTTGCTATTATAATGATCAGATATTCTGTCACTTTTCTTCCGTCCTTTCCTGATACTTTCTCAAGTCATATAAAATTTTCTCTTCATCCAACACTTTTATTTCATAATCCTTCATCAAAATCCTTCCCCCACAGATGGAATCTCTGATATCTCCCGCATTCACACTTTCCACAATCGTATTAGAAATCTTTCCATAGTCCGCCATATAAATCCTGTGTCTGTCAATTCCAATCATATCGGCTCTGGCTCCTTTTTTCAGAAATCCATCCACTTCCGGAAGGCCACCCAGACACTGCTGCCCTTTTTCTGTCACCATAGAAAGAAGGGTTTTAGCCGGCATGACAGCTGGCTCACTTAAAGGAACTCCCCAGGTAAGACTCATCACCGATCGAAAAATTTTCATCTCATTAAAAAGACTTAAACCACCGTGTGCAGCTCCATCTGTTCCAAGCGCAGCTACAATCCCTTTTTTTAACAATTCCGGTGTATGAGGCGCTGCTTTTCCGCAGTTACTAAAGGGACAATGGCAGACTTTTACTCCTCTTCTTTTCAGAATTTCCTTTTCATTTTCCGAAAGAAGCAGGCTATGTGCTCCTAAAAAATTCCCATTTAATACACCGAGGCTCTCCAAATATTCATAAGGACGCATTTGGAATCGTTCCATATGAAAATTCACTTCACCAGGATACTCATTCATATGTGCCTGCAACATAGTCCCTTTTTCTTCAGACCGTTTTGCCGCTGCCAATATAAGCTCTTTAGAGCAGGAGATCAATGAACGTAAAGAATAATATACCATCAAATTCCCTTTTCCATGAAATTCCTCATAAAGTTCATCGGTTCTCTTTATTGCCTCTGTTGCATCCATAGCGATAGATTCCGGAAGACCTTTTTGATCCATAGTGGAATAAGAAATTGCCCCTCTAAGCCCACTTTCCTCGTATATCCGGGCAGCTTCATCCATATAATAGCTTCCTGCATCGACAAAACCACATGTTCCGGAACGAATCATTTCAACTGCCGCAGCCTGCGCACTCAACTTCATTTTTTCTTTTGTAAGCGTACTTTCGTAAGGAAGCATAATCCTGGTCCAGATCATGGGCATTTCGTCCAAAACCCGCCCTCTGAGAAGCTGCTGCCCTGTATGCATATGCGCATCTACAAGACCTGGCATATAAATACAGTCTCTTCCTTCTATTTCTTCTATCCACTGATACCTTTTTTCCAGCTCCTCTAATTTATCAATATCCAGAATTCTTCCATCTTTAATTAAAATGCTTTTCCCCTGTTCCAGTTCAAAACACTCATTCAGAAAATCGCTGTTTCTAATTATCAGATCAGCCAGTACTTTCATTTTCCCATCCTCCCTGGTTTAAATCGCATTTGTCAATGTCAGTACAACCTGGGCAATACATGCCGATCCCAGAAACGTTCCGGTCATAACAAGCACTCCTATGATAATCATCTTCCATCCCTGCTTAACAAAAGATTTAATCTGATCGCTGATGGAAATCCCTGCGTATGCTCCTACTAATGTAAGCGGAGCTGTAAAATTAATCTTGTCTGCCGAAGCAATAATAAACTCCCTTGCCGGACAGACGGGGCTTGCCACAAGAAGCCCTATAATCGAGCAATAGGCAATAATCGGCAGTTTCAGCGGCACTACTTTACTGATTACCACAGCTGCCGCGGATATTGCCAGAAGGATTAAAATTCCCGGAAGAGAATCCATAAACCCGACTTCAAATCCCACAAAATTGGCAAGGGCAATCCCAAGCCCGGATATAATCAACAAGAGTCCCCATTCTGCATATCTCATTTATTTTTCCTCCACAGTGATTTCTTCTATCATTTTATTTCTGCCTTCAGCTTCCTGTTTTCTTCTTTCCAGAACTTCGCTGGGCTCTTTTCTAAGTTTTGCAATACGGGGTTCCAGAATCTGATAAAGCTTTTGCGTTAACGGAATTCCCACAAAAATTGCTACATATATTCCAGTCAGCCCTGATAAAGTCTCGCTGGTACTTGCAAGCGCGGATATCTGTGTTGCCAGATCAGGATATACCAATGTGAGACTGGCCACGGCACTTGCCATCAAAATACCGGCTCCAACACCGGAGGCCATCCCCAGTGCATAGGGATGAAAAATATTTAAAGACGCAACCATAGTTGCAAGAAAACCAAAATAAATGGTTCCAACCATTCCTCCTACAACATAAATAGAAAGACTTCCCCTTGTTTCCGGAGAATCTGGTCCAAACATATCTGTAATCAATGCAAGATTTGTTTCCCGGTTAATAGAATGAGTCGCCCCAATAGCCTCTCTCTTTAACCCAAGAAGAAGCGCAATCGGCAATGCCAAAAAGATAGTCCCTAAATTTCCTACTTCCTGCAAAAGAAGCGCTGGTCCTGCAGAAAGTACTGTCTCCAGGCTGGCTCCTGCATTAATGCCAAGCTTTGCAATAAAAGGACAAATTGCTACAATAACCAGTTTAGAAGCGGCTTTTACTTCTTTTTTCTCAAAAATTTTCAATACTTCTGGTCCGGAAAGAACTCCCAGAAGAAGCGAATAAAAAATCGGAAATAAGATTAATGTTCCCGGTCCAAGAGGCACTTTAATCTGTCCAATTGAATCCGCAATCAAAATAAAAACAAAAGCCAGCAGAAAAATTTTGTACTCTGTCTGAAATCTTGCTTTTGTCGATGGATACATATAAGTTTCCTTTTTCATAAATACCCTCCCATTTCTTCCCAAATATTTGTTTTTCATCTATTATTTACACTTATAACACGCGAGTATTATATAAGATGATCTTCATTAAAAAAAGGACAAATGGGATGTTTTTGACAGATTTTCATAAATTATGTCAGAATTTGTAGTATACTGTAAAAAAACGAAAATACGAGGGAAATAAAATGACTCTGGAAGAACTGCTTAACAAAGTTCCTGAATTAGAAAATTATATTCGCTATATGCCGGAAGAACTGAAAAAACGATATACCATCAAAACTTATGCCCCCAAAACGATCATCCATCAAAAGGATGAGCTGTTAGACTATTTCGGCATTGTATGTGAAGGTTATCATCGTGTCATCAATGAATTTGAAAACGGAAATGTTTTCATGATAGAAAGAAATGATCCTATTGATTTTGTAGGAGAGGTAACCATACTGGCAGGAAAAGAGCGCACTTCTGTCACTATCGAAACGTTGACAGAATGTACCGTCCTTTATTTTTCCAGAAAAGATTTTGAAGACTGGATAAAAAAAGATATCCACCTGTTGGGATTGGTTTCCCAAAAGGTGGCTTATAAGCTCTACCGCTCTTCCTATAATAGAGGCAACCGGCTCTTTTATCCTCCGCAGCATCTGCTTTTAAAATATTTTCTTCAATATACAGAAGAGTACAACACCTCTGTCATTCGACGCACACGGGAAGAAATGCACGAAGAAACCGGCATATCTGTCAAGACATTAAACCGAACTATACATACCTTGAAAGAATCAGGTTTCATTGGCATCACAAGAGGTAAAGTTTCTCTATCGCCGCAGCAGAAAAAAGCTGCCAGGGAATACCTGGCTCAAAGAATACAGTAAACCCCTTATCTTTCTAACTATACTGCTGTACCAGCCTTTCGATTTCCTGCCGCATCTGCTCCACAACTTCATCCGGTCCCACAATCTTTACTCTCTCTCCAAGAGAGATAATCCATCCAAAAAACTGCTTGCTGACATGAACGTCTACATGGACTGCAAAATGATTTTCATCCGCCGGTATCAGCATCAGGTCTTTTCCAAAGCGGTCTATAATGACTCCTGCCAGACTATTATCCACCAGAAGTTTTACTTTCTTTTCCTTTCCTCCAAACATACCGAAGCTCTTTCTGGTGTAGTCTGCCACATTCAGCTTTTTAAAATGCTCTTTTCCTTCCCGCTTCTCATCAGACATCTGAATATGCAGCATCTTGTCTACACGGTAATGTTTAATCTTACCTGCTTGTGAATCATAGCCGATCAGATAATAATTTTCGGCATCCCAGGAAAGCCCCCACGGGCTGATGTGATAGTAAGCCCCTTCATGACGCAGCTCTATTTCTTTTTTCACATTCCACTGAAAATATTGAAACTGGATTTTTCTATTTTCTGAAATAGCATTGTGAATAGCATCTACCGTATAATAAATACTCTCATTCATAGTTTTTATTCTTCCGGAGACAAACACCTGACGTTGAAGTTTCATCGCTTCATATTTGCTGACCAGCTTCTCCAGTTTTCGGATCAGCGCA
This sequence comes from Lachnospiraceae bacterium, assembly GCA_019423745.1. Lineage (GTDB taxonomy): Bacteria > Bacillota > Clostridia > Lachnospirales > Lachnospiraceae > Claveliimonas. The sequence goes on from JAHZAV010000017.1 coordinate 16,691, forward strand.
TTTGTTTTTCTCTCTGTAATAAATTTTGATGACTGAATGGCATCTACCAGAAGTTTTAATTCCGGCAGCTCAAAGGGCCTGTCTACAACATGATAATGATATTTATTTCCTGCAGTCTCACCTTCCACCTCAATCCCCAGTTTTTCCAGATCTCTTAAATCCGTATAGATGGTTCTTCGATCTGCAGTAATATCATATGCCTCAAGAGCATTCATAATCTCAGGCATAGTCATATAGTGGTCATCATCCGTATTTTCCAGCATAATCTGTGCAAGTCGGTATAATTTTAATTTCTGGTTGCTTCCCTTTGGCATACGTTCTTTCCTCCGATATTATTTGGTCAGACCTGTTGCTTAATTTTGCAACTCACTCTACAGGCCAGTATACCATAGATGGTAAAATTATTGTACACCCAGATAATTCCACCAACACCTTCTTCTACTCTTCGATCCATTCTGCATAATCCGCTTCACTTGCAAATAACTGATATTCTCCGTCAACATATCCCATATAGCCATTTTCTGTATGATATCCTTTCATTATTCTACTCTCCTTTTTATTTCCATCAACTTGTTTAACAATAAAATACACTTTTATGTGTCGTATAAAAACGACACCTTATTTTGTTTTTACATTTCGGAGAGCAAATATCCTTTTTTCGACAACCGGATAACGATTAGCCCACTAAAAAAGGCAGAGGTTTTTCAAACCTCCGCCCTTTTAGACGTGTATTACTCTAACACCAGATCTTTTTGCTTCTTCCTTCTCTATTTTTGTGAAGTTTCTTCGGAAACACCTAATGTTCTGTTTACTACCCAGAAAAAGCTATTTGTGTCAGTCCTTCTGCCATGTATGTACCAAGACCTGAATCTTTGATAATCTGTCCAAGAGCTCCGCCGCCTCCGGTTACAAACATATTGATACCTGCTGTTCCTCCCATAGCAGAGGCTACTGTATTAATTAAAATGAATACGATAGAAAGACGTAACGGTGCAAAAGGATCGCATCTACCAGGCATTTTCTCATCACCCATATGATATGCATTTTCCGGCTCACGATATGGAAGTTCTACGATTTCACCATTTTCATTTGGGATCCGGTAAAATTTCTTCGGCAGAACCCTCTTTGCATATACAATACAGCCGATTGCCATTGGAAGCGCAAGAACTAACGTCATCAGAATAAAGGTACCTACATCAACTCCAAAAATACCGCACACACCTAATGGTCCCGGAGTCGGTGGAACAAGGGAATGGGTGATAACAAGTCCGGCTGCAAGCGCAACACCAAGACCAATTACGGATTTTTTTGTAGCTCTTGAAATCGCTTTTGCGATAGGTGAAAGAACGACAAATCCAGAATCACAGAAAATCGGAATAGATACAAGGAAAGCGGTAAGACAGAGCGCTTCCTCCTCTCTTTTCTTTCCATTTTCACTTTACAAAATGAGGTGCGTATTTTGCGGCCAGTCGGATTGCTTCAATCATGCTCACAGCACTTACTTTTCCAGTTCCCGCTATATCAAATGCAGTGCCGTGATCTACCGATGTACGCAGAATTGGCATTCCATTTGTTATTGCGATAGTTTTTTCAAAATCCAAGGTCTTTGTAGCAACATGTCCCTGATCATGATATAAGGAAAGAACACTGTTATATTTTCCAATAGCTGCCTGATGGAACACGGAATCTGCCCCTATAGGGCCTGCCACGTCATAACCCATTTTCTTCAACTCTTCGATAGCTGGAATAATTTCCTCCACTTCTTCCCAACCAAATAAACCATGTTCACCACTGTGCGGATTTAAGCCTGCAATTGCCATTGTCCCTTCCTTGACGCCCAGCCTTTTTAAAGCCTCTGTGCACCGTACCACATAGTCAAGAATACGGTCTTTTTTAATCATATCCAGCATCTGTCTTAAAGAAACATGCCTTGTCAGGAAGAATACTCTCATACCATTTGTTTCAAACATGGTCAACGGGTCCTCTGTCCCTGTCAAAGCCCCAAATATTTCTGTATGCCCGATAAAATTGACATTTCCCGCCTTCAAAGCTTCCTTATTAATAGGCGTTGTGGATACTGCCTCCACTTCCCCGGCATTTGCCAGTTCAATGCTTTTTGCAATGTATTCATATGCTGCTTTGCCACACATACCGCTGACTTTTCCAAAGGCGAACTCATCCATATTCACGTTATCCAGATCAATAAGATTAAGTACTCCTTTTTCATACTTTCCTTCTGATGGTTTTTCAACTATATTGACTTCCAGTTTCACTCCTGTAATGTCAATTGCGTTTTCCATGCACTTTTTGTCTCCTACAATAATACAATCTGCCACATCCGTCACTTCACTGGATGCAAGAGACATCGCTACAATCTCCGGCCCTACGCCTGCCGGATCCCCCATTGTTACTGCAATAATCGGTTTTCCCATTTTCTCTTCCTCCTGTCTTAAATATAAAGTTTCTCTTTCAAATACGTAATGCCTCTATTAATCGCATCATTTTGTCCCTGACTTCCGCTCTTTGTAATAATATGTATGCCTTCAAATTCTCCCTTTAAGAACTGACCGTAAGCTGCCAATGGAAGCATTTCATCTATAAGACTTAATCCCGCTGTGTCAAATTTGGCACATACAGATACGGTAATATCTCCGCCACTCGTGTAAAGCCCTTTAAACTCTGGCTCTGCTTTAAAAATCCAGTAAATACTTTATACAAAACCCGAATTAATACGTTCTGTCACTTTATCCATGGGACATTGATATCTTTCCATATAAAGCTTAAAATCGATACGATTTTCCGGATAAATCTCATCTCCTGTTACAGCGAATACTATATTCAGCTTATTCTTTTTGAGAACCTCTTCCGCAACTTTGGATATTTCTTTTTCTCTTCTTGTAGTATTATCTTCCATTAACTCCTTTACATTTACAAATACATTATGTGTTCTCTGGAACAGCCATAACTCTTACATTTGATTTCTCGAAAACATTGCTGTAAACACACCCTAATCCACTGTAACAACCTTCATTTGACTAATAATTACTGCATTTACATTTAAGGCCAAATCCTCTTAATATTACACAATCCATTGTAAGAATCCTACATCTTTCATCGGGATCGACGCAACCTTATATTGGCTCTGTTTTGAAAAAATATTGCATTCTTTACAACGGAATTTCCTCATGTCAGGTTGTCTGCTTTAATTCAAAAGAAGTATTTTTTTAACCAAAAGGGAATCAACCAGAAAAATATTTAGAATCAGCTTGATTTTTAAGATATAAATAGATCAAAAAGGGGTTCAGGGGCTGATAAAAACAGCCCCTTCTGCCTATAAACATTAACTTTTCAATTTATTTCTTCATTAAAATTTCCACTGCTTCTTTCAAAGTACTGTCATCGCCCACATTCCCCGGGAAGATTACATATGGAACAGAAGGGAATCTACTCTCTTCTCCTGTCTGCCATACAGGAATACCTGGCCTGATCTGTCCAAGCACATTGGCTTTTTTCACTGCTAATGCCTTTGTTCCTACATCACTGGATGTAATTCCACCTTTTGCGATAACAAAAGCTGGTGTAACTGTCAGCCGGCCTACTAAAGACTGAACTGCATCGGAAATTTTTACAGAAAGTCTCAATTCATCTTCCTTATTTCCTGTATCTGCAGTAATCAGTGTCCGGGTTGTGCTGCAGCATACCGTCTTTCCAGAACGAATACATGCTTCCTCTTTTTCCAGACAGCGTTTTACTTCTTCTTCAAAAGCCGCATCATCTTTTACAAGAGTAGCATTCAATTCAATAAACTCAATATCCTTTAACTCTTTCAACGCTTCCAGCTGTCGGGTCGTCTTGTCTGTATGAGAACCTACTACAATAATTCCTCCGTTGCCCGTCTCTTTTACGACCATCTTTTCTCTGGTAAGCAGCGGTTGGCTCGTTATGCCGCCCATTACTTTTACAATAGCTGCCGCTGTACGGAACATAAATGTTTTTCCCTTCGCCATTGCTCTGTACAAAGCTACGCAAAATACTTTAATATCTACATAATCCACAGCATTAACAATAATTTTATTAAAATCCTTTACTGCCAGAAGCTGATTCTCTATCTTATCTATGTTCATATCATGGATATCTTCCAGAGAAATACAAATAACGTCTTCTTTTTTATAAGCTCCTTTTGTTTTCTCCTCTACATAGGCCGGAAGATCAGCTGCTGTATAGCCAAACGTCTTATCTTTTGCGAATTCTGTCTCATTGGCAGGTACAAGTTCATCCCCGTATTTTACGTAATGTACATTGTCAATAGTAAACCTTCCGCCTTCTTTAAAGAAAGGACAGAGAATTTCCCCATCTACTGTCTTTCCAGTATATTTTTCATAATCTTCTTTTAGAAGTTCTGTTTCCAGAGGATAGTGTCCCCGAAGAGTACTGTCACTCCGGCTGATGTAAATATATTCTTTTCCGGTTTCTTTTGCTGCCTGATCTGTTACTGCTGAAATTTCATGATGTGCCTTTATCGTCTGTTCCTGTGTAAAACCTCTGGAATTAGTCAGCACATAAAAGAGACTGTTTTCCTCTTCAAATCCCTGTCGTATGCTGTCCTTATCCCAACCAGTATATACAGAAATATCGTGAACAGTCTGTACTCCTGTTGGATCATCATCCAACACAACAATTTTTTTATGATTTGCCTCAATTTCTTTTTGTAAAAGGCTGTCGATGTATTCCTCATCTATTTTTTTATAGGAAGTCAAAACATCTACACTAATCGCCATCTTTCTTTCCTCCTTTTCAGCTTTTTTTGCTGCAAATTTATTTAGTCTACTTTCTTTACTTCCACATCTGCAAGTTTTTCAAAATACTGTACAATTCCGCCATGGTCGTCTTCCATATGACCATGAATCTTCAACGTCTGAAGAATCTCATAAAGCTGTGCTGTATAAGGAATAGGAACATCAATAGCATGAGCTGTGTTCACTACATTTTTAATGTCTTTATGGTTAATGCGGATCGGACCGCCTGGTTTAAAGTTTCTTTCTACAATCATAGGAATCTTGGAATCAAGAACAGCGCTTCCTGCAAGACCGCCTCGAATTGCTTCATATACTTTTACCGGATCTGCTCCTGCTTTTACAGCCATAACAAAAGCTTCTGATACAACTGCAATCGTATTATTTACAATAATCTGATTCGCAAGTTTTGTCACACTACCACTTCCAGGTCCTCCGATCAGAAGAGCTGAAGATCCCATAATATCAAAATACTTCTTCAGAGCATCAAAATCTTTTTGCTCTCCTCCAGCCATGATAGCCAGTGTTCCATTTATACCTCCTGTTTCCCCACCTGATACAGGGGCATCCACAAATCCAACACCTTTTTCTTTCAGTTTTTCATAGCATTCTTTAGATTCAACCGGAGTAACAGAACTCATATCACATACAATGCTTCCTTCTTTTAAGAAAGCAGCAACTCCACCTTCTCCAAAAAGAATAGATTTTGTAATATCGCCGCTTGGTACCATAATAAATACAACGTTACACTCTTTTCCTATCTGCTCATATGTACCTTCCTGTGCACCAGCTGCTACTACATCCTTCACAGCTTCTTTGTTCAGATCTGTTACCATCAGATCCACCCCTGCCTTAAGCAGATTTTTCGCCATTGGTCTGCCCATAATTCCCAGTCCGATAAACCCTGTTTTCATACTTCGTCCTCTCCTTTTCTTGTTCTTTTTCTTTCCGAAATGTTTCTTTTTGTTTCTATCCTCACTTTACTACACACCGGTATACCGGTCAATCCCTCAAATTCTCTTTCTCCGTTTTCGCTAATTTTACGCCCTAAATTTTGAGCAATTTTAACAGATAACTGTTGATTTTCCCACGTTTTTTGATAAAATATAGACAAAGACAGTAAAGGAGCCACACGAATGATGACACTCAATGAACAGGCCTATGAACATTTAAAGAAAATGATCTCTGATGGAGATTTATCTTACCATAAAATCTATTCCGAGACGAAGCTTTCCAAAGAACTTGGCATTTCCCGCACCCCTTTTCGTGATGCGATCCACAAACTGGTACAGGAAGGTTATATAGATATTATTCCAAGCAAAGGATTTCGGCTCCATCAGCTTACGCGCCAGGATGTGACAGAAACTTTTCAGGTCCGCTCAGCTTTGGAAACCTACTGCACAGTGGAAATCACCCGCACTTCCACTACCAAAAAAGCAAAACGTCTTTTTAGTGAACTTCATTTTATTATGGAAGAAATGAAAGAAATCCTGGAAAATTCACAATCAATCCAGGATTTCTGTACATACGATTTTCAGTTTCACACTTCCATTATTCATTATCTTGAAAATGAGCAGTTCTCTGCCATTTTTGATACTTTCATGTACCGGATGCAGCGCCTGGCTCAGATGTCTCTTTCCCATCCAGGGCGAATGAAAGATACCTATGACGAACATCTGGCCATTCTAAATGCTATGGAAACAGGAGATATGAGCCATATCTATGACATCACTTTACGTCATATGAATGTACCAAAAGGTATTAATCTGGAGGATCTTTAGATCCTCCTTTTTAATGAATATAAATATTTATGGATATTGCTTACTACTTTCTTATCCGATACAAACGAAACAACCAAAAAGCCATATCCCCAAACAGCAAAATAAGATTTACGGATGTAAACCAGCCGGGAAGACTTCTTTGAACAACTGTAGCCAAAAGAAGAAAATCAAATATAAACACCATAATCAATTTTAACGTCTTTATCATATACTTTAAGGTGCGATATACGCTATATTTATTTTCTTCCGTCACTTTAATGCCCGTGTTCCAAACTTGTGGGATTTTTTCCGTACCTGTTACTACGAGATAAAGAATCCAATTCAATATAATCAAAATAATAATTTCGCCTTTGGCTCCCCATCTGTCTATCTCCCCAGCGAAATTATAATGCATAGGTATTTTATCCGGCAACGAAGGCCAAGCCAAAAAAAGATAGACTGTACATCCCACCAACAAAAGCAATGTCACAACTTCTAAAATAATATCTGCTATTGATGTTCTTACTTTCATTTGACATTTCTCCTACATGGTCTTTGGTTTTAGCATAAATAGTTGAACGACAACTGCTAATAAACAAAGAATATTTTATTTCTATGGATAAGTCTCTGCAACCAAATAGTATATATTCTTTATAATTGATTTTTAATGTATCCGCAATACAGTGTAACAAAAAACCTGAATTTATTTTCTCTTTTCCTCCAAAACCTACACAAAATCCAACCCATTGCAACTTTTGACAATAAATGAGATAATAAAAAAGTTGTTATAAAGAAAATGAGGAGGAAAAACTTATGAAATCATTTTATGAATGGTATAAATCACACATCACAGGTGCGATTTTTACCGGCTTAGTTCTCGGTATTCTCACCGGACTTTTTCTTGCAGATCTATTTGAACCAATTCTGACAATTACTGGAATCATTGGCAATATCTATATGAGCGCCTTGAACATGATGATTTTTCCACTGGTCTTTTGTTCCATCATTATGGGCATCACCAGCATTGGAAACGCCCGTACAACTGGGCGAATAACCGGAGCTGCCATGCTTTTTTTCATTGGAACTACTGCTTTGGCCAGTCTGGTAGGTATTATCCTGCCCCGCTTAATCCAGCTCGGAAAAGGTGTTAGCTTCGAAATGGCTGAATCCGATATCGAGGCTGCTAAAATGACGGGAATTCTCGACACACTGCAAACGCTTATTCCTTCCAACCCAGTAGCAGCGTTCGTAGAAGGAAATATGCTTCAGGTTTTAGTTTTCGCAGTAATCATCGGTTTTACATTAATTTCTATCGGAGAAAAAGGTGAACCTTTTCTGAATGTGATCCTCTCTCTTAATGAGGTTTGTATCAAAATTATCAGTGTTGTAATGTATTTCACACCAATTGGCGTTTTCTGTACAATTGTACCGGTCGTAGAAGCTAATGGAACTTCAACTATCCTGTCGCTTGCAACTCAGTTAATTATTCTGTATATCGCTTTCTTCGGATTCGCCTTCATCGTATATGGACTGGCTGTTAAAATTTTAGGAAAAGCAAACCCACTAACCTTCTTTAAAGCCATTCTTCCGGCAGCGCTGAATGCATTTGGAACTTGTTCCAGTTCTGCAACTATTCCTATTAGCGAAAAGTGCATGAAAGAAGATTATGGAGTATCTGATAAAATTACCAGTATCGTGATTCCTCTTGGTGCAACGGTAAATATGGATGCTGTATCTATTCTCATGTCATTTATGATTATGTTCTTTGCAAACGCCTGTGGAATCGAAGTAAGCATTTCAACCATGGTGGTTGTTCTTCTTGCCAATGTACTTTTATCTGTTGGAACACCTGGTGTTCCCGGAGGAGCCATTGCATCCTTTACTGCACTTGCTTCCATGGCAGGATTGCCATCGGGCGTTATGGGAGTATATATCAGCATCAACACTCTTTGCGACATGGGCGCTACTTGCGTAAATGTCATTGGCGATCTGGCCTGCTGTGCGGTATTAAAAGAAAAGATTAAACTAGAAAAGTAAAAATGTCTTATGCATCACCAAGACTTCTGCATTGCGGGATCATATTAGACAAAAAACAAAATACTTTTCTAAAACGGAAAAGTCTGTCCTGTAAAATCTACAAGACAGACTTTTTTAATCCCTACTATTTTTTATCTTTTATCATGTCAAAAAATCCTATGAGGACTGTCCATACATATGCACAGGTCTTTGGTATCATCAACATTCCAATCATAGGATTAACATCAGCCCATAATACAACCGGAATATAAAAACCAAAACTTAATAAAATAGTCAGCCACATATGTTGAAAATTTTTATCTTCTGCATTTCTGGCGCTTCTATAAAATAAAATGATTATCAAAAGACCTATTAATGCAAAAGGTATATTTCGATAAATTCCCCAAGACAAAGGAGCATTTACGCTGGTCCATCCATTTTGTGGAAACAGGCATAACACAATTCTGGCCGCTGCAAGAAAATAAAAAGAGGCGGTCAGCCATTTTTTTCCCTGCACATGATATCGAACTCTCCAAACATGATACAGAAGAAGATAGAAAAATGTCATAGTAATCGAAGTAATAAATTTTCCAATTCCTAAAGGAACTACATAATTTTCAAGTCCTGTTGAGCATAATGCAATAGCCCGGGGAATAAGGTGAAAAGAATCACCCAAGCCAAGTACAACTGCCATAATACCAAACAACATATACTGCTTATTTCCTCTGGATTTTGCTATCATAATAATTCCCAATGTAATAACAGTGGTTAAATATACAACATCAAAAAGAGTCTCCATAATTGCACGCATCACTACTATCCCTTTCTATTTACCGTTTATATTTAATTGTATTTTTTGTAAAATGAAATCCAAATAAAATTCCTGCCAAAATCAAAGAAAAGCCTAATCCCGAATAAAACACAGCAATAAATCGTTCCGGAGCCACACCTGACACACGAAGCCAAATGCCTCCCGTCATCATCACTGCCATAATGATAAAAGATTTCACATCAAAAAACTTGATAAACCATTGTCTTTCTTCATAAGCAAGTATTCTTCCTGTATGTTTTTTCACAAGTTTTCCAAAAACAAACAACTGAAAAATAATAAACACCACAACAGATAAAAGAATATTAAACAAATTCAAATATTGAGCATATGCTTCCATTCCTATACGAACAATATTTACTCCTGCTACAATCCACACCAAACAGGCAATCAGTAAAAGATATTGTTTTTTTACTTTCATATTTAAACACCTCTCATTCTGAACATCGTTCAATTTAATTTGTAGAAAAAACCTGCTTTGGGCAGGTTATTCATCTCTATAAATTGCTCCCTTTATAATTTGAATCAACACATAACAAGATTCTTGTTCCTGAATTAATAATGAAATCAAATTTGAAAAAATAAATTCTATAAAATCATGTTGCGTACATTTTTCAGAAAAAAAATCTTCTTTTACTCTTCGATCTTTCATCAGCGATAATAATAAATCCGATTTGATGGACTCAAAATACTGATTCATTGTCTCGCGCCCTTTATTCTTACCGCTTTTTGCAACACTCATAGAATGGATACTAAAGAATAAAGGATATTTTTCTCCTCCGCTCTTCACAGCATTAAAGAGATTTTCAATGTTTTCTAAAAAACCGGAAGATGGATTACAGTCTGAAATACTCTGAATAATTTCTTTCCATATTGCATCAATTGTTTCAATCATCAAATCATTTTTAGAAGGAAAATAATTATAAACAGAACCAACCGCAACACCGCATTGCTTAGCTACATTGCGCATGTTAATTGCCTGTAGCCCTTTATCGGCAACTATTGCTTTACTTACTGATAAAATATCTTCTTTGGAAGTTACCGTTTTATTCATAATTCACCTCTCAAATTGAACATTGTTCATTATATCATTGAAGCGATAACCTGTCAATTGATGCAGCTATTTTTCATTTATATAATCCTTCTTCCCTTTACATACTTTTCTATAATATTTCTTTCATCTGCCAGATATAACATTCTTTCCAGCCTTTGCTCCTCTGTAAGTTCCTGAGGATGAACAAGAGTACTGTCATCCAGTATAAGCATATCCAGATCATATCCTTTTTCAAAGCTTCCCACTTTGCCAAAAAATGAACCGCCACCTTTTGTAGCAAGATAAAATACTTCTTTATAAGTTAATGGACGGCAGTTTCTATCAATAATACGCCAATACATTTTCGATGCCTGCACTGCATCTGTCATACACCTTAGCATTGACAAATGAGCGCCACCCGCCACATCCGTTCCAAGTCCTACTTTAAGACCAGCGTCTAAAAATTTTCTTACCGGCGCAATTCCGGAACTTAAGTTCCAATTTGACTGGGGACAATGGGCAACATATGTCCCTGTTTCATGCAGCACCTCAATTTCCTCCTTGCCTGAGTAAACACAATGGGCTAAAACCGATGTCCCATCACCCTCAAGAACACCTCTTTTCAAATATGCTTCTGCATACGATCTGCTATCCGGGCAAAGGCTGCTGACCCAACTAACTTCCTCAGGATTTTCAGACAGATGCGATTGCAGACACAGACTCTGTTCCTTCTTTAATTTTGCAAGTCTTTCCATCAGTTCATCCGAACAGGAGGGAATAAATCTGGGTGTCAGTATTGGTTGGGTATTCTGAAATTTGGTGCACTGTTCCAACCATCTTATCGTTTCTTCCAATGACTGACATGCTGATATTTCCTGTAATCCCTCTGCTGAGTTTCTGTCCTGATTGACTTTTCCTACCATTGTATAAAGTCCTGACTCTTCCAGTTTTTTCATAAGAAGAAGCGTCGCTTCTGTATGAACTGTCGCAAAAATACATGCTCTGGTAGTAAATCCTTTTTTCAATTCATCTGTAAACATACTGTATGCCCTGTCTGCATACGCCAAATCTGAAAACTTTTCCTCTTCCGGAAAGGTATACTGATTCAGCCAGTCAATCAGTTCTAAATCCATAGCAAATCCCCGAAAACCATACTGTGGCGCATGGACATGGAGATCTGTCATTCCTGGCAGAATAAAACAGGAGCTAAAATCTTTCACTGGAATATCCGACAGACATTCTGGCAATCGATTTTCGTACACTTCTGTAACTGTTCTCCCATCCCTACTGTATAGATAGCCATCAGGCACGATCTTCAATTCCCCCAAATTCGGTGCATAAACAATAATACCTTTATAAATACATTCTTTCATTTCTGATTCCTCTATTCTTTTAAGCAATAAACCTTGATTATCCTATCACATTTTGAACAGTATTTAAACACAATATCCGCTCTTTTATCCCGACATAAAAAGAGTTCTTCTATGAATGCATTTTTTCATAAAAGAACTCTTTCATCATACACTTACAGACAAAATGATATACTACTTTTAATCATCTACTAAATATCCCGAATATGCCTACCTACTATAAAGCTTTTTCAGATTCTGTACTTTTCTGAGATTTTCAGCCGACTTGGAAGACATTTTTTCGGAGAGTGCTAATACTATGGCATCAATCATAGCCACTGCTGCTGTCATAGAATGGTACTCTTCTTTTTCACCTCGGTATACGTAAATATTAATATCTGCACGCTGATCACTTGGTGCATAAAGTCGACTTGTAAATGCCATCGTCTGATATCCTGCTGTCTGTGCGTAATCCAATATGATCCTTCCCTCTGAGGATATTTTGGAATAACTAAATATAATGACCAAATCTCCCTCTCCTGCATGAGCAATACCTTCAATGATTTCGGAACCGCCAGATGGAATAAGAGATACATCATATCCAAGTCTCCTAAGTCGGAAAAACAGAAGCTGTCCTGTGGATGCAGAGGCATTTTTTGCGTGAATATAAATTCTTCTGGCTTTTTGAATCGCTGTGATTGCTTTATCCAATTCTTTAAAATCAATCTGACTTTGTGTACGTTCCAGACATTCCTGCTGATAATGAAACCATTTTGGGATATCAAACCCTTGATTTTTCATGAGTGTACCTGCAATTTTTCTGGCAGGTCCTTTCCCAACTTTTTTAGCCACCACATAGCTTTTCATTTCTTTATAATCTGAATATCCGATATGTCTGACAAATCTGGAAATGGTTGCTTCGGACATATCCAGCCTTTTTGCAAGCTGGCCAATACTCATAAACACAAATTCATCTGTATTATTTTCGATAAATTCCATAATTTTCATATCTGATTTTGTGTATTTGCTATCTTCATCCGGCATCAGCCATTCCATAATGATTCCTCCGTTATTTTCAATAAACCAAAAAATTCTTCCTGTATTCCCGGTACACATGCTGCTGTATAAGTTTCACTATGCAGGAACCGTCCCCCAGCTTCTGTTACAAGAAGACTTCCGGCAGCATAATCCCATATCTTTAAATATTCTTCATAAAATCCTTCGAGACGCCCACATGCCACATAAGAAAGTTCCAATGCAGCACTTCCAAGTCTTCTGATATCCTGGCACTTTTCGAACACATTTCTCATTCTTGCGAAATTTTCATCACAGTGCTTTCTGCACCCGGGAGAAGTCCCCATAGCAATCAGACATTGATCCAAATTTCCCTTTTCCCGGACATGAATAGGACATCCATTTAAAAAAGCCCCTCTTCCCAATTCTGCTGTGAAACACTCCTGACGATAAGGATCATATACAACACCAAAAAGTATCTTTCCGTTTCTTCTGTAAGCAAGAGAAATCGTACTATGTAAAAAGTCATGAATAAGATTGGTAGTACCATCTACAGGGTCTAGAATCCATGTACTTTCTTCTTTATCAATATTCTGATTATCTTTTTCTTCTCCAAGAAATTGTGCTTCTGGCTGAATCTTTTTTAATTCTTCAAAAATCTGCTTCTGTACCCGGATATCCACATCCGTTACATAGTCCGTCCGACTTTTTTCGCGGATAATATCCGCCCCGTCTCTCGTAATCAATTCCTGGCCATATTTCTTTACAATCGCTACTGCCTGCTCAAATAATTTTTCCATTTTTCTGCCTCTTTTTATGCCTGCTTATCTACAAGTACCGATACATAATTTCCGCCGCATGCATAGATTTCTTTCAAAGCTTTTTTTAAAAGTCCGGCAGTACGAACCTGAAAAGCAGCATAGTCAGATATCATAATCTCATAAGCTCCTTTTTGCATTTCTTCATAAAGATCTGAAATTTTATTGATCTCTTTTTCAAATCTAGTACGAATACATCCGTACTGTACTGCCTGGTGGGTATCGCTTCCACTCACCACAGGAATCCCAAGAGTTTTTCCAAGATGGTACGTTTTCTCTTCCGTTTGTTTCTGATTTTGTGCGATGTCTTTTCCATTCAGATCAAGAAAAGAGAACCTTTTTAATTGCTCCATCGGAAGTTCAGGAATGTGACCACCTTCTCGAAAAGGATGACCTGCTCCCACTATTATAGGATATTCTTCAAATATATTCATTAATTTTTCAAATGAAAGAAAAGACTTTTTTTCTTTATAAGGTTCCAATATCCGATTCAGCTTAAGAATTGTTTCCGGTGTTCCCACAGATAAAATATGGCCGCCTTCTGCAATATCAGTCTCCATCCCCGCAAAAATTCGTAATCCGCTATTCGTAATCAGTGTATCTCCATCCCGTCTGCATGTTGTCATAAGATATCGATACAGTTCATCAAACTGTAGTGTATTAAAATGTTCCGTCAGACAGATTGCGTCTAGTCCTGCCTTTTGAGCTTCCTGAAATAACCAGTCCGTATAAATCGTAGAAAATGGCATTTTTTTTGCCAATTTTCCATGTGTGTGAAAATCAAGATACATATGTCCCTCCTATATGATCGTCATTATCAATATAACTAACGCAATCCAAAAAAAAGTAATTGCCACAAACAGCATGTCATTATATGTAACTTTCAAAAATGAAAGTTTCATTTTCTTTACTTCTTTATTGACTGCCGCATAACGATATCCTTTTAGCTCCAATGCCTCTACTGTTGTTCTGGAACGTTTTGCCGTGTTAAGCATAAGAGGATAGAAGGAATGGATGATTACCTTCACCTGATAGACAAGATAACGAATCTTTCCTGTAAAACCGTTTCCTTCCGGCGCGTTTCCCCGAAGGCGGTAAGAAAGCAGCACATTCTGAAATTCCTCCATAAGCATTGGCAACATCCGATATGCATAAGAAATAGAAAAAGATAATTTTTCCGGACAGCCGTACCACATCAGTCCATTTGCCAACTGATCCGGATCCAATCCCGAAAAAACGGTAATTGAAGCCAATGATACCGTTGCTACCTTCAGTGTCAGAACAAGCAAAGAAACAATCGTATCCGAATTTCCTCCAAATAATATGGATACCACAAACAGATAGCCTGTCTGGGAAAAAACTCCCAAACCAAATAGTAACAAAACCAGCCCTGCTACCCGCGCCATAATTGTCGTCAACATAACGAAGAGAAAACATCCAAGTAAGAAAACAAGATCATCCATAAACCATGGCCCGATGGCAAAAACGATATACCAGACAAGCAGAATTCTTGGATCCAACTTTGCGATTAATGTATCATCATTCCCATACGCATTTTTCAAAACCTGATTGCGAAGAAAATCCATTGAAATCTTATCCAAAATATTTTCAGACATTTTTTTCATGATCTGATTCATTCTAGTTCCCTCCAAATCCCTGTACAAACTCATTTATTGTGTAACAAAATGCATCTTTTTGTATCCTCTGTCCAAGGGTAAATATCTCAGGCGGTCGAATGCCAGACTGTTGTACAATCTCCGGATTGCCAAAGATCTCATCCCGCGTACCATCTGCAATTACATTTCCCTGCGATAACACGATAATTCGTTCAGCCCATTCACAGACAAGCTGCATATCGTGAGTCGCAATTATAACTGTTTCCGTAACATCTTTAATATCATTTAACGTCCTCATGATTTCTTTTCTCGTTGCAATATCAAGATTTGCTGTCGGTTCATCTAAAAGAAGAATTTCTGGATTCAGTGCAATTCCAATAGCAAGAGAAGCCCGGCGCATCTGTCCTCCTGACAAAAGTCTTCCATCTCTGTCTTTGTATTCTAAAAGATGGAAACGTTCCAGAAGCGTTTTTGTACGATCTTCCCAGTTTTCTTCATTTCTTACTTTCATAGCAAAAGAAATATCTGACTCAATCGAATCTTTAATAAACATATCCTCCGGATTCTGATATACAAGAGAAACATATTTAGAAAGCTGCTCTGGTTTCATATTTTTCATTGTTCTTCCCTTTAAGAGAACTTCACCTTCTGAAGGTTTAATCACCCCTGTCATCAGCTTCATCATGGTAGACTTTCCTGCCCCATTAGATCCTATCAGTGCAATTTTTTCTCCTCTATGAATATCCAGATTTAATCCATCAAACACTTGTACTTTTTTCTCTTTTACCGATCGATAAGATACAGAAACACCCTGAAACTGCACCATCTTATCAAATCCAGAATTCAAAGGTTTTTCCTTGCTTTGGCTCTGATTGTATACAAGATTTTTCATCATTCTGATTCCATCTTCCATTGTAGAAGGCAATATAGCAGGATTCGTCATAATATTTCTATTAACCATCTCATAAGCCGCTAATGTTACCTGCGGTGGAAAAATATTACACGCCTTCAATTCTTCTACCCGGCTAAGAGCTTCTTTTGCTGCCTTCTTCCATTCCACATGTCCATCTTTCATTAATACAACGTGTTTACAATACTCTGCAATATACTCTGTATGATGCTCAATCACAACTATCGTTTTTCCATATTTTTCATTCAGATCTTGTAAAATTTTATAAATCAAATCAGCATGATATGGATCCAGCTGCGCAATAGGCTCATCTAAAATCAAAACTTCCGGTTCCAAAGATACCACTCCTGAAAGCGCAAGCAAATGGGTTTGCCCTCCAGATAACTGCCAGATATAATCATTTTCCCGCCCTTTTAATCCGCACTTCTCCAAAGCTTTTCTTCCGCGTTCTATATAATCAGACATTGCATAATTCATACATGCATATGAAGCATCATCAAGTACTGTGGGCCTGATAATCTGATTTTCAAAATCCTGGTACACATATCCCACTTTCTGTGCCAGCATTCCGATATCTGAATGCTGAACCTCTATCCCATCCACCACTGCGCTTCCAGAATAGTTCCCAGTAATAAAATGAGGAATCAAACCATTTATCGTTTTGCAAAGTGTTGACTTACCACAGCCATTGTTTCCGACAATAGCCACAAAATCTCCTTTTTCTATTTCCAGATTTACATTGTTTAATGTATTCTTTTCTGCTCCCGGATAAGCAAATGTTAAATCTCTAATTTCAATGATATTCATAGTCTTATTTTTTACTTTCTTAACTGTTTATGCATTTTTTAATTTGTTTTCTACAGGTTCTGCCTTTTTCTTCATTACAAAAAGAACAATGATTGCAAGAATAGCTGCAACAACCATGCCTGCCGCAAGAGCTGTTCCACTTTCTGCCCACTGAGCTTCCCAGTCAATAATTGGCATTCCGCTTTCAGCAAGCATCTCTGATCCGATCGCTACTACAAATGCTGCAACTGATCCAACCACTACCTTCCCACTAATTGCTCCAAGTGCAGTCTCTTCTGTCCTTGGCTGCATACCAAGAAGTGGTTCAATCTTTCCATAAAGCTTTGGTACCAAAAATAAAGTTGGAAGTAAGCAGAATAGAATACCAGAGAAAAGGATATCATTTAAACATGCAAATCCTTCTGTGGCAAATACACTTTCCGGAAGTCCAGGTACTGCCTCGAAATCAGATACCGCAAACTGAACTTTCAGAATATCTACAATCGTTCCCATTACTTGCTGTAAAATCACACCCGTTATTGATGCAATTCCTACCATCACTTTATTTTTGGGATTTCTCACCAGACGGCCTGCAACATATACACCAATTGTAACTGTTACAAATTTTTCCAGTTCGCTAAGTCCGCCAAACTGTCCAAGCATAATTTCACTAAATACTAATTCCCCGGTTGCAGCGCCCAAAGCAGCTGACATCGGATCAAACAAAATTGCCAAAACCAAAGGAATAAACAAAAAGTATTCTACAGAGAACTCTACGATTCCCACTTGAAATTTGGGAATCAATTCTGTAAACAGTGTTGCCAGCCCATAAAGTGACATTGTAAGGACAAAAACCATCAGTTTCTGAGATTGTGTTGCTGTCTGTTGTTTTGTAACCATTTCCTTTTTCCTCCTGAAAACTTTTCATATTTTTCACAGGTCATATCATAACAAACGCAAGTAAATTTTTCTTTCATCATTCAGTTAAATGCAAGTAAACTTTCTTTTATTTGCTAAATTAATGAAATTTTTGTTTCTTCCCAATACTGCCTTTTTTATTTTTTCAAAATAAAAAGGCAGTATGCCCAAAATGAGCATACCGCCTATCCTTTGTCTTCCTTTATCTTACTTTACGCTTTTGAATCATCAAGCATGTAAAGAGCGCCCCACACATCAGAACGATCCATAAAGCTGCCGTCTGTTGGTCACCGGTCTTGGCTGCACGATTTGTTTTATCAGTTGAAGAAAGCTGATTCTTTTCCGTTTTCTGAACATGCATATTCTCGCCTTCCCCGTCTGACGGATTCGTAGAACCAGCATTCTTAATTATAAATACTGACTCTGCTCGCCCATCCTGGAACCAAACCTGTAAATAGTGTTTTCCTTCAATAAGCTGGTTCAGATAAGATTGTTTTATTTTTATAGTCACACTGCCGTCTGGCTGCACTTCTATCGTATAAAATTCTTCTGAAAGTATATTGCCGTCAATAGAAACTTTTTCCGGTTTGTTCCCGTTTCCTTCAACCTTTATTTCGAGATCATTTCCTTTCGTAATCTCGGTTTCCTTTCCTTCTGATACAGTATAGGCTTTTTGAAGTTTCAGTTTTACTTCCATTGCCGGAAGATCTGTGTAGCCGTGATTATAGGTATATACAATTTCTTGATTTCCTTTGTTCACAGCTGTTAATTTTCCAGTTGCCGCATCATAACTATATCCAGCACCTTCCGGTACACTGACTCTGTTAAGATCCCCGACAATCTGATTCATATCTAATATCAGATTATCATTCTCGACATTGGCATAAACAGTTCTCGTCTGAGGAGAAACGTTCTTTTCATACCATAAATCCCCTACTTTAGAAAGATCCAAAGATGTCAGATGATTGTTTCCGCAACGCAGGCTATATAGCTCCTTACAGCCAGAAAGATTCAAAGATTCTATTCCTGCATTTTCACAGTACAATTCCTGCATATTGAGATAACTGCTAAGATCAAGATTTTTTAAATTAGAAATATTTGTATCTGAAATATTTAAAATACGAAGCTGTTTATTGGCACCTAAATCTAATGTCTGAATTTGTGTATTTTTACATTCCAACCGCTGCAGTTTTGTATTTTTGGTCACATCCAGGGATCTAATTTCTGTATCTGAACAATTTAACCCTACAAGCCCCGGATTTTTAGATACATTCAGCTCTTTTAAGTTTGTCTGATAACATTCCAGCGTATGAAGCCCTGCAAATGAGGTAAGATCCAGTTTTTCTAAAGGTGTATTGTAACAGAATATTTCATACATCTGTGGATTTCCGCTTAAATCCAATTGTGTGATACCTGTATCTGAACAATACAAAGCAGCCAATTTCGGATTATTCTTCAAATTCAACTCTGTAATTCCCGTACCCGAAACTCTGATATGCACCAATTCTGGATTTTTTGTTACATCTATCTGCGTCATAGGCGTATTCGTTACATACACTTCGTATAATTCCGGGTTATGACTCAAATCCAGCTGGCTTACATTTGTATTTTCACAATTCAAGGCAAACAGCTTTTTATTATTGGATACATCCAGACTACTAATATTTGTGTTATTACAATCCAGCCGACGTAAAGCAGAATTAGATGAAACTGACAATTCTGAAATTCCTGTTTCATAACAATGAAGTTCTTCCAGATTGACGTTATAACTGATATCCAGAGCGGTCAATTCTGAATTATAAGTACAATCCAGATATTTTAATTTCTGGTTATTCTTTAGATCCAACTCTGTAATTCCTACAGACGAACAATTCAGACTTTCCAGGGATGTAAAATACTCTATTCCAGTCATATCGGTAACCCAGTATTCTCCCCACAAAAAATCTATGGTTTTTGCATTTTCCAGCTCTTCTTTTGAAAGGCTGCTGCTGCCATCCGTGTCAAACTGCTGCGAAACGTACTCTCTAAATATCGGATCCGGAAAATGCTGTTGATCTACAGTAATTTCCTCCGCTTCAGCATTTACAGTTACAGAAAAACAGGAAATCGCAGCAACCGGCAGAAATAAAGCCGCCATTTTCCTTAAGTTCTTCTTTATATGTTTTTCCCCAAATAACATATCAAAAGACTTTCGCTCTTTCATATTTTCCTCCTAAATGACTTGCTATAAGATCTTCAGAAAATATGTCATAACCTCCCTTCCAGTACATAAAACACATTATATTTTCAGAATATCTTAGTCTGAGCATATCAAATTAAGACAAAACTTAGAAATTGATTATTTAAATAAAACTAATATATTTATCTAATTTATCTATAATCTTTTTACTGCTTTTCTTTTAAATAACTACAATAACTGGCTTTCACCGGTTCTATTCTGATAAAACAAAAAAGACCCGGAAATACCGAACATCCGTATCCCCAGGCCTTTTGCTATAAGCTTTTTACTTTTTTCTGTTTACAATTAAATTTTGCATTCATATCTCTTATATCATCACCGCTCCACTTCAAAAGGCAACCGGTCAATGATGTCTCGTTCCACATCCACTCCCGGATACACTTCAATTAGTTTCAGTCCTTTTGGCGTCAGGCGGAACACACAACGCTCTGTTACATACAGTACTTTCTGTCCGTTGGCAATAGCTCGCTTCGCTGAAAAGCTGATACTTGCCACCTTGTCCACAAATTTAGGAATGTTTCCTTCTTTGTGGATAGTAACTACATCCCTTTTCAGAGAAACTTCAAGTCCTTTTGTATTGAATGTCATACAGAATACGACTGTGGGCGTCTTAGCTGTAATATTTGCAAATCCTCCGATTCCAGCAAAAGCACCTGTTCCCCGGTGTGCATTGACATT
Organism: Lachnospiraceae bacterium; assembly: GCA_019423745.1. Lineage (GTDB taxonomy): Bacteria > Bacillota > Clostridia > Lachnospirales > Lachnospiraceae > Claveliimonas. Next base: position 37,450 of record JAHZAV010000017.1, read on the forward strand.
CCCTTCTTTGTCCACTTCCAGGGCTCCCATAAAACAGATATCCAGTCCTCCATTGTCATATAAATCAAACTGGTTAGCCATATCATAAACAGAAGAAGCCCCGATCATGGCTCCAAACACTTCGCCGGAGACAGGAAATCCTCCAATCCCTCCCGATTCCACAGTCAATGTCACCATATCAAGCATACCATTTTTTCTTGTATGTCTTGATACCATTTCAGGAAGCCCAATGCCAATATTGACAATATCATCCACCCGAAGCTCTTTTGCCGCCCTTCTGCCTATAATATTTCCAACTGCATTATTACTGGGCTGTTTTGCGGACACAGTATCGATCTTTTCGTTCCACATACTCCAGTCCTCAAAGGGAATCTCAAAACTTCCGGTAAGTGCCTGATAGGCTTCATTTCGTTCCTCCGGATCCGCCACTACGATGGCATCCACCAGACAGCCCGGGATAATGGCATTTCTTGGACGGGAAGGTGTATTAACGAGACGATCCACCTGAACAATCACCTTTCCATGATTAGCCTTGACAGCCTGACAGATCGACAGAGCGTCACCGGACATGAACATGTCATCAAAAGAAATATTGCCTTTTCGATCCGCCGCTGTACCTTTAATCAATGCCACCGTGATCTTCGGCAGTTTATAATAAAGAAACTCTTCTCCATCCACTTCCACATATTTGACAAGCGAATCATCAATGGAAATCCGGTTAATACCGGGACCCTCTTTTCTAGGATCTACAAAGATGTCAAGCCCTACTTTTGAAAGTGCTCCTGGCAGTCCTCCAGCCTGCGCGCGGATAGCATGGGAAATACAGCCAAGAGGCAGATTATACGCCTCAAAACGATCCTCCAAAACCAACTTTTTCGTGCTCAGCATGGCGCCAAAATGGCCGCAAATCAACCGGTCCACCGCTCCTTCCCGAATGTATCCCTCCGCGTTACGCTCCTCGCTCCAGACTCCGAATCCTGCACTGGAAATAACAGTTAAATGCCTGGGAGACTGCATACGCATATATCTCCGGTATATAGCCTCATGAAGCTCCACCGGATTTTCTATTCCAACAAAAGAGTTCACACAAATACAATCGCCATCCCGGATCAACCGGATAGCTTCATCTGCGCTCATGATTTCATACATAACACTTTTCTCCCTCCGAGTATTCTGAAATTAATACTAGCAGAAACGCTATTTAAAGTCCAGCAGGAGCACAGATTTCCATCGAATACCCTTTTTAACAGGAAAAATAATATTACCTATTGACATTTTATAAATCCAGCCATATTATTAACATTGTTAATTATCATTGTTAACATTATAGGGAGGTACAAAGAATGAATATAGACTGGATGGACATGGTATATTATCAACAGCAGTTTCAAAAGCTCTCCAGGCTGCTTCTTCCTGCAAAACATACAAATTTAACGATCAGCGAATGTGAACTTCTTGCCTGGCTTTATTTAGATCCGTCTCAGAATACTCCTGTTCTTCTCAGCCAACGCAGCGGAATGAAAAAAGAGGCTGTAAGTCGATGCCTGAAAAGTCTGATTGAAAAGAACTGTATTCATAAAGAGAAGCAGACTCATGATGAGCGGAGCTATAAAATTTCTCTCACGGATACCGGTATTTCTGAATTAAAAAAAGGATACGAAATTATTTTACAGCCATTCTATGATTTATGGAGAAGCACTGGAACTGATTTCGAAAAGTTTCTACAATACACTTGCAAAATAGTTACTCACATAAAAAATGAAGAATAGGAGTGATACAATGAGTTTTTATAATACACTACAGATGGATCCCTCTGTTCTAAAACATAATATTTCTCAATGCGGTACTTCCAGAGAAAAACTATTCTATTGGACGGTAATGACTGTACGCTCGGTACTTATTGTCGCCTTTGCTGTACTATTTATCGGTACTCTTTCCAACTTCTTTGGTCAGGAAAATACACCTTTAGCTGTTGCCTTATTCTGCATTTTACTTGGAATAAGATTTGTGAATTTTGAATACTGTATCAGAGATTCTCTGGTAACTTTAGCCATTTCACTGGGTATCTTACTATTGATTCCTTCTGTTGTAACCATTCTGCCACCTTATGCTGCCGCTCTTCTTCATTTTATAAGCTTTTTCCTGTTACTTTACATCACCTCACAAAGACCTGAACTTGGAAATGGCGGGCTTTATAGTTTCGCATATGTTTATCTGTCAGGAAATCCTGTTTTTGGCGCAGCATTTGGAAAAAGAGCTTTGTTGGCATTTGTTGGGTATATTCTGTGTGCAGTTATTCTTTATACAAAACACCGCCATAAACATACAGATGTCCGTTTCCATCATGTTCTTCTCAAATTTGACTTGCATAATGTTGTCCATCTGTGGCAGTTACGTATGGCAATTGGCGTAAGCCTGATCTTAACTGCCGGACAATTTTTCGGAATAGAACGGTTTATGTGGATGGGCTTTGCCTGTGCATCCTTGCTTTGTGAATATCCTTATTCAGAAAATGTGGCTTCCCGTTTTTACCAACGGATCATTGGAGTATTGGTTGGTTCTGGAGCCTTTTATTTACTTTTCTGTATAACACCCGAATCTTTCCACTCTTTGATGGGACCACTTGGAGGAGTGTGTCTTGGATTTTGTACTGATTATCGCTATAAAACTGCCATGAATTGTTTTGGTGCTCTTATGCTTGCAGCCGGGATTTACGGCATACAAAATGCTGTTCTTCTTAGAATTGCCGATACTATTCTGGGGGTTATATTCGCTATGTTGTTTGCTATGCTGTTTCACAAACTGGTGGGGTCAAAATTCGAAACTACCTAAAAAACTTCCAACCGTTCATTTTTCAGTTATCGCATATCGTTGACATCTCCTTCCAAATCTGCTATAGTAGTTGCGTTCATCGGAGGGTGAGCAACACTTATGAAGTTGCGAGCTGGATAAGATGGCAGGTGAAATTCCTGTTTTTCTTATCTGGCTCTATTTTTTTTCAATAAAGGAGGACCCCATGCTCCAAACAAAAGAACAGAGTTTGATTAAGGGTAACATTCTGAAATCTCTAATTTCCTTTGCTTTTCCAGTCCTGCTGGCACTGTTTTTACAAGCCATGTATGGCGCTGCAGACCTAATTATTGTCGGACAATTTGCAAATACCTATGAACAGTCCGGTGTCGCATCCGGCAGTCAGCTGTTTAATATAATTACCATGTGTATTACTGGCTTGACTATGGGCGTAACCGTATTTGTAGGAGATAGTATCGGAGCCGGAAATCTCCAAAAAGCTGGAAAAGGCGTTGGTACCGGCATTGCTGTTTTTGCTCTGCTGGCAGTTATAGTGACCTCTTTGGTAGTTCCTTTCGGCAATAATTTAGCTACCTTTATGCATGCACCAACAGAAGCATTTTCACAAACCACTAGTTATATACAAATTTGTGGAATCGGAACTGTTTTCATAACCGCATACAATGTAATCGGTGCTGTTTTTCGCGGCATTGGTGATTCTAAAACACCTCTTCTTACGGTTACCATCGCTTGTATCATTAATATTTTTGGTGATTTACTGCTAGTGGCTTGGTTTGGAATGGGTGCCGCTGGTGCTGCCATTGCAACAGTATCTGCTCAGGCAATCAGCGTCATATTTTCGCTTTATCTTATCAGCAAAAGGACCCTTCCTTTCATTTTCTCAAAAAAATATATTTGTTTTAATCCTACCTATTTAAAAAGAATTCTACTGGTAGGTGTTCCCATCGCTCTGCAAGAGCTGCTTGTACAGTTTTCTTTCCTGTTTATTCAAGTAGTCGTCAACAGCATGGGGGTTTTGGAGTCTGCTGCTGTTGGAGTAGCAGAAAAAGTGTGTGTCTTTTTGATGCTGGTATCTTCCGCATATATGCAGTCCATTTCTGCATTCGTGGCACAAAATAACGGAGCGGGAAAATTTGACCGCTCTCGCAAAGCACTATACTATGGAATTAAGACTGCTTTGCTTGCCGGTTTTGTCATGGGAGCCTGTTCCTTTTTTGCAGGTGATTTATTGTCCTCCATCTTCTCTTGTGATAGAAAAGTAATTTTCTACGCCCACGATTATTTGAAAGCCTATGCTATAGACTGTCTGCTCACAGCTGTTCTCTTTTGTTTTATCGGATACTTCAATGGTTGTGGCAAAACGGTATTCGTGATGGTACAGGGTATAATCGGTGCATTTTGTGTAAGAATCCCCACCGTCTATCTCATGAGTCATATAGAGGGAGCTTCCTTATTTCATATCGGGTTGGGTACGCCCATTTCCTCTGTAGTTCAAATCATTCTGTGTATTATAACTTACTGCATCTATCAAAGAAAATCAAAACGAATGCAATCATCTCAATAGATTATTAATCTGTGATTTCAAGATACATTAGACAGGAAATAGAATCTTCAACATAGCCATTTCTGCATACTGTCGACTATTAAAGTTCAAATATCTTCGTTTCAATTGAGCATCATACAGCTTGAATTCATGTTCTGATATCTGTATGGTATATTTTAGATTTCTCATTGCAGAGTGTAATGCAAGTTCCCACTCAATCCGATTTTCCATCGTTTGTTCCGAAATCATCTTATATAACCATTCAAACTCTTTATAGTCAAAGCCATCTCTTAAAAATCCTGTCCATAAGGCAACTTTCTGCGTAAAATTCAACGCATACAAATAATCAGAGGATGTCACTTCTTCTAATACACTACCGTAACAGAAACAACTGTTTTCCCAATGGTTTTCTATATTCTCTTTTATAAAAAACTCATGATATTTCCACTCTGCTACTAAAATCCCTCTTCTCCAATCCGCGGATTGCAATAACATTTCCAGTACCTCTGACTGACCTGAAGAGCCACAGTCCACTCTTAAACACAAGGAATATATCGTTTCAACTTTTTCCCCAGATACGGTGTTCTGTACTCCATAACAACACTCGTCTCGCTGTTCCACCGTAAGCCAAACAGTTTCCTGGGAAGGATATGAAGTTCCGAACACGTCCATCTTCCATCTAGAATTCACAATAGAAAAATACGGACCAAATGTCTGCCAGAAATCATCTCCTGTAAAAGCGAAATTTCGGAAGAGCAGATAAATTGTCTTTTCGTTCTCCTGCCCACGTCGGTATACCAGTGGACAAGCCTGCGCCCAATCACTTATTTCAAACAGGAAATTAAACAGATCTAATGCTACTACTTTCTTTTCTTCTTCCATAGATGGAATTTCTATCTCATCTGCTCTTTTGAAAAAGTGCATCTCCATCATTGCTCTTTTGCCCCTCTCTTAAATAATATCTAAAGCCTGGGCGATCTGAATATTAACATTCAATACATTGACAGTGTTCTCCCCAAATACACCAAGTACTTTTCCTGAAGTATTGTTGGCAACAATTTCTCTAATCTGCTCCTCATCCAAACCAGAAGCCTCTGCAATTCTTGGAATCTGAATTTCAGCAGATTCCGGAGAAATATGAGGATCTAAACCTGAACCGGATGCCGTAAGCAAATCCGTCGGGATATCCTCTCTCTTAACAGCCGGATTCTTTTCCAAAAACACTTTTATGTCTGCTTCAACTCGTTCTGTAAGCGCAGGATTAGATGGTGCATAATTGTTTGATCCGGAACCCAATCCAGCAAACTCTGTACCATCATTATAATATTGCTTACCGTCTTCTCCCTCTACATATACATTATAGTGATAAGCAGAAGGACGACTCCACATATAATAGTCCTCTGTAAATTCCTGTCCCACATTTTCCGCACCGACTGTCTGTCCATTCACAGTAATCAAATTCCCATTTGCCTGTTTTGGAAAAATAAAAGCTGATACACTTGTCAGCAAACAAGGGAACCCCAAACCGCAAATCACCATTAGTGTTACAGATACAGCCACTGTTTGACGTGTACCGTGTAATATCTTTTTTACGCATTCTTTCATATTATAATCACCCTTTCTATAACCCAATCATTGTCAATAATGGATGAATCAGCATATCAATAATCTTAATTCCTACAAACGGCGTAATTACACCACCCAAACCGTAAATCAGCATATTTCTAGCAAGCATCTTCCCAGAAGACATAGGACGATATTTTACTCCCTTCATTGCAAGCGGAATCAGACAAGGAATAATAATGGCATTGAAAATCAATGCAGATAAAATTGCACTATAGGGTGACGCAAGATGCATAATGTTCAACACACCCAGTTCCGGGATTGCCATCATAAACATTGCAGGAATAATTGCAAAATATTTAGCAATATCATTTGCAATAGAAAAAGTAGTCAGGCTTCCTCGAGTAATAAGAAGCTGCTTTCCAATCTCTACAACTTCCAAGATTTTGGTAGGATCCGAGTCCAAATCGACCATATTTGCTGCTTCTTTTGCTGCTGTAGTTCCACTATTCATCGCAAGCCCTACATTTGCCTGTGCCAACGCAGGTGCATCATTGGTCCCGTCACCAGTCATAGCTACAATTTTACCTTCAGCCTGCTCCTTCTTAATAACGTCAATCTTATCCTCCGGTTTGCATTCTGCAATAAATCCATCTACCCCAGCCTCTTTCGCAATAGTAGCTGCCGTCAGTGGATTATCGCCTGTACACATAATGGTCCGGATACCAATAGCACGCAGACGTTCAAAACGCTCTGCCATACCTGGTTTTACAGTATCTTTCAGATAAATGACACCTAGAATCCTCTCATCCTCACACACGATAAGAGGTGTGCCGCCCAGACTGGATATTTTTTCAACCTGTTCATGTAGGTCAGCTGGAATGGAACCTCCCAACCCTTTTACATATTTTTCAATCGCCTCGGAAGCACCTTTACGGATCTTAATTCCATTCGGTAAATCTACACCGCTCATTCGTGTCTGTGCTGTAAAGTCAATATATTCTGATCCCGATATTTCATGACTATTATCGCCCAATCGTTTGGCAAGTTCCAAAGTAGATTTCCCTTCTGGAGTTTCGTCCTTAAGGCTAGTAAGCGCTGCGCAGCGAATTAAATCGCTTCTGTTAGCTCCTCCCACAGGGAAGAAGTCGGCTGCAAGACGATTTCCGTATGTAATCGTACCTGTCTTATCCAAAATCATTGTATCCACATCACCACAGGCTTCTACTGCTTTTCCGGACATTGCAATTACATTAAATCTAGTAACACGATCCATCCCAGCAATACCTATGGCTGAAAGCAGACCGCCGATAGTTGTCGGGATTAGACAAACACACAATGCGATCAATGTTGAAATCTGTAGCTGAACGCCTGAATACACTCCAATCGGATATAATGTTATGATCACCACCAGAAAAATAATAGTCAGAGATACCAGTAATGTACTTAATGCAATTTCATTTGGTGTCTTCTTACGGGAAGCACCTTCTACCAGTGCAATCATGCGATCCAAAAAACTATTTCCTGGTTCCGAAGTAATCTGTACTTTCAGCCAATCAGATACCACTGTGGTACCGCCAGTCACAGAACAGAAGTCTCCCCCGGATTCACGTACCACTGGAGCAGATTCACCGGTAATTGCCGATTCATCCACTGAAGCAATTCCTTCAATGACCTCACCATCACCAGGAATGATCTCACCCGCAGAAACCATAACAACATCGCCCTTTTTCAGTTCGCTGGACAACACTGTTTTCTCTGTACCATCCGACAATAACACACGAGCCTTAGTATCTTTCTGCGTTTTTTTCAGGCTAGCTGCCTGAGCTTTCCCCCGTCCTTCCGCTACAGACTCTGCAAAATTTGCAAACACAACCGTCACGAATAGAACAATACAAACTATTAAATTATAAACTCTTAAATTACTTCCATTACCAATATCTCCAAACACCCCCGGGAAAACGGAAAGCAGGAGGGTAATAAAGAAGCCAATTTCTACCACAAACATAACCGGATTTTTCATCATATAAAGTGGATTCAATTTGGTAAAAGAACCGATGACTGCCTGGCGAAATATATCAGGCGTTATCAGCTTCTTATTTTTCTTGCTCATAAATGTTCCTCCTTATGCCCACAATGTTAAATGTTCCGCAATGGGACCTAATGCTAATGCCGGGAAAAATGTCAATGCTGCAAATATATATACAACTAATACCAATATGACGGCAAAACTAAGAGTATCCGTATGTAATGTACCCGCTGACTCATTTACAAACTGCTTCTTCATCAAAGAACCTGCTATTGCCAGCTGGATCACAATGGACAGATACCGTCCAAAAAACATTGCAAAACCTGTCGTAATATTCCAAAACAGCGTATTGTCAGCAAGTCCTTCAAACCCAGAACCATTATTGGCTGCGGATGAAGCATATTCGTAAAGAACTTGTGATAGTCCATGAAATCCCGGATTCGTCATTCCCTCTAGTCCCGCCTGCGTACCGACCGCCAGTGCAGAAAATCCAAGAATCAATAAAGGATGAATAATGATACATAATGCTGTCAGTTTCATTTCCCGGCCTTCGATCTTTTTGCCTAAATATTCTGGTGTTCGTCCGATCATCAGACCACAAATGAATACTGCTAAGATCGCATACATGATCATATTCATTAATCCAACACCCTTGCCGCCAAATACGACATTTAACATCATATGGAGCATAGGAATCATTCCTCCGAGAGGTGTTAAAGTGTCATGCATATTATTAACGGTCCCTGTAGTAAAAGATGTCGTTGTTGTGGTAAACATCGCAGATTGAGCGACTCCAAATCTTACTTCTTTTCCTTCCATATTTCCCATTGCCTGAGACAGGCCCGTATCCGCAAGTATAGGATTCCCCTGACTTTCAGCCCAAAAGCAAACACTTAATCCGATTAGGAAGATAATCCCCATTGCTGCAAATATGCTACGCCCTTCTCTTCCATACATCCAAACTGTTATTCTCTTACCTGCACCTTGAATCCGTTTGCGATCATGTACCATCTTACCAAAGGTAATCACACATGCCCCCGGAAGTAGCATCATAGAATAAAGCTCTATCAGATTACTAATAATAGTGGGGTTTTCAATCGGAGTTGATGAGTTTGCACCCAAAAAACCTCCTCCATTCGTGCCAAGATGCTTAATAATTTCCAGTGCTGCCACAGGTCCCTGTGCAATAATCTGCTTTGTTCCTTCAAGTGTGTCTACTACAGTATTTCCGGAAAAATTCTGTGGAACACCCTGCCATACAAGAAGTAAACCTCCTATGATAGAGAATGGAATCAGAACACGTGTTGTAATACGGACAAGATCCGTGAAAAAATTTCCAACATTATCTTTCGTCTTTCCAGCCAAGCCACGAATAAAAGCAATACATGCTGCATAACCACTGGCGGCTGATACAAACATCATAAAGGTAATAACCAACATCTGTGATAAATATGACAGTCCTGATTCGCCAGAATAATGCTGCAGGTTCGTATTCGTCATAAAACTGATAATTGTATTGAAAGAAAGGGATTCTTCCATTGCTCCAATTCCATTCGGATTAAACAAAGCAATACTCTGTATTCTCAGAATAATATATCCCAAAAGAATCATTACACCATTTGTCATTAACAATGACAAGGCATATTTTTTCCAAGTCATCCCGTAATCAGGATTTACTCCGCTGATTTTGTAGATGGCACCATCTACACGATTAAATATAGGATCCGCAAAAGTGGGCTTTCCATCTGCTATATGATAAACATAAATACCCACCGGTATCACTAAAATTAAATAGATCAGTATTGTTAATATAATCTGTAACATGATAGTTTCCTCCTGCCGGATTTAAAACTCTTCGGGATGAACTAAAGCGTATACTAAATAGCATCCCAGTAATAAAACAATAACTCCAAGAACAACCATGTCCTTTCCCCTCCTTATTCATTCCTCTCTATCTGTTTCTGGCACCATATTGTTAAAGCAACGACCTGGCCTATACAGCCAGCCAAAATTGTTATCATAATCAAATCCATCATAAAGTCATTTCCTCCTTTCTGCATGGTTCATTATATCAGCCATCTCATAAAGATAGTTTTAATGTATCCCCTATGATATTAAAAAATTGCAAAGATGCACTCAAAAAAATATACCATCTATCCAAATAAGGACAGATGGTATATTTTTGTTTTGGGAAAACGTGTAAATTTATCGCCGTATCATACGATATCCAACCCCTATATGAGTCTGGATATATTGAGGTTCTCCCGGATTTTTTTCAATTTTCTTTCTCAGTGTTGCCATAAACACACGTAACGATGATGCATCTGTTGAGATGCTATTCCCCCACACTTCTTTTAAAATATAGTTATGTGTCAAAACTCTTCCTGTATTTTTCGCCAAAACACAAAGCAACTTATATTCTATCGGAGTCAGATGAATTCCCTGGCCATCCATATATACACAACCAGCAGCAAAATCAATAGACAAACTGCCATTTTGATATACACTTTCCTGAGGTGAAAGGCCCGAATCGTCCAACTGCCTTCTGCGGAGTGCAGCACGAAGACGAGCTAACAGTTCATCAATACTAAAGGGCTTCGTAAGATAGTCATCTGCCCCTGCATCTAACGCCTCTACTTTATCATCATCTTCGCTTCGAGCACTTACTACAATAATCGGCACGGCACTCCATCCACGAACCTTACGGATAATTTCCACTCCATCCATATCTGGTAATCCAAGATCCAGAATCATAGCATCAGCATTGTAAGAGGTGGCTTCCATCAAACCGACCGTGCCGGTTCGCGCCGAGTGATACTGGTAATCCTGAGTCTCTAATGTTGTCCTTATGAGATTCGTGATTGCAGGATCATCTTCAATCACAAGAATTTTTGGTTTATTCATAATCTATACTCACTTCCTCCAATGGTAATGTAAAATAAAATACAGATCCCTGTGGTAAATTGTCCATAACAGAAATCGTTCCCCCATGTGCTTCTATAATAGATTTGCAAAGGCTAAGTCCCAATCCCAGTCCTCTTCTGCAGTCTGGTTTGCCAATCCCCGCTGTATAAAACATATCAAACAGATGTTTTTTTGCCTCATCAGATATGCCCGGTCCATCATCTGCAATACGAATGCATACCATGTTTCCTTGTTTCTCTGCAGATAAAATGATGTGCGAGCCTTTTGGGGTATATTTAATAGCGTTGTTTACAATATTGATAATCGTCTGAACGATCAGCCGCACATCCATCTTGGCCATCAATAAATCATCGGATAATTCGACCGAAATCTCATGTTGTGCAGCCTGACGGTCCACATGAGCAAGAGCTTCCCTAAAAACTTCATCAATCAATTCAGCACCAATTTGTAACTGCATAGTACCATTTTCAATTCTGGTAATAGACAGCAAATTTTCTGTCAAATTTACAAGCCACATAGAATCATCATAAATAGCGTTGTACATCTCCTGTCGTTCAGTCTCCTTAAGAGAAATGCTTTTCTCCATCAGGATTGTGGCATTTCCGCTGATACTGGTAAGAGGAGTCCGCAGATCATGAGAAATCGCCCGTAATAAATTAGAACGAAGACGTTCCCTTTGAGTTTCCATCTCAACCGCCTGTTTTTCCGCACGCAGTCGCCGTCTCTCTAACGTCAGCCCGCATTCATTCAGTATAGCAACCATCATATTCTTTTCAAAACTATCCAGAGGTGGATAATACCTGGCAGGTATTCCAATCACACCCATAACTTCCTGGTTACCACGAATGGATAAATACTGGTTCTGAGCGTGGGAAAGGGTATTCGTACCTGCACCCGCATGTTTGTTATTCGTTACAACCCAATCTGCAACGCCAATTTCTTCTGGCGTCATAGCTCTTAAAACTTCCCCTGCCTGCTCCTTTGGTGTGGCCTGAAAAGAGATTTCCCATCCCGTTCCTGCCAGTGAATAAAGGATTGGGCGATTTAAAAGCTTATGAATCTGTTCTGCCGCGAGTTCTATGGTTTCCTGTTCATCACGCCCTTGCTGCATTTTTTGACTACTATTCATCAGAAGTTCCATATAATATGCTTTCTGAGCAGACTGCCGTGCCTGCTTTCGCACACGGGTCGCCAATGTGCAGGAAATGATGCTGGCAGTCAGCATAATTAAAAAGGTAACCGGATAATCTGGATCAGCTGCCGCCAATGAAAATCGAGGTACAGTAAAAAAGTAATTAAAAGAAACCACACTAAGCAATGATGCAATCATTCCATAGAGATGACCATGTGTCCAAACTGCAGTCAACAACACGCCTAAAATGTAAATGGTAATAATATTGGCTTCCCTTAATCCTAACATATAAAAAGTAAAACTTATCAAAGTTGCCATAGTAACTATCAGTAGTGTTTTCATTAAATCTTTCCATCGGAACTTCTCATCTTCATCTTTCCGAAATAAGTAAAATTTCTTTTTATAAAGAGGTTGAGAATCTGGAATGATATAAATGTCGATATCACTTGCCAAATTGGTCAGCTGATCTGCAAGTGATTTGTCTCGAGTTCTCCAAAACGTCTGATGGTTCGTTCTTCCCAGCACAATCTTAGTTACTCCGCTTACTTTTGCGTACTCTGCAATCTGTCTTGCCGGATCATCTCCATAAACAGTAGTAATCTGTGCTCCCAATTGTTCTGCCAAACGCATATTATCCCGCAGGCATTTCAGGCTCTCACCCTTCAACTCCTTGGTTTCTGACGTTTCTACAAACAATGCTGTAAATCCACTGTGAAATGCCTCTGCCATTCGCGCTGCCATTCGAATTACCTTTGCATTAGACGGAGCACTGGAAAGACAGATTAAAATATGTTCTCCTGCCTTTGCTGCACGCTCATTTCCGGCTTTCTGAGCATTTCTATTCAAACGATCCGCTGTACGGCGCAATGCGATTTCACGAAGTGCCGTTAAGTTTTCTTTCGTAAAGAAATGATTCAGCGCTCTACTCACCTGTGCTTTTCGGTATACCTTTCCAGACTGCAAACGAACGATCAAATCATCTGGTTCAATATCTACTAGTTCAACTTGATCTGCAGAATCAAATACCGAATCCGGAATCCGCTCACTGACTGCCACCTGTGTAATAGAAGCTACTAAGTCATTCAGTGATTCCAAATGTTGAACATTGATAGTTGTATATACGTTAATTCCAGCTCGTAGAAGTTCTTCTACATCCTGATATCTTTTTTTATGGCGGCACCCAGCTGCATTACTATGTGCCAATTCATCCACAAGTAAGATTTGTGGGTTTCGTTTTAATGCGGCATCTAGGTCAAATTCCTTTAACTGAATTCCTTTATAATCAACTATCTTATTGGGAAGTTGTTCCAAACCATCCAATAAAGCTAGTGTATCCGGTCTTGTATGACGTTCTATATATCCAACAACAACATCTTCACCCTGCTTACTTGCCCTATGCGCTGCTTTCAACATGGCATATGTTTTTCCAACCCCAGCAGCATATCCGAAAAATATCTTAAGCGTACCTTGCTTCTTTTCTTCTTTCTCTAGACTCATCTGATTCATCGAATCCACTTATGATATCACCTGCCTTTTTATCTTTTTTATTATATCATGTTCCATCTTGTGTGAGTATAAAGATATGTGTCTCCATATTAAGATTGCGTTAAGATCATAAATCTTAACTGAATTTTAATTCCCTTTTAAAACTCCTAACACTATCTTTTGGTACATCATGCTATACTCCCATCAAGAAATGACAAAATTAACAAAATAGGAGGATGAAATTTTGAACAGATTCCGTCATAAAGAAACGATCATTGATAAAAAATTAGAGGCATATTTCACCAATCATCTGATCAGCTTTTGTATTTTTATTTTTTTTGGTATGCCTCTATTAATATTGTTAGGCGTCGCACTTTCCACAACAATATTTGGGATTTTATTCTATGCATTCACAACTCTAATTTAATCGTCATCCATGTGTTCGTGTCCCTCAAAGTAAAATGAATAAAAATCCCATGTAAAATATTAAGAAAAATATCAGAGGCTCATCATTTTCATAGTCTTAACACCATCTTAACACCACGTCAAAAACTTTTACACACTTTTTATATCAAAACACAGATAATGGCATATAGATAATATTTATGTAATAAACTGGAGGTGAAACTTACGGAGAAATTTATACATAAGCAAAATAAGTCTCCGTTTCGTACGATCATATTAGGATTCTTGCTTGTAATATTATTAGGAAGTATTTTATTAATGCTCCCCGTATCTAGTCAGGAAGGACACACAACACCCTTTTTAGAAGCATTGTTTACATCCACCTCCGCAGTCTGTGTAACAGGCTTGGTTATTCATGATACAGCAACTTATTGGTCAAACTTTGGTCAGCTGGTCATCATTTTCCTCATCCAGATTGGGGGCCTTGGGGTTGTAACAGTAGCCGGAGCGTTTGCGATTCTTTCGGGACGTAGGATTGGTTTGATGCAAAGAAGCACAATGCAAGAAGCAATTTCTGCACCCAATGTTGGAGGTATCGTCCGTCTGATCGGATTTATTTTAAAAGTATCTCTCGTAATTGAACTGATAGGAGCTTTATTGCTATTTCCTGTTTTTGGAAATGATTTTGGAATCCGAAAAGGAATCTGGTATGCACTATTTCATTCCATATCAGCTTTTTGTAATGCAGGATTTGATTTAATGGGAATAAAAACACCCTTCTCTTCTCTTACTAACTATGCTGCTGACCCAACAATCTCCATAGTAGTTGCTTTTCTTATCATTATCGGTGGTATTGGTTTTCTTACTTGGGAAGATATACGTTCCAATCGGTTTCATTTTCAAAAGTACCGTATGCAAACCAAAGTAATCTTATCGGTTACAGGATTATTAATTCTTGTGCCAACATTATATTTTTTCTTCTTTGAGTTTGCTTGTCTTCCGATAAAAGAGCGGATATTGGTATCTTTTTTTCAAGCAGTCACACCTAGAACTGCTGGTTTCAATACTGCAGATCTAACAAAGATAAGCGAAACAGGACAATCTCTCATCACAATATTAATGTTAATTGGTGGTTCCCCAGGATCAACAGCCGGCGGGATGAAAACGACTACAGTAGCCATTCTACTGGCTAACACGATTGCAGTCTTTCGCCACAAAGAAAATCCACAATTTTTCAAAAGACGTATCGCTTTTGAAACAGTATCACGAGCATCTACTATATTGATCATGTATTTGTTCTTGTTTTTAACCGGTGGTTTGATTATTAGCCGTATAGAAGGAATTCCAACTATAGTCAGCCTTTTTGAGACTGCATCTGCTATTGGTACAGTAGGATTATCATTAGGCATCACACCAGAACTTAGCACCGTTTCACATATTATCTTGATCACATTGATGTTTTTAGGACGCGTGGGAGGCCTTACTTTGATTTATGCTACTCTTTATAATACGCAGAAGTTAAGTTCCCATTTCCCACAGGAACGAATTACTGTAGGTTAGAGAATACTACAAAAGAGTTTATGGAGGATTTATGAAAACAGTATTATTAATCGGTTTGGGTCGTTTTGGACGGCACACTGCTATAAAATTAAATGAATTAGGACATCAGATAATGGCAATTGATAAAAGCGAAGAACGAGTTAACGCCGTTATGCCTTTTGTAACCAATGCTCAGATTGGAGATAGCACCAATGAGGAATTTCTAAAAACTCTGGGTGTTCGTAACTTTGATGTCTGTATTGTAGCCATCGGAGATAACTTCCAAAGTTCTCTGGAAACCGCTGCGCTTTTAAAAGAATTAGGCGCAAAAAAGGTAATCGCAAGAGCAGCTAGAGATATCCAAGCTAAATTTTTACTTCGTAACGGAGCCGATAATGTAATTTATCCAGAAAAAGAAATGGCAATCTGGACTGCAACCCGCTATACTTCTGATCATATTTCTGATTACATTGCCCTTGGCAATGACTACGCTATTTTTGAAATTGATGTTCCCGATAGCTGGATTGGAAAAACCATCGCTCAACTGGATATCAGAAGACGTTTTCATGTGAATATTATGGCAATTAAACAAAATGGAAAGTTTTCCATGACAGTAATTAAATCAGAAACTTGTTTTCCACCAAACAGTACGATTCTTGCTTTAGGTACTCATCACGACATTCAGCGCTGCTTTCATATTTAACCATTACATAATATTTAATACAGGGGGGGATCTCTATGGAATCAGTGACTTTATTGGGAGTCTTTATAGCTATTGCTATTATAGGGTACTTATTCACAGGAAAAGTGGACAAATTCTTAAGCTACATACAGGAAGATAACGAAAAGCAGAAGCAAATATATAATTTGAGAATAGCGGCATCTGATTTCTGTGTAGCATACTCCATTTCAGATGTTCTATCTGATATGCGAAAAGAGTACCCCGACTTGTATTGTACACTTTCGGTAGGAAAAGAGGACGAACTTCTACAATTCTTTGAGAATAATAAAGCTGATGTGATCATTGTATCTTCCGATATTGAATATCCTGAGTATCCATTCAAAAATATTTCCATTGAAGTTCACCCATTCAAATTAGATGAACAAACAGTAATTTTGACACCACTCACTACAGGCATTCAAAAGCGAAAGATTTTTTGGCAAAATAGTAAATCACAGCCGCTTGTTTTGGAATTAGTAAAACATCTTAGCCAAAGCCAGTTATAATTTTAATCGTTCTCTCTGCATAAATAGAGCAGCGCAATGCGCTGCTCTATCATTATATTATCTGTATGCTTTATTTTTTTACAAAATGAAATAACGGTAACTATCACATAAGCAAAAGGCAACTATCTGATCTAAAATTACTTGATATCCTGATGTTTCAAAATCCTAAAACCAACAACAATAGATAAAATAAGATAACCACCTAACACAACAAAGCACGGTAGGAATGATGATAAATCGTTAGATGCCTCATAAACAGAGTAAATGGTAGATAGCCGGTACCGTGTCGCTTGCTAGTTTTTGTGAGATAATTACTCTAAAAAAACTAAGGTTTTTCAGGGAGGGCTATCTCATGGATAAAATCACACACAAAGTCCGCTGCGAACAATGGAATAAAATCATAAAAGAATGCCTTGCTAGCGGAATGAATAAAACCGCCTGGTGTAGGGAACATGGTATTTCTGATAAGTCATTCTTTTATTGGCAGCGCCGGCTACGTGAAGAGGCTTATATTTCTACAATAGAGTCTTCTTCACCTCCAGCAGTCAAATCTGTAAGTATACCTGCAGACCCATCAGTTGATTTTGTTGAATTAAGGTTACCTGAACAATCCGTCGTATCATCAGCTGCATTCAGGCCAGATGTGATCATTCGAAAGGACTCCTTTTCGATAGAGATTTCAAACACTGCTTCTGCGGAACTTCTAAGCAGGATCGGAGGCCTTTTACATGCTGAATGATGCAACTGGTTTTGACAAGATTTTTATCGCAACAGGATACACCGATTTAAGGCGTGGGATTGACGGCTTAGCATCCACTATTAAATATCAATTCGAACTGGATCCTTTCCAGAAAAACATCCTGTTTCTTTTCTGTGGCAAACGTACCGACAGAATCAAAGGACTGGTTTGGGAAGGAGATGGTTTCCTGCTTCTTTACAAGCGATTAAATGTTGGCGGATTCAGTTGGCCACGCACGAAAGAAGAAGCATTGGAAGTTACTCCCGAACAATATCACAGGCTGATGCAGGGATTAGAAATCGTTGCAAAACGTCCAATCGCGGAACTGACAGATCCTCCAAAAACAATGTAATTGTGCAATTCGTAGAAAATAAAATTTTTGTTTTTTACACTGAAAAACGATACAAAAAATTTTTTTAATAGTTATCCACAAAAGCGTTTTCTGTGAGAGTAATTCTTTTTGCCAAAGAAGGATCTTTTGCAGAATCTGTGGATAACAGTCATAAGTATCTCATGAATTCTGAGATATTTATGATTGTTATCCACCGTCAAAATGACGAATAACAATACGTGGTGAATTCGCCCAAACTCCTGTTTTCTGCTATAATGACTTCAGAAATAAAAGGGAGACTGAACGATGGCATTTAAATTCACTGAAGAACAACTGAATACATTGGATAAGTCTTTTATCG
>JAHZAV010000018.1 GCA_019423745.1 Lachnospiraceae bacterium
CCAGCCTTCCAAGCTGGATACGTGGGTTCGATTCCCATCACCCGCTTATTTTTATGCCCTATTATTGATTTTTTAGTAGAAGGTGATATACTAAACATATGCAGATATAGTCTATCGGTATGACGCTAGCTTCCCAAGCTGGAAAGGCGGGTTCGACTCCCGTTATCTGCTTAGAATAAGCCGGAAATGTCAGAAATGACATTTCCGGCTTTTGTGTTTTAATGGCTATTCTGTGCATTAAGGCGTATAAGTATTATTGATGATTTAAGAGGGGAAAGAAAAGCAGGAAAGATTCAGGAAACCAGTGTCCCTCTCAAATGGCTGGTTAATATATCCACAAATTCTCCGGTTGTAGGCTTACTAAGTAAAGGGCAGGGAGAAATAGTCTTTAATAGATTTTTGTTTCCCCTTTCCCAGCAGACATTGATAACTGTGCGGAGATCCCGCTCTACACTTCCCACGCTCGTGTGGCAGATTTCCGCAATTTTTGGATAAAGTACCTTACTGATTCCAAGCAGAAAATCTTCGTCGCGCAGACAAAGATCAACTGCAATAATCAGATATCGATAACCTCGATATGTAGCACCAATTCCAAGAGAACGTACCAAGTATTGAATTTCCTCCATTTGTTCGATAACTATAACTCCTTTCCTGCAGGCGGGATTCCTTACTTTAATCATAACTGAAAGTCACCTTACTTTTATTATAGACGACATTATTCGATATAATTCGACAAAATAAGAAATAAAGAGAACATTTTAGAAAAAATACAATATACTAATAGTAAGATTACCTATATGAGGGAAAGTTTGTGGCAAAATATGGTATAGATGTGAGTGAAGTTCAGGGAAATATTTGCTGGAATCAAGTAAAACAAGATGGTGTTCAGTTTGCAATACTAAGAGCTGGTTATGGGGCAGGTGATATAGATGTACAATTCAGAAAAAATGCAGAAGGGTGTGTTAGAGAGAATATCCCTTTTGGGGTATATTGGCTGTCTTATGCATATACTTCTGAAATGGCGCGCCGTGAAGCAGAATCCTGCATAGAGACGGTAGAAGAATATTCGCTTTCCTATCCCGTATGCTTTGTGTTTGGAGAGGAAGCTGTAAAGTATGCGGGTTCAAAGGGAGTAAGTATTACAAAAGGACTGGCTGCAGAGTTGGTAGAAGGATTCTGTAATCGTGTGAAGGAAAAGGGATATTTACCAATGTTTTATAGCAGTAAAGAATTTTTAAATGAAATGTTTGAGGATACATTATGCAAAAAGTACCCTCTCTGGTATGCGCAGTACGAAAAAAAACATTATTCACATAATGTAGCGCTTTGGCAATATACAAATGAAGGAAGTGTCAGAGGGATTGTGGGGCATGTAAATAAAAATAAAGCTATATAAATCTCCTTAATTTAATATATATATAGCGCATTGCTTCGTTTAATATCAGAAAGAATTTCTTTACTTGTACAGGATAATTCATTAATCAATTCTTGATCCACTTTTAAGGGGGTGGTAGAGAAAAGCACTTTGTATGAATAAGGGGTCCGCCGGGAGGAGGATAATCCTAAAATTAATGCAGGTGTAGTCAGTTTTGTTGTAAATGGTATTTTTGCGTAAATAAAAAGTTCGTCGCAATGATTGTAAGGGTTCTGTGCATGTATGGTCGTTACAGTGTCGTAACAAGAAATAGTTCCATGATAAACATATGAAGAACGACCATATTCTTTAATAGAAGGAATATCATAATAAATGATTACAGTATCATCGCCTTCCGCGTTTCGGTTGATTTCCAGTACAGAAATGTAAACCTTTTTTTCGGGTGTAAAGTACTGATAAAAATAAAAAAGATCAGTCCGTTCAAAAAAGCTTTCTCTGTTTTGATGGGTGAATATTGTTTTTTCATCCATTTTATAATCTACAAGACGATTAATAGAAACATCCAGAACAGCGGCTATTTTATATAGTGTTTCAATATCAATAGAAATCAAACCGTTTTCATATTTTGAAATTGTAGAGGAACTGTAATTCAATTTCTCTGCCAATTCAACCAGAGTAAGCCCCCGGTGTTTTCGGTACATTCGAATTCGATTACCGACGTGCTTAGTGATTGTCATTATTCCCACAATCCTTCCTTCGTAAAATTTATGAAATTGTTAAAAAGGCACAGCAGACAGGAATCGATTCTGTTCGTGCCGGAGTAAAAATGAGCGATGTAGATGCAACCGTACGAAAAGTAATTGAGGATGCAGGATACGGAGAATATTTTACACATCGTACCGGACATGGCGTAGGAATGACTGTACATGAACCACCAGAAGCTAGCCCGCAGAGTGATATCATTGCACAGCCAGGTATGGTATTTTCAATTGAGCCAGGTATCTATATTAAGGGAGAAGTAGGTGTAAGAATTGAAGATCTCGTTATGGTGACAGAAGATGGATGTGAAGTTCTTACGCATTTCCCGAAAGACTTGATGATTGTCGGAAACGATTAGAGAATTAAAGAGAAGGAATAGAAACGGTCGGAAAGTAGACCCGGTTAAAAAGGGGAGGGGATGTGACTTGTATCAGTCACATCCCCTCCTCTTTTCATAATATCTTAAGAATTTCATTAACTCCCTCTTAAAAAATGCCTGCTATTCTTGTAATATATAAGGGAGGTGATGAAAATGTCTAAAATATTGGTATGTGATGATGATAAAGAAATCGTGGAGGCAATTGAGATATATTTGACACAGGAAGGATACGAGGTTGTAAAGGCGTATGATGGGCAGGAAGCTCTGAAAGTATTGAAGGAAACGCCAGTAGACCTTCTGGTCATTGATGTCATGATGCCGAGGCTGGATGGAATCAGAGCAACCCTTAAAATCAGGGAAAAGAATAACATTCCTATTATTATTCTTTCGGCAAAATCGGAAGATGCAGACAAAATACTGGGATTAAATGTAGGGGCAGATGACTATGTGACTAAGCCGTTTAATCCATTGGAACTGGTGGCCAGAGTAAAATCTCAGCTCCGACGTTATACTCGTCTTGGCAGTACAGTAAAAAATGACAGTGAAGCAGTATATACAACTGGAGGACTGTCAATAAATGATGACCTTAAACAGGTAACAGTAGATGGAGAGCCAGTAAAGCTGACGCCTATCGAATATAATATTTTGTTGCTTTTGGTAAGAAACCAGGGGAAAGTTTTTTCTATTGAACAAATTTATGAAAGTATATGGAATGAAGATGCGATTGGAGCGGATAACACAGTAGCAGTACATATACGACATATTCGGGAGAAAATAGAGATCAATCCAAAAGAACCCCGGTATTTAAAAGTTGTATGGGGAGTTGGATATAAAATAGAGAAACTGTAGGAGGGAGAGATTATGAAAAACTGGTACAAATCAGCACCGTTGAAAGGGGTTCTGTTGGTGATTCAGCATGTACTGGTTGTCTTAGCAGCGATCAGCCTGATATGGTTGGCTACTTATCCGGGAATTACACAGGATATCCTTTCACAAAAGGACATCAAAAATTATGAAGAGACAGAAGGATTTGGAATACAAGTATTTTCCGATTCACAGCAAGCTTTATATATGCTTCTGGAAACAGAAGAGTTGGAAACCGATGGTAAGATTGATGAAAATAAAATTGTAGATATTAAAGAATTAACAGAAACCTCCAAAATCAGCGGAGAGAATAAAAATGGATTAGCCTACCGTCTTGGGGAATTGAATGATTGGGGAAGCCAAAGGGATAGAGGAGAGGTTGGCACTTCATATGACGGAGGACAAAATTCAATTATAGTCTGTGAAAAACAAAACGGTGGATATCAATATTTTTATTATGACGAATTTCGTAATTTGATTGATAATGGGGAACTATTCTTTGTGGAAGATTCGGATTCCGGAGTGTCAAAAGATGACGTGATGGAATGGTTAAGAGAAGGAACATTTTATAAGGGATCTACCGGCTGGTCTTCGGAAGCACTTGTAGATAAAAATAATCAGATTGTGTACAGAACGTTTTGGAATTATGACGGCTATTGGATTGATGAAGCATATGCTCCCGTTGGCGCAGATAATATTTTAGATATTGTAAATAATAATCCGGCATGGAACGGAAAGCTGGAAGAGGCATTTTCGCAGATTGATGCGAGCATTACTACCATCAGGTCAGATATTATCAATTACAATGAGATGAAGAATACCTGGCTAGAGGGTGATACGAATTTGACTTATTTGTATGCGGATACTGCAAGTAAAACGTTATATACAAATAGGGAAGAATATAAGGATTACAATAAACTGGAAGAGAGTCTGGAGAAGCTGACAAGCAATGGACGTTTTGTTCTGGTAAAATCTAAACTTGCGGATTTTAAATCAAATATTGCGGGAGTAAATGCAAAAGAATGGACACATACAGTTTCAGAGCTATGTGGAAAAGAAGACGAGTTTGTTTATGTTGTAAATGTAGATACCACTTTCCCGGTTCAGGATACTTACTATAGCCAGAATCAACTTTATGAACAGTATAGTCCTCGGATTCAGGGAATGCTGATCATGGGAATTTTGTCAGCTATTGGTATTCTTGCTATTTTTGTATGGCTTACAGTTATAGCAGGAAGAAGGCCTGGAGATCAGAAAGTGCATCTTAACTGGCTGGATGGGGTAAAAACAGAAATTGTGGTAGCTCTTTCGGCAGGTGTTTGGATCTTTATTTTATGGCTATTTTCTGATATTTACTTTTATTCATCCATGGAAGAGTATGGTGAATATGCTTACGATGCAGTTCTGAATATCACTGTATGGGATGTTGTTTTAGTGAGTGCTGTTGCGTTATTAAGCTGCATGATTTTTATGACAGCCTATTTGAGTCTGGTTCGTCGGATCAAGGCCAAAACCCTCTGGAAAAACAGTATACTGAAATGGCTGATCCAAATGACGGGGAAAGTGATGCGCCATATAGGAGAAATATGGAGAACCGTATTGGCGTTGGCAGCAATTGCATTTATAAATATGCTGGGATTCGTTTCGCAGTTTGGACCAATGGTTCTTTTTATGGTTGCGGTAGATTTAGCAGGAGCAGTTTACATGATTTATCAAGCAGTAGGAAGGTATAAAATAGGACGTGGCATTGAGAGAATAGCAAAGGGTGAGGTGAATTATAAAATCCCGTTGAAAGGACTAAGAGGCGGACAAAGAGAAATTGCAGAGAAGATTAATACAATAGGGGAAGGACTGGATGCAGCAGTAGAGGCCAGTATGAAAAATGAACGTCTTAAGACAGATCTTATTACAAATGTGTCTCATGATATTAAGACACCACTTACCTCCATTATCAATTATGTTGATCTTCTGAAAAGAGAAAACTTTACAGACCCTAAAATCCGGGGATATCTGGATATTCTGGAAGTAAAATCACAGAGACTGAAAACATTAACAGAAGATGTGGTAGAAGCTTCTAAGGTCAGCTCGGGAAATATTTCTTTGGAATATATGGATATTAATTTAGCTGAAATGATTCAGCAGACAAGTGGAGAATTTGCAGAAAAATTTAGCAAGAGAAATTTGACAGAAGTGCTTAGCATTCCTAAAGAACCCATCGTGATTCATGTCGATGGACGAAGAATGTGGAGAGTTTTGGAGAATATTTATAACAATGCTGCAAAATATGCAATGGAAGGAACAAGAATTTATGCTGATTTATGTGTAGAAGATCAGACGGTTATTTTTTCCTTAAAGAATATATCGGAACAGCCTTTAAATATTAGGGCAGATGAGTTGACAGAACGTTTTATAAGAGGAGATGTTTCCAGAAGTACAGAAGGAAGCGGATTAGGGCTTTCAATAGCAAAATCACTGACAACCATGCAAGGCGGAACTTTTGATTTATATCTGGACGGAGATCTTTTCAAAGTAACAATAACTTTTCCACTAATCAAAAAAGAACAGGGATAATTGCAAAAAAGAACACCGTTAATGCCAAATTGGGACGTAGTAAACTTTAACTTTACTACGTCCCAATTTGACATCATTTACACATTTACGGATGTGACGAATTACGCTATAATATGACTATGGAAAATTTAAGACAAATATTCAACGAAAATTTAAATACAGAGTTTATTACAGCCATATTAAGTAATCCTCGCAAGAAAGGGGATGTAACTAAAGTCAAGGTGCGGCCTTATATGAAGGCAGACATACTTTTTTTTCAATTGGAGGAGCAAAAGGGAACTCAGGCATTTCATAGAAATCTTTCAGTGGAGGAAACCTGTGAGGAATTAATGCAGTATATGGAAGATATGAAACAGATGCAGATGGAGACGAAAAAGTTCTCTTTTTCTATATTGGTGAGTAAAAAAGGAAAGGTGACAATAAAGAAAAAAGCCCGGACTGGGGCGGTCAAAGTAGTTGACTTTTCTCATGACAGGAAAAAGCGGTATATTCTTCAGGAAGGTACCAGGATTCCGTTTCTTGTGGATCTTGGTGTTATGACAACTGAAGGAAAGATTATAAAAGCCCGGTTTGACAAATTCCGACAGATTAATCGTTTCTTGGAGTTTATTGAGGATGTGCTTCCGCAGCTTCCTAAGGAAAAGGAGCTTACAATATTGGATTTTGGGTGTGGAAAATCCTATCTGACTTTTGCGATTTATTATTATCTTCATGAATTAAAACAATATGACATCAGGATTATTGGGTTAGATTTGAAAGCGGATGTTATTCGGCATTGTAATGAACTGAGTGAAAAATATGGCTATAAGAAATTGAAGTTTCTGGAGGGAAATATTGCAGATTATACAGGGGTAAATACTGTGGACATGGTTGTCACACTTCATGCGTGTGATACTGCGACTGATTTCGCTCTGGCAAAAGCAGTAGAGTGGAATGCAAAAGTAATTTTATCCGTTCCGTGTTGTCAGCATGAATTGAATGGGCAGATTCAAAGTGATATCTTAAAGCCTGTGTTAAAGTACGGTTTGATTAAAGAAAGAATGTCTGCTCTTATTACAGATGCATTGCGAGCAGAATATCTGGAAGGCCAGGGGTATGAGACCCAGATTTTGGAATTTATCAACATGGAACATACGCCGAAAAATATTTTGATTCGTGCAATAAAAACCGGACAAAGAAAAAGTATGGAAGAAGTAGAAAAATGCGAGAGGGCGCTTCATGTGTCGCCGACCTTGAAACGTTTGTTGGAGTCAGAAAGATAAAAGAGTGCCTAAGAAAATTATGAGACGGAGTATAAATGAAGGAGTAATAGTAATGAAAAAACACCTGATTAATGCAGGGATTTTAACGGTAGTTTTTATTGTTGCCGTAATTTTGTTTAGTCATCTTACCAATAGGGGGAATAACAACATGACAGCAGATCTTGGCGGGGCAACGCTCCCGTCAGTTTCTTTTTCCTGTGAAGAGTATGAAGTAAATTATCTGAATGGATATAAAAAGGAAATGGATCTGTCTACGATGAGAGACAGTATTACCCCGGTCAGTGGAAATAAACTGGAAATGCATATAGATCCTTATGAAAGTGAGATTCAATCTGTAAACTGTGCAGTGTATACGTTAGACGGAAAGGAAAAACTGGGAGAGCATACATATAGTAAGCCGGATAAGACAGTGACGATAGAATTTGAAGATGGCATACTTTCAGAAGAAAGGCTTATGATTTTAACACTTTCCGTAGATGATCAGGAAATTTATTATTATACAAGGGTAGCGGATTCTTCCGATTTTTCTATGTCTTCCTGTTTGGAATATGTGTATAACTATCATAATAACGCTATGGGGAAGGTGGAAAATGTAGGGGTAGGAGCAGCCTTAGAGCCATCTGGAGATGCAGTTACTAGTTTTTACCATGTGAATATTAATTCGGATTATGACCATGTTTCCTGGGGATCACTGGAACCAGCAGTGGAAGGAACAGAGCGTTGGAAAATTGTAGAGGCTAATGAAACCTATACATCTGTGCTTCTGGAATATGAGGTGCGCTGTAAAGGGGAAGAAAATGAGACTGATCTTTACAGAGTAGAAGAATTTTTCCGGGTGCGGAGTGTAGCTGGGACTATGTATCTTTTGAATTATGACAGAACCATGGAACAGATTTTTAATCCGGAACAAACCGTGTTAAGTGAAAAAGGAATTCTTTTGGGCATCACAAACCCGGATGTACAGTATCTTGTTAGTAATGATGGAGTAAAAACTGCTTTTATACAGGCAAATGAACTGTGGTATTACAATCAGGATAGTGATGAAGTATCACTTTTGTTTAGTTTTATGGATTCTGAAAGTTCAGATATAAGAAATCTGACGGATGAACATGAGATACATCTGTTGTCTATGGACAAATCTGGGAATGTTACCTTTGCGGTATGCGGATATATGAATCGAGGAGTTCATGAGGGAGAAGTCGGAACTGCAGTTTATTATTATGATTCTGAAAAAAGCAGCATAGATGAAAAAGTATTCATTCCAACTGTGAAATCGGCTTCCGTTTCCGCAGAAGAGCCGGGAAACATGGTTTATTATAGTGTAGATCGTGATATGCTTTATGTACTAACTGGCGGAACTCTTTACGAAACTGAAATGGAAAAAAAGACAACCACTACCACATTAGTAGAGAATCTGACAGATCAGCAGTTTGTTACGTCAGAAGATGGTCAGCTTTTGGCTTATCAGTCCAATGGAACTTTGGAAGATGCAACAAAAATTATTGTAAAAGATCTGGAAAGCGGAGAAGATCGCGAAGTCGAATGCAAAGAAGGGGAATGTATCCAACCCCTTGGGTTTGTCAATGGTGATTTTGTTTGTGGGGTGGCAAGAAAAGAGGATATTGGTAAAAATGTATCTGGTGAGACAGTTATTCCTATGTATAAAGTGGAGATACGTGATTCGAAGAATAAGGTTATTAAAACGTATGAGTCTGACAGCGATTTTGTATCAGGTGCAAAAATAAGTGATGGCATGATTGATCTGGAGCGTGTGGTAAAAAATGGAAATGTTTATACAGGAATTGCATCCAGTCAAATTACGAGCAATGAAGAAAAAAAAGAAAGCAATATTTCTCTTGAATCTTATGTGACTGAATTGAAGGAGACGCAAATGCGTCTTACGTTCGCCGATGGCATTTCTGATTTGCAGCCTAAAGTACTTAAACCAAAGCAGGTATTATATGAACAAAGCAGAGAGGTAGAATTTGAGGAAGAGCAGACTGCAGATGTTTATTATGTATATGGACTGGGGCGTTTGCAGGGGATTTATGACAGTGCAAATGATGCGGTTCAAAAGGCGGACGAAGTGAGTGGAGTAGTTATTTCTGCGGGTCAAAGTTATGTATGGGAAAGAGGCAATAGAAGTCTGGAGTATCTCATTACTGGAAAGGATGATGCTATCAATGCTCTGAGAGAGCAGCTGAACAGCGGAACTGCAGCAATGGATGCTGTCAAACAGACCATTGGCGAAAGTGTACTTGATTTGTCAGGATGTACAACGGAACAAATGTTGTATTTTGTGAGCCGTGGAATTCCTGTGGTCGGAATGACAGGGGAAAGAAGTTCTGTGATTTTAATTGGATATGATCAGACATATGTCACTTATATCGATACAGCATCAGGAAATCGAAGTGCTATTTCTTACGAGCAGATGGATGCTGCATTGGCAAGTACAGGTCGAGCCTTTATCAGCTGTATTCCCTAAAATTATTAATATTAAAGCAACTACTGAATCATTCATAAGGAGCTTCCTGGTGATTTAGTAGTTGCTTTCTTTATTATCACAATGCAGCAGGACAAGAAAATAAGGTCCCTTTGTAGCGGCTAAGTGCATAATAGACGATCATACCTAGAATACCGCAGGAAATAATCTCACCAATTCCAATTGTAAGCATAAGAAAAGGAATCGGAAGAACCACACCGTAAGCATATCTTAAAACAAAAGGGACAATGAGTGTGTTAGATATGATCGGTGGGAGAGTTCCCAACAAGGGTTTATGGTTCCTGACCAGATATGTGCAAACGGCTCCAATCAAAGTGGCAATACTTCCAAAAATGATATCGGGAAGCAGCGCACCACCAATGATATTTCCTATCAGACATCCAATAAATAAACCAGGAACTGCCGCAGGAGTAAACAGAGGAAGAATTGTCAATGCTTCTGCAATTCTTACCTGAATTTCTCCGAAGGAAATCGGCGCAAAGACATAAGTCAGGACGACATAGATAGCAGCAATCATAGCTGCCTGGGTTAAAAATGCTGCGTTTTTGTTTTTCATATTCAATTCTCTCCTTTAGTTTTGTTTTACGAGTGGAAGGTCTCGAACACTCGGCACATTTTACGGCGGTGACCGCCGGCAAGCCCTTATAGACCTTGGTTTTAGACGGGCTTTGCAACGTAGGTTAGTATAGCATGGCAATGCTATAAAATCAAGAAAAGTACCAAAAAAGTACCAAATGGGAAAATAAAACCACCCTGTCATTCGCTGGATAGGGTGGTTTTAGTGGTTCATTTGAGAAGAAGTTTATTTGATTCTGACAGGTTTATGATGTGTTATAAAGCCCCATTTTGCATGGAAGTTATTGGATAACAACAAATCAGGAAGGTGTTCTTTCTTTTGAAAAGGTTACGTACATGAGCCACGGAGAAGACGGAACAGATGCAGAACAAAGACAACTGATTCTTTCAGAAGCGCAAAGAGAGGGATATACAAAGCTTTTTGAAGAACATCAGAAAGAAATGAAGTCTTTTTGGAATAACACTTCTGTAGAGATAAAAGGGATAACAGGGGAAGAAGAAGCGGCGGTTCGTTTTGCACAGTATCATATTCTTGGACTAACACCATGGCATACCAACGAATGCAGTATTGCGGCTAAAGGTTTGACTGGAGAAGGATATAAAGGCCATGTGTTTTGGGATACAGAAATTTTTATTCTTCCTTTTCTATTGCATACATATCCAAGCGAAGCAAGAAGATTGCTGGAATTTCGGTATAAAGGTTTGGAAGGAGCAAGAAAAAAAGCCAGAGATTTTGGATTCCGGGGTGCTATGTTTCCATGGGAAGCGGCAAAATCCGGGGAAGAGGAAACTCCGTTATATGCAGCGCTTAATATTCATACCGGAAAAGCGAATAAAGTATGGTCCGGCATTAAGGAATATCATGTGACGGCAGATATTATTTACGCTTTGGAACAATATTATCAGATCACGAATGATCAAGAGTTTATGGATAATTATGGATATGAGATGGTGTTTGAAGCGGCGAGATTCTGGGTGTCTTGTGGAAAGTGGAACGAACAAAAAGGCAGATATGAGATTTGTGATGTAATTGGACCAGATGAATATACAGAACATGTGGATAATAATGCATATACAAATTATATGGCGGTTTATTGTGTTAAGACGGCATTGAAATATATAGCAGAATTAAAGAAGAACCGAAAAGAAATTTATGAGAACCTAAACAAAATCCTGGGATTAGGAGCAGAACTGGAGCAATGGCAGACCTTTGTGGATAAGATGTATCTGCCTGTTCCGAATCAACAGGGAATTATTCCTCAAGATGACAGCTTTTTGTCAAAACCTTGTATTGAGAATATTGAAAAATATAAAAATGCACCTGTTAAGCAGACAGTGTTACTGGATTATTCCAGAGATGAAGTGGTTAATATGCAGGTTTTAAAGCAAGCGGATGTAGTGATGTTATTGAATCTGTATCCTCATCTGTTCAACAGTGAGATAGTCCGTAAAAATGTACTCTTTTATGAAGAAAGAACAATTCATGATTCCTCTTTGAGTTACTGTGCACATACACAGGCGTGTGCAGTGATTGGAGCCATGGATCTTGCAGAGAAGTTTTTTCAAAAAAGTCTGATGATCGATTTGGACGACAATCCCAATGACAGCAAAGATGGAATTCATTCAGCCTCTTTGGGAGGTATTTGGAACTGTCTGATTTTTGGGTTTGCAGGGGTTCGATTTGAAGAAAGCACTTTGTATCTGTCGCCTCATCTTCCGGAACATTGGGAGGAAATGAAGTTTAAACTTGTAATTTTAGGAATAGAAGTGACTTTTGTCATTGAAAAGAACCGAATTATATTAACAAGCAAAGCGCCTATGGAGACGACAATCCCTGTAGAAATAGAAGGGAAGGCGTATAAATTTCAAAATAAATTAATTGTAGAGAAGAATTAGAGGAAAATGTATGAAAGCAGTAATATTTGATCTAGATGGAGTTGTAGTGAATACTGCAAAATATCATTATCTTGCATGGAAAAAATTGGCAGAGGAATTGGGATTTTATTTTGATATCAAACATAATGAAAAGCTGAAGGGAGTAAGCCGCATGGAATCCCTGAGAATTGTTCTGGAAACAGGAGGAATCCAAGGACTCTCCCAGAAAGAAAAGGAAGATCTTGCAACACGGAAGAATGGATATTATCTGGATATGATTTCCCAAATAGATGAGAGTGAAATTTTGCCGGGAATTCCACAATTTTTATCCAAACTGAAGCAGGAAGGGTATAAGATCGCATTGGGATCAGCAAGCAAGAGTGGAAGAATGATTCTGGAAAAATTGAACTTGTTAGAACAGTTTGATGTAGTAGTAGATGGAAATTTGGTAGAAAAGCCAAAGCCGGATCCAGAAGTGTTTGTAACGGCTGCAAGACTTCTTCAGATCCCGTGTGAGCAATGTATTGTGGCGGAAGATGCAGCAGCTGGTATAGAAGCCGCACATGCAGGTGGAATGAAATGTATAGGGATTGGAGACAGAGCAATTTTGGGACAGGCTGATGTTGTAGTAGAGAATACGGAAAAATTGGCTGAGGTAGATTTACAGAATTTATAAAGAAGCTAGTAAATAATGGAGTAATATTTTGTTCTGGCATAGAAAAATCAGGAGAGAGTTTTTGTCGGTAGACTTCCTCCTGATTTTTTATGCGTATTAAGAAATTTTCAAGACTGCTTTTTTAACCTCTCGGTGTGGCAGAACACAAAACAGTATGCTATAATGGGAGAAACGTGTAAAAAGCATATGGAATTTAAAGGAGTAAATGGATATGAAACTGACAACCATCAAAGAGCTGTATAAAAGCAGAGAAGATTATCTGGATAAAGAAGTAACCATTGGAGGCTGGGTACGGAGTATTCGCGATTCCAAGACATTTGGTTTTATTGTTGTAAATGATGGTTCTTTTTTTGAACCACTGCAGATTGTATATCATGACAAAATGGAGAATTTTGCTGAAATTTCCAAACTAAACGTTGGGGCGGCTATTATTGTAAAGGGAACCCTTGTAGCAACGCCGCAGGCTAAACAGCCTTTTGAGATTCAGGCAGAAGAAGTGACAGTAGAGGGGGCTTCCGCACCGGACTATCCGCTGCAGAAGAAACGCCATAGTTTTGAATTTCTAAGAACGATTGCTCATCTTCGCCCGAGAACCAATACATTTCAAGCAGTATTCAGAGTGAGATCACTGACAGCATACGCTATTCATAAGTTTTTTCAGGAGAGAGGATTTGTCTATGTGCATACCCCTCTTATTACAGGAAGTGACTGTGAAGGAGCAGGAGAAATGTTCCGTGTAACTACTCTGGATATGGAAAATGTTCCTAAGAATCCGGACGGAACGGTGGACTATTCTAAAGACTTCTTTAATAAAGAGACAAGCCTTACTGTAAGCGGACAGTTGAACGGAGAGACATATGCACAGGCTTTTCGTAATATTTATACCTTTGGGCCAACTTTCCGCGCAGAAAATTCCAATACAACCAGACATGCTGCTGAGTTCTGGATGATTGAACCTGAAATGGCATTTGCAGATCTGGACGATAATATGGCCCTTGCAGAGTCTATGCTCAAATATGTGATCAGTTATGTAATGGAAAATGCCCCGGAAGAAATGAATTTCTTTAATTCTTTTGTAGATAAAGGGCTCCTTTCACGACTGAATAATGTAGTTTCTTCTGACTTTGCCAGAGTAACTTATACAGAAGCTATTGAAATACTGGAAAAGAATAATGATAAATTTGAATATAAAGTATCCTGGGGAGCGGATCTGCAGACGGAGCATGAACGTTATTTGACAGAGGAAGTGTATAAACGCCCGGTATTTGTTACAGATTATCCAAAAGATATTAAAGCTTTCTATATGAAGATGAATGATGACAACAAAACAGTTGCAGCAGTAGACTGTCTTGTTCCGGGAATCGGGGAAATCATCGGAGGAAGTCAGAGAGAGGATGATTACGATAAGCTTGCTGCCCGCATGAAAGAACTGGGGCTGAAAGAAGAAGATTATGAATTTTACATGGATCTTCGTAAGTATGGTTCTACGAGACATTCCGGATTTGGTCTGGGATTTGAAAGATGCATTATGTATCTGACTGGAATGGGAAATATCAGGGACGTAATTCCATTCCCAAGAACTGTAAATAACTGCGAGCTATAGTATGAATGCATAAGAGGGGGACCCAAAGGAGGTTCGTATGAGTATGAATATATTAGTAGTGGATGATGAGCGGGAAATTGCAGATGTAATTGAATTGTATTTACAAAATGATCAGTATACGGTGTATAAATTTTACACAGGGCAGGATGCGTTGGACTGTATTTTTGAAAAAAAAATAGATCTTGCGATTCTGGATGTAATGCTGCCGGATATTGATGGCTTTGAAATTCTGAAAAGAATTAGGGAGAAGTATACGTTCCCGGTTATTATGTTGACGGCAAAAACGGAATATATGGATAAGATTACCGGCCTGACTATGGGAGCGGATGACTACATTCCTAAGCCGTTTAATCCACTGGAGTTGATTGCACGTGTTAAGGCACAGCTTAGGCGGTATACGCAATATAATGACGGTGGAAAAGAACAGGGAGATATTATAGACTTCGGTGGACTTGTGTTGAATAGAACTTCCCATGAGTGTGTCTATAATGAGGTGCCGTTAACTCTTACACCTATTGAATTTGATATTTTGTGGCTTCTGTGTGAGAACAGAGGAAAGGTGATTAGCTCAGAAGAGCTTTTTGAGAAAGTATGGCATGAGCAGTATTATAAAAACAGCAACAATACGGTAATGGTACACATTAGGCATCTTCGTGAGAAGATGAGTGTACCGACTGGAACTTCAGACTTTATTAAGACAGTATGGGGAGTAGGTTATAAAGTTGAAGAATAATTATCGCAAATTAAAATTTAGTATTTTGCTTCAGACAGTGCTGGTAACAGCACTGACTGTATTAGTTGGCGGCTTTCTTCTGAATTATGTGATCGATGGCGTCTATAATGACAGTTTTGCAACGACGTTTGTGAAGGTGTTGGTCACATTTAATGTGGAAGAACAGACCGCCATTGATTTATATTGGCGTTTGTTAGGAGATAACAAGGTGTTTTTCATGATATTGGGATTTCTTCTCTTATTTGCGCTGTTCTTTTATGTGGCATTGTCAAAAATGACCACATATCTGGATCAGGTAGGAGATGGAATTGAAAATATTATTTCAGAATCTACAGAGCCGATTCATCTTATTACAGAGCTTAAGCCTATTGAAATTCGTCTGAATGAAATTAAAGCAATTTTAAAACGGCAGGAGTTGGAGGCAATTGAAGGAGAGAAGAAAAAAAACGATCTTGTTTTATTTCTTGCCCATGATTTGAAAACACCGCTTACATCAATTGTGGCATATCTTACCATGTTGGAGGCTCATCCAGACATGCCGGAGGAGGAGCGAGAAAAATATACGCATATTTCTCTGGAAAAAGCAATTCGTTTGGGAGAGTTAATTAATGAATTTTTTGATATTACAAAATTTAATCTTCAGGATATAGAGCTGGAGCCGGTTGAGGTAAATTTGTCCATGATGCTGGAACAGATTGCTGATGAACTTTATGCGGTTCTTCAGGAAAAAAATCTTACTTGTGAAGTAGACACAGAGGATAATCTCGATATATATGGAGATCCGGATAAACTTGCCCGAGTTTTTGATAATATTCTGCGAAATGCAATTGCCTATTGTTATGCCGGCACAACGATCCAAATCGAGGCACATAAGAAGAAAAATGATATTGAGATTATTTTTTCCAATCAAGGAAAGAGAATTCCCGGCACAAAGCTCCAGACAATATTTGAAAAATTTTATCGGCTGGATGGTTCCAGATCCAGTGAAACCGGTGGGGCAGGTTTAGGACTTGCCATCGCCAAAGAGATTGTAGAACTCCACGGAGGCAGAATTATGGCAAAGAGCGATGATGAAAAAACGCAGTTCATTGTACTACTTCCGTCTAGAAACAAACAGGAGGATAAAGAAGAAATTGAGATTCATTCACATCGCAGACGTACATTTAGGAGTCCGTCCAGAAGCAGGAAAGGCTTACAGCGAAAAGAGGGGCGCCGAAGTATGGGAGACATTTCGAAAGATAATCATGATATGTGAGGAGAAGAAAATAGATCTGCTGTTGATTGCCGGTGACCTTTTTCACCGGCAGCCGCTTTTAAGGGAACTGAAAGAGGTTAATGCCATGTTTGGATCTCTTTCTCATACGGAAGTGGTACTGATCGCAGGCAATCATGATTATATAAAGCCAGGAGCCTATTATGATCATTTTGAATGGGAGCCTAATGTGCATATGTTGGCAGAAAAGGAATTGACCCGGGTTCAGATTCCTAAATTAAAGACAGCTGTTTATGGCTGTAGTTATCATGCCCGAAAGATTACAGAAGAACTCTATGACGGTATAAGACCCGAAGGACAAATGGATTACGAGATTCTTTTGCTTCATGGGGGTGATAAAGAACACCTTCCTGTAGACAAAAATAAAATAGAGAGACTTGGTTTTGATTATACGGCTCTTGGCCATATTCATAAACCGATGTGTCTGATTCCGGGGAAGGCAGCTTATGCAGGGGCACTGGAGCCTACAGATATTAATGATACAGGAAAGCATGGATATATTATAGGAGAGATTACAGAAGAAGGATGCAACTTTAAATTTGTTCCTTTTGCAGGGAGACAATATATTCATCTTATGTTAGACATAAAAGACACTATGACTGGATTCTCGGTGAGAAATGTTATTCAGAAAAAGATCGAAGAATATGGAAGGGAAAATATTTATAAGTTTCTTTTGAAAGGATATCGTGATCCTGAAATGCGTTTTGATCTAACGCAGATGGATCCTTATGGAAATATTGTAGAAATAAGTGATGAGACAAAACCATCCTATGATTTTGAGAAATTGTATGAAAAAAATCAAAAAAACCTGCTTGGAAGATATATTGCCAGTTTTTCAAATGCAGAAAAGGATAGCATAGAATATGAGGCATTGTGCGCTGGAGTGCTGGCGCTGATGGAGACAAAAGGGGAGAACTATGAAAATTCTTAAATTAGAGCTACAAAATTTTGGGAAATTTCAAAATAAGACCTTTGAGCTTGGTGATGGAATACAGCTTTTTTACGGCGAAAATGAATCGGGAAAGACAACCATCCATACTTTTATTAAGAGTATGCTTTTTGGAATGGAGAGGGGGCGGGGAAGAGCCGCTGCAAATGACACATTTTCGCGATATGAACCCTGGGAAAATCCGGGCTATTATGCTGGAGCTATGGAATTTGAATGCGGTAAGAAAAGGTTCCGACTAGAAAGAAGTTTTGATAAGTATTCTAAACGTGCCTCTTTAGTTTGTCTTGATGACGGAGAAGAATTTTCATTGGAAAAAGGAGATCTTATGATGCTGCTTCCAAAGCTTGATGCGGAAGGGTATTCTGATACATTGTATATCGGGCAGGCAGGAGCGCGTACAGGGAAAAATTTAGCGGCTCGGTTGAAAGACTATGCTACCAATTATTATGTGACCGGTGATAGTGAGATTAATTTAACAGCGGCAAGGAATGCTTTGGAGGAACAGAGGAAGCAGCTGGACCGTCAGATGAAGGATGCATTGGAAAAGAAACAAAGGCAGAGAGAAAAACTGGAGCAAGAGTCTTCCTATATATGGCGTGATGTACATCGCCTGGAAGAGGAACTTGAACGAATAGACGAAGCATTGAAGTTAAAAAAGGCAGCAGAGAGAGAAAGTCGAAACCGGCATATTTTAGACGATATACGGCCAGATAAGTGGAGGATTCATCCACTGGAAATTGTACTGTTTTTACTTGTAGTTGTTGGTGCCTTTGCATTGATTGCACGACCGTGGAATTATCTGATGGCAATTATTATTGCGTTGATTGCTGGAATCTATACCTGGAACCGATTAAAGGAAGGGAAGCGGCAGCAGAAAACCCCGCCGGAGCTTATGTTGGAGGAGATCACACCTGAAGAGCAGCTTTCTTCCCGTGAAAAACTTCTTTGGGAGCGGACACTATTTTTTAATGAGAAAGAAGAAAAGAGGATCCAATATGAAAATCTTCAGGAACAGATAGCAGAGCTGGAAGAGTTTGATCAATCATACAAAAGGCTGGAGCAGAAAAAGGCAGCTGTTGCGTTGGCTTCCAGACGTCTTCTGGAGGTTTCGGCAGATATGCAGGGACAACTTCGGCGCGATTTGAATCAAACGGTATCTCATGTGATAAGTTGTATTACAGACGGAAAATATACAAAACTTATGACAGAAGAAAATCTGGATCTAAGCTTTCTGTGTGAAGGAAGGAAAATTCCAGCAGAGCATGTCAGTGCGGGAACTTTAGAACAGGTTTATTTTGCACTTAGAATGTCAGCTGCAAAACTGTTGTATGAGGAGGAATATCCGGTGATTCTGGATGATACTTTTGCCTTTTACGATGAAAAGAGACTGCAGAACACATTGAACTGGCTGGCAGGTGAGAAGCGGCAGATACTCATTTTCACCTGCCAGAAACGGGAAAATGAGATTCTGACAAAAGCAGGCGCTAAGTATTCTGTTCATGTATTAACTTAATGAATTCTTCCATAACTCGAGTCTTAAATTTGTGGGTTTTATAATAAAAGTATACTTGGCGTCTGGCATCATCGCCGCCGAGTTTATAGTATACCAATGTTTCAAAAGACGGGAGCTGCCTTACCAGGATATCGCTTATGAAAGTTGTGGCTAACTGTGTAGATGCAGCCATGTATGCGGTGGACTGCTGACTGAGCTCCAGGATAATATTAGGCGCAAACCCTGCTTCTCTGCAGAGACGCTCGCCGCGGATGCGTGTGTCATTTCCGGGAGAGAGCATAATAAAGGGGAGGTCACAAAAAGCTTCCAGAGGAACAAGAGGGTGCTCCGGCTGAAGGTAGGTTTGATTCTTTACGTCAGCATAAGAGAGCTGGTAACTGGAAAGTTTTTCGTTTACATCAGCATTTTTTGGGACTGCAAGAAGAATATTTTCACTGCAGTAGAGTTCCCGGTCATATAAAAGATGGTCGTAATGATAGTTATCAATGACAAAGTCCAAAGAGTTTTTACCAAGGAGATCTTCCAGCTGTACAGTATTTCCTTCAGTTATCTCTATATTTACATGCGGAAACCGCTGCTTGAATTTCGTTACAAGCGGCGGTAAAATGTATGCAGAAAAAAGATTGCTTCCGCCCAGGGCCAAGTGCCCTGTCTCTAAATGATTCAAATTATTCATATAATTTTCCACACGTTGTTCAATTTTAAAAATTTCTTCAGCAGCTTCGATATAGACTTTTCCTGCTTCTGTCAGCTGTAGCGGTGAGGTGCTGCGATCAAATAAAGGGACACCGATATTCTCTTCTATTTTTCGGATACGCGCGCTAAGGGAAGGTTGACTGATATAAAGATTTTGAGCTGCTTTTGTAAAGCTTCTTTCACGGTATACTTCGTATACATATTTTTTCCAGGTAAACATTTTTCCTCCCAGTCCGGATTTATCATAGTTAAAATGATATAAGTTATATATTATTATAGATATTTGAATATATTATAGCGGGTTTATATAATAAAGGCAAATAAAAAGTTTGTTCGGACAATAAACAGAATCTGAAATAGGAGGAAGTATTATGAAAGACTATAAGATGGCAGATAGAATGAAAAATGTACATTCGGATATCAGGGGACCTTTGTTTGTAGAGGCAATGAAAATGCAGGAGAAAGGTATACCAATTTTAAAATTAAATACGGGAAATCCGGCTGCATTTGGATTTGGCCTCCCTGAAAGTATTAAAAATGCTCTGAAAGAACATTTGGAAGAGGGTGTGGGATATTGTGACTTTCAGGGAATGAGAAAATCTAGGGAAGCCATTTGTGAGTATGAAAAGCAAAAAGGAATCAAAGGAATTACACCAGAGGATGTTTTTATTGGAAATGGAGTTAGTGAAGTTGTATCTTTTGCATTGTCTCCTCTTCTTAACGATCAGGATGAAGTGCTTGTTCCAGCGCCAAGCTATTCTTTGTGGGGGAATTCCGTATATCTGGCAGGAGGAAAACCGGTGTTCTATCTGTGTGACGAACAGTCTCAGTGGTATCCGGATATGAAAGATATTCGTTCAAAGATTACGCCAAAAACGAAAGCTATGGTTGTAATTAATCCCAACAATCCAACCGGGGCTCTTTATCCAAAAGAGGTTTTATTGCAGCTGATTCAGATTGCGAGGGAATTTCAGCTTCTTCTCTTTGTTGATGAGATCTATGACAGATTAGTAATGGACGGACTTACCCATATTTCTCTGGCTTCTTTAGCAGAGGATATCCCCATTGTTACTATGAATGGATTATCGAAATCGCATTGTCTTTGTGGTTATCGCTGCGGATGGATGGTAATAAGCGGACCAAGGCATATGACAGAAGAATATCGTAAAGGAATTGTTCAGCTTACATCCATGAGGCTGTGTTCAAATACACTGGGACAGATGGTAATTCCGGCAGCTCTTGCAGATATGGAAACGCCGGCATCTATGGTGAGGCCGGGCGGGAGACTTTATGAGCAGCGTGAAGCGGCTGTGAAGGAACTGGAAAAGATAGACGGACTTTCTTTTGTTAAAAATCGAGGAGCTTTTTATGTGTTCCCGAAATTGGATATACAAAAGTTTCAGATTACAGATGACAAAAAGTTTGCTCGCGATCTTCTGTATGCGACAAATATACTTTTGGTTCCGGGCAGTGGATTTGATTGGAATGCCCCTGATCATTTCAGGATTGTGATGTTGCCGGAAAAAGAGGTTCTTTCTGAGGCAATTAAAAGAATTGGTAATTTCCTGGATGGTTATAATCAAAAAAGAGTGAGTATACATAGTGTGTATACTCACCCAAAGAAACTTCAGAAAAAATAAAGATTTTTATAGTCTTATATTTAGATTTCTTCACCGCGGCGGTATTTATCTACAACATGATGAATACGGTCAACAG
This sequence comes from Lachnospiraceae bacterium, assembly GCA_019423745.1. Taxonomy (GTDB): domain Bacteria; phylum Bacillota; class Clostridia; order Lachnospirales; family Lachnospiraceae; genus Claveliimonas. Next base: position 21,324 of record JAHZAV010000018.1, read on the forward strand.
GATTCAGAATGCTGCTGATAGAACCGTCGTGGTTCAGTGTATCAATCATAAGTGCAATATATTTACTCATATCGCAATTGATATAGTATGGACGTGACAGAAGCTCAGGTGTCTGATAGATTAGATTAGTTGTAAGGATTCCGTTTATGATACCTTCTTCATATGCAAGATCAAATTTCTCCATACCATTAGTAAATAAACCAAAAGTAGCAGCGGCAAAAATTCTTTTTGCTTTTCGCTGTTTCAATTGGCGGGCAACATCCAGTATGCTGTCACCGGAAGAGATCATGTCATCCAGAATAATTACATCTTTATTTTCTACAGAGGAGCCAAGAAATTCATGTGCTACGATGGGATTGCGGCCATTTACAATGCGTGTATAATCCCGGCGTTTGTAGAACATACCCATATCAAGATTAAGTACGTTGGCAAGATATACAGCCCGCTCCGTTGCTCCTTCGTCAGGACTGATTGCCATCATATGCTGACTATCAATTTGAAGATCCTTTACATGACGAAGCAGTCCTTTTACAAATTGATAAGTAGGACGTACTGTTTCAAATCCGCTTAACGGAATGGCATTCTGTACACGAGGATCGTGAGCATCAAAAGTAATGATGTTATCTACTCCCATGCGTACCAGTTCCTGAAGTGCAAGCGCGCAGTCCAAAGATTCACGGCCACTTCTTTTATGCTGACGGCTTTCATAGAGGAAAGGCATAATAACATTAAGCCGACGGCCCTTTCCGCCGATGGCAGCAATGATTCTTTTAAGATTTTGAAAATGGTCATCTGGTGACATATGGTTGGTATGTCCAGATAATGAATACGTCAAGCTGTAGTTGCAGACATCTACCATCAAATAGATGTCTTTTCCGCGTACGGATTCACCGATAATACCTTTGGCTTCACCGGAACCAAAGCGGGGAACTTTTGCGTTAATCAAATAATTATCTTTTTCATATCCGCTAAATGCTACATCATTTTTGTGAATATGTCCGTCTTCTTTTCTCCATTTTACCAGATAATCATTTACCCGGCTTCCCATCTCTTCACATCCATCAAGAGCAATAATACCAAGTGCTCCTACAGGAATATTTTCCAAGTTTCGTTCAGTGCGGCGCAGCATATGTTATAGTACCTCCTAAAATTATATTCTGTTCATTAATTTTTTCTGTATTCGAATATCATCACCGGTCAGTCTTAAAACGGTATAGGAACTGGTAATTCTTGAAAAAATTCGTTCTGAATAAATATTTTTCAGGTCTTCCAGAGCAAGATTTGTGGAGATCAGTGTAGATTTTTGCCTTAGAATTCTTTCATTAAGGCAGACAAACAACTGTGATACCGTAAATCGATTGCTCATTTCTGTTCCTAAATCGTCAATAATCAGCAGATCGCAATTATAAATATGCTCATAATCCAAAGCTGCTTCTTCTTCCCGACGAAATGTGTTCTTAGCAAAGATATCAAAAAGTCGGGCTGCTGTAAAGTAGATTACGGAAAAAGATTGATCAAGAAGTTCTTTTGCAATGCAGTGAGACAGAAATGATTTTCCCACTCCTGTATCTCCGTAAAGAAGCAGATTCCGAAATTCATATGAAAAAGTATCCACAAATTCATGGCAGGAGCGAAGGGCAATCTGCATAGCTTCTAGTGAAGAACGTCCGGTAAGCGGATCAATGTGACTGCCTGAATAGTATTCCAAAGAGCAAGTGCCAAAATTCTCTTTTTTCAGGATATCCTGCAGATTTGACTGTGTATAGAGCAGGTCAATAACAGCTTTTTGGAAACAATGACATTTTTTACTGCCAATATAACCGGTATCACGGCAGTCTGGACATGTATAATGAAGGTCAAGATAATCGGCCGGATACCCTTTGTCTTTTAAAAGTCGGGTTTTTTTCTGTGAAAGTTCATGCAGCTTTTCTTTCAGGTCTTCTAGAGCAAGACTGTCTCCTTCCAGCAATTTTCGCCCCTGTTGTACGCTTAAGCTGGATATAGAATCATCCAGAATTTTTATCTCAGGTATTTGTTTTATAATATCTTCATATCTCTTGCGGCGGCGGTATTCATTATTTAGCCGGCGCTGTTCATAAATATGCATGAACTGATCGTGTTGAGAATTGGATAATGCCACAGTATTCTCCCTTCTATGAAAATAGTATATCTTACTGGCTTTGTATCAGCTTTCGTGTCAGATCATCCATGTCCTCATATACCCGACCTTCAAAATTGTTGAATTTATTGCGGGATATATTAGGAGATTCTGAAAGAGTCCGACGTTTGTCAGAACTCTTTTCTTTGTGGTATGCAAGATCAAGTGCTTCGATGTCTTTTTTGTTTTTTACACCATTTTCATACCAGCTTTTCAAAATGGATTCCGTGTAGTCGAAGCTGGGTTGATGAATGCTGGACATGGTACGGCTGCATGCCTCTAATATCAAATCCAAAGACAGCCCATATTCGTTTTCCCAGCGACGTATGTATGCACTTTCGGAGGCGGCAGGAGCTCGTCCCGTAATTCCGAAAGCTTTCAGAACCGCATAGCCGCTTTTGCTGCAGGAAACAACGCAGCGTTTGGCATCTTCTACAGTTTTTATTTTTCGATCCGACCAGGACAAGGCTACTTTCTCGATATAGTGGATACTTTTATGTCCGTTTTCAACACAATATTCAATCAAATATTCGATCAGGTCTGTGGACATACTAAGATTGTCATAAAAATAAGTTATAGTTTTCATATCCGTAGCAGAAAGCGTTTTTCCCATATACTGCTCTGCAACAAAAAGAAGTTCCTTTAATTCCTTACGGTTGCGGAATTGAGTGATATTATTGTCCGTGACATTGGTTGAAGATTCACCGTTTGTTTTAGATACGGGAGCAGATTCAAAATCGCAAGATATATCTGAGGCTTCAACCGAAGAAATGTTTTCTGGTTTGGAAGAAGGGGATTTTGGTGTGTCAAGGATGTCGAAATCCAAAAGCCCCTGCTTTTTCCAGTATTTTAGGGCGCGAATAACGTCTTTTTCTGTATCATCCAGAATGTCGGCTATGCCCGAAATTGTCAGAGATGTTTCCGTATCATTCAAAAGCCGGAGCAGAAGGAGATAAACTTTTACATACTCTCCATTGGCTTCCGGCATATATTGATCGATAAATTCGTGATCCAGCATGACCGCATTATTGCGTCTGCATTTTTTTATGTTTATTTGTTTCATAATCTTCCCCACTTTTACTATAACAAAAATACTAGACTCATTATAGCATTCAGTGGACAGGCAAAAAAGAAATTTTTCCGTCAAAAATCAGCTTTTTTGTGGATAAAACCTTGGGGAAAGTGTGGATAACTGCTATTTTAGAAGCGTTTCTCCAATATTTACAACGTTTCCGGCGCCCATAGTTATCAACACATCACCTTTTTGACAATGTGCTTTTAAGAAGTTTTCGATTGCTTCAAATGACGGAAGATAATATGCGTCGCATCCTTTCTTTTTCAATTCTTCTGCAAGAAGCTCGGAGGACATGCCAAGAGTATCTGTTTCCCGTGCAGCATAAATATCTGCTAGAATAACATGTTCTGTACGGGACAATGCGTCCACAAATTCTGGAAAGAGGGCTTTTGTACGGCTGTAAGTATGTGGTTGGAAAACACACCAGATTTCCCGGTGAGGATAAACATCAGCAGCCTTTAAGGTGGCTTTGATTTCTGTAGGGTGATGAGCGTAGTCGTCAATTATGGTTACTCCATTCCAGTCCCCTTTATATTCAAACCGCCGAACGGTTCCGGTAAAGGACTGAAGACCGTTGCATACGGCCTCTCTTGGAAGCTCGAGAAGATCCGCAACTGCAATGGCAGAAAGAGCATTACAAATGTTGTGGTCTCCTTTCACGGACAGCTGGATTTTACCAGTGTTTTGACCGTGAACAATGACATCAAATGCAGCGTTTCCCATCTCATCATGAGAAATTTGATCTGCATAATAATCTGCAGATGAATCCAGACCGAAAGTTACGACTTTGCAGGAAAGCCCGTCAATAATGTCTTCGATTTTTTCAATATCTTTATTGATGACGAGTGTACCATCCTGAGGCAGAAGCTCTGCAAAGCGTCGGAAAGAATGACGAATATCATCAAGATCTTTAAAGAAATCAAGATGATCTGCATCAATGTTGAGAATAACAGCAATCTTCGGGAAAAAGTGAAGAAAGCTGTTGGTGTATTCACAGGCTTCGGTTACAAAAAGTTCAGATCCACCTACACGAATGTTTCCTCCAATTGCTTTCAAAATACCGCCTACAGAAATGGTGGGATCTTTTTCGGAAGCCAGGAGAATGTGAGAAAGCATGGAAGTTGTGGTTGTTTTCCCATGGGTTCCGGAAATAGCAATCGGTATGTTGTAATTTGTCATCAGCTGTCCCAGAAGTTCTGCCCGGCTAAGCATAGGGATTCCTTGGCGTCGTGCCTCCGCAAATTCTTCGTTGTCTTCATGTACAGCGGCTGTATATACTGCAAGATCAATGCCATCTATGATATTAGAAGCTTTTTGTCCATAAAAAATGCGTGCGCCCAACTTTTCCAGATGTTCAGTCAGAGCGGATTGTCTGGTATCTGATCCAGAGATGACAAAACCTTCTTTCAGAAGGATTTCGGCAAGACCACTCATGCTGATACCGCCGATTCCAATAAAGTGGACATGGGCCGGTTGGTTAAAATCAATTTTATACATAGTACAATATCTCTCCTTAAAGTGATTAAAAAATGTCATATTTATAAACTCTTATTTATATTATTATAAACATAGATGTACGAAAAGCCAAGGGACAATTTTTGTGATATATTAATAAAAAAAAGTGAGAAAAGGCATTTTTTTTGTAAAATATGTTCACTTAAATACGGAAGTATGGTATAATAATTTACACTATAGTACTGCGAAGGGGTGATGACATGATTAAAAAAGAAATGATAGCAATGTTACTGGCAGGAGGACAGGGCAGCAGACTGGGAGTTCTTACGGCGAAAGTGGCCAAGCCGGCAGTTGCATTTGGGGGGAAATACAGGATTATAGATTTTCCGCTTAGTAACTGTATTAATTCAGGAATTGATACGGTGGGAGTGCTGACACAGTATCAGCCTTTAAGACTTAATACACATATAGGAATTGGTATTCCGTGGGATCTGGATCGGAATATTGGGGGTGTATCGATCCTTCCTCCATATGAAAAGAGCACAAATAGTGAGTGGTATACGGGTACTGCCAATGCCATTTTTCAGAATTTGGACTATATGGAAACCTACAACCCAAGTTATGTCTTGATTTTGTCAGGAGACCATATTTATAAAATGGATTATGAAGTAATGCTGGATTACCACAAGGAAAATCACGCTGATGTTACAATTGCTGCCATGCCGGTTCCTATGGAGGAAGCCAGCCGTTTTGGTATTGTTGTAGCAGATGAGGACGGCAGAATTGCAGAGTTTCAGGAGAAACCTCCGGAACCCAAAAGCAATCTTGCATCTATGGGAATTTATATTTTCAGTTGGCCTGTCCTGAAAAAGGCATTAATGGAATTAAAGGATGTGCCAGGATGCGATTTTGGAAAACATATCATCCCTTACTGTCATGAAAATGGACAACGCCTTTTTGCATATGAGTACAATGGATATTGGAAGGATGTTGGAACTCTGGGGTCATATTGGGAAGCCAACATGGAGTTGATAGACATTATTCCTGAATTTAATTTGTATGAAGAATTTTGGAAAATTTATACAAATAGTGATATTATTCCTCCGCAGTATATTTCGGAAGGGGCGATTATAGACAGAAGCATTATTGGAGATGGTGCGGAAATTTACGGTGAAGTTCATAACTGTGTAATTGGATCAGGAGTTACAATCGGAGAAGGAAGTATTGTACGCGATTCTATTATTATGAAAGATGTGAAGATAGATGCCGGGTGTATTATCGATAAGGCGATTATAGCAGAAAGCGTTCATATTAATGACAATGTAACCCTGGGAACAGGAGCGGATACACCAAATCTTCTAAAACCTAATATTTATTCTTTTGGTCTTGTGACAATTGGAGAGAATTCTGTCATACCAGAAGGAGTACAGGTTGGTAAAAATACAGCCATTAGTGGGGTGACTGTAAAAGAGGATTACCCGGGAGGAATGCTGGAGAGCGGTGAGACATTGATAAAGGCGGGTGAGAGAATATGAGAGCAGTAGGAATTATTTTAGCAGGCGGAAACAGCAACAAAATGAGAGAGCTGACTAACAAGAGGGCTGTGGCAGCAATGCCTATTGCGGGCAGCTACCGGGCAATTGATTTTGCGCTTAGTAATATGTCCAATTCTCATATTCAGAAAGTGGCAGTACTGACACAGTACAATGCACGTTCCTTAAATGAACATCTGAATTCTTCTAAGTGGTGGGATTTTGGAAGAAAACAGGGGGGACTTTATGTATTTACCCCGACAATTACAGCGGATAATGGATACTGGTACAGAGGAACAGCAGATGCCATTTATCAGAATCTGGATTTTCTTCGGAAATGCCATGAGCCTTATGTGATTATCACATCCGGGGATGCTGTATACAAGATGGATTATAATAAGGTGCTGGAATACCATATAGCTAAAAAGGCAGATATTACAATTGTATGCAGAGATCTTGCACCAGGAGAAGATGCCACACGTTTTGGAACTCTGAAGATGGACGAGACTATGCGTATTGAAGAGTTTGAAGAGAAACCGATGATGGCGGCTTATAATACAATTTCCACAGGAATTTATATCATCAGAAGACGTCAGCTGATTGATCTGATAGAGCACTGTGCGGAAGAAGAAAGACACGATTTTGTAACGGATATTTTAATCAGATATAAAAATCTGAAAAAAATATACGGTTATAAAATAAAAGACTACTGGAGCAACATAGCTACAGTGGATGCGTATTACAAAACAAACATGGATTTTCTGAAGCCGGAAGTAAGAGATTATTTCTTTAAGCAATATCCGGGAATTTATTCCAAGGTGAGCGATCTGCCCCCGGCAAAATATAATCCGGGAGCGGTGGTGAAAAACAGTCTCGTAGCAAGCGGTTCAATCATCAACGGTACAGTAGAAAATTCAGTTTTGTTTAAAAAGACCTTTGTGGGGAATAACTGTGTCATTAAAAATTCTATTATTTTAAATGACGTATATCTCGGTGACAATACATATATTGAGAATTGTATTGTGGAAAGTCGTGATACGATCAGGGCTAATACGCGTCATGTGGGAGAAAATGGTGTGAAGATTGTAGTCGAAAAAAATGAGAGGTATGCACTGTAAGAGAAAGCCAAAGTGCATTGACTGACAAGAAAGGGGCTAGAGGAAATGCAGATCACAGATGTACGTGTGCGCAAAGTTGCGAAAGAAGGAAAATTGAAAGCGGTAGTGTCAATTACGATGGATGAGGAATTTGTTGTACATGACATTAAAGTAATCGAAGGAGAGAAAGGGCTTTTTATAGCTATGCCAAGCAAAAAGGCATTGGATGGTGAATATCGGGATATTGCACATCCAATCAATTCAGCTACAAGAGAGAGAATTCAGAGCATTATTCTTGAAAAATATGAGGAAGCGCTGAATGAAGAGGCCGCTGGGGAGCCGGAAATGGTATAGTGGTTTAGTATAAAAATATCATGGTAAAAAATACAAACCGGTATGGAGATTCCATACCGGTTTGTATTTAGAAAAGATTACCTGAAAAGATATCTTCCGTAAGATGGAATGACATAGAAGCCCCTGAGACCGGGTGAAAAAAATTCAAATGAAAAGCACAAAGGTGGAGAAATTGGCGCGGGTTTTTTATGCCAGCAGGTTGCTTTGTTTTAGAATTATATTTTGTATCACCTACAATGGGGCAGCCTATAGCAGCAAGCTGTACTCGGATTTGATGATGGCGGCCAGTGTCAAGTTGTATCTCAAGTTCTGCAGTATTCGGGTCAGAACTTTTAAAAAAGCGAGGATCCCCTGCAGAGGGGTCGAAAAGATCTTTTGAAACAATAGTATCCCCAATGGAAACAGTGTGGTATTCCAGACGGGCATATTTGGCGCCGGATGTGTTGCGGCTGCAAATTTGAGAAGTATTAGTTCTTCCGTTTTTAATCAGGTAATTTTCAAGAACGCCTTGCTTTTCTACAGGAAATCCTGTTGTAAGAGCGCGATAGTATTTTTGGAATTGTTTCTTTTGCAGCTGTAAATTTAAAGCTTTTGCAGAAGAGGGGGTTTTTGCAAAAACGAGAATTCCAGATACCGGTTGATCCAGTCGGTGGATAACAGCCAGATAGGGTTCTTTGGCTTGAGGATAATTTTTTTTGATTTGGGAATCATGTTGATAAAGATATGTTTTTAACATACTTTCCATATCACGAGTACTGATATTGCGGCTTTGTGTCGCTATACCGTGAGGTTTGGCACAGACTACAAGAGAGGAATCTTCGTACAGGATATTTAGTGAATTTTGGCTCATGGGGGATCTCCTTATCATTATTATTTACAATCTTACTTTATTTAATCACAGAGAATAAACTGGTGTCAATGAAAGAGAGGAAGGTGTTGGCACTATAAAATTTTGAAGTCTGGTCTTGACAAAGAAAGGGGTATTCGATAGAATTATCGTTAACCGAAGTGTTAAAAATAAAATATCTGTTGGCAATGATAGTTGCAGAAGACAGAATTGGCTGTGAAGAGGAATAGTAATGATATGAATGAATCGAAAGAGAGGGAATTCACCGGCTGAAAGATTCCTGTTTCCTAGTATGATGAACCTACCTTGGAGCCACTGTATGAAAGTACAGCGTGACATCAGCGTTAATGATGATACGAGAGAACTGCAGAAGGGCTGCAGTTAATTAGGGTGGTACCGCCGAGCTTTTCGGTCCCTTTTTCAGGGAAATGAAAGGCCGGCGCTTTTTTATTTTCCCGATATGTCAGTGGCAGCTGTTCAGTTATATTTCTGAGTAGATGCCGGTAATACAGGGCAAGGGTTCTGTAATAAAGAAAAAGAGAAAAAGAAAAGGAGAAAAAATCATGGCCCAGGAGAAGAAACTTGTAAAGAGTATCACATCACGTGATGAAAATTTCGCACAGTGGTACACAGATGTTGTACGTGAAGCGGAACTTTGTGATTATTCCAGTGTAAAGGGGTGTTTGAATTACCTTCCTAATGGATATGCTATTTGGGAACTTATTCAGGCAGATCTTGACAGACGTTTTAAGGAGACAGGAGTAGAAAATGTATCGCTGCCTCTTTTGATTCCGGAAAGTTTGCTGGAAAAAGAAGCAGAGCATATTGAAGGATTTGCTCCGGAAGTTGCATGGGTTACTCATGGCGGTATGGAAAGACTTCAGGAAAGAATGTGTATCCGTCCTACATCCGAGACATTATTCTGTGATCTGTGGTCCAAAATGGTTAAATCCTACAGAGATTTGCCGAAGGTATGGAATCAGTGGAATTCTGTAATGCGTTGGGAAAAGACAACAAGACCTTTCCTTCGTTCCAGAGAATTTTTGTGGCAGGAAGGTCATACAATTCATGCAACTTATGAAGAAGCAGAAGCACGTACAATTCAGATGTTCCATGTTTATGAAGATTGCTATAAAGAAACTCTGGCAATTCCTTTTGTATCAGGAAGAAAGGCAGAACATGAGAAATTTGCAGGAGCACAGGACACATATACCGTTGAAGCATTGATGCATGACGGAAAAGCTCTTCAGTCTGCAACAAGCCATTTCTTTGGAAGCGGATTCCCGGATGCTTTCGGAATTAAATATGTAGATAAAAATAATGAGCTTCAGAGTGTATATGAAACATCCTGGGGATTGTCTACAAGAAGTATTGGAGCCATTATTATGGTTCACGGTGATGACAGTGGACTTGTACTGCCACCGCATGTTGCACCGGTAGAGTGTCGTGTAATTCCGATTGCACAGCATAAGGAAGGCGTGCTTGAGAGAGCAAATGCGCTTCTTGATGAGCTGAAAAAGGCTGGATATAGAGTGAAAATCGATGATTCTGACAAGAGTCCAGGATGGAAGTTCTCAGAGCAGGAAATGCTTGGAATTCCGACGCGTATCGAGATTGGACCAAAGGATATCGAGAAAAATCAGGTTGTTGTTGTACGTCGTGATACCCGTGAGAAAATTGTCGTATCTCTGGATGAGATAGCAGTAAAACTTCGCGATATTCTTGAGACGATTCAGCAGGATATGTACAACCGGGCAGAAGAATTTTTGAACAGTCACATTGACACTGCTGTTAATATGGATGAAATGGTTGCGAAATTTAAAGAGAACCGTGGATTTGTAAAGGCATGCTGGTGTGGAGATCCGGAATGTGAAGGAGAAGTAAAATATGCAACAGGCGGAGCCGCTACAAGATGTTTGATCGAAGATGAAGAAATGATCTCCGATAAATGTATCTGGTGCGGAAAGCCGGCTAAACATATGGCTTACTGGGGAAAATCTTATTAATTTATTTGGGACGGGAGTTTTTAAAAAACCCCGTCCTTTCTCTTGCGGGAGAGCCAACCCTATGCTATATTTTACAAAGATTAAGGTGTGAAAGGGGATGCGCATGATGAATGCTCATATCGAAATGCCGGATGATGTGAAGGACATTATCGGGACGTTACAAAAAGGCGGATATGAAGCTTATGCTGTCGGTGGCTGTGTGAGGGATTCAATACTGGGAAGACTGCCGGAGGATTGGGATATTACCACGTCCGCTATGCCTGAAGAGACCAAAGCTTTGTTTGAACGGACGTTTGATACTGGTATCGAACATGGAACAGTGACTGTTTTAAAAGGAAAAACAGGATACGAAGTTACCACATACCGGGTAGATGGCGAGTATGAGGACAGCCGACATCCCAAAGAGGTTAGTTTCACCCGCAGTCTTAAGGAAGATCTAAAAAGAAGAGATTTTACTATTAATGCTATGGCCTATAATGATGAACAGGGGCTGGTAGACATATTTGGCGGTTTGAGAGATTTGGAGAGCCAGATTATTCGTTGTGTGGGCGATGCAAAAGAACGTTTTTCAGAAGATGCTCTTCGCATTTTGAGAGGGATCCGTTTTGCCGCACAGTTGGGGTTTGATCTGGAAGAAAATACGAGGGAAGGAATGAGAGAATTGTCCGGTACCTTGGCCAATATTAGTGCAGAACGGATACAGACGGAGTTAGTAAAAACTTTGGTTTCTGAGCGTCCTGATTTTTTGAGGGAAGCCTGGAAGCTGGGTATAACAAAAGTCTTTCTTCCGGAATTTGATCTTCTCATGGAAACAGAACAGGAAACACCTCACCATATGTATAATGTGGGGGAGCATACACTTCACGCGCTGAAGAACATTCGGGCGGACAAAGTACTTCGGCTGACAATGCTCTTTCACGATATAGGGAAACCTGCTTTGAAAACGATAGATTCAGCTGGAGTTGCGCATTTTAAAAAGCATGCTTCCAAAAGTGAAGAAATTACCAAAGATGTGATGAGACGGCTGAAATTTGATAATGATACAATCAGAAGGACCGCTAAATTAGTATGTTATCATGATTTGCGGATGCCGGCATCTCCGGCAAATGTACGGCGAGCTATGAATCGCATAGGGAAGGAACTTTTTCCTCTTTATCTCGAAATCAGGCGGGCAGATGTCCTGGCGCAGAGCATGTACCTGAGGGAGGAGAAGCTGAATGCTATCCGAGAGGTGGAGGAAATTTATAAGGAGGTTCTTTCCGCTGAACAATGTACTTCTGTAAAAGAGTTGGCAGTTAATGGCAGAGATCTGATTATGGCGGGAATCCATCCCGGCAGAGAAATGGGAGAGATTCTTGATCAACTTTTGGAAGAGGTAATTGAAATGCCGGAAATGAATATAAAAGAGAGACTCCTTGAAAGGGCCAAGGAGATTTACCGCTGTTCTTCATAATGTAATTTATGGTATTCTGTCATATTACCTGAACTGACGTCATACATTAAACAGAACATGATAATGTAGAGTGCAGGGGAAGGTAATATGCAGGATTACGAATTAAGTATATTGGAACAATATCCAATCATAGTAAAGAGCACCCGCAAAACAAGGGGTGCATTTTTTTGCGATACGAATCAAGGCTTCCTGCTGCTTAGGGAGGCCGGGATGTCAAAACGGCGAGTCCTGGCAATGCAGGAGCTGTGCAGTCATCTGGAAGAAGAAGGATATGCGCGGACAGACCAGTTGATTCCAAATGAGCTGGGAGAATTTGTAAGTACCTCTGAAGAGGGAAGAAATTATATACTGAAGCGTTGGTTCCGAGGACGGGAATGTGATATCCGAAAGGGAAAAGAACTTTTGGAAGGAACAAGTAACCTTGCGCATCTGCATCGTTTTATGACAGGAATACCAGGAGGAGAGAATGCGGCAAAATGTGAAATTCAGGATGAATATGCCCGCCATAATCAGCAGCTGAAAAAAATACGGAAATTTATGAGGAATCAGTCTCCTTTGGGAGAATTTGAAATGGAGTTTCTCAAGTCTTTTGACAAAATTTTTCAATGGGCAGAAGCCGCTTTTGAGGAAGCTAAGAGAATGCCTGGTGATAAGATTTTCCAAGATTGTGTGGATAGAGGGATTATGATTCATGGAGATTATAACTATCACAATATTTTGATGACAGATGAAGGGATTGCGACCACAAATTTTGATAAATCAGGTTATCATATCCAGGCGGAAGATATTTATTATTTTCTCAGGAAAGCTATGGAAAAACAAGGATGGAATATCCGGGCAGGCGGACATATGTTAGATGCATATAATGCCATTCGGCCACTGACAAAGGAGGAAGAAAGTTATCTAAAACTACGCCTGGTTTATCCTGAAAAATTTTGGAAGTTGGCAGATGCCTATTATAGGTCTAATAAAGCATGGATTTCAGTGAAAAATGTGGAAAAATTAAAAATTGCAATTCGTCAAATTGAAGAAAAAAGACAATTCCTGGAGGCGGTTTTTTCCTTCCGGTTAGGGTAGTTGTTTGCGTACTTGTAAAGAGAGGCGAATTTGTTGTATAATAAGTACCATAGAAAAACCACCAGGAGGTATTATATTATGGAATACAGGGAAAAGTACGAGGAATGGCTGTCCAATCCTTATTTCGATGCAGATACCAAAGCAGAACTCAGAGGAATTGAAAACGATGAGAACGAAATAAAAGAACGTTTTTATAAAGACCTTGAATTTGGTACAGCAGGACTTAGAGGTATCATTGGAGCAGGGACCAACCGCCTGAATATTTATACGGTGCGTAAAGCAACACAGGGACTTGCAAATTATATTTTGAAAAAGGGAATGGAAGCAAAGGGCGTAGTGATTGCTTATGATTCCAGAAACATGTCACCGGAATTTGCAGATGAAGCTGCATTGTGTCTGGCGGCCAATAAGATCAAAGCATATGTGTTTGAGTCTCTTCGTCCGACCCCGGAACTGTCCTATGCGGTGCGTCATTTGGGATGTGCTGCCGGAATCAACATAACAGCAAGCCATAATCCTCCGGAATATAATGGATATAAGGTGTATTGGGAGGATGGAGCTCAGATTACACCGCCTCATGATAAGGGAATTATGGATGAAGTAAAGGCAGTGACAGATTATAATAATGTAAAAACGATGACTCTTAAGGATGCCCAGGCGGCAGGCCTCTATGAGACAATTGGAGCAGCGATTGATGACAGTTATATCGCAGAACTGAAAAAGCAGGTTATTCACCAGGATGCAATTGATGCAGTTGGGAAAGATTTGAAGATCGTATACAGCCCTTTGCATGGAACAGGAAATATTCCAGCCAGACGTATTTTGAAAGAACTTGGATTTGAAAATGTTTATGTAGTAAAAGAGCAGGAACTGCCGGATGGAAATTTCCCTACAGTTTCTTATCCGAATCCGGAAGCGGAAGAAGCTTTTGAACTGGGACTGAAGCTGGCAAAAGAGGTGGATGCAGATTTAGTTCTTGCAACGGATCCGGATGCAGACCGCCTTGGTGTTTATGTAAAAGATGCAGGAACTGGCGAGTACAAGGTTCTTACAGGTAATATGTCTGGATGCCTTCTGGCAGATTATGAGATTGGACAGCGCCAGGCTGTGCAGGGAGGCCTTCCGGAAGACGGATATTTGATAAAAACAATTGTTACTTCTAATTTGGCAGATGCGATTGCAAAAGGCTATAATATTGGTCTGATTGAGGTGCTGACAGGTTTTAAATACATAGGTCAGCAGATTCTTGGATTTGAGACAAGCGGAAAGGGAACTTATCTATTTGGTTTTGAGGAAAGCTATGGATGTCTCATCGGAACACATGCAAGAGATAAAGATGCAATCGTTGCTACAATGGCACTTTGTGAGGCGGCAGCATATTATAAGACACAGGGTAAAACATTGTGGGATGCGATGTTGGATATGTATGAAAAATACGGATATTATAAAGATGCGATTCAGTCTATTACACTGAAAGGAATAGAAGGATTGCAGAAGATTCAGGAAATCATGGATACCCTTCGGAAAAATCCTCCGAAAGAAGTAGCCGGATACCAGGTGCTCAAAACAAGAGATTATCAGGCAGATGAAATTTTGGATGTGGCAACAGGCGAAAAGACAAAAACCGGTCTGCCCAAATCCAATGTGCTTTACTATGATCTTAATGATGATGCATGGCTTTGTGTAAGACCTTCTGGAACAGAACCTAAAGTCAAATTTTATTATGGCGTAAAAGGCACATCTCTGGCAGATTCTGACGAGAAATCAGAAAAAATGGGAAAAGATGTTCTGGCAATGATAGACCAGATGCTTTAAATCGTCACAAAAACCGGGAAACCTCTGGAATACAGGGATTTTCGGGGATTTTCCCTTGACAAACAAAGGGAAAAACTGTATAACTTTATTGAAAGGTGCCGCCGTTAAAGGGAGCTGGCTTTAAAGCGGCAATGTTTGAAGATTGAATAGAATTGAATAAGGGTTCTATTATAAGACAGAAGGAGGAGTTATCCATGAACAAAACAGAATTAGTAGCAGCAATTGCAGAACAGGCAGAATTGTCTAAAAAAGATACTGAAAAAGCACTGAAAGCTTTTATTGATGTAGTTACAGAAGAATTGAAAAAAGAAGAGAAAGTACAGCTGGTAGGATTCGGAACTTTTGAAGTAAGTAAGAGAGCAGCAAGAGAAGGAAGAAACCCGCAGACAGGAAAGACAATGAAAATTGAAGCTTGCAAAGCACCAAAATTCAAAGCTGGAAAAGCTTTAAAGGATGCTGTAAACGCATAATTCTGAAATTTTATGTGTAGATATAACGAGGATGGCATTGCGAAAAGCAGTGCCATTCTTTTTATGTAATAAGTGGAGGTTGAATAGGATGAGATTGGATAAATTTTTGAAGGTTTCCCGATTAATCAAGAGAAGAACTGTGGCAAACGAGGCATGCGATGCTGGACGTGTTCTTGTTAATGGCAATGTTGCCAAGGCATCAGTGAAAGTAAAAGCGGGGGATATCATAGAAATTCAGTTTGGAACAAAGACAGTAAAGGTAGAGGTTTTGGACATAAAAGAGACAACGAAAAAAGATGAGGCCAAAGACTTGTTTAAATATTTGTAATAATTTATGACTGCCTTTCATATGATTATCAAGAAAGGTTGTGATGACAATGGAAGAAAAACAGGCTGGGAGAAGCCACAAAGTAGTGGTTAATAACAGAAAAGCGAGTCTGGTAACTGGAGTGCTGGATGTTTTATCCTTTGATTTGAATGAAATACTGTTAGAGACAGAGCAGGGAATGTTGATGGTAAAGGGGTCTGATTTGCATGTGAATAGGCTAAGCCTTGAAAAGGGGGAAGTGGATCTTGCGGGAACCATAGACAGTATGTCCTATTCGGAGGTACATGCGCCTGGTAAACAAAGTGCTAATATTTTAAATAAGCTTTTCCGGTGATGCCATGCCTGAAATCAGAGCAGAAGGAGCTGCGTTTTTAGTGGCAGTTCTTTCCGGAATGACTTTGTACTGTGTTTACACTTGTATAAGATTATTCAGGCGAATCGTGCATCATACCCTTTCTGCTATTGCGGCGGAAGATTTCCTTTTTTGGACAGGAACAGCTGTATATTTGTTTGTGCAAATTTACCATACTAGTAATGGTAGTATACGATGGTACTTTGTACTAGGTGTTGTATTGGGAGGAGTTTTTTTTCATCAGATGTCGAAATTTATCTTAAAAGTCCGAAAAAAAATGTACGGAAAAAGGAAGAAGGATTCTGAAAAAAGTATTGAATTAAACTGTAAAAAAAGATAATATAAAATATAATAACCAGAGAAATCTGGCAGACGGGTGAGTATAATTATGAGTGGTATTAAACAAAAGAATCGTGTGAGGCAGCAGAGAAAACGTGTGCAGCAACATAAGAGAAGTATGTTGGGCATCAGTATTGTAATTATGTTGATGGTAATTGTTGTCTCTGTAAGCAGTATTGGGCTGCAGGCAAAGAACAAAGAATATCTTGCACAGGAGAAAGAACTGGAGGCGAGTATTCAGGAGGAAAAGGATCGTGCCGAAGAAATCAATGAATTAGAGGACTATGTAGGTACGGATGAGTACATAGAGCAGACAGCCAAGGATAAACTGGGTCTGGTTCATGATAATGAGATTATTTTTAAAGCAAGATAGAACGGGTACTTTAAAGAATATATAAATAGAAAATGATTAGTAAAATACAAAAGATAAGCTTCGGGAAGTGATTTCCGGAGCTTATCTTTTTGTTACGTAATAGCGGGAAACGTTGTTTGCTATATGCAAATGTCTTCCGGCGGGTATTACAGATGTATGGGCAGGAGAGTATGAACATGAATGAGATAAAAGAAAAGGGGCTGTTTATTAATCCATATGTAATACAGGTGGATCGTTTTGCCAATTCACTTCGGCATCTGTCCGAAACTTTTTTGAGTCTGGAAGAATATCATCAGACTTTTACCAGAGATGAGATTGAGGATATGTTTGTAAAAGTTTCGGAGAGAGTATGTTTGAATTGCGAGAAAAAGGAATGGTGTTTAAAAGAAAACCAAGCCCGAACCAGACAAATGGTTTATCAGATTCTTGCTACAGCAGAGGAATATGGAGCGGAGATGAATATAGAGGTCAAAAGGGAACTTCAGAAAAAATGTATCATGGCGCCTAGATTTCTTCGAGAAACATTGGAAATATTCGGAATTGAAAAGCAAAGGATGATATGGAATCATAAAATGATTCTGAATCGAAAAGGGTGTGCAGTACAGATGAACGCGTTCGCAGAACTGATTCAAAGTGCTGCAAGGGAGTTGGATGCGGGGATTTGTATGGACGACCGCTTGGAGAAGAGGGTGAAGGTGGGGATGAAAAGAATTGGCCTCAAACTTTTGAGCAGTGTGTTCTTTCTGACAAAGCAAGGAAGATATGAGGTGCATTTAACTTTAAAAGCTCAGAAGGGTGAGTGTGTGGCATCGAAAGAAGCCGCAGGAGTTCTCTCGTCTTGCATGGGGAGAGGAATGCTTCTTTTAAAAGGGGAAAGCCCTGTGATTGGTGAAGAATACAGGACAATCGTTTTTATGGAGGGGGCAGGATTTTACACGCTGCAAGGTGTGGCAAAGATTGGAAAGGGATGCGATAAAATATCGGGAGATACTTTTTTGATGACAGAATTACCGGGAGGAAAAGAAGGGGTTGTTTTATCGGACGGGATGGGATCTGGTGAAAGTGCCTTCAAAGAAAGTGCAATGGTAGTGGAACTTCTGGAAGAGCTTTTGGGGGCGGGGTTTCCGCCGGAGACGGCAATCTGTATGTTGAATACTGCGTTGGTGGCAGGGCGTGAGGAAGTTCGTTTTTCTACAGTGGATATGTGTATTTTTGATCTTTATCAGGGAACATGTGAACTTTTTAAAGCAGGAGCATCCGTTACGTTTGTTCGAGGGAAAGGGAAGGTAGAAAAGATCAGCTCTGCGTCCCTGCCGGTAGGGGTAGTACAGGAATTGGAGATAGAACGAACCAGCCGTCAGCTGGAAGATGGAGATTTTGTGGTAATGGTAACAGACGGAGTGTTAGACGCCCTTCCGGTGGGAGAGCAGGAAGCTATGTTGGGAGCGTTGATTGGGGGAACATCGATCTGCAATCCGGAAGAGCTCGCTCATTACATATTAGAACAAGTGTTAGAACTTTCAGGAGAAATACCGGCGGATGATATGACAATATTGGTTGTGGGCATGTGGAAAGCAACATAGTTATTGTAAAAGAGAATGCCGTAGGGGGCCGCTTGCTTTTTTTGTGGAAATTCTATATATTAGGAATGACAATTCAGGATATGTTAATATACGGACGCCGTGATGGAGAGTATCACTGACATTGACGCGAAAAGAAGCGGGAGAGCAGATGATGTACAAAAAGGTAAATGATTATATAAGAAATCATAATATGTTGGAGCAAAAGGACAAAGTGATAGCAGGCATATCGGGAGGAGCGGATTCCGTATGCCTGCTTTGTGTACTTTTGGAGTTGAAAAGGGAATATAACCTGGAAATCAGAGCAGTGCACATTAATCACGGTCTTCGACCAGGGGCAGCGGAGGATGATGAATCTCATGTCCGCCAGCTATGTCAAGAGATGGGAGTACCTCTGGAAGTGTATCGGATTGATGTGGCGCATCTGGCAAAACAGCAAGGTCTGTCCAGTGAGGAAGCGGGTAGGCATGCCAGAAGAATGGCATTTGAAAAGGAAGCAGAAAAGTTTGGGGCGGCAAAGATTGCGCTGGCTCACCACATGAATGATAATGTAGAAACGCTGCTTTTAAATATTGCAAGAGGAACCGGTTTAAAAGGTTTAGGGGGGATACGTCCGGTAGCGGGACAATACATTCATCCTCTTCTTGGAGTTTCCAGACAAGAGATAGAAG
The DNA here is from genome assembly GCA_019423745.1 of Lachnospiraceae bacterium. GTDB lineage: Bacteria > Bacillota > Clostridia > Lachnospirales > Lachnospiraceae > Claveliimonas. Next base: position 40,306 of record JAHZAV010000018.1, read on the forward strand.
AATTTCTTGCTGAAAAACAGCTGGATTATTGTATGGATGCTACAAATTATGAGGATACTTATACACGGAATCGTATTCGCAATCATATCATTCCATATATGGAAGAGGAAATTAATGCAAAATTTACGGAGCATGCATGCAGTATGATGGAGCAGATGGGGCAGTTGTGGGATTATATTGCAGGAGAAATACACAGAGCAGAAGATAAAACGGTAGTGTACGTCCAAAAGCAGGGAATGGTAGAAGCGTTGATAAAAAAAGAGAAGTTTGAAGCACTTCCGGCAACGTTACGCCCCTATTTGATCCGGCAAGTGCTGGAGAAAATATCGGGGCAGCAGAAGGATCTGGAGAGTGTTCATTTGAAGGGGATAGAAGGGCTGTTTCGGAAGCAAACAGGCAGAAGGCTGGATCTTCCCTATCAAATGTGTGCACGGCGCTGTTATGAAGGCGTAGAAGTTGCAAAGAACATTTCAGAGAAGAAATATTGCGGTCAAGGGCAGAAACCCAACCAGGACTCTAAGATACCGGAAAGAAAACCGGAAGCTGTGAAAATGCGTGTGCTGGATTGGAGGGAAGCTGATGGGATGTACGGTACAATTTCTCAAACCCCCTACACGAAATGGTTTGATTATGATATAATTAAAAACAGTGTTACCATCAGGACTCGCCGACCTGGCGACTACATTACAATAGATAGAAATGGAAGGACGCAGAAGCTGAAGCAATATTTTATTAACGAAAAAATTCCTCAAAAGGAAAGAGATGAAATTTTGCTTGCAGCGGATGGGAACCATATTCTTTGGGTGATAGGCTATCGGAGGGGATGTGCCTGTGAGGTAACGGAATACACAAGAAAAATTCTGGAAATTACAATAGACGGAGGAGAAAATTATGGCAGAGACAATTAGAGAGCTGGTGTCAGAGCAGGAAGTTGAGGCAAGAGTCTGCGAACTGGGCAGACAAATAAGTGAAGATTATGCCGGACGGCAGGTGCATCTTATTTGTGTTCTCAAAGGCGGCGTATTTTTCATGTGCGAGCTGGCTAAAAGAATTACCGTGCCGGTATCTATGGATTTTATGAGTGTAAGCAGTTATGGGGACGGAACGTCTTCCAGCGGGGTTGTAAAAATTGCGAAAGATCTTGATGAGTCCTTGGAAGGAAAAGATGTTTTGATTGTGGAGGATATTATCGATTCTGGAAGAACACTTTCTTATCTTTTGCAGATTCTGGAAAAAAGAAAACCAAATTCAATGAAGCTGTGTACGCTTCTTGATAAACCGGAACGCAGGGTGATGCCAGTGACAGTAGATTATGTGGGATTCAATATACCAGATGAATTTGTTGTAGGCTATGGGTTGGATTATGCTCAGAAATACAGAAATCTGCCATACATTGGTGTTGTAGAAGGTGTGGAGTAGAAAGGAGCAGCAAAGGATTGAATAATAGAAAGAACAGAGGCCTTAGCGGGCTGACACTTTTAGTGTTTGTAGCCGTACTGTTCGCAGCGCTTTGGTTTACCAATCAGATTGATCAAAGAGAGAAGGTAATCACCTATCAGGAGTTTACACAGCTGGCCGGCAGTGGTGATATCGATACTGTTGAGGTGGTTCAGAATAAGAATGTTCCTACCGGGCGGTTAGAGATTATGCTGAAATCCGATGTGGAAGGCGCAGAGAGAAAGATTTTGTATGTCTCTGATGTCAACGAAATGCAGGATTATCTGCAGGAAAACAATATCAGTTATATTGTTTCGGATATTCCACAGGACAATTGGTTTATGACTAGTATTTTCCCGACACTTCTTATGTTGGCAGGACTTTTGTTCCTTTTCTTTATGATGAATCGCCAAGGCGGAGGGGCAAATGCGAAGGCCATGAGTTTTGGGAAAAGTCGTGCAAGGATGAGTACAGATCGGGATAAGAAGATTACCTTTGCACAGGTAGCGGGTCTGAAGGAAGAGAAAGAAGAGCTGGAGGAAATAGTAGATTTCTTGAAAGCTCCGAAAAAATACATTCAGGTTGGGGCCAGAATTCCAAAAGGTGTCCTTCTGGTGGGGCCTCCGGGAACAGGAAAGACGTTGCTGGCAAAAGCGGTAGCAGGAGAAGCGGGAGTTCCGTTTTTTAGTATATCAGGTTCCGATTTTGTAGAGATGTTTGTGGGTGTAGGAGCTTCCCGTGTCAGAGACTTATTTGAGGAAGCCAAGAAAAATGCACCTTGCATCATTTTTATTGATGAGATTGATGCAGTTGCCAGAAGAAGAGGAACCGGAATGGGCGGCGGCCATGACGAGAGAGAACAGACTTTGAATCAGCTTCTTGTAGAGATGGATGGGTTCGGAGTGAACGAAGGAATTATTGTGATGTCTGCAACGAACAGGGTAGATATTCTGGATCCTGCAATTCTTCGTCCGGGGCGTTTTGACAGAAAAGTTGCAGTGGGAAGACCGGATGTGCAGGGAAGAGAGGAAATTCTTAAAGTCCATGCAAAAGGGAAACCACTTGGTGATGATGTGGATTTGAAACAGATTGCTCAGACTACAGCAGGTTTTACAGGAGCAGATCTTGAAAACCTTTTAAATGAAGCGGCAATTCTTGCAGCAAAGGAAGGGAGAGTTTATCTGCAGCAGTCCGACATCCGTCATGCCTTTGTGAAGGTTGGCATCGGAGCAGAGAAGAAGAGCAGAGTAATTTCCGATAAAGAAAAAAAGATTACAGCATATCACGAGGCAGGGCATGCTATTTTGTTCCATGTTCTGCCGGATGTAGGACCGGTATACAGTGTGTCTATTATACCGACGGGAGTAGGGGCAGCAGGATATACCATGCCTTTGCCGGAGCGGGATGATATGTTCAATACAAAAGGAAAAATGCTTCAGGATATTACAGTGGCTTTAGGTGGCCGCGTAGCAGAAGAGGAGATCTTTGACGATATTACTACGGGGGCATCACAGGATATTAAGCAGGCAACAAGTTTGGCCAAATCTATGGTTACAAAGTTTGGTATGTCGGAAAAAATAGGGCTTATTAACTACGATAACGACAGTGATGAAGTCTTTATCGGACGGGATCTTGCTCATGCATCCAGAGGATATGGAGAGCAGGTTGCGGCTACTATTGATGAGGAAGTAAAAAATATTATTGATACATGCTATGACCGTGCAAGACGGATTATCCGTACGTATCATAGTGTGCTGGATGCGTGTGCACAGTTGTTATTAGAAAAAGAAAAAATTACCAGAGAAGAATTTGAAGCTCTTTTTGATGGGGTTGAAATTTTGGAAATGTAAAGTCAGGCGGCGATTAAATGAATAAAAAGGCATTATTTTGTGACGGTACAGGGAATTACGTTTTTCCGCCGGAACCTCTTGCGGGACAGCAGATTACTCTGCAGTTTCGGACCGGGGCTGAAGAAGTGGATCAGGTGTTTTTGATTACTGACAGCCAGGAATATGAGATGGAAAAAAGAAGCACTTCCGGAGTGTTCGACTATTATGCAGCAACAATACAGCTGGGAGAAGAAAGATTCCGCTACTGCTTTCGGGTAGTAGCGGGTAAAGAAGTTTGTTATTATAATCAGTTTGGAGTTATGGATGAGAGAATCACAGACTATGCATTTGAGATTGCTCCGGGATTTACAACTCCTGACTGGGCAAAAGGTGCGGTTATGTACCAGATCTTTGTGGATCGTTTTTACAATGGCGATCCCGCTAATGATGTGGAGGATGGAGAATATATTTATATTGGAGCGCCTACTACGAAGGTGCGGGACTGGAACAAATATCCGGCCAATATGGGTGTTAGAGAATTTTATGGCGGAGATTTAAAAGGAGTACTGGAAAAACTGGATTATCTTGAAGATCTGGGAGTAGAGGCGGTTTACTTTAATCCGTTGTTTGTATCTCCTTCAAACCACAAATATGACATACAGGATTATGATTATATTGATCCTCATTATGGAGTAATTGTGGAAGATGGAGGTGAGAACGTTCCTTCAGGTGTGTCGGATAATATACATGCGACAAAATACCAGAAAAGAGTAACAGACCGAAAAAACCTGGAAGCCAGTAATCGTTTATTTATTCGGTTAGTGGAGGAGTTTCACAAACGGGGAATAAAAGTTATTCTCGATGGGGTATTTAATCACTGCGGTTCGTTCAATAAATGGATGGATCGTGAAAGAATTTATGAGGGGCAGGATGGTTATGAAAGCGGAGCGTATATTTCAGCGCAGAGTCCTTATCGTAAATTTTTTGAATTCTTTCAAAATGAAGACAATAAGTGGCCTTATAATGGAAATTATGATGGCTGGTGGGGGCATGATACACTGCCTAAGTTGAATTATGAAGGTTCAAGGGAACTGGAAGATTATATTATTTCCATCGGGAAAAAGTGGGTGTCACCTCCGTACAACGTGGATGGATGGAGGCTTGATGTCGCAGCAGATCTGGGACACAGTATCGAATATAACCATTATTTTTGGAAAAGATTTCGCCGGGAAATAAAAAAGGCGAATCCCGATGCATTAATTTTGGCAGAACATTATGGAGATCCTCAAGAATGGCTGCAGGGCGATGAGTGGGATTCGGTTATGAATTATGATGCTTTTATGGAGCCGGTGACCTGGTTTCTTACAGGCATGGAAAAGCATAGTGATGAAGATAGAGAAGAACTTCATGGAAATACGGATAGTTTTATCCGAGCTATGTTCCATCATATGTCCCATATGTTGACACCTTCTCTTCAGGTTGCCATGAATGAACTTTCTAATCATGACCATTCTCGATTTCTTACCCGAACCAATCATATGGTGGGAAGAGCAAAGGATCTTGGTCCTGAAAAAGCAGGAGAATATGTAAATCTTGCAGTTATGCGTGAGGCCGTTACGATTCAGATGACATGGGTCGGAGCACCGACAATATATTATGGTGATGAAGCAGGGCAATGTGGATTTACAGATCCAGATAACCGGAGGACTTATCCATGGGGAAATGAGAATCATGAGTTGATTGCCTTTCATAAGGAACTAATTCGGATACACAAGAATTATGAAGTTTTTAAAACGGGATCTTTACAATGGTTGGTAAAAGAAGAAAATCTGTTGGCATATGGGCGGTTTAATAATGACGATCAATTTGTTGTTATTATTAATCACAGTAGTGAGTTAAAAGAAGTGCATGTGCCTGTATGGATCCTGGGAGTTCCTCTGCAAGGGGGCATGAGGCGTTTAATTTATTCCTATGAAAATGGATATACGACGGAATTTGATGAAATTCATGTAGTAGATGGTGAGATTGTAGTGAATATGGGAAGCCACTCTGCACTCATTGCTAAAAATAAAGTTTTTTAAATATAGATAAAATGAAGATACAAAAAGTCAGAAGACAAAATAAGAGGGCTTAAAAAGCCCTCTTATTTTGTCAGTACTTCCACGCCATCTTCGGTGATAAGTACCATATATTCAATTTGAGCAGAAAGCCCATCATCAATAGTATAAACAGTCCAGCCGTTATCTTCATCTATAAAGAAATCAGGACTTCCTTCATTGATCATGGGTTCGATGGTGAACATCATACCAGGAACAAGAACCATTTCTGTACCTTTAGGAGAGACGTAGCTTACGAAAGGATCCTCATGAAATTCCAATCCGATTCCGTGACCGCCGATATCCTCTACCACCGAATAACCGTTTGCGCGGGCGTGGGAGTTAATGGCATATGCAATGTCTCCCAGGTGTCCCCATGGACGAGCTTCTTTCAGTCCCAGCTCTACACACTCTTGTGTGACTCGAAGAAGTTTTCTGGCGGGTTCATCAATATTGCCAATGGCAAACATGCGGGAAGCGTCGGAATAGTAACCATCCAAAATAGTGGATACATCTACATTAATAATATCTCCATCCTGAAGAATTTCATGCTCATCTGGAATTCCGTGACAGATGACATTGTTAATAGAAGTGCATACGCTTTTGGGGAATCCTTCGTAATTTAAAGGAGCCGGGATTCCGCCATGTTTTGTGGTATAATCATAGACCAGCCGATCGATTTGTGCTGTGCTCATACCGACTTGTATGTGTGAAGCTACGTGATCCAAAACAGCTGTGTTTAGAGCTGCGCTTTCTTTAATTTTTTTAATTTGCTCCGGCGTTTTTAAAAGAGAGCGGTCGGGAACGATTTCTCCTTTTGCTGCAAGTGCCCAGAGTTTTACATCGTATTCATGCATTTTTAATACCTGCTTTCCTGATGAAATAGATTTCTGATAAACAGTATATCTCTTTTACCGGTTCAGGTAAAGGGAGGGGGTGTTTTTTCTTGTGTCAGTTTTCAAAATGGGGTATAATAACCACAACGCGGTTATTATACCCGTGTAAAAAGCGGATTCTGCAAGCTGGCGGGAATCCGCGGCGTATCCACCAGGGATATACTGTGACGGCAGCAGATTTACAATATACCTGATGCGATTACGATATGGAAAGGAGTGAATGACTTATGTTGAGAATTGGAATGCTTACCAGTGGAGGAGATTGCCAGGCTTTGAATGCAGCTATGCGGGGCGTGGTTAAGGGACTTTTTTCAAAAAGAAATGATGTGGAGATTTATGGTTTCAAAGATGGATATAAGGGATTGATTTATTCTGATTTTAAAATGCTTACATCATCTGATTTTTCAGGCATCCTTACAAGAGGAGGCACTATTTTGGGAACATCCAGACAACCGTTTAAACTGATGCGAGTTCCTGATCAAAATGGCCTGGATAAGGTAGAGGCGATGAAACATACTTATCATAAGTTGAACCTAGATTGCCTGGTAATTCTTGGGGGAAATGGAACACATAAGACAGCAAATCTTCTTCGGGAAGAAGGACTCCATGTTATCACTCTTCCAAAAACGATTGATAATGATTTGTGGGGAACGGACATGACTTTTGGGTTCCAGAGCGCGGTGGACATTGCAACAGATACCATTGATCGAATTCATACAACGGCAACATCCCACAGCCGTGTATTTATTGTAGAAGTAATGGGACACAAGGTCGGCTGGGTGACACTTCATGCAGGTATTGCCGGGGGCGCTGATATTATACTGTTGCCGGAAATCCCATATGACATTAAAGTTGTGACAGATGCTATTAATAAGAGAGCGCAGGAGGGCAAACATTTTACGATCATTGCAGTGGCGGAAGGAGCTATTTCTAAAGAGGATGCTAAGCTTTCAAAGAAAGAATTGAAAGCAAAGAAGGCCAAAGAAAATTATCCATCTGTTGCATATGAAATTGCAGAGAAAATACAGAAAAAGATGGATCAGGAAGTCCGCATTACAGTGCCGGGACATACCCAGAGAGGAGGATCCCCTTGTCCGTATGACCGTGTTCTTGCAACCCGACTGGGAGCTGCGGCTGCAGAAATGATTATGGATGGAGATTTTGGTTATATGGTAGCTATTAAGCGTGGAGAAATAACAAAGACCCCTCTTGCTGAAGTAGCCGGCAAACTGAAAGTAGTCGATCCTGAAGCTGGTATTATTAAAGAAGCAAGGCTTACCGGCATCAGTTTCGGTGATAAATAATAGGGAAAAGAAATCAGACAGAAGGAGTGCATCAGATGGGATATATGGCATTATACCGGAAATTCAGGCCCGGTGAATTTGAGGATGTCAAAGGGCAGGATGCCATTGTGACAACATTGAAAAATCAGATACGCACAGATCGGATCGGACATGCGTATCTCTTCTGTGGAACGCGGGGAACCGGGAAAACGACAGTAGCGAAAATTTTTGCCAAAGCAGTAAATTGTGAACACCCAAATGAAGGAAGTCCGTGTGGAGAATGTCCTATGTGCCGTTCTATTGCGGCTGGTACATCCATGAATGTGATAGAAATTGACGCGGCATCCAACAATGGCGTCGACAATATCCGTGAAATTCGTGAAGAGGTTGCGTACCGCCCTACAGAGGGAAAATACAAGGTCTACATTATTGATGAGGTCCATATGTTGTCCATTGGTGCTTTTAATGCACTCCTGAAAACTTTGGAAGAGCCGCCAGAATATGTTATTTTTATTTTGGCAACCACAGAGGCCCATAAAATACCAGTAACAATCTTAAGCAGATGTCAGAGGTATGATTTTAAAAGAATTTCTATCGATACCATAGCGGGACGTCTTGATGAATTGATTGCGAAAGAAGGGTTGGACGTAGAAGAAAAAGCAGTACGTTATATTGCCAGGATGGCAGATGGTTCCATGCGTGATGCCTTAAGTCTTCTGGATCAGTGTGCTGCGTTCTATATCGGTGAGAAATTAACTTATGATAATGTGTTGGAAGTGCTGGGAGCCGTTGATGCGGACGTGCTGGGTCGCCTTCTTGAGCAGCTTCTTGACCGGGATGTGAAACAAGTAATCGAGACAGTGGATGAGCTGGTTATGCAAGGTAGGGAACTTTCTCAGCTTGCAGCAGATTTTACCTGGTATCTTCGTAATCTGCTTCTTGTAAAGAGCTCAGAACAAATGGAAGAAGTGTTGGATGTATCCACAGAAAATCTTCAAAGAATTAAGGAAGAGGCAAAGAGAATAGAGGTAGATGAGTTGATTCGCTATATACGGATTTTTTCGGATCTTAGCAGTCAATTAAAGTATGCTACACAGAAAAGAGTACTTACGGAAGTGACATTTATCAGGCTGTGCCGTCCGGAGATGGAAATAAACACGGATTCGCTTCTTTCTAGGATACGAGCTCTGGAGGATGAGGTAAGGAAGAAAATGGCAGTTCCGGCAGAAGGTCAAAAGACTGTGTATGTGCAAAAGACAGAAGAAGTTCGTCCGAAGCCTCAGCTTGCAAGAGCGCTCACTGAAGATGTGAAGACAGTAGCGGAGAACTTTGGACAGATCCGGGAAGCGGCCCCTGCAGGGTTAAGACAATACCTTCGAAAGGCACGCCTAAGTGTAGGGGAAAATAATCACCTGATTATTGTTCTGGAGAATGAGGTGAGCGCAGGTTTTGTGGGGACGGAGGAACATAAAAACGAAATCAAGCGTATCATTGCCGAAAAGACTGGAAAGGAAATGGAGATAGATGTGCGCCAGGTGGAAGAAGGGCGTGCTTTTGAAGACAGCTATGTGGATATCGAAGAAGTGATTCACATGGAAATTACAGAAGAAGACGAATAGTACAATATTTAGCATAACAGTATTTGAAATAAGGAGGATATTTAATATGGCAAAACGAGGAGGATTTCCGGGAGGAATGCCGGGAAACATGGCAAATTTGATGAAACAGGCACAGAAAATGCAGCGTCAAATGGAAGAACAGGCAAAGGAGATGGAAACAAAAGAGTTTTCTGCAACTGCAGGAGGCGGTGCGGTAGAGGCTACTGTTTCCGGAGCCAAGAAGCTGTTAAAAGTGAAATTAGATGAAGAAGTGGTAGATCCAGATGATGTGGAAATGCTGGAGGACCTGATCGTTGCTGCTGTTAATGAAGCCATGGAAAAGGCTGATGCAGAGTCGGCAGCTGGTATGTCCCGGCTGACCGGAGGTATAGGCGGCGGAATGCCAGGACTTTTCTAAGCTTGGCGGTGACAATTTATGGATTATTACAGTAGTCAGATAAGTAAACTGATTGAACAATTTTCCAGACTTCCGGGAATTGGTCCCAAGTCAGCACAAAGACTGGCATTTCATTTGATTAATATGCCAAAGGATCAGGTATATGAACTTGCAGATACTATTGTGAAAGCGAAGGAAAATGTCCGGTACTGTTCTGTGTGCTGTACATTAACTGACCAGGAAATCTGTCCCATATGTGCCAGCAAAGAGAGAGATCATCAGACTATTATGGTAGTGGAGACGCCCAGAGATCTGGCAGCCTATGAAAAAACAGGAAAATATGACGGCGTGTATCATGTACTTCATGGTGCCATTTCTCCGATGTTGGGAATCGGGCCAGGGGATATTAAATTAAAAGAGTTGATGGAGCGCCTGCGGGGCGATGTGAATGAGGTGATTATTGCAACTAATTCCAGCCTGGAAGGAGAGACCACAGCTATGTATATTAGTAAGCTGATTAAACCTGTCGGAATCAAAGTGAGCCGAATTGCAAGTGGTGTTCCTGTAGGAGGCGATCTGGAATATATTGATGAGGTTACGCTTCTTCGTGCATTGGAAGGAAGGACGGAGATATAGAAATGGCTGGAAAGAAAAAAGTGACGTCCACTGATATCGCGCGGGCGGCAGGAGTATCCCAGTCCACTGTATCGATGGTACTCAATAGAAAATATAATGTTTCTTTTTCAAAAGAAACGGTAGATAGAGTAGAGAAAGCTGCGAAAGAACTGGGGTATGTGCTTCCCAAAAGGAAGCTTCGCCGGGAAAACAGAGGGGAAAAGCTTTTGGTCGTGTTCTGTTCCAATCTGACAAATCCATATTACGTTATGCTTTTGCAGGGGATTGAGTCAAGAGCAAAGGAGCAGGGATATGGTCTTTTTGTGTGTAATACTCAAAGGGATTTGAAAATGGAAGAGCGTTATCTAAAAATGATGAAGGAGCTGCGACCTTTGGGAATTATATATACCTGTAATCCCAGTCATTGTTTTATGGATACGGTAGAAAAGCTGGCAGAAGAAATACCGGTTGTTATAGTTAATAACCAGAATGAGCGTCTAAACGTAGATGCTGTGGAGCTGGATAATTCTAAATTGGGACGGATTATGGCAAGGCACTTGTTGGATTTGGGACACAAAAAAGTTGCTTATATTGCCCCGCCTCTTACTGTTAGACAAAAACAGCGCTCTAAAAGAGTAGAAGGATTTTTGAAGGAGTTTGAAAGAGCGGGTCTGAAGGAACAGGTTGTAATCCGGGCAGCAGCGGAAGAACTGGATCAGGATGTGGCTCATATCGATTCGGAATATCGGATTGGTTATGAGCTGACAAAAGAGCTCTTGGAAGAAAAGATTGAAGTTACTGCTATTGTAGGATTGAATGATATGATTGCTTTTGGGATTATGGATGCTTTGCAGGAAGCAAAGTTGAAGGTACCGGCGGACGTGTCTGTTATGGGCTGTGACAATACTTTGTTTGCCAGAATGCATAAAGTATCTCTTACAACGATTGAGCATTTTGTTATTTTTAAAGGGCGGGATGCATGCGATATCATAATGAAAAAAATAGGATCCCAGCATACAAAGTATTATGATATTGAACCTATCAGCACGTATCATGTAGAATATGAACCGAAGTTAATTCAGAGAGGAACCACATCTTATCCCAGGCATCGAAAAAAATAAAATTAATGTATTTGGAGAAAAAATTAATAATAATTTTTGGCGGAATATAGTAAAAACATCTGAAAGCATAGCGAAAAGATAAGTTTTTCGATTACAAGATTAAATAAATATTATAAAAAGTAGTTAATATAACAAAATAATTAATTGAATAAATTATTAATAAAAAATTAGTCCTATTGACCGAATCCTTTTTAGGAGGATATAATGGAAATAATGAACCAAGCATCGATTTTAAAGGAGGAAACAAGGATGAAATTTTTTATTGACACAGCCAAAGTGGAGGATATTAAAAAGGCCAATGATATGGGAGTAATCTGTGGAGTAACGACGAATCCGTCTTTGATTGCAAAGGAAGGACGAGTGTTTGAAGAAGTTATTGCAGAAATTGCATCTATTGTAGATGGTCCAATCAGCGGCGAAGTAAAGGCTACAACGGTAGACGCAGAGGGAATGATTAAAGAAGGACGCGAAATTGCGAAAATTCATCCCAATATGGTTGTGAAGATTCCTATGACTGCAGAAGGCCTTAAAGCCTGCAAGCAGCTTTCATCCGAGGGAATCAAGACAAATGTAACATTGATTTTTACTGCAAATCAGGCGTTGTTAGCTGCAAGAGCAGGGGCAACATATGTATCTCCGTTTCTGGGACGTCTGGACGATATTTCTGTAAGAGGCGTAGATTTGATTCGCGAAATTGCAGAGATTTTTGAGATTGCAGGAGATATTGATACTCAAATTATTGCAGCAAGTGTACGCCACCCAATGCATGTAACAGACTGTGCATTGGCAGGAGCACATATTGCAACTGTACCATATGCTGTAATTGAAAAAATGACAAAACATCCTCTGACTGATGCGGGAATCGAAAAGTTCCAGGCTGACTATAAGGCTGTATTCGGAGAATAAGCTTAACAGGCTGATGAATAAAAAGCAGGAGGCAATTTTCATGAACAAAAAAGAATTGATGAAGACTGCAAATGAGATCCGTAAGGGAGTACTTACCGCAACTCACAGTGCAAAGTCCGGACATCCGGGCGGATCTTTATCTGCAGCAGATATTTATACTTATCTTTATTTTGAAGAGATGAATGTTGATCCTAAGGATCCTAAAAAGGAGGATCGGGATCGCTTTGTACTTTCCAAAGGACATACAGCTCCGGGATATTATTCTGCGCTTGCAGCGAAAGGATTTTTCCCGGTGGAAGACCTTACTACACTTCGTAAGACGGGTTCTTATTTACAAGGGCATCCGGATATGAAACATATTCCTGGAGTAGACATGTCATCCGGTTCTCTTGGACAAGGTATTTCGGCAGCAGTAGGAATGGCAATTTCTGCAAAATTATCCGGCGATACATACCGGGTATATACTCTTTTAGGTGATGGCGAAATACAGGAAGGACAAGTGTGGGAAGCGGCTATGCTGGCAGCTCATCGCAAGCTGGATAATCTGGTTGTTATTGTAGATAATAATAATCTTCAGATTGATGGAGCAATTACAGAAGTAAACTCTCCGTATCCGATTGATAAGAAATTCGAGGCGTTTAATTTCCATGTAATCAATATTGACGGACATAATTTTGATGAGATAGATGCAGCATTTAAGGAGGCGCGGGAGACGAAAGGTCAACCTACAGCTATTATTGCGAAGACTGTGAAAGGAAAAGGAGTTTCTTTTATGGAAAATCAGGTTTCCTGGCATGGAAGTGCACCAAATGATGAGCAGTACGCGGCTGCAATGGAAGAGTTAGAAAAGGCAGGTGAAGCAATATGTCAGATGTAAAGAAAATTGCGACAAGAGAAAGCTATGGAAATGCATTGGCAGAACTTGGTAAAAAACATGAAGATGTAGTGGTTCTGGACGCGGATTTGGCAGCAGCTACAAAGACAGGTGTATTTAAAAAAGCATTTCCGGAGCGTCATATAGACTGTGGTATTGCGGAATCCAATATGATGGGAGTTGCAGCTGGAATTGCAGCAACTGGAAAGGTACCATTTGCAAGTTCTTTCGCTATGTTTGCAGCAGGACGTGCTTTTGAACAGGTGAGAAATTCTATTGGATATCCGAAGTTAAATGTAAAAATCGGAGCAACTCATGCTGGTATTTCTGTTGGAGAAGATGGGGCTACCCATCAGTGTAACGAGGATATTGCTTTAATGAGAACGATTCCCGGAATGGTTGTAATCAATCCGTCGGATGATGTGGAAGCCAAAGCAGCTGTAGAGGCAGCATATGAACATCAGGGCCCTGTGTATTTAAGATTTGGTCGTCTTGCAGTTCCGGTGATTAACGACAATCCGGAGTATAAATTTGAACTTGGAAAAGCAGTTGTTCTTCGAGAGGGGACAGATGTTACCATTATTGCTACCGGGCTGACGGTATCAGAATCCCTGGAAGCGGCAAAAAAATTAGAAGCAGACGGAATCAGTGCTCAGGTGATCAATATGCATACGATCAAGCCATTGGATGAGGAGGCTGTAATTGGCGCTGCTGCAAAAACAGGAAAGATTGTAACAGTGGAAGAACATTCCGTTATTGGAGGTCTTGGAAGTGCAGTGTGTGATGTTGTTGCAGAGAAAGCGCCGGCTAAAGTGATGAAGATTGGTATTAATGATACGTTTGGAGAATCTGGCCCGGCAGTAGAATTGATTCGTAAATATGGACTGGATGCTGAAAGCATCTATAAAAAGGTAAAAGAATTTTGTGAATAGGAATTAATAAAAACAGCACCGTTAGGTGCTGTTTTTATTGATTAGAGATAGTTGAGCCATCCAATAAATCGTTTGGACTGACCCGAAAAAAATGTGCAAGAACTACTACTTCATAGTCAGGGACAAAGCGACTGCCTTGTTCGATTCTTAGGATTGTCAGATCGCTGAAATCATATCCTTGAAGTTGTAATTTTTCTGCCAGTTCTTTCTGGGTCAGCTTTGCTTGTTTGCGCAGCACCCGGATGGAGGGGCCAATGATATTTTTTGTTTTTCCATTCCAGTATATTTTCATATCGATCCCTGCCCAAAATATTTTATATGTATAATATGGCAAAAAGGCAACATATTTATATTGATATTAGACCAATTAATTGATAAAATACTTCTAAAGATGAAGTTTTTTGGTGAAATACGGAGAATGATATAATATGAAAGGGATGTGAGGAGAAAGCGGGATGGAGCAGATTACAGCGCTTTATGAAAGCCGGTCCGATGAGCAAAAGAATGATGAACGGGATAGACTAAAAGAGTATCTTTTGAAGATAACCGGATGTATCGAAGAAAATATGTATCGAAAGAAAAGATTCCTTGTTCTTCCTTATCGTAAGAATGAGTTCGTTCTTGATGAGGAAGAAATTGAATATATAGAGAGGGATAGGAGAATTACAAAAATTCATACATCGGAGGAAGTAATTCTTACAACCATGAAAATGTCAGAAGTAGAGGAGTATTTAGACGGGAGAAAATTTGCTTTATGCCATAATAGCTTTATTGTGAATTTGGAAAAAATACGTGTGTTTGGAAGGATAGAAATTGTACTTCGCAGTGGGGAAAAGGTGCCGGTTAGCAGATCCCATTGGAAACAGACGAAAGATATTTTTGATAAGTGGACAAAAGAAAACATGAAAGGGGCTGTTGCAAAAGTAGATAAATAATCTACTGGAGCAGCAGCTCCACTTT
>JAHZAV010000019.1:0-3128 GCA_019423745.1 Lachnospiraceae bacterium
ATCCGGCATCCTGCCCTGTGAAGCCCGGACTTTCCTCACCTGCTGCCTTTCGGCAATTGCAGCCGCGATTACCTGTTATACTTGACTTCCACGGTTTTCGATTTTACCACATAATGAAATTTCTGTAAAGCCAGATCTTAAATCTTAGCCTTCAAGTCCCGCATCTTCTATTAAATTACTGCCATCAGCGGCTGATGTTGCAAGCACATCGCACCTTTCGTTTTGTGGATGGCCATCGTGACCTTTTACCCAGATAAATTGCACCTGATGTGGTTCTTTTGCCTTTAAAAGTCTTTTCCAAAGATCTACATTTTTTACTGGTTCATTTTTCCCGCGTTTCCAACCTTTTTTCAACCATCCGCCAATCCAGTTCTGATTAAAAGCATCTACAACATATTTTGAATCCGAATATAATTCAACACTGCATGGCCGGTTCAATGTCTCCAATGCTACAATCACTGCCATTAATTCCATACGATTATTTGTAGTTTTCTTATATCCTTGTGAAAGTTCTTTTGTATGAAGCTGCCCTTTTGTATCTACATATTCAAGAACTGCTCCATATCCTCCCGGCCCATCGGGATTCCCTCTGGCTGCTCCATCTGTATATATTTTTACCTGCATGTCTTACTCCTCTTTTTCCCCGGTGAACTCATTTGATGGGAACTCTACTTCAAACACCTGATTTTTGCCGGTAATATGCATAATCTGCTTCCGGTAATGTTCTGTTTCCGGTTCTGCCATCAGCCTTTCGTATATTTCTGCTTCCTGACAGTTATGCATCGGAAACACATTAACTGTATCCGTATGCCTCATAAACCAATCCAAGCCCCAGTAATATTGATCTCCCTGCCTTGGATCAACAGGGACAAAAGCTACATCAATATGCCGGCCTTCTATCTTCTCAATCTCCTTTTGATAGCTCTGCTTCATTAATTTGTTATATCTTGGAGATTCCTCTTCCCAATGCCACCAGTTGAGATCTCCTGCATGATAAATCACTCCCCTGCCAGTTTGAAGTAAAAATGCTACCCCCTCATCTGTAGACTTCAAAGTCTTCACGACCATTTCTCCATTTTCTGACAAATCCAGTGTATGACCAGGCTTCATATAATGGAGCTGATCCAGTGAAATATGCTCTGGAACTTTGTATTGAATATCACTGGATAAAATATAAGTAATATTAGGATACATTAATGCCCACTCAAAAATGCATGGTTGAAAATGATCAGAATGTACATGACTGGAAAAAATATAAATTTTCTTATCATGTGCAAACTCTGGTACTTCTCCCTGAAAATAGTCGAATACAGCTGTATATTCATCCCACTCAACTGCAAATCCACTGTGTCCGATATAGGTGATTTTCATATTCCACATACGCCTCCCCTGCTAAGCCATATTTCTCTTTTATTTTTTATCCTTTTTCCTACTCCTTAGATTCCTTCTGGATCAGCTCAACTGCATGAGTAATTTCCGGCAAAAGGTACTCCAAACACTGCTTTACTGCTCCTGCTTTTCCCGGAAGGTTTACAATCATAACATCCCCCCTGATTCCTGCAGCGCTTCGATTAAGCATAGAACGTTTTGTAAGCTTCATAGTGTAAGCTCTCATTGCTTCTGGTATTCCAAGAACCGGTCGATCTACCACATCCATAGTAGCTTCCGGTGTACAGTCTCCCGCATTGCAGCCTGCTCCTCCTGTTGTCAGGATCAGATCTGTTAAATGACCATCTGCCATTCTCTGCATAACAGTAGACAATACCTGCCTGTCACATGGCAAAGCTTTCTGGAATACAATCGTATGTCCTTCTTTTTCAATAATCTTCTGAATCACTTTTCCTGCTGCATCTTCTTCTTTTCCTCTGTATATTGCTGTATTTGCTGTAATAATAGCAACTCTCATTTTGTACCTCCATAAATCATTCTTCTGTACTTTGAATCCTGCATCCTCTTTTACAAGAATCCTTTCTACCAAGACTCATAAACTTCCATCTTCAGCCTTGTTAGGTATTACATGACCCATACATTAATAATAACAACTTGCAGGGGCTTTTGCAACACGGCCTATTCTCCATAGACCTCCACCTCCTCTGGATGTCTACCTCTTTTCTACAACTTCTCCCTGCTTTTTATAAATGCTTCCTGCCGGAACAAATCCTCTTACAGAAGACAGCGGATAAATATTCGTATGGTTTCCTACCACACTTCCCGGATTCAGCACAGTTCCGCATCCTACTTCCACTTCATCTCCCAGCATTGCTCCGAATTTCTTCAATCCAGTTTCAATAGGACCTTCCGGTGTTTTTAGTACGACCAGTTTTTTATCAGACTTTACATTTGATGTGATGGAACCTGCACCCATATGCGCTTTATATCCAAGAATGGAATCCCCAACATAATTATAATGGGGTACCTGCACCTTATTAAACAAAATAACATTTTTCAGCTCTGTAGAATTTCCCACAACAGCGCCTTCTCCTACAATAGCATTTCCCCGGATAAACGCACAGTGACGAACTTCTGCATTTTTCCCGATAATGGCAGGCCCATGAATATATGCTGTATCAAATACGTTTGCCGATTTCGCAATCCAAACATTTTCTCCTACTTTATCATATTCTTCGCTGGAAAGAGTCTGTCCCAGCTCCACAATAAAGGAACCGATTTTTGGAAGCACTTCCCATGGATAAGTTGCTCCTTCAAAAATATCCTTTGCAATTGTTTCTTCCAAAGTATACAGTTCTTTAATTGTCATTTCTTTCATTTTTTTACTCCATTTCCGCCTGTCGGCTTTTATTTTTTACTTTTTGCCTTTTTATAATAAGATGCCGCCTTATCATAGCAGCTCCTTAATTCATATTGATTTTGAAGTCCAAGTACTCCACTTGTTCTTGTACGAATAAAATTTTCCAGCTTCACCATATATTCTTCTGAAGTAATCTCTCCTTCAGCTACATAGGTAAGCCCTTTCTCCCAGCTGGCAGTAAGTTCCGGATTAAGAAGGGAACGAATCGAATGATCCACCACATCATATATCATTTCTCCCAAAAGAGTTGGTGTAACAATCTGAGTCTTTTTATTAAGAGCTAAATATTTATTATTGAATAATTTTTTTAATATCTCTC
>JAHZAV010000019.1:3138-54389 GCA_019423745.1 Lachnospiraceae bacterium
TTGTAGCACTGGTTCCTATTCCGCTTCCTTTGATCTGTGAACGAAGTTCCTCATCCTCAATCAATTGACCGGCATTCTCCATTGCAAGTATCAATGAGCCGGAGTTGTAACGCTTAGGCGGAGAAGTTTTTCCCTCCTTCACATCCAATGCTTCTACCGGAAGAATCATACCCTTCTTCAAGGATTTCACTGTCTCAAAGAAATCCTCTCCCGGAGAATTCTCTTTGTTTTCTTCGCTTTCCCCATTTTCCAGATTTTCTTTTTTCTGTCCTGGGATTCCTGCCACTTCCAGATAACCTGCCTCTGCAAGAACTTTAAAACTGGAGAAAAACTGTTCCCCCTTGATATCCGTCACAATTGCCACTTTCTGATATACTGCGGGAGGATAAAAAATACTTAGAAATCTCCTTACTATAATATCATACACTGATTTTGCCGTATGCGCCACACTATTTAGCGCGCTCATCCCCTGGCCTGTCGGAATAATAGCATAATGATCCGTAATCTGACTGTCATTGACATATCTGGTTTTAACCAACCCTTTATAGCTTTCGCGTTTTGCAATATCATTCAGCCAGGATACAGCCGGCGTATATTTCATCAACCCATTCAAATTTTTGCTGATTTCTTTTGCCACAGCTGTAGAAAGTACTCTTGCGTCAGTTCTTGGATAAGTAACCAGCTTTTTCTCATATAGTTCCTGCACAATACGCAGAGTTTCATCTGGACTAATCTTAAACCTTTTAGAGCACTCATTTTGTAACTCTGCCAAATTAAAAAGCAACGGAGGATTTTTCTTTTCCTTTTTCTTTTCAATCGAAAGGATTTGACAGGTCACAGGCGAAGGATCCTGCAAAAATTTCACCAGTTCTCTTGCTTTTTTTTCTTCCTTAAATCCATTTTCCTTATAAAGATCAAAAGATTCAAAATACCTGGACCCTTTGACTGCTCTCCATTCCCCTTCAAAAGTCTGCCCTCCTTCTTTTGCCCTAATGGTACTGACAATACGGTAAAAAGGCGTCTCTTGAAACTCACGGATTTCCCGCTCCCTTCTTACTACCATTCCAAGAACGCAAGTCATAACTCGCCCTACAGAAACAACGGAATATTTTGTATTCAGATAACGTGATATACTATCCCCATATTTCAAAGTCAAAAGGCGGGAAAAATTAATCCCCATCAAATAATCTTCCTTGGCACGAAGATAAGCGGAAGCAGACAAATCATCATATTCTGAAAGATCTTTTGCTTCACGAATTCCACGCAGAATTTCCTCCTCTGTCTGTGAATCTATCCACACTCTCTTTCTGATTTTCCCTTTCACTTTTGCCATCTGTTCTACAAGACGATAAATATATTCTCCTTCCCGTCCCGAGTCTGTACAGACATAAATTACCTCTACATCCTCCCGGTTGAGAAGCCCTGACACAATCCGGTACTGCTTCTGTGCTGAAGGAATGACCTCATAGAGGAACTCCTCCGGTAAAAACGGCAGAGTCGCAAGACTCCACCGCTTATATTTTTCATCATAAGCTTCCGGGTAGCTCATTGTAACCAAATGCCCTACACACCAGGTCACAACCGCTTCTGCCGATTCCAGGTATCCGTCATTCCTTCTTGTCTTAAGATGCAAAGCCTTGGCAAACTCCTGTGCCACACTTGGCTTTTCGGCAATGTATAATGCTTTTCCCATAAATGCTGTCTGTTCTCCTACTTCCTGAATATCTTGATAAACCGGTCACGAAGCCTTCTCTTTTGGGGTACTGCCTTTTTATTTCTTACTGCCACAACTGCAGACTTCATAAAGTACTCCTGTGAATTGACTCTGTTTTCTGTAATCGGTTTCTTTTTATAAGTTCCGTCTTTTTGCAGCACCCGTGCCTTCACATTATCTGCCAGCATAATATCCAGATACTCGTTAACCTGACGCTTCACATCCGGATCCAGCACAGGAGCGGCAACTTCCACACGCTTTTCTGTATTCCTTGTCATCATATCTGCTGACCCGATATAGATTTTTTGATCTGTTCCGGTACCAAAGCTGAAAATTCTGGGATGCTCCAGATATCGTCCCACAATACTGGATATGCTGATATTCTCTGTATATCCTGTTATTCCTGGAAGTATACAGCAAATGCCCCGGACAATCAGCTCCACCCGTACCCCAGCCTGGGAAGCTTCCGCAGCCTTTGCTATAAAATCCACATCTGTCAAAGAATTCATTTTCATAATAATCCGGCCTTTGGAACCTTTTCGTATTTCCTGATCCATCAACTGTAAAATCTTTGGTTTCAGTGATGTAGGCGATACAATCAGATGACGATAAATACCGTCAAGATTCCCAATAGACATGTTTTGGAAAAATAGTGCTGCATCTTCTCCTATCTCTCTGTTCGCTGTCATTAAGGAAAGATCGGTATACATAGCCGCTGTCTTTTCATTGTAATTACCTGTACCAATCTGGGTAATATACTGAATCTCATTGCGGCTTCGGTATGTAATAAGGCAAATCTTTGAATGCACTTTATACCCTTCAAATCCATATATGACACGGCAGCCTGCTTCTTCGAGACGCTCAGACCAGTCAATATTATTTTGCTCATCAAATCGCGCCCTAAGCTCAATAAGAACTGTTACTTCCTTGCCATTCTCCGCTGCTGCACAAAGATATTCCACCAGCCTCGCTTTTTTTGCCAGTCGGTATATTGTAATCTTAATGGTCATAACAGACGGATCAAAAGCTGCTTCCTTGATCAGCTGCAAGAAAGGCTCCATACTCTCATATGGATAAAAGAGAAGTACATCCTTTTTCCGGATCTGCTTCATGATACTGCCCTCTTCCAGCCTGCTGGAAGGCTGCGGAGAAAATGGCCGGTAAATCAATGAGCGTTTCATGGAATCCGGCAAGTTTCCACTAATAGCAAACATATAGTCCAGCTTCATAGGCATTTTTGTACGGAAAATCTGTCTCTTAGTAATATTGAACTTTTCACAGAAATATTTCTCTGTTTCCGGATTCAGCTTTTCTGCAATTTCCAGTCTTACTACTGCCATCTTTTTCCTTTTGTGCAAGGTCTGCTTCATCAGATATCTAAAATCATCATTTACTTCCAAGGATTCATCATCTGGCGCGATATCTGCATTTCTTGTGACACATATGTAATTCTTTTCTGTCACTTCATATTGGACGAACACAAGATTCAGATATTCCATAATTACTTTTTCCATGCGTATATAACGGATGTCGTGCCCGGGAAGATATAAAATATCAGAAATAAAATTAGGAACAGGAACAATTCCCAACATTGTTTTACTATTTTGTTTCAGCATGGCAGTTACATAAAGCTCTTTATTCAAAAGATGGGGAAATGGATGATTTGCATCAACAATCTGTGGGGAAAGAACCGGTAGTATCTGCTCTTTAAAATATTTCTTCACATACTTCTTTTCGCTTTGTTCCAGCTCCTTAAAATCCAGTCCGCACACTCCATAAGGATGAAGCTGCTTCTTTATTTCTGCGTAAGTTTTATCCCTCTCTTTATAGAGCGGTGCCACTGCTTCATAAATTTTTTCCAGCTGCTGTGAAGGCGTCATCCCAGAGCGGGAATCCACGGCCTTGGGATCCGTTGCCGCCATGTCAAAAAGACTTCCTACACGAATCATAAAAAACTCGTCCAGATTGCTTGTAAAAATTGCTACAAATTTCATTCGTTCCAGAAGAGGAACGGATGGATCCTGGGCTTCTTCCAGTACTCTTTGATTAAATTTCAGCCAGGATAATTCTCTATTTTGAGTATATTTTAAAATATCTTTTTTTATATTTTTCTTCTCCTCCATAGTCTCCCTCCTCCTTACAGGCGTCTACCTCTTAGTTAAGATTATACATGTAAAATAAAAATATATCCAGAACATTTAGTCCTCTGCAGGTATTCGTTCTTTTTTCCCTTTTAGACAGAACCTTCTTTTAGAAAAGCTTAAAATTCCTTCCTGCTGCATTTTTCCAAGCTCTCTGCACATGGCGCTTCTGTCTACAGATAGGAAATCTGCCATTTCCTGCCTTTTAAAAGGAATCTGAAATTCATTTTTACCTGCCTCCTGTGCCTGAGCCGACAAATAACTCATCAGTTTTTCCCGCGTTGTTCTCGCACTTAAAACCTCTGCTTTCCGTGACATATAATATGTTTTATCTGCCAAAATTCCCACTAAATTTCTAAGAAGCACTGCTCTTGCATCTTCCGGTATTTTTCCACTCTGAAACACAGCTTCCAGATTCATAAACAAAACCTGTGTTTTCTCCAGAGATTTTATATTGATATTCAGCCTTTTCTCCTGCCTGCAGGCATATACCTCTCCAAATATCTCTCCCCTCCTTACTACTGCAAGAATACTCCGATTTCCCCAGAAATCTTCCCGTTCTAAAGACAAACTCCCTTCCAGCAAAAATCCGGCTGTCTTCAAAGCAGTTTCCTGTGCAAAAAGCAACTGTCCTTTTTCAAATTCCATTTTTCTTGCATCAAGACACAGAAGGAGTTCTTTCATTTTCTCTTCATCTATTTCTTGAAATAATGGTGATTCCAGCAACATTTTTATAACATCATCCATATTTCCTCTTTTCCGTTGCAAAAGCAACTGATTCCTCATACTTATTATACTATACTAGGTTCAGCGGAAATGTACAAGGATTATAACATAACCGGCACACTTAATGCCTTTTATATCAACGCCGCTCAATACGAAAATAAGGAGAACGATTATGATACGTAAGATCATTCAGATTAATGAAGAAAAATGCGATGGATGTGGACTTTGCGCTGATGCATGTCACGAAGGTGCTATTGAAATCGTAAACGGTAAGGCAAAGCTGATGCGTGATGATTATTGTGACGGTTTGGGAGACTGCCTTCCTTCCTGCCCTCAAAACGCCATCTCTTTTATCGAACGGGAAGCAGCCGCTTATGATGAAGCAGCGGTAAAACGCCACCTGGCCAGTCAGAAGAACTCATCTTACAAACAGACTTCTGCGCCAGATACTACAGCTCCTATGGCTTCTCAGCTTAGCCAGTGGCCAGTTCAAATAAAACTGGCACCTGTCAATGCCCCTTATTTTGATGGGGCGCGGCTTCTGATTGCCGCTGACTGCACTGCATATGCTTATGGAAATTTCCATCAGGACTTCATTCGTGGAAAAGTCACGTTAATTGGCTGTCCAAAACTGGATGCTGTCGATTACACAGACAAACTTACCGCCATCATCCAAAATAATAACATAAAAGACGTCACCATCGTCCGCATGGAAGTACCCTGCTGCGGCGGAATCGAGCACGCTGTCAGTGAAGCACTGAAAAACAGCGGGAAATGGATTCCCTGGCAGGTTGTCACCATCTCCATCGAAGGGGACATTCTGGAATAATCAACAAAAAAACACAGGGTATCTGACATTTTTACCCACCGTAAACTGCAATTTGGGACGTAACACTTTTAAAAAGTGTTACGTCCCAAATTGACTATTTTGCCTTGATAAATCCTTTTGCAGTCAATGTTTCCGCACACAGCACCGCACCTCCGGCTGCACCGCGTACTGTATTATGAGAGAGGCCAATAAATTTGTAATCGTAAATCGAATCTTCACGAAGACGTCCGATAGATACGCCCATTCCTTTTTCATAATCCACATCAAGACTTACCTGTGGACGGTTGTCTTCCTCTAAATATTGGATAAACTGCTTCGGTGCACTTGGAAGCTCCGCCTCCTGTGGAAATCCTCGGAAGTTTACTAATTTTTCGATTAACTCCTCTTTTGAAGGTTTTTTCTCAAAATTAATGAATACTGCTGCAGTATGTCCATTCAAAACAGGCACTCTCACACACTGACAGGTGATCTTGGGAGCGTCTGCCATTACAATCTCGCCATTTTCTACCCGACCAAGAACACGCAAAGGCTCTTTCTCACTTTTTTCTTCTTCTCCGCCAATATAAGGAATGATATTGCCTTCCATCTCCGGCCAGTCTTTAAAAGTCTTTCCAGCACCGGAAATTGCCTGATACGTAGTAACAACAAGTTCTTTCGGTCCGAATTCTTTCCAGGCTGCAAGGCATGGTGCATAACTTTGAATGGAACAATTTGGTTTTACAGCAATAAATCCTCTTGCAGTTCCCAACCGTTTTTTCTGTGCTTCGATTACTTCAAAATGCTCTGTGTTAATTTCCGGCACTACCATCGGTACGTCCGGTGTCCAGCGATGTGCACTGTTATTGGATACAACGGGTGTCTCTGTCTTTGCATATTTCTCTTCAATCGCCTTGATTTCTTCCTTCGTCATATCAACAGCACTGAAAACAAAATCAACTGTTTCTGCAACCTTTTCAACTTCGTTAACATTAAGTACGACCAGTTTTTTTACTGCCTCCGGCATAGGAGTATCCATTTTCCATCTGCCGCCCACAGCCTCTTCATAGGTTTTCCCTGCAGAGCGCGGACTTGCCGCTACAGTTACTACTTCAAACCAAGGATGATTCTCCAGCAGAGAAATAAAACGCTGTCCTACCATACCTGTTGCTCCTAAAATGCCTACTTTTAACTTCTGTTCCATTTTCTTTCTCTCCTTTTCCTTTTATTTCTCTGTCTGGTTAGATATGGTCATCCCCATAGCTTTCCAGATAGCTTTTGTATTTTCCGATCACATCCCTCATGGCTGTTTTTCCTGGTGCTCCTACAGTTACTCTCTTGTTGACACAAGTCTCCATGCTGATTGCATCGTAAATATCCTCTTCAAAAACCGGAGATATTTCCTTATATTCTTCCAGTGACAAATCATCAAGTGCAACTCCTTTATCAATGCAGTAAAGAACCAGCTGGCCCACAATACCATGTGCATCCCGGAATGGAACTCCTTTTCCTACCAGATAGTCTGCAGCATCTGTCGCATTGGTAAAACCATGTTTTGCACTTTCCGCCATCCTTTTTCCATTAAATTTCATAGTTCTTAACATATCTGTAAAAAGAGACAAGCATCCTTTAGCCGTATCAATGGCATCAAATACAAGCTCTTTATCTTCCTGCATATCCTTATTATAAGCAAGCGGTATCCCCTTCATAGTAGTAAGAAGTGACATTAAAGCGCCATAGACTCTTCCTGTCTTTCCTCTTACCAACTCAGCAATATCCGGATTTTTTTTCTGCGGCATAATACTGCTTCCTGTACTATATGCATCATCAATATCCACAAACTGGTATTCATTGGTATTCCAGATAATGACTTCTTCTGAAAAACGGCTTAAATGCATCATAACAATCGATAAAGCGGACAAAAACTCAATCAAATAATCTCTGTCTGAAACTCCGTCCATGCTGTTAAGTGTCGGTCCTCCAAAGCCCAAAAGGCGTGCCGTAAATTCCCGATCAAGTGGATAAGTCGTTCCTGCTAAAGCACCGGAACCAAGCGGACATGTATCCATTCTGCGGAAAATATCGTCCATACGCTCATGGTCTCTCTTAAACATCTCGAAATAAGCTCCCATGTGATGAGCCAATGTAATAGGCTGTGCTTTCTGGAGATGTGTAAAACCAGGCATAATAGTTTCTGTATTTTCTTCCATGATAGAAAGAAGGGTTCGCAGCATATCCTTAATCAGGATGTTCATCTGTCTTACCTCATCCCGCGTATAAAGCTTCATATCAACTGCCACCTGGTCATTCCTACTGCGCCCGGTATGAAGCTTTTTGCCTGCCTCACCAATGCGCTTTGTCAGCTCCGCCTCCACAAAGCTGTGAATATCTTCATATTCATCCGTAATTTCCAGCTTCCCTTTTTCTACATCTGCCCGGATTCCCTGAAGTCCCGCAATAATATCTTCCTTTTCCACATCACTAAGAATCCCCTGCCGTGCCAGCATAATCACATGTGCAATGCTTCCTTCAATATCCTGAGCATACAGCTTTTTATCGAAAGAGATAGAAGCATTGAAATTATATACTAATTGATCTGTTTCTTTTGTAAATCGACCGCCCCATAACTGCGCCATAAATGGAATCCCCTTTCTTTTGTATCTTCTTAAATCCTTTCCCACCAAAGGGAAAAGCCTTGTGTCAAGAAATCCTTCTGACTATAGTTCGTTATTCTAACACATTTCCCGTCAAAAACCCAGCTATTTTTCACAATTCCTTCTTTTCTGAGCCTCTGCCAGAGAAAACTCACAACCGCAATAATCCTGCCGATAAAGATGAAATTCCTTTGAAAGTTCTATCGATCTCTTATATCCATTCTTCTTCTTAAAATCAGACTGCAGATACATAACACCGAACTCTTCTTCTAACTTTTTACCAATTTCGTTAAGCCGGACTGCATTTTTCAAGGGACTGATTGTTAATGTTGTTGTAAAATAATCAAATCCGCCCTTTTTAGCAATCTGCGCCGACTCCCTAAGACGGAGTTCATAACATTTCATACAACGCTCTCCGCCCTCCTTTAGATGCTCAAGTCCTTTGGCCATTTCATAGAACTTCTCCTTATCGTAATGTCCTGCTATAAAAGATACTGGATTTTTTACTTTCATCTCTCCAATCAACGTCTGCTGTTCCAAAATCCTTTTTGTGTATTCGCTCTCCGGAAATATATTTGGATTATAATAAAACACTGTAATTTCAAAATACTCGCTTAAATATTCCAATACGTAGCTGCTGCAGGGAGCACAGCAGCTGTGAAGCAAAAGCCTGGGTACTTCTCCGCTTTTTTCCAACCTTGCAAGCAGTGCATCCAGTTCTCTTTGGTAATTCATAGAACTTCTCCTCTTTTCTTGCTTTGTGTCCTAATAGAATCTGATACTTAGTATATGGTATTTTACCTATTGTTGCAAGCACCGTTTGGCGCAGGATGCATAAACTAATATATACTTACAGCAACGCTGACACGCGGAGGATTTCTCATGGAAGAAATTTTGGAACTAAAACATATCTATTATTCTTATCACACAATGGATGGAGAAACACCGGCTCTTACTGATATTTCTTTCCGTATGAGGGAAGGAGAATTTGTGGCTGTTGTTGGTCCCTCTGGATGCGGCAATGCGATGGGTAGGTTGAGGAAACAAAAAAAGACCGCTTATGCAGTCTTTTTTCTCACCCTTCTGATCACCAATCCTATTACCATTGCTGCACTTACTACAGCTATGACACAGAATAGCGCAATCCTACTTTCATCTCCCGTTTTTGCAGCAACAGAACCCTCTCCGTTACTATGACTATTATTTGCTGCATGACCGGAATTTGTACCTTCTCCCTGGTTCAGTTCTAAATCTCCTGTTGCACCGTTGTTTGTTCCATCTGTCGCTTCACCGGTAGTGTCACCAGGTTTCTCTTCTGTCTCCCCTGCGGATTGATTCACCATCAATGTAATAGATGATGATGAAATATCTGTTTTTTCATTCAATTCTCCTGTTCCATCCACATACTCCAAACCATCGGAAGGAACCGAAACGGTAACTGTACATGCGGTATTGTTAACGGTATTTGGTACAAGATATCCCAGATCAAACATACTTTTATCTGTTATTTTTGCAGGATTGGATATATAAATCGTTAAATACCCTTTCTCTGCATGATACCGCGTTTCCAAAAGTGCATGCTGTATGTTTTCATTCACTTCAAATTTAATTGGCTGATTCGGATCTAAGCTGTCCATTCCTCCTTCTATCTGTACATGAAGTCTTAGGCGAAGAGTGGAAACTCCTTCAGCCTCATCCGGGATCTCAATTTCTATTCCTGCTTTTTCCTGTTCCGCAGTCAGAATTACTTTTTCCTGTTCTGCAGCCTGTACTGCCGCCTGCGGCAGCAGTACAGTAAACAAAACTGCAATAATTGTAAATGCTATTTTTTTCATTCAATAACCCCTTTTACTCTTCTATCTGAATCTCCTCCATCTGATCAGGAACATCCTGATATACCGTGTCACTGGTCAGTCTTTCGCCTTCATTCGTCAATGCATTATCTACTCTGTACAGCTCTGCTTTTACCTGCTTTGGCTGTGTAAACTGCTTATCCGGTTCAATCCAGTAAATCCAGATTCCCTCAGACACCTCTCCTAAGAGTGCATTGCCTGGATCGGGAGCTAAAATAATCTGCTGTGCAATTAATTCTCCCTCATCATTTGTACCACCGACAATATTTCCATCCTGATCATAGAGAACCACTACGTTATATGCCGGATTTCCTTTATAGCTTCCTGCAAAAACAATGGATCCTTCCGGAATTTTCTGGTTATTTTCCTTGTCATATATATAGTCTGCCGCCAGTTTTCCTATCGTCACTTTGCCCTGATCGTTGGTAAACTCTATGTTGTCTCCAGAAGGTCCGAGAATGTCAAATTCTGTAATACCAATCTCCTGTCCTGCCTGCCCTTTTGCTGTTACTTTTATATAACGTATATCATATGTCGTTACCCACGGATCATTACCATTGGTAAAATAAATCGTATCCTGACCATTTTCCATTTGGAATGTACCTACAGCTACTTCTATATATTCATTTCCGTCCGTACTCACTTCAATAGAATAATCTGTGATTTCATTTGAGCTTGCATAATAGCGAAGAGCACTTACCTCCAATGTCTGTTTTAAATCGATCAAAACATAAGGATCTTTTTCAGCTTTTCCTAAGTATTGTTCTGTTTTATTTCCATCCAGCACCATATTTACAGCAGGCTCTTCATCTGGTTCACATGGATCCTGCTCTGTAGCCTCTCCCTGATGATCTAATTCAGAAGTCATATTAGTCTTTGCCAAGAACTGAGTTTTTTCATAGTTACCATCACTTATAATCTTAATGGCATCTGTTGTCACTGCTTCTGCCCGGTTTGTCAGAAGATCAACTGCATAAACCTCGTAGCTGACTGCACGGCTTCCCAATGTAACAGAATCTGTGAATGTATCCTCTGTTGTAAATCCTACAACTTCCTTTTCAACGGTTCCTTTTCGAGTAGTAACACGGATAATTTCATATCCCATAATCTGATCAGAGTACTGCTCATCCGCAGTTATATTCAATGTCACATCAGAATGATCAACCGACACTTCTACATTTTCAACTACTCTCTGATCTTTCAGACTCGCTGCACGCCCTTCTATATCAGCCGTTTTCACATCATCATTGATATAGTAGATAGCTCTTGACTCTTCTTCAAACTGGTTCATAAAACGGGTGGTTTCTTCATCCGGAACATACCCCCACCTGCCAAAGAAATCAGTCAGGTTTTTCTTTGTTGCTGCTGAAACAAGCCGCATCAGATTTTGATCTGTATTTCCAGACAACTGCAGACTTACTTCCCATCCGGCACTATTAAATACCTCCGGATTTCTGGCATAAGTATCGACTCTTGCAAATAACAGATTGTTGAATATGTCTTCATAATTTTCATAAGTCTTCTGAGCATAATCACTATCGTAAGCAAGATGAAGCTGCCAATACATTCCAAGCTGAGTAAATACATTTGATGGATACCCTGTCGTATTGGAAGTCACTTTATCATACACATCGTCATAATTAAATCTGACACTTTCATTCGTTCCATCTGCCTGTGCCAGCACTGCAAAGTAGTTGTTGGTTACTTCTGCAATTGCGTAATCTCCCTGATTGATTTGATGTCCAATTTCATGAGCAATTCCCCAGCCGAAATAACTTCCTTCTGTCAGTTTTCCATTTTCATCAATGACTGGTTTTTCATTTAGAACCAGCTCTTTTACAGATCCCCATTCAATACCGATATGATTTCCGCCAGCGTACATAAATGCTCCCGAGAACATCTTCATGTAACGGATATTTAAATGCTGAACTGGAATATGATTTTTCTGAATAACAGCTGCAGCCGTTTCTTCCCCAAAATTTTCTGCAAGTCCTTTATGCTGATAGAACAGCTCCATCATGGCATCCATCGCATCTACTGTATAGGTCATTTTTTGTGTATTCTGCTCACTTCCAAGCCCTGCCAGAATCTGAGTTGCCGGCACTGAAATCATCATGTGATCCAGCATAATATCTGTAGTGTTATAAATACAAGTTTTCTCATCATAAGAATTCAAGGAGAAGAACAAAAACTTTTTGCTGTGATCTTCTTCATGTTTATCTTCTAAAACTTTGCAATACTCTGTTAACTCCTTTACATATTCACCGATCAATCGTTGTCTTTCTGTCTCATCGGTTACACCATATAGATTCAACACCGGAATTTTCGCACCGCCATTTACACGAACAGCGTAGCGGTCATTTTTGTTATTTCCTGTGTATTGTATATATAAAGCTCCGCCTTTTTCTACATCAGTAGAAACGATTTCTGGAACCGTAATGACATTACGGCCTACATTAAGATTCATGGTTTTAGCAAACTGATCATATTCCCCATGTTGCTGAGTAACTACGAGCTGGAGATTTGACTTGTTGCCCTGTTTTCCATTTTCTGCACCAACATAAATCACAATTTCATCTCCGGCCATTGCCGTAATTCCAAGAGGCTGCCATGCATTCAGTCCGGATAACTTAAGTCCACTGTCATAGGAAGCACTAATTCCAGTATTAATGTTTATAATATCATCCAATGATTTTTGTTCTTCAAACAATTGTTTTGCTGCATCTAATTCTTTTTGAAGTGCCTCTCGCTCCGGATGATAATCTCCATTTATCTTTGTATCAATTCTTTCCTGAAGCTGCACAAAATCATCTTCTGTAACATTATCGCGCAAAGCAATATAAAGATCATCGGTATACAATGCACGAATATCATCTGCCAAAGAATCATATTCGTAAAGTCGGATTTCCGACACTTGAATTCTGTGTGTACTGTAATAACTTACTTGAAGTCCAAACTGAACTTTATTCGTTTCAATCGGCGCTGAAAGTGTAATTTCATAGTAAGCTCTTCCATTCTCATCCGTCTTCCTCTGGAAGCTCATTCCTTCTGCTTTCTTTCTTGCACCGTCTTTCCAGTAATATACTGCTGCATTTGTATAATATGTAGAATCATCTGGTGCTGCAATGGCAAACCGATTCATTTTGTATGCCTGATCCAATTCTACCGTCAGTCCCCATCCCTCATTACCGGTATGATACGCTACCGCATCATCCCAGTCATTAATCTGATAGTAGGACTGAAAATTGTTATCTGCAACAGCAAGCGCACTTGTATTACTGTTTCCATCCAGATTACTTCCATTCACATACGTTCCTGCTCTTCGTGTAATATTCACAATATGATCTGTCAGTTCCCCTTCTTTTGAAGCACTGTTAATGATTCGATATTGGGAAAACTGCACCGGCTTAATAGACTTTGTTTTAATGGAAGCCTGCAAAGAAGCCGGACCCTCGCCATGTTCATTGACAGCCGTTACGTAAATAACATATTCTCCTTCTTCCTCAAGATCATACAGGGTATAATTTGTGGAAGAAATTTTATCAATACTTTTAAATTCATTATCTCCCTGTTTTTTATAATACAATGTATAGCTGTCTGCCGCATTATCTTTAGGAGCAGCCCATGATGCATGAATGATTCTGTAGTCACTTGTCAGTTTCAAAGAATCCGGTGCATCTGGAATGGTGTCATATTTGGGAGTCGCTTGATATGTTTGTTCATAACCACTGTTCCATTCACCATTCACTGACCGCACTGCTATCGTATAAGTCTTTTTATTCTCCAGAGATTTATTACGGAACTTTGTGATCTCCAGGGAAGTATCCGTTGTATTAACATATTCCGTATAGCCGTCCAAAGAAACCAGTACCTGATACCCTGTAACATTCGTTACTTTCTTCCAGGCAACCTGAATTGATTTATTTCCAGCTTCTACACGGATCACTTCCGGAATATCCAATGTAGGCGCCGGAATATAATTTTCCATATCATTAACAAATTCAACGCTTGTAATCTCCGCCAATGTAGCATCCTTCTGCGTCATGGAGGTAATGGTAATTGTCACTTTCTTTACCGCAATCTGCCCGTTCAATTTAATAGCCAGCTGACCATTAGATGCCACCTCTGCAGTACCAATTACATTAGCACTGCTTCGCATACGCATCTGCCCGATCACAACCAAACCTACTTGCTCTTGTCCATTCTCAGTGTATGTAATCTCTATCAGTCCCGAATCTATTCTATTCTCCGAAGGTGTCTGTAATACAATGCCTCCCAGCTGTACCTCTTTCTCATTTTCCATAAAGTCAAAAGAAATCTCTACCGGAGTTTCCGCACTGATTACTGCATCTTGATCCGCGGGACTTAAGGACAAGGAATCTTTTCCAGCCAGCAGATCCTCCACACTTCCTTGCTGTCTGGTAGTCTCAGGCACGCTTGCCTGAATCAATCCCGGGATTACATTCTTATTAACCGCCGCCTCTTTCATAGTGCTGTACTCACCTTCACCATTGAACAGCTCTACCGCTTTTTCCAGATCAAGGAGATTGACATTTCCATCTTCATTTATATCATATAGCAAATCACTTGATTCTGATTCCAGCGCATCTACAACCGCTACTGTATCTTTTGCGTCCACAACGCCATCCTTTTGCAAATCGCCATATGGCATAACTCCAGATGCATCAATTCCTGCATTGCCTGTAGCCACAGTTACACTATAATTGTAACCATTCTCTATTGTTATCTCCTGTCTATAGGAAACAAATCCAGCGGATTCCATACAAAGAACATAGGTACCTTCATCAAGATGATCAAATTTCACCGATTTCTCTGTTATGTTTTGCTCCGGATTCAAAGAAGCATATTCGATAAAAGAAGTGTTTTCTAAATACACCTGAAAATCTTGCTGCCCATTTCTACTGGACTTGTGCAATAAATTTACTGTGAAGTCACTCGATACATCCACGCTTTCCTGATCATTTTTTGGATCTTCTTCCGTATCTTTCTCTGTATCTTCTTTATCTTCCTCTGACACAGAATCACTGCCCTGCATCAAATCAGGTTCTTCCTGATCTCCCACATTAATAGAATCTTCTGTTTCCCCTGCCTCATTTAGATCCTCTATTGGGGAACTTTCCTCTAAAGCCTGATCTCCCACATTTTCTGCTTTCACATTAACAGCTGCATGGGAAAAAGCAATCTGGGTTACCATCAATCCACACAGCACCCTTACGATCCCTTTTTTCATTCTATATACTCCTCCTGTTTTTCTCTCATGTCTACAGATCTTAACGACCATCTATTCCGCTAGCTATTCTATACAAGGAGGAGGGATTTGTCTAATACCTGTTTGGGCTTTATCTATATACTTTTAGTTATATAAAGAATTTTAAATCTAATTTAAATACTGCATCTGGAAAAGCTTCCACATTTTTTCAGCTTCAGATGAAATCGTTTGCTTTTTGGAAAACAAAACCAGATGCATTCTGATCTGCGCATTTTTCAGAATTTTACTTTTAATTCCTGACCTGTTCATCAGTTCCATCTGCCACTTATTCCCAAACATGAAACTATCTGTTTTCTGCAAAAGATAAGATAAAAGTCCATAATGATTGACCGCCATAGTCTGTTTAAATTCCTTCATTTTATATCCATCTATTTCAATATCCAGTCTGGCTTTGGAAAATTCATCAAATGGAATATGTAAATAAGTGCTATACAATAAATCTTTCATCGAAATCTCTTCCTGATCAAAATTCCTTTGGTATGGCCCAATATGAACATATAGTGGGCTAATGTCTAACACTTCATAGTTTATATTTTTTGCAATCGCCGCACTTTGCACAGCTGGAAATTCAATATCATTGATTACTGCTATTCCAATCTCACTCGCATCGCTAAGTAAATCATCAAACATCTGTGCAAGATTTCCTTCTCTAATGGAAAGATTTATAAAATTGGAAAGATTATTTGCTGCAAACTTAAGAAAAATATCTTTATCCATAAAAAAAGAATATAAAGATATGGATAAACTGGCTTCTATCTGATCCAGATCCATATTTTTAAACTCTTCAATTTTTTTCAGATTCTGAATAATTGTCTTGGCATATCCATAAATAAATTTTCCGTCACGAGTAGGATAAACCCCTTGCTTTCCCCTAATGAGAAGGGTCTTCCCAAGCATTTCTTCCATGTCTTTTAATACTCTGCTCAAATATGGCTGTGATGTATTAAGATATTCTGCTGCCTTATTAAAACTTCCGCAATCAACCACTGCTTGAAAAATTTCCAACTGTGATGTCTTTAACATAATATCGTTCGCCTTCCTTTTGCATTCCTGTTTTCGCATCCATATATAAAGGCTTCCCACATGCTATGCACCGAGAAGCCTTATCTATCGGTAGATAATATCATATTTTCTATCTGCTCGCAAGGATAAAAATCTGGGCTGTTTCACCATCCCAGATAATTTTATCTATAACCATATGCAGATATTCTCGTTTCTCTGGCACACTCAATGTATCAAACAGATTTTGAAAAGTAGAAAGTTGTTCCTTTAAAATTTGAATTGGTTGTTTTTGTTCCAGTTTACACAACTTTTCTTTTCTCTCTATCTGCTTTTTTTCTAGAGTAGTACACTCCCCATTTAGTTTGATGATTCGTTTTTCAACCTGTCCAACAAATTCCTCATTCCCCTCTGCTTTTTCCAAAGCCATAATCAGATTTTCCACTTCCTTTCTTCGTCTAACGATTTCCTGCTCCAGAAGCTCTCCTCCTGTCACTTCCGTTTTCTTTAAATCATTCTTACTCTTCATTACCTGCTCCATTCTTTTACCAATGCTGGAATGTTCCTGGTTACATTTTAGTATCTCCCGACATACCAGTTCATCCAGCATATTCCCCTGTACATTGACAACCGAGCATTTTTCTCCATGACTCATCTCTTTACAGGGACATAGATACGAAAATTTGCGTTCTCCATTTTCTGTCAGTTGCTTAGACGAATAATTTTTAGGGCGCATTAAATGTCCGCAGGAACAATACAAAAGTCCGGACAACAATGCTGCTGAATTCTTCGATTTATGCCAGATTTCTCCTTTTGTATGGTTCCCGGCAAGGATCCTTTGAATTTTTGAAAACTCTTTTCCTGTGACAACTCCTTTGTGCCGTCCCTTTGCAATGATCCATTTTTCCGGTTCATTATCCTTACTTTTATATAATAGAGAGGAGGTTTTTGCATAAGAAATCAGACCATATTTTCCATCTGCTTCCTCTTTTTCCATACAGACCTGGCATCCCAGGTTCCAGAAATAATCATAAGCATCTCGATCTGCGGCACAATATACCGGATTCGTCAAAATGTTCCGAATCGCTGTAGTTGTGTATTCTTTTTCTCTTTTTGTTCGGATTCCTTGGTTAAAAAAATATCTGGCAATCGCCGCAAGTGACTGTTTCTCTAAATATTCCTTGAATATGAAACGAACAATTTTTATTTCCTCCTCATTTACTACAAGCCGAAACGACTTTTTATTCTTCCCACTAAAGGATACCCTTTCTTCTGCCTTTGCTTCAAATCCCAGCGGAGTATTTCCTCCAAGCCACCTGCCTTTCCTGGCAAGCATGATCATATTATCCCTTACTCTTTCTGCAATCTGTTCCCTCTCCATCTGTGCCAGTACACCGGCAAAGTAAAGCATTGCTTTCCCAATAGGCGTAGAGGTATCAAATCGTTCTTTGATGCTGATAAAGCATACATTCTGTTTGTTCAGTGTTTCAACCATATTGGCAAGATCGGCAATATTACGTCCAAGTCTGTCCAGCTTATAGCAGACAAGATAGTTACAATTTCCTGCCTCAATCTCTCTCATCATCTTTTGAAACTGTGGACGTCTTGTATTTTTCCCAGAATATCCCTCATCCTCAAACTCCACAATTTCTGCATGTTCTGCTCCTTCCACGTTATATTGTATGTAATTTCGACACATGGCGATTTGATTTTCAACACTTTCTCCTCTGCCCGTCCATTTAGATTTTCTACTGTAAATAAAAATTTGCATATGATCACTCCCAACTATGTTCTATCATATGCAAAAAAACAGTCAGGAATTTCTCCTGACTGTAAGTATTCATCCTACACTAATGTTACATACCTAATTCTCGATAAGAGAACTTGAACTTATTTTTGAAAGCAGCCTATACACATCACCGACTTCCATTGGCTTATAGCAAAAAAACCCTTGTATCATATCACAGCCTGATTCATAAATCATACGACACTGTTCTTCTGTCTCCACTCCTTCCATACATACCTGCTTACCGAATCTATGACATGCATATACTATACTGGAAATAAAATCCTTCTTATCAAGCGAATCCATCATCTCTCCTAAAAGAGTTTTATCCAGTTTAATAATATTTGTTGGATACTGGAGCAACATTCTTAAAGATGAATATCCACTTCCAAAGTCATCCAAAGCAATCCTGATACCCATACGTTTACACGTTTCAACAAAACGAAGCAATTTTTCCGGCTGTGCATCCATGCAGCTCTCTGTCATTTCTGCCACAAGATGAGAACCATCAAGCCTGTATTTTTGAAGCGTCTTCTCCATGAAATCGGGAAATGTTTCATCGGTCAACTGAAGCAAACTTACATTAAAGCTCAAATAAAAATTTTCATGATACGATATTAAACGCATACAAGTACAAACAGTCTGTTCAAAAACCCATCTCCCTACTGGCTGAATCATATTATCTTTCTCCAGTACAGGCACAAAAAATGCAGGAGATACGTCTTTACCCTTAAACTTCCAGCGAAGCAAAACTTCTCCCCCAATAATGGAACCATCCTTAGCAGAAACCACCGGTTGAATTACAATCCGGAAATTTTCCATATCATTAAGTACATCCCGATTCAGAGCAAGCGCCTGATCAGCGAAATATCTTGCTTTTTGGATACTCTCATCTGAATACTCCAAATACTGCTGGCTCGAATCATGTTTTGCAATTCTAAGAAGAGCCACCAGTTCTTCCAGAAAATCAGAAGGCAGACAATGGATCTTCTGGCAATCCACCAGAGCAAACGAACATGGGTTCTTAACAGTAACTCCCATAATACTATACCCGTAGCAGATGATATCTCTGATCTTCGCAACCAGCTCTTCTTGATCTTGAGAATACGCTGAATCCACAATTGCTACACAGCGCATTCCTTCCAACCTGTAGAATGACATTTTATCTGACAACTTTTCTGTCAGTTCATCAGCAATGGTTTTCAAAAGGCGATCACTGTAAGCCCTTCCTCTTGTTCTGTTAATCTCCGAAATATTATGGAGACTAAATCCAATAACAAGCCCCTTCCCTCCTTTTTGTCTTACCTCTTCCAGACACCTAAACATAGCCGATTCTCTTAGAAAATTTGTCACAGAATCAACGACAAACTCATCATCCTGATGACTAATTCTACCTGCAAAAAACAAAGGTTCTCTCTTCTCTTCATCCCATTTTAAAACGCCATAGCATCGAATCCAAATATTTCTTCCATCTGCTTTCCTGACCTGATAACGCAAATCATGAATGCTTCTTTTCTCTTTGAACATTGTATTAAGTGTTGTCCAGTAAATTTCCCTAGCCTTAGATGAGGGAATCCTTTTTTCCCATTCATGAAGCAATGCAGGTACAACATTACTCTCAAACCCAAATTCATCCTTCATATTATCTGAGATAAAGAACACATTTTTCTTCATATCTCCAAAGTAAAAATAACCTTGTGTATTGTCCTGCGCCATCGCACGAAATAAAAATTCCATATCATGATATGTAGTATCCAGGAAACGATAAAAAATACTATCCATCTTGTCTTTTCTATCCAGATGTTCTCTTTGTTTCCTATCCCGTATTTCACTTTCTCCCATCCGATGTCGATATGCCTTTTTATCCTCATACATTGTCTGATCTGCCAAAGAGATTAAAACATCCAGATCTTCTCCGACTTTGTCAGACCATATATATCCGGACGCAATATGATTTTTGTCTTTTTGGATATCCTGACGCAATTTTTTCACAGCTCTCATAAACTCTGTTTCACATATATCCAAAAACACTGCAAGGAATTCATCTCCTCCTACTCGGTAGATACAATCTGTATTGAGACCATTACGAATCACCTGATAGGAATGTTGAATCAGTTTATCTCCCTCTGCATGTCCCAAAGAATCATTCACATACTTCAGACCAGTGATATCACAATAAACGAGGCCAATGCTTCCTGCTTTCATAAAACCTTGGCTATGTTCATAAAGTGCATTCCGATTATATGCACCGGTAAGGGCATCATGATAACTAAGCAGGTGCAGATGGTTAAGAAGGTCTCTTCGTTTCAGCAAGGATATTACAAAATAACCGATCACTTTAAGGAGGGAATTCAACATTGACATCATGTCTTCTTTAGGATTATCCACTCCAATCAACCCCGACACACATCCATCTACGATGATTGGACCTGCTACAAGACGATCGATATGCTGTGGCTTTAAAATGGCATAAGCAATGGGATACTTTTCCCGTATTGTCTCCAAGTCATATATCGTTACAAGATCATTATTTTCAAACAACTCGATCCACCAGTCTATACTGTCCAATGGAATATCCTGAAGGATCTCCTTCTGCGTCTCGACATCCTGTGCACACCATTCATAGGTATTATTTGCAATATCCTGATCAAACTCAAACACATAAACTCTGTCACACTGAAAAGTCTTTCCGATATATTTTAGCACCTTATTCAGCGCATCCTCTGGATTTGCCGCTGAAAAAAACTGCCTCATACATTCATTCAGCAAGGTCTCTGTACGAGTATAGTAATATGCTGTACGATAATTATCCTGCGTCTCCATATCAATAGCAATCTCTATTCTACAGTCTCTTCCCTTAAATCTCACAACGCTGTCTTTTATTAAAAACTTCTTTTTTAATACTGGATTATTATGAATCCAGGAAATAAAGTGATGCTCCTTAAGGTTTGGATTTGTACAGAAACGGCAGGGAGAATGTTCCCCTTGTAATACTTCATAACACTTCTTACCTACATAGGATTCTTCTTTCTGAAAATCTAATGATTCTCGAAGCTTCTTATTCATATACATCAGCTCATGTGTCTCCATATCAGAAACATACACCATCTCATCCAACTCTTCAAAAAAATCTATTAATGTATCCATTCCGCATCCTCTGTTTATTGTTTTCTTATCCTTTATCAGTATATCACATTTGCCTCATGAAAGTTCAATAAGTCTTTTTTGTTCACGCCATTTTTTCTAATCAAATCCTCTATCTTGGATTCCCAAAATAAATGGATTTCTTTACTGTTAAATACATGATTCAGATTGCCCTCAATATACATCTGAATCTTAATATTTTGCTTTTTTCTCGACATAATAGTCCGCCTTCAAATGCAAAAAGGTTCATACTATTTCTATGAATTTTCTTCCCTTACTATACTTTTCATATGCTGTTTCCGACGCAATACCATCGGTAAATCAACATTGCTATCCTTAATAGCCGGACTTTTAGAACCGGAAAGAGGACTGATTAAAATCAAAGGAAAATATCTCCGGGAAAGTACAACAAACATTGGCTATATGCTCCAACATGACCAGCTCTTTGAATGGCGTACAATCTATAATAATGTCATCTTAGGACTGGAAGTCCAGCATATGCTGACAACTAAATCAAAAGAAAAGGCCCATGAACTTTTAGATACTTATGGCCTGAAACAATTTGAAAATTCCAGGCCATCTGAACTGTCCGGAGGAATGCGGCAAAGAGCCGCCCTCGTCCGAACGCTAGTACTTGAACCGGATATCCTTCTTC
The DNA here is from genome assembly GCA_019423745.1 of Lachnospiraceae bacterium. Lineage (GTDB taxonomy): Bacteria > Bacillota > Clostridia > Lachnospirales > Lachnospiraceae > Claveliimonas. The sequence goes on from JAHZAV010000019.1 coordinate 24,906, forward strand.
TGGATGAACCATTTTCAGCCTTAGATTATCAGACCCGTCTCCATGTCGGTGATGATATCGGCCAGATTATCCGCAAGGAAAAAAAGACTGCCATTTTGGTAACCCATGATTTATCAGAGGCTGTGTCACTGGCAGACAGAGTAATCATATTAAGTTCCCGTCCTGCCTCCATCAAACAAACGCTTTCCCTTGTCTTTCACCTGGATGAAGATACTCCGTTAAATCGTCGGGATGCCCCGGAATTCAAAACTTATTTTAATCTAATCTGGAAGGAATTGAACAGTAATGAGTGATTTATCCACTGCACAATTAAACTATCTGAACAAACAGAAAAAGTACACTCGGATTGTGCAGATTTCCCGAATCTTCCTTTTACTTGCCTTTTTGTTCATCTGGGAATTCAGCGCAAATGTCGGACTGATCGACTCTTTTATTTTCAGCAGCCCTTCTAAAATTGCACTATGCTTTTGGGATATGTTGAAAGATCACAGCATTTTTTCCCACATAGGAGTGACACTCTATGAAACCATCGTCAGCTTTGCCCTTGTAATTGCCATCAGTCTTCTGATGGCAGTTGTCCTTTGGCTCAGTCCACGACTTTCGGAAGTACTGGATCCTTACCTCGTAGTGCTAAACAGTCTGCCAAAATCTGCACTTGCCCCTCTTTTAATCGTATGGCTTGGTGCAACCACAACAACCATTATCGTAGCAGGCATGTCGGTGGCCATATTCGGAAGTATTCTTAATCTTCATACTGCCTTTAAAACTGTAGATCCGGAGAAAGTCAAACTGATCTATACGCTTCGCGGAAATCGCTTTCATGCTTTGACAAAGGCAGTAATTCCCAGCTCTATTCCTGCCGTTATCAGCACTATGAAGATTAATATCGGTCTATGCCTGGTGGGGGTAATTATTGGTGAATTTCTGGCCGCCAGAGAAGGCCTTGGGTATCTGATCATATATGCCAGTCAGACATTCCCATGGCAGGAACAAAAGACACTTTTGCCATCGTCTCTGGCATACGGTTTTCCTACTCCATTACTTTCCAACATCCATGGCCGCCTTTTCCAATAAACTGAATTTTTCCTTCTTTTCTTAGCACTTTTAATTTATAGTTTGCACCGGACAGGCTGCATCCAAGTATTGCTGCCAAATCTCTGGCTGTAATCTTTGGATTTTCTTTTAACAAGTCTATTATTTCTCTTCTCTCTTCCTGCTTTTGTTCCACACGGTTGAACATTGTACCGTATGGAACCATCAGCTTTTTTGCGCTGACAAGTTCCATATAAGAAGGGTACACTAAAATCTGGTCTATTTTTTTTAACATCTCTCGAACACTGGCTCGCTCTATCATGCCTCCTTCCTGTATGTTTTTCACAATTTCAGCAATTCTTTTTTCCCGGGTCTTCATCTGAATAGTTCCTATTTCCAGCTTTTGCTTTTTCTCTTTGTAAATCTGTAAATCTGTTTCCAGTCTTTTCTGCTTTCTTTTATATATCTCTTCTGAAATCACGCCTTCCAGAAACCTGTCTACAAGTAAATCCTGCTGTTTTCTAATCCGCTTCTCCTGCATTTCAAGAAGTTCCTCTTTGCCCTCAGCTGGTTGTTCCAATACCTGTCTTAAAAGAAATATCGTATCCTTAATCAACTTCTCACGATCGATCTGAACCTGTTCCATACAAACTTTTTCCAGTAAGATAAATAGCTTTTCCTCCTCAAAAGAAATGTTTTGACAGCTTTTTCTTCCTTCTAAAAGATAAGTTTTACATTTCCATTCCACTATCGTAAGCTTTTCTCTCTTCGTTTTCCGAAATCTTCTGTAATACGGTGCCCCGCAAAAACCACAGATCAATTTCCCACTCAAATCATATTTTCCCTGCCGTCTTCTTGTAGGGTATACATTATGTGTTACAACCTTTGAAGCGCGAAGATCTATCTGCCTATTTGCATCCACCCAAAGTGTCTGAGACACTGTAGCCGGCACCTTACCTTCATGCCAAAACTGTTGTTCTTTCGGTATCTTTTGTATCTGTTTCGTTTCAAAATCAAAATGTTGTCTGTGCATAACAGCCGTTCCCATATTCAATGGATTTCTGAGGATACGGAGAATATCATTCTCCGAAAATACTTTGCCGCTTCTCTTCCTAATTCCTTCATTCCTAAGAATATTGGCAATCGTTCTGCTTCCATATCCATCTGCACAAAGCTGATACATCCTCCTTTTTATATATGCCTCACTCTCAATCAATTCTACCGATTGATCCGGCAGCTTTCTAAATCCATAAGCATTAGAGGTAAGTATAATAGAACCGCCATTTTTCTGGCGGTTCTGGTGTGCATTATTGATTTTTTTACTAAGTTCACGACTATACTCTTCTGCAAGAATTGCCTTAATTCCGGTAATCAACGCATCATCTGCAGTATAAAACTTGTTTTCTATGTAGATATAAAGTTTTTTTCGATTCGTACATAATCGATCTACAAAAAGATACCAGTCCTTTGTATTACGCATGAGGCGATCCTGGGATTTTATCACGATTACATCAAATAGCGTTTCCTGTAAATCATCATACAGACGATTATATTCTGTACGCCCTTTTGTAGTTGTCCCTGACCTGCTTTCGATATAACTATCTACAAGAGTCCAGCCCATTTGCTTTATGCACTCTTTTGCCTCCATAACCTGTTTGACAAGTGCATCCTTCTGACTTTCTTCTTCCGTACTGCAGCGAGCATAAATAACTGCCCGCATAGTTACTGCCCATTTCTGAGCAAATCGCTCATTTTCATACGCTCTTTAACTGTAATAAGCTTCTCTTCTTCCAGTAAGGCAGCTAACTGTAGCATAATTTTTTCATTCCCTGCAGATTTGTTTCGCTCTTTTTCTACTGATTTTTCCAGCATACACTCACTCCAAACGATAAGATTGATATAGCATATGCCGAATATGAATCATCCATGCTTCCATATTTTCGACCTTACATAAACCTGTGGATTCTGAATTTGCCAGATTCTGTCTTTTATCTAACTTCCGGCAACAAACATTTTCCCAGACAAATAGAGTATAATTAAAAAGGCAAAATTTAAAACTGTAAAAAGGATCAAATATCTTGTCTTTTTTTCAGGATACTGTACTACGATATGCTTATATGAAATCAGGCTGGCCATAGAGGCAATCAGTGTCCCAAGTCCTCCCAGGTTTGTACCAATGATCAATCCATTCCATTGATGAGAAAATCCTGAAAGAAGCAATGCTGCAGGAACATTACTTATTACTTGGCTGGCAATAATACCTACCAGTTCTTCCCTTCCATTTACAACCTGGGATATGAACATACGAAATGCCGGGAGTCTCCCCATATTTCCGATAAAGAGAAAAAAAGCGATAAATGTTGCCAGCAGCGCATAATCAATTTTCAAAAAAAGCCCACGGTTTTCAATAAAAATACCTATTATAATAATTGCCAGCAGAACATAGGAACTGATCCACCCCATGACACAGGTCAGACAAAGCAAAAACAATATGCCATAATACAACATCTTTCCGGTATGCACCGAAACATGAACCTTCGTTGTATAGGATACCTTATCTTTTCTCTTATACCCAAAAATGGTCAGAATTATAAGCAGTACTGCTGCAAACAGAGTATAGGGAAATATTACTTGTATAAAACTTTTCACATCCATTCCTGACACAGAAAATAAATACAAATTTTGTGGATTTCCTATGGGTGTCAGCATGCTTCCTAAATTTGCCGCAATTGTCATCAGGGTAATGGTAAGGCAGACTGTTGTATCCATATCTGCCATTTTTAAAACAAGGATCCCGAAGGGGATAAACGTAATCAAAGCCACATCATTGGTAATAAACATGCTTCCCAGAAAACAGAGCATAATCAAAACAGCTGCCACACCCCGCTGTGAATGAACCTTATTCAGCAAAGCCTCTCCCACTCGGCGGAACACCCCCAGCTCTTTTAATCCTGCCATCACGGCCATTAAACAAAATAAAAGAATCAGTGTTTTCCAATCAAAATAATCAATATATTGCTTATCTGGTACAACAAAAAAGCAGGAAATCAATGCAAGCAATGAAGCAATGATCAAAACTGTCTCCTGTTGTATAAAAAGGGTTATTTTTCTTCTCATTTTCTTTTTTCCTATCTTACTTTTTATCCATCCATTAATTTAAGTAAAAAAAAAGTCTTTGTCAAGAATATTCTATTTTTGACTAAAAAACACCCCGAACAGTTGTCAAAACTGACATCTGCTCGGGATTGCTCTTATTCATCCTTTTCGGCTACTATTTTACTTTTCTCTCCTGCATCTTTTTGTAGTTCTCACTATTACCAATGCCGAAGCTGCTGCTAATACAAGGAAAACCAAATATGATTCATCTCCTGTAGCGACTGACTCTGTCTGAACAGTTCCATTTCCCTTACTAGTTTCTTTATTCTGATTCTGCCCGGATGTCCCTTGATTCTGTGAAGTTTCCGAATCTGCCTTTTTAACAAGCGCTTTAACCGCATCATTCAAGGCTCTCACCTGAGCATCAATTTCTTCCTGGGTAGCCTCTTCAGCATTAAAAACCTCTTTTGCATCTGCAATAGCATCCTGAAGTGCCTGCCAGCTCTCACTCGTATACGCATCCTTACTGATCTTTTCTGCTTTTTCCAGCGCTGCTGTCAGTTCCGTTTTATCTACCGTTTTCTCTTCAACAAGCAGACTCACAGCATACTCTCTTGTCGCAGCCTCTCCCCGGTCTTGTCCATTTAACGTTAAGGTTCCATTTCCTTGTCCAAAAATCTGGCTTGGAACAGACTCACCCTCCGCAAATGTACTTTCACCAAAAGCAACGGTCAAGGCCGCTGTACTTTCATCTGACAAACAAAATACCACTGATGCTGTATTCCACGGAACATTTATCCCTGCTTCAGGATTTTGATTAGATAATCTTGCTATCTCTTTCCCATCCTCATCATAGCAGATAACGGTCAATGTCTCATTGGAAAGACTCAGTGTGGTTTTTGTATCCACAGTAAATGCTTTAATCATCGCATTTCCTACCGTAACATAGTTTTCTCGCCCTGTTCCGTCATTCATTGGTATGGAAAAGAACTCCTGCATCTCCTCTGACCCCAGATCCTTCCACTGTGGTTCTTCTCCCTCTGCCATACTAAAATAGATATAGCTCTCGCCTTCCTGACAGAAAGTTTTCTGTTCCAGATAATAGGAAGAGCCTTCCTCATATCCTCCTACATTGACCGGAACCTGCGTTCCAAATTCCACCGGCATCAAATAGGTTGTCGCTCCTGAATTCCCCGCTGATACTTTCATAGACTGCACAACGGAAAAATATTCTCCTTCCTGAAGCTCCACTGGTTCTTCCAAATCAATGATAGAATAAAGCAGATTCTCAATCTGATCTGTCTGCCGGCAGACAAGTTCTCCTTCCACGGGATTTTTATTGTCTTTCAGCCTGTATACTTCTGTTACAACTTCAACAGCATTTCCCAAAGCCAAAGAATCCGTCGTTCCCACTGCCCTTAATGTCTCATTCTTCTCTGCCTGGTATACATTTGCCAAAGATATAACATCACTTTCTAATCCATTAACACATATATTTTCTGCGGAAGCATTTATTTGGGAGCGAAGGCCCATATAATCATACTGATAATTGGTATCATATTTCTGATACCCACTTCCGTTCTCCTGATCCATCACATACCCGGCATAGTTATAAATTGTTGTGTCATAATATGACAGGTAGAAATAACCATTATCTCCCCAGGCGTCACTCCAGCTGTTCTTAATGATCCATGCTCCGTCTCCCGGCGGAGTAATGGAAAAATTGTCCTTCGAAAATGTATCATCCCACCCTATAATGGTAACTCCATGATTGGGAGCTGAATCATCTGGATTATACTGTGCAAATGTATCTGAATTATAATATTCATTAACAATTCCCTCTTCCAGATCGCTGGGGCTTGACTCATTCGAACAATAACTGACTGCTATTGCTCCATTTTCCATAATCCATTTTTTAATCTGCGTATTAACCATGGGCAAAATCTGATTTTCTATCATTTCCTTAGGATAACCATTTTGTTTCAATAAACTGTATCCAAGAAAAGTCTTTCCGTAATCCAGTCTATAGGCCTCATCATATGCGTGATCTTGACTCACAGACCAATCCCCATCAGGTAAATAGTAAGTAGCCGTCTTCCCATCACCAAGATTAATCGTCTGGGTTGTTCCTTCTGCATTTCTATATGGCACTGCCTCTTCTGTAGACGCCCCCTGCCACGCCGCTAACGCAGCAATAACATCATTATTTGAGCCACCCATATTATAAACAGCTTGTTTTATATCTCCGCCTGCAACAGATGGACCTTCCAATTGATCATCGGATGCCTCTTTATCTTTCATTGCCTGCTTGGATACCCAAACAAGATTTTTTTCTGAATAATCCGGATTTACAGCTCCTTGTATCAACGCATTGCTTTCCATGGATGCCACAGCACTAAATGCCCAGCATGCTCCCCATGGATTCTGAAATTTTACATCTGTCACATAACCTCTATCCCTAAGATCGTACTGTGAGGGAAGTTCTTCCATCATACTCACCGGACTTATCTGTGCCATTGTCACAGCGTTTTTATCGTACAGAAGTCCGCCATTTTGATAAAGTTCTACATCCACTGACACTCCCTCCAGTTTGGAAGGCGCTGCCTGAACACATATACTACTCCACATAAGAGCTGTTACAAGAACCGTGGTCAGTACCCCAACTTTTTTTCTTTTTTGCATACCCTGCTCCTCAATCTCTAAATTCCTTTTTTGTCATATCTTCCGCAATATCGGCGAAACACAATTCCTTTTAATCATAACAGCTTTAAAATCTGTTTTCAAGTACAGCATCAGAACCATTGCAGACACTTATCAAGCAAAGCTGATACAAGGCATCTATCACACAAACGATGGATATTTTGTCTTTTTGTCCCTTTACCTCTTCAAACTCGATTGGCTTTTGATGTCTATCGTACTTTTATGTATCATGGCAATGGGGTTGTATTCGCTGATCAATCTTCTGGAAAGATGGTATCGAAAACGGGTATGACTTTGTCGCAAAAAAGCAGCCGTACATTTGTACCGGCTGCCCTACATACTTTCTTCTACAGCGTATTAAGCTGCTCCATAATTTGCTGCATTCCTTCTTCACTAAACTCATAATGGAAGGTCCTCTTCTCTTCCTTTGTTGCATCATAACAAAAAGGCCCTTTCCAGATGGTAAGAAGAAACTCCTCTTTCTTTTCTTCGTTCTCTTTTTTCTCAATCCGATAGTTCATCTTTCCCTTGCTTCCATTAAAAACAGATTTTTTGTAAAAAGCCAGAGGAAACAGCATTTCCCTTGAGATCATCATTATGACCAGGACTCCTTTTTTCTTTTATAATTCGAATACTTCCATATCATCAGGAACAAAAAGTGAACCATGATAATATTCTTTTCCCTCTGCAGTGTAAAGTTCCTTTCTTCTTTTGATATTTTTATCCTCGGTATGATAAAGAATCAAATTGGGAATGTTAAGTTCTTCAGCTGTCTGACAAGCCTCTTTTACCGTACTGTGATGCTTTTCATATGGGCCAAATTCATCCGCCTCACTATACAAACAAAAAGCTTCATGCATAAGCCAATCGCTTCCCTTGACAAATTCATAATCTTTTTCATTATATGGTTCGTCACCGGCACAGGTAAACTTAATATTTCCAGGAAGGGTAATGGTAAATCCATACTGCTTCGCTTTTGTAGAGTAAATATCAAAGAAAGTTACCGGACAATCCAGAATCTTCTTTGTCTCTCCATGTCCTACAGGTATGAGAAGAATTCTCTCTCCAATGTGTTTTGTCACTTTTTTTTGTATTGTCAAATCTGTAATTGTCTTGATAACAGGAATTAAATCCTCATGACAGTAGATGTTCAGATTTCCCTCGTATTTCCCTTTATTCATGTTCTGCCCGATCATACGCACAAGCCAGATCAGACCCAACAAGTGATCAATATGTTCATGCGTAAGAAAAATATCGTGAATCTGTGACAACGGTATTCCTGCATCTTTTAAACGTTTCAGAATCTGATTTCCACCACCTGCATCTACCAGAAAATGTCTGTCTCCATCTGAAAATGCAAAACATGTATTATAACATTCTGTAACGGCTGCATTCCCTGTTCCTAAAATTGTAAGTTTCATCTTTATTCTTCCTCTCCTGTCTCTTTTTTCTCATAGAATTTAATCAAAGCTTGTGTTCCGTCATCTTCACAGCCTGACTTGGCAAGCATTTCGTAATTTTCCAGCACTTTTTCTAATATATTTAAATCCAGCTGCTCGTGCCTGGCTTCTCCTGCCGCCAATTTCATATCTTTTATAAAATGCTTGATAAAAAATCCCGGTGCAAAATCTCCTTTTAAAATTCTTGGAGCAAGCGTATCCAACTGTCTGCTTCCTGCTGCTCCAGTTGCCACCGAATCCAACAATGTCTGCAGATTCAATCCCTTGGCCTTTGCATAACTTAATGCTTCACAAAGCCCGGATATTGTACCTGCTATCATAATCTGATTGGCAAGCTTTGTATTCTGTCCAGCTCCCGCTTCCCCTTCATAATTAATATTATTTCCCATTGCTTCAAACAAGGGCCGGCACGCTTCATAATCTGATTTTTTGCCACCTACTAGTATAGAAAGAGTTCCGGCTTTTGCCCCTGTATCTCCTCCCGTCACAGGAGCATCCAGCGCATGAAGTCCTCTTGTTTCTGCCTCCTCGTAAATCCTTATTGCTATCTGTGGGCTGGAGGTTGTCATATCAATGACATAAGCTCCGCTTTTTGCATTCTGCAAAATACCAGTTTCTCCAAAATAAACTTCTTCCACATCTTTTGGATATCCTACCATGGTAATTACTGCATCCGCTTCTTTCACACACTCTGCAATTGCCTCATAGAACACAGCGCCCTCCTGCTCCAGATCGGCCACTTTACTTCTTGTCCTTGCATAAATGTTAAGCTCATATCCTTCTTTCATCAGATTTCTTGCCATGGATTTTCCCATGATTCCAAGTCCGATAAATGCTATCCTTTTCATTGCGCTTTCTCCTTTCTCCTTCTCTTCACCATTCTATATCATACTACTACATCCCTTACTTTCGCTATACTTCTTCCTTATTTTTTTATTAAACTTATTGACTTTTCCCATGATTAAAGTCCATACTGAAATTAAATATTAAGGAAGAAAGTGAGTGAATGCCGATGGACATTAAAGTAGCGGAAGATGTTTCAGTGGAATACTTGTCAGTTGTCAGTGATATTCTCAACAACAAAGAATTTCGAAAGCTTGCCACCTATATCCAGCATTTAAGAACAACCAGACTCATCCATAGTCTGAATGTTTCTTATCTCTCCTGGAAAATTGCCAAAAAGCTGGGCTGCGATGAAAAAGCTGCCGCCCGGGCCGGACTTCTCCATGATTTCTTTCTCTACAAATTCAGTGATCCAAAACCGGTAAAGGAGTTGCAGGCTTTTTACCATCCGAAAGTGGCAGCCAGAAATAGTGCCAAGCATTTCAATTTATCTGAAAAAGAACGTCTGGCAATTCTGTCACATATGTTTCCACTGGGACCACTCCCCAAAAGCCGGGAAGCCTGGATTATAACATGTGCTGATAAGCTTTGTGCCACAATGGAGCTGTGTTGTTTCTCCATTGTATTTGCAAAACAAGGACGTGTTATGGTAACACCCGCATGATTCATTCCCGAAAATATTATTTAAAAACGCTGAGGTCTTAGGACTTCAGCGTTTTTTATATTGAGTCTTATTTTACCACTTTATTTGTAATATACCATGTCTCTGTAGGCTCTGACAAGTATACAACGATGAGATCATCTAACTCTTTTATACTTCCCTCCTGCGGCCAAACCGACATACTCTTTGTTTCCTCAAGCGCCTTTTTCTTTTGTTCACTGTTGACCGGCTGCATTTCATATCCCCTTGTCTCAATAAAATCTATCATACGGGTATTATTACCCTCGTCCCAGGCAAACATAGAGCCTCCAAGAACTCCCAATTCTTTTTTCGGATCTTTTGTCTGCTCAATCATTCCTACAAAAACGATTGGCTTTTCTTTATAATCTATGCCTTCTTTTTGAATATCATACATAAGCTGATCCGCCGTTGTGCAGTCTTTTTCATAAGAAATACTACTGTAATAATAGAACAGATTCATATCCCGGGCATTGATGAACAAAAGATATCCTGTCACTACCAGCATAATGTAACGAAGGCTTCTTTTTTGTATCTCCTGAAAAATAAGATAAAGTTGTACTGCTCCTACAAGAGGAAGCGCCAGCATCATCCTTCCATGTGTTTGAAATGTCGCAATAACAAGATAAAGGCTGAATGGCGCCATACACAAAAGCACTGTAAAGACAAAAATCCCCAGTTTCTCTTTTGCTCCCTTTACCTTAAAAAATTTCCATATAGCATAAAGTACAAAACCTACCGTGATCACTCGTGTTGACGCTGCCCCATTAACGTAGACTTCATGATAGGGGATAGCCAAGGATACACGCCCAATATTTGCCACCGCCATGGCAAATGCTTTCAGAGGATTATCGCTAGTCCATCCCATATAATTATCTGTAAGATATCCCTGGGTTCCGATCATCTGTCCTATAAGAAAGTTAATGAAATAATAACTCACAATAGCGGCCAGACAAATAACAGCAGATACCACAATCAATCTTCTGATTTCGTCACGCCTATTCCATACAAAACGCAAAAGACAATCAGCCGCCACTGCAGATATATATACACAAATAAATGCCTGATAGGTTCCAAAACTATAAAGCAAAAGCACAAAAACAGCCGCTGCAATTAATTTTTTCCCTGTTTCCATATACATATAAGTCATGTAAAATGCCGCTGCTACGGCTACTGCCGCCAGTCCGATCTGCAGCCCATACATGGAAAATGAAAAAACATCTGCCAATACAAAGGGCAGCGAGGAATAATAGGACAAGAAAATAAATAACTGCCATTGTTTCACTTCTGTCTTCCCTAAAAGAGCACAAGCAAAAATCACACCAGATAGATTCCACAAAAAAACACCTGCAAAATCCCACAAAAAAGGAGCATAATTTCCTCCATCAGTAAACAATAGATCAAACAGCCATATAACAAAGCGCCCCTGATACAGCCACATATTGACGTCCTGTGATGACAAAATCCAGGACTCTTCATCAATGGTTACAGCAAAATGCGTAAGCATAAATCCAAAGCATACCAGACTAAACAAAAAGGATAAAATTATGCTTTTTTTATTCTTTTCAACAAACTCTCCCACTCTATTTTCCCTCCTCACAGTTTTCTTCTTCCTTGTTGTGTGTCGAACCTGTCCTTTCACTGATAATATAACGGGGCCTTGCTTTTACTTCCATATAAATCTTCCCGATATATTCTCCGACTACTCCAATACAAAGAAGCTGTATCCCTCCGATAAAACAAATGGTACTTATGATACTGGCCCAACCATCCACACTAAAACCAAGAAATCTTACAGCTACAGACCAAATCACTCCTACAAAACTGATAAGAGAAATAAAAATCCCCAGAAGCACGATCATTCGGATTGGCTTGGAACTTAAACTGGTAATTCCATCAAAAGCAAGAGACAGCATTTTGGACAGCGGATAATGCGTTTCTCCTGCAATCCGCTCATGCCGCTCATAATATACACATGTACTCTTAAATCCTACAAGAGGAAACATCCCTCTAAGGAAAAGATTTACTTCCTTAAAATCAGCAAATGCTGCCAATGCCCGACTGGATACAAGTCTGTAATCTGCATGATTATAGATAATCTTCACGTCACCCGCCATAAGATTTAATATCCTGTAAAATCCCTGTGCTGTCGTCCGCTTAAACCAGGTATCTGTATCCCGCCGGCTCCGCACACCATAAACAATTTCACAGCCATTTTGATATTCTTCCAGCATAGCATCCATAGCATTAATATCGTCCTGTCCATCACAGTCTATGGATATCGTAACATCACATTTATCCTTGGCTTCCATAAGGCCAGCCAGCAATGCATTTTGATGCCCGCGGTTCCTGCTTTGGGATATTCCGATATAATGCTCATTTTGTCTGGATAACTCTACAATAAGATTCCATGTATCATCTTTGCTCCCATCATTGACATATAGAATCCTGCTCGTCTCATCAATTTTGCCTGCATCGATTAGTTCCATAAGTTTCGCAAGAAACATTTTACATGTAATGGGCAGCACTTCCTGTTCATTGTAACAAGGAATTACAATATACAAGACTGGTTTTTTCATTTGTCTCCCACTCCTTTTCCGACCGGCTTATACTTGCTGATCCCGGTCCTTTCAATAACAACTCTCTCATGTAATATAACACAAACGAAACTATCCGGCAATATAACCACAGTCCATCCAGAAAGAGATGGTATTTGAAAAACAATCCTTTACAATCTAAATAGCGATTTTCACAAAGGTTGTTCTTTTCCATATACGTATAGATAATGTAATTGATATATTGTTATTTTTATCCTTGGTTCGTCTCGCTCTTCTATAATAGATACAATATTACCCTTGTCCTTTTGAATATCTTTGTTGTTTGAAGCAATCTCATCAAATAGGTGTGAAGTATTATTGAACATAATAGGACACAAAATACTCCACCTCATTGTTCGGGAAAAATTCTTTTAATTCTCCATAGAGCTGTGCTGCTAATGTCTTATTATGCGCGATAATCAATGTGGGGTGATTCAGTTATTGGATGACATTTGCCATCGTGAAAGTTTTTCCGGAGCCGGTAACACCGAGAATTCCTTTTTTGCCTTTTTAATATAACCAGTATATTCAAAATTTCGATATACTAAATTTATTACCATTTAAATCAAGTATTTCAACATATGCAAAATTTGCACATGCTGTATTCTCACCAACTAGAACTGATTATAGCAAAATATAAATAAAAGTACGTAACAAGGGCGAATGCTTGTTCTGTACTTTTACTTATAATCTTTAACGCTCTTCCTTTCAACTAGGTAGCGGGACACCCTCTTTAACACTTTAACATTATGCTATCTTTTTATTATAATCCGTCACAAATATTTCACTGGCGATTTCTCTTGCCTTTGTAACAATTACTTCCAATCTCTCCATCACCTCATCACTGAAGTATTTTTCTCCGCATTGCTCACATTCTTCACACGGAACATTTCTTACAACAATTACACAATCATCGAAAGTCACAACATGTGTTGTATGACTTGGAATTGTAGTTTTACATTTACAATAGAAACACATATTATCGCTCCTTTCTTGTTTTCATATCTACTTCAAATTTATCTAAATTTGATTATAATAGGTTATAAGTTATCTGTGTACTCAGAATGTGTGGAGCCATATGAAGTAAAACAGGGAAAAAAATATTTCCTACTTTTTTATAAAAGAACATAAATATGTACTGTCCTACTATTCCAGAAGTTATCGAATTAAATATCAAAAGGCTGTTCACTTGTATATCAGGACGCCCTATGTTCAAAAGAATATGCATACTCCCCCACAATGCTCCACAAAGAATAGCCCCCAAATGCTTATTATACAATTTCATAAGCCTTGGTCCTAAATAAGCTCTGTAAATAAATTCTTCTACAAAGAAAAACATACAAAAATATACAAACATATTAAAAATGTAATCACAAATTGAAACTTCTGAAGAAGAAAACTGCGGATAATTGATAAAGAAAGAAATTCCAACTACAAGCACAAACAATACTATCGTTATTTTCAAACCTTTCGTACAAATCCCTAACGAAGTTAGATCATGCCGATTTCTAAAAATAATAGCACCAACATAAACTGCAGAAATAGCTATACCTAAAAAACTGGTTAAGTAAAATTGGTTCTTCTTATCAAAAAAAATGCATACTCCCATCATTACCAGCGTGTATAATATATAAAAAATAAAAAAACAATATTTTTTCATTTTCTGTTCTCCTTCTGAAACAACTGATAATGACTATTTCACACGTGTCATTTTTCCCGCATCCATTTCCCACACATAGTCTGCCAAAAGAGTAATATCCTCACTGTTATGGCTGGTCAGAAGGATCGTTTTTCCTTTCTTCTTCCACTCCATCAACAAAGCACGTATCTCCTCCACTCCCCCTTTATCCAATCCATTGAAAGGTTCATCCAATATCAGCAGTTCCGGGTCTTCCATAATTGCCTGGGCAATGCCAAGTCTCTGCTTCATTCCCATAGAATATTTGGCCACTGCTTTTTTTGAAGACGGATCCATCCCCACTTTACGGATAACCTCTTTGATCTGCTCATCTGTAATTTGACCACGGATTCCCGCCATTAACCGGAGATTTTTAAATGCTGACATCTGCTGCATAAAGCCCGGATGCTCAATCAGAAGGCCAATAGATTCAGGAAAATCCACATCTTTTCCAATCCGCTTTCCTCCTACTGTAACCTGACCGGATGTAGGCGTAAGGAAACCGCATACACATTTAAAAAATACACTTTTTCCGGAACCGTTATTTCCGATCACAGCATACGTCTTTCCTCTTAAAAACTCACAATCTATCCCTTTGAGAACTTCCTGCTCCCGAAAGGTCTTTCTCAAGTTTTCAACCTTTACCATTACTTCATTCATCGTCTGCCCTCCGTTTCTCTATGAAAATACGAACTGGTAACGCCTGGCCAGCTTTCTGATAATCAAAATATTTAACAGAACCCACACACCCAGAATCAGATAGCTGTGCCATAACCTTGGCAACAGATCATAGCCGAAATTGTGCATATAATAGGTGGCATGATTCAAAGGAGAAATCCACCCAGTAATCACATTACTTTTATATTGCAATATATCCGGTATATTTAAAAGCCTGCCTACCATATCCGGATTCAGAAGAAGGCCGTAAAGATTCAGGATGAATACACTTACAACGCCGCCAAACTTATTTTTCAGCAGATTAAAGATCATCATGAGCGTTGCTGCCAATAGGGTATATAAGGTCATCAAAAAGAAAATAGCAGCCATACACTTATAAGGTTTTGACATTTCCATTATTTTCACTGAAGCAGGAAGCGCCACCTTCTCTCCCACACCAGAGTACCCTAAAAGAGCTCCTGTCTCGCTCCACATATTCCCCACGAACGAGAGCGGTGCACACAATATACAAAACACTATCAGTATAAAAACCATATAGATCAATGTTACAGCTACAATATACAGGATCTGGGCCCAGATCCAGGTACTTCGCCTGGCTCTGACCAGATAATAGGGTGTTGCTTCATTGATAAAAGGCATATCCATAAAGAAGAAAATCAAAAGAAAAGAAGCAAGTAAAATTGATTTCCCATCACTGAATGCCCATACAAAAGGTTCAAAAATCTGCATGATCGTTCCATAGGTTTTGGCAAACATAATAGCCTTGGCAGACATCATAACACAGAACACAAATGCCAGAATAAACGCCAAAACAATCTGGGGATTTTTCTTCCACCCCAGGAAATTCAATCTGGTCATTGAGCATACAAGACGAAATTCACTCATGCTTCCACCTTCTTTCCATCATAATAAGATATCCGGTTCCTGCTATCAAATTAGCAGCAAGCAAAATCACCATAACCTGTCCTTCACTGGAAATTCTCAATAACATCCATTCTTCCGGATTCAAGATGGGATAATCTGAAAGATAGGCTTTCAATAAGGTGGATATGACATAATACAAAATAAAGGGGGAAGCATAGGCCATATAGCGGTTATTGGAACCAACGGAAATCACTCCCCCAAGCAGAGCATAAAAGGAGCTGTTTATACACAAAATTGCTGCCATCTTGCACAAATATATCAAACTATCTGTCTGGAAGGTCTGTATTTCCGCTTGCTTTGGCGGAAACAAGATGCCAAAAATAATAAGCAGCAGTAAGATCGTGGCAAGAACTGTTAAAAATCCAACTAATACACAGCTGAGTATTTTACTGGTATAGTAACGCTTCTTTGTCGTTCTAAGGATACTATAATATAACACTCTGCTTTGCATATCTTCAATGAACATCCCACTTACTGCAAATGTACATACAATGGGCAATACATAAGCAATGGCTTCCGTTCGAAGTGCTATGCAGACTGCAGACAGGAAACGGATTTCTCCTTCCGGCATCATAGATTCTGCAATATTTTCCAGCATCTCTCCCATGCCGAAAACAGCTGCTAAAGAGCAAAGCACAATCCCAATATAAAACCCTGGTGAAGATAATCCACGTTTGATGTCCATTCGATAGATTCCATTCATTCCTTACCCCCTCCTTTCAGGATTTAGTCCACTTCAATCCTGGGATCCACATTCGGCTGAATATATCCTCCATCAATGGCATTTAAGACCACTGTCATATCGCTGGACGGAGACGTTCCTAACGTTCCAAATGTAATTTCCTGCGACACTTCAAACACCCAGGCTGGAACAAGCCATGCGCCTTCGGGATTTTCATATGCCGGAACATTTGCAGCCCGAAGTTGCACCTGATTAACCTGATAATGATAAATATCTCCGTAATCTTCTTCCCCGTTTTTTGCCAGAGAAACATACAGAAGATGATCGTATAACTTTTCCTTGACCTCATCAAACGTCAAAAGCTTTGTGTTCTCTGCAATGGTATCTTTCTTGGAAGAAAGGTTGTTCCATTCAAATTGCAAAATTCCTTCTTCCGTCACAACCATGTGAATCTGCTCCGTAGCAAAAGGCGGGGCATAAACCTCTTCCGGCAGATCATTGAATGGCTGCTGAACCGGCTGCTCATATCCTGCAAGCTCTCCTGCTTTCCGATTATAATAGAGAGAATATCCATAATCCGTAATTCCCTCATCCTGGTTCACACCTGCCATACTTTCGCTGTCTCCATTTCCAACAGCCTTACAGCAGTCTGTCATTACATAATCATCGAGTCCAAGGTCTTCTAATACTTTTTCGCACCTTTCCATCGCTTCTTCTTGTGATATGGTAAAACGCTCTGCACGGTTCATTTCCGTTTCTATCCACTTAAGATAATCCCCATAATGAGAACCAATATAGGAAAGGTTACTGATCTTTATATTTTTTTCCAGATCTTTTTCATCTGTAAAATTCCCTTGTTGAAATAAAAAATGAGTGGTGCTTCCAACATCTTTATTATAATCAACAACATAGATCAAAGGATCGGTCCCTGTTTCCTTCTCTACTCTTGCCCGAAATCCTATTTCTTCATCTGTATCAAAATAAAATTTACTATTCCGCCTGGCTACTGAACCGCTTGCTTCCTGAATATACTCGTATTCTGTCTGAATTGGCTTGTCAAGTTTAAATTTCGTTGGCTCCTTATGTATTTCCTTCGGCGCATGTTCCAATAATTCATCTAATTTCTTGAGTTTATCTTCTATAATATCTGAATCATCAAATGCCCATTCTCCTTTTGCTTCTTGCAGATATAATCTTTCCTGCTCAAGCTGATCTTTCGTCATTTCTGGCAGTTGATAAAGTTCATTCCCATCAGCAAAATAGGTGCAAAACTGCTCTAACAATTCATCGGACATGTACTGCATTTCCAGTTCATATACCGGTGTATTATATACTTCCGGCAGATCAATCTGGCAATCCGCATCAATCCGAACCGATATTTCCCCTTTTTCAACCGATTCCTGCCAGACCTTCGGCGCTCCCAACTCCTTGGGCGCAGACTGCTCGTCAAGAATACTGCCTTTCGGCAGACCCTGGGACTTGTCTATAACAACTTCCTCATCAGGCGTTTTTTGACAGGCCAGCAGAGATAAAACCATACACATCACACAACAAATAGTCCCTATCTTTTTTGCCATAATACCCCCCCGCTCAATAAAATTATAAGACACCTTTTCTAATATCTTTCTTTATGTTATTATACAAAAATACATCATCAATTACAACAATAGTGGGTTATTATTCTGTTTATTCAATTATTTTATATATATTTTCTGTCTTTATTGCTATCATATTCTTCCATATCTGGTTCACATCGATACTAATTTGTTAGGATATTAGGGGAGGGTTCAGGGGAGACCTCCCCTTCTTCTGCCAAAAAGAAAAGATGGGAATGCATCGCAAACCCATCTTTTTCAAAAAACTTTAGAAGAGCTGGAAATCGGACTTGAACCGACGACCCCTTCATTACGAGTGAAGTGCTCTACCGACTGAGCTATTCCAGCAGATTAATATTTTTACTTTCGTCCGTTGATAATTGTACAAAAGTGAAGTTGTTTTGTCAACATCTTTTTTCATATTCCTATTAGAAGGAGAACTTCGGAGGAATACTTCCTCTTAATCAATAAGCGTAGAAATACTTGAAATCGAGCATAATCTCAACCCTAATCACACTTCATATGATTAGGGTTTCACAACTAAAAAGCAGAATATAAATTCAATAGAGAAATTACATTCTAGTATTAAAACTCAATGACAAAATATCATTCAATGGAATTACATCCCCATTTCTAAGTATCAACATGCGATTATACTCATCTATTCGGCTAATATGATCTGTTTTTCTCATAATACTGCCTCCGTTTTTTTGCTGATCGGGAACAAAATATGTTACAACAACCTCTTTGTTATTGTCGGTTAATACCTGCTGTAACATTAAATCCAGCCTGTACTTTTCATCATCTGACAGTTCCGGTCTGTGCTCTGTCAACCGGTGTGCCTCTTCCACCGCTTCTTCATAGCCGGACAGCGCTGCAAAAGGAGCAAACTGGGCAGCCCGGCTTTCCATCGGCATCCGGATATGATATTTGGGGTCCGGGTGGGGTCTGGTGACCATACATTCATAATCTATCATGCCTTATGCCCTCCTATTTGTTCATTCCGCTCCTGCATGGTTGCGCCCTCCTGCAAGTTTGTACCCTTGAGGACCGCATTTTTCCCATAACGTGCCTTAATAGTAAGAACCGCTTCCTGCAATCTCCTCTCCCGCTCCTGCCTGCGTTTCTTCCGTTCCTGCTCTTCATAGTCTGTAAATAGGTCCATTTGTACATAATTACCCTCCGGCGCTTCCTTCACATTCATGGCGCAGATAAGGACCCGGCGGATCAGCAGGCTGGTATTGATGATCCGGTCATATAAGTGCCCCGCTGCCCTGGTGATCTCCGCTGCGGAAGAAGTATACTGTGGCAGATGATAAGTGCCATGGGCATGCTTTGGGATTAGACGTCCATACATATCCAAACACACAGAGCCCTCAAAGTCCTGTCCCAGGCTGACTGCATCATATCCGATTGTCATGACAAGCTGATCCGTGGCCACGCCTTTTCGTGTCAGATCCATAGCCAGACTGTCTGCCATCTCTGTAACTATAATCCTGGCTTTTTCAGCAGTGTACGGCTCATGCAGCACCTGTCCGGAACTTAAGCTGTTTGAGGCTGGTCTGTAGGCCTTGACATCCTTGATTGTACATGGCTCCCAGCCCCAGGCGTGATCGATAAGAAGCTCTGCATTTACCCCGAAAAGCTTATATAGCAGGTCTTCATTATAGAAATCGGTTGTTTTTCCTATCGAACACCTTGCTATCTCCCCCATTGTTGTGATGCCAACACTTTTTAGCTTCCTTTCGTATCCATGACCAATACGCCAAAAATCCGTAATCGGCCGATGGCACCATAGTTTCTCCCGGTAGGAATGCTCCGTCAGCTCTGCAATCTGTGCCCCGTCTCTGTCCGGTGCTGCCTTCTTAGCCAGAATGTCCATAGCTACTTTAGCCAGGTACATATTAGTCCCCAGACCAACAGTCGCTGTGATGCCGGTTTCTTTCAACACGTCTTTTACCATTTTCAGTGCCAGTTCATGGGGCGTCGTTTGATAGATATGGAGGTAATCCGTCACGTCCATGAACACCTCATCAATGCTGTACACATAGATATCCTCCGGGGCAATATATTTCAAATAGATCTGATAGATACGGACACTATACTCTATGTAAAGAGCCATTCTAGGCGGTGCTACAATAAAATCAATGCGGATGTTCCGATGCCGGTCAAGGACGGTCTTGTCACACGATGTAGCCGGTCCGTTTCTGTTACAGTTCAGCTCCCTTACCCTCTGCTTTACCTCAAAAAGCCGTGGTCGCCCGGATACTCCTCGTTCTTTCAGTGCCGGCGTCACAGTCAGACATATCGTCTTGTCTGTCCGACTTTCGTCTGCTACCACCAGGTTCGTTGTCAGCGGATCCAGGCCCCTCTCTCGACATTCCACCGAAGCATAAAAGGATTTCAGGTCGATACATATATAGCTTCTCATTTTGCCACCTCCGTTCTAAAAACGACTATACCACAGAACATATGTTTGCGCAAGAAAAAAATCGAATGTATGTTCTGGTATAAAAGGAAAGATATCCCAGACAATAAGAACTTAATTACAAGAAGTGATTTAAAATGTCCACTGATCTTTTAATAAAAAAGACCCCTATACCCTTTCGAATATAGAGATCTTTATGTATCATCCTAACTTTGTGCAAATTCAGGCAGCTTCAAACTGTATTGTAATGGAGCAAATCTCTGCTTTCGTACCAACCCGCATGTTGGGACCAAATAATCCTACCCCTGAAGTTACAATATTATGCATATCTCCCTTTTTCAGATAACCATATGCATTTTCCCAAAGCAAATCAATGGTCAGATTGCCAGGAAACATCTGTCCATCATGGGTATGTCCACACAGATCCACATCCACACCTGCCTTAGATAATTCTCCCAACTCACTTGGCTCATGATCTATAACGATGATTGGTTTCTCCTGATCCATATCTTCCGTAATTTCCTCTGGCTCTGCTCGCTTCGTAATGCCTCGCCCGGGACGTTTTTCATCTGGTCTTCCGTATAAATAGAAACTATCATCGATAAGCAGGCCTTCATCCTGCAAAAGGGTAATTCCTGCCTTTTCAAGAAACTCATCCATCCTGGGATCGCTGACTTTTTTTTCATCTTTACTTCCGAATGTAAAACCAGCCAGAATTTTCTCCTGAATGTCATGATTTCCATAGCAGGCATATACACCATATTTACTCTGGATTCCTTTTAATATGGAAATCAGTCTGTCCGGATCATCCAATGCTTCATATTCATTATCAAAAATATCTCCGGCGATGACAACCAAATCCGGATTTTGGGCATTCACTTTCTCTGTCATCTCTTCCATCTGTCGACAGCCGATATTGTAACCCAAATGAAGATCTGCAAGAAGCACTACTTTCAACTCATTCAGATTTCCGCCATCCTTCGCTACGGTAATCTCATACTCCGTTGTTCGTATGATCCTGGCATTGATTACACCCCAAATAGATACAACTGCTATGATAGCAAGTGCAATGCCTCCTCCCAGGGCCAACGTCCTACGGGAACGAAGTTTATTCTGGTCTATCCTTTTTACCCGACGCAGAATCAAGCGTATAAGATCAGCTACTACAACTGCAAGAATCGCGTATAAAAGCACTCCAAGCCAATAATTTCCCAAAGATTTAAAAAATCTTTGCAGTTGTCCTGCCGGAAGAAGGAATCCGATCAGTAAAGAAAAAGCCATAAAGAAATAAACTCCGGCAGCCCCTACCCTCATCCACTTTTTCTGAAACCAGTGGTGGCAGGCTCCCATCCAGCGAATCAGCCAGCGAAACATATATAAATTAACTAATATGTAAATCGGGGATAAATAGATTGCAAGCATTTATATTGTTCTCCTGTATCTGTTAGTAAAAGTATTTCCTGGTGTCAATAAATCTCGGTGTGGATATACAGAGGGATTTACGATTCAGACTGTGACATGTTCTGCATACGGGGGCTGTTTTCATAATCGGTAATCCCTTTTCCTGTATTCGGATATTTCGTAGAATACCCGGTATCCACTGCAAAAATTGCGATTAATAAGATACACAAAGGAATCAAAATCCGAAGAGATATCTTCTGGATTAGATTATCTAAAAGCGGAGCTAAGACATAAACCAGCCCAATGCCTCCGATACCAAATACAAGCAGTCCTTCCGCGCAGATCCTTCCATGCAGATTTAAGAAATATCCACTGTAGTCCCACCATCTTTCTCCATGATGGGCGACCTCCAGATAATACGAGGCTGAATACTCTACTGCCCCGCAAAGGATGACGATTCCGATAAATTCCACAACGGGTCTGCTTCTAAGTTTGTTCAAAAGCAAAAGGATCAACACCCCTCCGCCTCCATATATAGGAAGCCATGGTCCATGAAGCACTCCTCGGTTGACAAATTCTCCATCCTGCACCAGCCTAAGGCTTACCTCCCACAGCCATCCGATAAAGGAAAAGATAAAAAACAATATAATAACAGACCAGATGGAATAGTGTCTAAGATAGTGGATTGTCTCAATCTTTTTTCGCTTCTCTTTCTCTGGAAGCATGGATAAACGGCTGGGATACGCTTTTCGGTCAACCGCGTCTTTTAAAAACTGCATACGGACATGCAGAGCCTGATTCTCCTCATACTCTCTTTCCGCTTTTGTATTCGTCAGAAGAATTCCCAGATAATCGGCAAAAAATTTCCGTATCCCCTTTAATTTTCTCTCATCCGTTTTGGGTCTTACCAGCGCTGAAATTACATCTTCATAAGCAAGATAAATCATCTCATCTTCGGCTTTTTCAAAAAGATATGTATCGTTCAGGTACTGACTTCCTTTCAGATGCGTTTTTTTCGCCTCTGCCCGGAGCTGTTCATAGTACTCTGCAAAAGACGCTGCCCGATATGGATTCGAATAAAACACTTCAGACAGCCCCGCGGTCACAATCCCTAAGATCCACCATGGAAAAAATGAAAGTTCATAAACAAAACATTCCCATTTATGCCCTTTCATGATTCTTCTGGAGAGACGGATTGCCTCTCTAGATGGAATATCCGGATTCTCTGCTACAATGTATGGTACAAGGTAATAGGAATAATGCTTGATAATCCCTCCAATAATAGTAAATGACCATAAAAAATAGAAAAATGAAGCCAAAAACATAGTACAGCATGCTTTCACCCATTTTTTTACCCGCAACAAAAACAGACTTCTCTGAAATGGCACTTTCTCATATATACGCCCTTCCAGAAAGATTCTTTTTGCGATCACGGATACAATATTGATGATAAAAAACCATATTGAAAACAGGAAAGCCAGCCCTAACAAAATCAGCATTAAGATTGCCGCATTTTCTGACCCTAAAAGGGAATGCAGTACTCCCACTAAAGCCACTATGGCGGATCCCGAAGTGATTTTATTTACTACGCTTGCAAACACTCCTCTTTGTCTGCCAAGTATAGGATGATCTTGGATTGGTTTTTCTTTCTCATTTTCTATGATCTCATTGGAAAGTTCTTTCCCGTCTTTCTCATCTCCATCTAACACATCTCTAAGGACGTCCACCAATCCATTCGTATTTACCCCGATTCTTGTCACTCTTTCTTCATCTTTATATCGGTATACCTGTTCAATCGGCGCAATATCCAGTATATTAAGGGAAGAAGAAAATTCCACCCCCATATAGGCCATAATAAGGCAGATAGCAACATAAAAAATATAATGCTTTTTAACAGCCTTTTTGGCCTTCCTCTTCATCTCTTTTCTTGTTATCATTAGCTTTTATCCCTCATCTGACCTTTTGTGCACCATAATCTGAGGATAGGGAATGATGATTCCCTCCCGATCAAATTTAAGTTTGATCTCTTCCAGGAATTTCCATCTTACTTTCCAGTATTCATCCATTCCTGTCCAGGCCCGGATTCCCAGCACTACTCCGCTGGCTCCCAGCTGATCTACAAACACATTTATTTCTTTATCCTTCATAATTTCAGGAGTACTCTTCAATAAGTTTTCAAGGATCTCCTTTGCCTTACAAAGATCTGATTCATAAGAAATTTCCACTCGAAGATCCAGCTGACGTTCATCTCTTTCTGTTACATTTGTCAAACTATTATTCGTCAACATACTATTGGGAACAACGATTGTTTTATTATCAACAGTAGTCAACTTTGTATGAAAAAGCTGAATCTCCTTAACTGTTCCTTCATTTTTATTATTATCCTCGATAATATAGTCTCCCACTACAAAAGGACGCAACGTCAGAATCAATACGCCTCCTGCGAAGTTGGAGATCACCCCCTGCAAGGAAAGACTGACTGCCACACCGGCTGCTGCTAAGATGGTAGTGATGGATGAAAGATTCACTCCAAAACTAGTGATAATCATAATAACCAGCACTGCATACATTCCCGATTTAATAATAGAATCCGTAAACTGCTGAACTCCCTTATCTGCATGAGATCTTTCAAATGCTTTTCCGGTAATTTTTCGCACCATCCGGATCACACATTTTCCTACGATTAAAAGAAGGATTGCCAAAATAATCTTAATCCCAAAGCCAACCAAATCCGGGATATGGTCCTGCAGATATCGAATAAAAAAATTGGCGCTTTCCACTGTTTTTTCTGCCGTCTGTGTAATTTCTTCTGTATCCATTTGCTTTTCCTCCTTATTCTTTCTCCTTCAATGCAAGAAAGGCGCACAGGTTTCCTCTGTCCCATCCCTGCACTCTATGAGAAAATAAAATCTTCGGGTTACAACAGGTACAAACATTTGTCACTGCAATATGATCCCCACGCACACCCGTTTCCTTCAGATTCAACTCATTGGCTTTCCACAAATTCAGCTGAAATTTCCCGTTTTCTTTTTCATAGAATAAATCGTTCCAATGTTCTTTTGCATAAGCTTCTTTAAACTGACGGATTACATCTTCACTTACTTCATAACAATCCTGACAAATAGAAGGCCCTATGGCTGTCACAAGATCTTCGGGGTTTGTTCCAAAACATTCCTTCATTTTTGCTACCGTAGCTCCTGCCATTTTCCCTACGGTGCCTCTCCAGCCCGAATGACTAAGCCCAATAGCCCGTTTCACCGGATCTACAAAATACAGCGGAACACAGTCCGCATAAAACGTAACCAGGCAAATGCCGGGACTATCTGTCACAAGTCCATCTGTCTCTGCCAGTGTCTTTCCTGCGTCTTTTTCGGATACAACAGCAACATTGGTGGTGTGGGTCTGGTTCGTGTAAACCAGCTTTTCCTCATTTACGCCAATTGCCCGGGTGATTCTCTTTGTGTTTTCCCTCACTGCTTCCGGCTTATCTCCCCGGCTCAAACTCAAGTTCATAGAAGACTGACCGCCTGTACTTACGCCGCCAAGCCGGGTAGAAAATCCATGCCGAACGATTCCTGTATTCTCAAGAATGGGATAAGAAAGAAAGGGAACTCCCTCTTTTATCTTTTCCTCAATGACACGATCTTTATTTTTGTAAACTAATCCAATGCTCATAAGTCCTCAACCTCCTCCTGCCATCTCCTGGGCGCCGCTCTATTCCATATAGGAAAATGCATCCTGAATTAACATCATATATTCCTCGCTTCCGGTAATCCCTACTACGTCAAAACGGCACGCCTGTCCGTCTAATCCTCTTTCCATAATATAAAACATGGCGCACCTGGAAATGGTCCGCTGTTTTTTCAACGTCACCGCTTCCAGAGGTGTGCCTATTTTATGATCTTTCCTATATTTTACTTCACAGAATACAAGGTAATCTCTATCTCTTGCTATGATATCAATTTCTCCTGCCCTGCATCTGTAATTATATTCTAAAATTTCATATCCTTGCTCCTGCAGGTATGCCCCTGCTTTTCTCTCATAGAATGAGCCTGTTGTTCTTCGGTTTTCTTTCTGTTTTTTCATTGGACAAAATTCCCGATAAAGCTTCGTCTGTGAATTACGCACGGCCCAAGACTCTTCAATGCCTCAATATGAGCCTTGGTCCCATACCCTTTATTAGAAGCAAAATCGTATCCTGGAAAAATGGCGTCATATTCCTTCATCATCCGGTCTCTTGTCACCTTTGCTACAATACTGGCCGCTGCAATGGAAACACTTTTTGCATCCCCCTTTATAATGGGAACCTGCTGGATTGCCACACCTGGAATGGTCACAGCATCATTAAGCAAAAGATCCGGACGCACACTAAGCTTCTCAATGGCTATGCGCATGGCTTCATACGTTGCCTGAAGAATATTGATCTCATCAATTCTGGCCGGTCCTGCCATTCCAATTCCAACCGCTACTGCCTTTTCCATAATTTCATCATAAAGCGCTTCCCGCTTTTTTTCTGACAGCTTTTTGGAATCATTCAGATACAGGATTTCCACATCCTTGGGCAAAATAACCGCTCCAGCTACCACCGGTCCGGCAAGAGGGCCTCTCCCCACTTCATCAATCCCACAGATGGCAGCACAGGATGCATACTGTTTCTCATAGATACGCATCCCTTCCAGACGCTCCCTCTCTTTTGCAAGCCGAATTTCCTGCTTTTCCAATCTCTCCTGCTCTTTTTTATTCATGGCGGATCACTCCCATTTTATCAAAGGGATAAATTCTAACCCAGGCTCTTCCAAGAAGATCCTCCCGGTGCAATATTCCGACACTTGGATCACGGCTGTCAGAACTGTGATTTCTGTTATCACCCAGGACAAAATACTCATCATCCCCTAAAGTAATGGGTTCTGAAGCAATTCCTCCATCTGCCATAGGCTCTGCTCCGTATATATCACTTTCCAAAAGTTCACCGTTGATGTATACATATCCCCCCGATACCTGTACGGTTTCACCTGGCATCCCAATAATTCTCTTAATATAATATGTATTTTCTTCATATTTATAAGGAAATACGATAATGTCATATCTTTTCGGATCCCGGAACCGGTAAGAAATCTTATCTACAATCAGATTGTCCCCATCACTTAAGGTTGTCTCCATAGACGAACCGCTGACTCTTGTCCGCTGTCCCACATAAGTAATGATCAGATACGTTAATCCAATGATAATCAGTATATAGACAATCCATCCCAATAGTTCTCGAATAATTCCGTGTTCCTTACGACGGCCTCTTCTATATCTAGCCATATATTTATCCTCTTTTCCTGTCACATTCTATCTCGATTTTAGCATATCCCGTCCGGATATTCCAGCGTAAGCTCTCCCAGCCTTCCGCTTCGGAAATCATCCATCAAAAGAGAAGCTGCCTTTTCCAGATCCAGTTCATTTCCTCTCACGATACAATGGCGGCTCTTTGCAATCCTGCCAAGCACCTCATAGACATCTCCTGTCTCATCAATATCATATTTCTTTGCAATGATTTCCGGATAATGCTGCTGCATAAATTTCAAAAACTCTGCAGCCAACTCTTCGGTATTTAAAATTTCATCTTTAATGGAACCGATAAAAGCAAGCTTCATTCCCACTTCCTGATCCTCGAATTTAGGCCAGAGAATTCCCGGTGTATCCAGAAGTTCCACTCCTTTATTGAGACGGATCCATTGCTTTCCTTTCGTCACTCCAGGCTTATTTCCTGTCTTGGCACAAGCCTTTCCTGCCAGCGTATTAATAAAAGTAGATTTCCCTACATTGGGAATTCCTACTACCATCGCCCGGACGGGACGGTTTAAAATTCCTCTCTTGCGGTCCCGCTCAATTTTCTCCTTACAGGCTTCCTGTATCACGGACTGGATTCCTTTGATTCCTCCGCCTTTTTTAGAATTGACTTTTACTGCCAGATAGCCTTTCTCCTTAAAATATTCCATCCAGGCATCATTCCATTTATTTTCCGCCAAATCTGCTTTATTCAACAAAATAAGCCTGGATTTTTGCCTGCCCAGCTCATCAATATCCGGATTTCTACTGCTTAAAGGAATCCGGGCATCTACCAGTTCAATTACAAGATCAATCAATTTTATGTTTTCCTGCATCATACGCCGTGCTTTTGTCATATGACCAGGATACCATTGAAAATGCATGTTTTATGTTCTCCTTTATATCATTTAAACCTTGACAGATAATCTGTCACCAATATAGTATTCTACCTCTATGATCTCACAAAACCAAAATGACTTCTAGGGGAAATAACAAACCATACTTTCCCGTAAATATAGGAACGTTTCACATTTCCGATATCTGCCATCCTGCTATCTTCACTATTTTGTCTGTCATCGCCCAGCACAAAGAACTCATCTCCGGCAAGTTTTATTTCTTTATCCACAATTCCCACATCGGTAATGTCTGTGGTTTCATAGTCTTCTTCCAGCTTTTCGCCATCGATATAAATTTTTCCTTCAATGATCTCAACTGTCTCGCCAGGAAGACCTATAATTCTTTTAATATAGTAGTGAGAGTTCTCATTTCCCTTAGGCTTAAATACAATAATATCGCCTCGTTTGGGGGCTGTAGCATCGTAAACAATCCGATTCACAAGGGTAATATCCCCATTTTCCAGGACCGGCTTCATGGAATCTCCCACAGTAGCCACCCTCTGCCCGAAATACCAGACAAATACAAAGGCAAACAGGCAGACAAGGGCAATCTTTCCAGCCCACACTGCAACCGGTTTTAACATCTCAATCCGAAATTTTTTTCTTCTATATCTTCTTCTGAATTTTAATCCTCTCATAATAGCTGTACCTACGTATAGCAGAAAAGGGACAATATACACTATGTATTTGTCCCTTCCTCTTTGATTTCCTATTTTACTAACTCTTTAACCTTAGCTGCCTTACCTACACGGCTTCTTAAGTAGTTCAATTTCGCTCTTCTTACTTTACCGCGGCGAACTACTTCAACTTTCTCTACGTTTGGAGAGTGAAGCGGCCATGTCTTCTCAACGCCTACACCGTTGGATGTCTTTCTTACTGTAAATGTTTCTCTTGTGCTTCCACCCTGTTTTTTCAGGACTGTTCCTTCAAAAACCTGGATTCTTTCACGGTTTCCTTCTTTGATCTTACCGTATACTTTTACGGTATCGCCTACGTGAAACTCCGGCGCATTCTCTTTGAGCTGTTCAGCTTCAATGCTCTTAATAATTTCGTTCATGTGTGACCTCCTTGTTATTCGGACGTTCTTAATACATTCTCATCTTTCCTCGCTTGTAGAGGCGCGTATCAGAGGACCATCTCTTTTTCTCACAACATGATTTATGATACCATATAGGGGAGGAGAATGCAAGGATTATTTTACGGTTGATGAAGGAAACGAATTGTCAGTTGAAATGAAAAAGACTGTCCTTAAAGAAAAATGGGCGGTGTGTGTGATTGTCAATAAAAAAGTCCCAAAAATATCGGAGAAAATTCCCCACCTATTTTTCGTGGGAACACCACCGATATCGGTGACATTCCCATCATTATTATTAAATTATACTATTGCATTACTTCTTCACTGTCAGCATTCGTGTCGGGTATTTTGGGTATAATGGTCTCATAAATTAAGACACTTTTTCGGACAATTATTAATGAATCTGA
>JAHZAV010000002.1:0-19267 GCA_019423745.1 Lachnospiraceae bacterium
GGAGCGTTGCTCCATAGATGAATCACTCATCTATTTTGCAACGCCCCCTTTTTTTCTAATAAATTAAATTTGCAAAAAGTACAATCAAAGGAATGGCAATGAGTGTCCTTTCCAGGAAAATTACAAAAAGCTTCCAGAAGTTTAGCGGAACTTCGCTTTTGATTACAACTGTCCCTACTTCTGTCAGATAAATAATCTGCACAAGGGAAAGTACCCCTATGATAAATTTAGTCTTAACTGCAACTTCTGTACCCGCAATTAAAAGAGCAGGAATAAACATATCCGTAAATCCGACAAGCGTTGCAGGAGCAACTGCAAATGCATCCTGTACGCCAAACAGCTGCAGATACAGACCCATAGGATAAGAAATCCAGTCAAAGAATGGCGTATAAGTAGCAATCATAAGTGCAATTATGCCCCAGGAAGCTACAATCGGAATGAGATCAAACAAGGTTCCCATCATAACTTCCAGTCCACTGGATGCTACCGTTTTCCCATGAAATTCAGAGGCTCTTTTACAGCTGGATTCCAAAGCATAGGCCAGAATCCCTTTACTCTCGTCCCGATCTTCTGCCACTTTCTTTCCCGTTTCTTCCCGGTAAGTGTCAGGTATCGTACGTATAGGCGGTACTCTGGCTATCACCACTGCCAGCACCATTCCCACCACACAGATGCAAAGATAAAAGATGGGGAAATTAGAGTCCAGCCCAATCGTATTTGCTACCATCAGGCAGAAAGGAACGGATACCAATGAAAAATTAGTCATAATATAGCCTGCTTCTCTTTTGGTATAAAATCCTTTCATATACTGCTCTCTCGTCAGAATAACTGCTGCATTGGCTGCTCCAAACCAGGATGCAATAAGATCCACGGATGCCCTTCCCGGCACATGAAATAGCGGCCGGACAATGGGGCGTGCAATCACTCCTAAAAATTCCATAATTCCACAATCGGTAAGAAAGGGAAGGACAAAACTGAACGCAATTAAAATACAGAACAAGGTCCCACAAAGATCAATAATCGTTCCTCCCGTATCTGCCGAAGTGACAACTTCCGGTCCTACTCCCATCACAACCATAATTCCTACAACAGCTCCTATGATCTTTGAGATCAGATAAAGGGGAGTGGTACAAAATGCTTTGCTCAAATACCGATTCTTTCTGATAAACTCCGGTTTAAAAACATAGTCAAAAAGACTCAAAACTGCCGACACAACAAGGAGTACCATAATCATATATGGAAGGGCGCCTCCAAAAAGCGTCTGCAGCCATACTTTTACAAAATCAAGAAGTGTAGTAAAGGATTCTTCATAAGGGATGGGAACCAGAAACATCAGTACCCCAAAAGCAGAACCCAAGATGAATTTTAAAATATTTTTTCTGTTTATGTATATACTTTCCATCGTTACCCCAGTTCCTCCACTACTTTCATGCCTTCGAAAATCATATCTTCTGTCACGGGATACGGAATATGCTCCATATCAGGTCCTGTCACTGTTTCTTTCAGTACCTCTTTTAAATACTCCCGGTCAAGAGGAATTCCCATTTCCTTCAAAGTAGACAAAATGCCTAATTGCTGCATAAATCTTTTTACTTCCTTCAGTCTTTCCATATCCTGATCTACAGCAAGCTGCACCAAAACCCCATATGCGACTACATCGCCATGAAGGTATTTTTCTTCAAATCCTGGAATCAGAACCAATCCATAGTAAACCGAATGGGCAATAGCGCAGTTGTAATCGTCTACAACCATTAAAGACACCATACCTGTACTCACAATATTAGCAAGTACTGCCTGCTCAAGTGCAAAAGATACTTTATTCTCCCTGCAGTCGTTTAAAGCCTGGACACCGTGTTCTAAAAGCGGTCCGTAGCAAAGATTACTGATTTCTCTTCCCATAAAAGAGCTGTGCTCCAGCTGGTCGCCCCGCGCTGAAAAATGGCATTCAAAAAATTTTCCGATGGTATCTCCCATCCCTGCTCTAAGATAAATAAATGGTGCTTTGGCAATCACAGATGTATTGATAAAACAGTGTCTTGCCGGTCTGTCAAAGAAATAAAAGCTGTCAAAGTTACCATCCTCTTTATAAACAACAGACAATGCTGTTGTGGCTGCACAAGTAGCCGCAATTGTAGGAAATGTGAAAACAGGAAGACCTGCTCTTGCTGCTGCCCCCTTTGCTGTATCAAGGGCTTTTCCACCTCCCAGCCCGAATATCATATCTGCTTTTTGTTCTCTTGCATACACAGCCCATTGGTCGATGGCTCCATATGTACAGTCTTTGCCAAATACGACCTCATCTACAATTTCAAGGCTGCTTCCTTTTATGGCTTCTTTCACAAGATCTCCTGCTGCCGCCATAGCCTTTTCGCCTCCGATCAGAAGGATTCTACTGCCATGAGGTGCGCAGACAGAAACAACTTGTTCATATGCATCCTCTCCAATTGTATAATTTGCAAAAAATACTGAATATGATTTCATGATAATAACTCCTGTAATTTTGCCAGACGGCTGATTGCTTCATCAATGGTTTCCTTTTCCCTTGCGAAATGCAGACGGATCAGATGATTGACTTCTTCTTTAAAGAAGCTGGATCCCGGCACTGCCGCCACTTTGATATTTCGAATCATCCATTCACAGAATTCAAGATCCGTATATCCCTGAAACTGTGGAAGATCCAAAAACTCCTGAATATCCACCAGAACAAAATACGTTCCCTGGGGCACATTATGCTTCAGACCAATCCGATCCAGACCTGCAAGAAAATACGCTCTTTTTTCTGTATATACTCTAAGCAGCTCCTTATAATAGGACTCCGGAAAGGTAAGTCCTACGACTGCCGCTTCCTGAAGCGGCGCTGCCGCTCCCACCGTCAGAAAGTCATGTACCTTTTTAGCGGCCTCTACTACCTCTTCGGGACCGATCAGATATCCCAGCCTCCATCCGGTAATAGAGTAAGTCTTTGAAAGAGAATTACAGGTAATGGTATGATCATACATTCCCGGAAGAGAAGCCATACAAGTATGATGATAAGGAGCATATACCATATGTTCATACACCTCATCCGTCACAACAAAAGCATCATACTTCACCGCCAGATTTCCAATCTGCATCAGTTCTTCTCTGGAAAACACCTTTCCACATGGATTCGAAGGATTGCAGACAATAATCGCTTTTGCTCCTTCTTTAAATCCTTGTTCTACCAAAGAAATATCAAATGTATATTCCGGCGGCACAAGAGGAATATAAATAGGCTCTGCTCCGGATAAGATTGCATCCGCTCCGTAATTTTCATAAAATGGAGAAAATACCATCACCTTATCCCCAGGATTGCAGATTGTCATCATAGCACACATCATAGCTTCTGTGCCCCCGCATGTTACGACAATTTCTTTTTCAGGATCAATCTTCCGTCCAATTGCTTTCCCCTGTTTTTTTGCAAGTGCCTCTCTGAAATTCTCCGCTCCAAATGTAACAGAATACTGATGAGGACCTTCATATGCAGCTTTCGCAAGGGCATCCATAATTGCCTTAGGCGGATCAAAATCCGGAAATCCCTGTGACAGATTGATTGCATTATATTCATCGCTGATTCGAGTCATCCGCCGGATAACCGAATCCGTAAAAGTCCCAACGCGTTCACTTAATTTTGGCATGTTGTTCATTCTCCTTAAGTACAAAATATATACAGGGATAGTTGACTCCCCTGTACAGCTTATTTATAATAAAGTATACCGTTACGTTATAGTCAAGAGAGTTGGTGAATAATTATGCAAAAATTTGATATTCCATGCATAAAAACCGGAGAGTTTGCTGCCCTCTGCGGCACAAATAAAAGAACCCTCTTTCACTACGATGAAATAGGGCTCTTCTCTCCTGCATATACAGATGAAAAGGGATATCGCTATTACAGCGAGAAACAATGTGATGTATTTTTTACCATCACCTGCTTAAAAGAACTAGGGATGCCTTTAAAAGAAATTAAAGAATATATCGATCACAAAAATCCGGAGCATTTTGAAGAACTGCTTCTGGAACAGCAAAAGAAAGTTGCCGCAGAGCTTCAGCATCTTAGCCGAATTCAAACAGTCATAAATACAAAATTAGATCTTGTCCGCCAGGGAAGGCATCTGAAAGATGTAACCAATTTTTCTGAAATACGTCTGGAAAACCAAGAGGAAGATGAGCTTCTTATTCTAAGCAGACCTGTTTTTTCCTCAGAACACGAACCGGTTTTCTCAGCACTTTGCAGCCATATCGGCATCTGCAGCAAATATGATCTGAATTCCGGTCATCCTTATGGTGCCATGCTTCCCCGGGAGTCAGTTGTGCAAAAACAGTATGATACCTACGCCTACTTTTTTACAAAGACCTCCCTGAAACCGGAAGAAATCCCGTCCTTCCTTACTACTCACTGCAAGAAGGCCGGCACATACGCTGCTATTTATCTGCGAGGCAACTATTATCATGCCGACCAGGCTCTTGCAAAGCTTCTTGCCTTCCAGGAAACAACTGCTGAAAATCCCGGAAGTTTTTTTTATAAAGAAGCCGTATTGGATGAAATGGCAGTGGAAGAATCCCAGTTTCTAACCAGAATTTCTTTCTTATTATAATACCGGAATATACACTTATATTCCGGTATTCTCTTCTGCTTCCTTCATCTTTTTCACGGAGTCCTGGTAGACTCTTTTGCGAAGTTTCTTCATATATGGAATATCCTTTGTCTGCTCCTGTCCATAATTAAGCTGAAGCTCATATTCCAGCGGCAGCCAGGTAGCTATATCTGCTTCATTGTGCTGAATCACTGCTTCCAGCTTGTCCAGTGCCTGAAGAAGTTTGGATTCTTTTGTTGCTTTCTCTTCTACCTCTTTAAAAATACAGGAAAGTCTTTCTCTATATGGTTCCGGAAGCATACCCGCAATCCTCTGCTGAGCCTCTTCTTCTACCCTTTCATCCTCTCTGCCCTTTTCAAAAGCCGGAATATCTCCTGTCAGTGCCTCGCCCATATCATGAAACAAAGCCAGTTCCATCACTCGATTCATATCACAATCCGGAAATTCGTCTTTTAAAAGCCAGGCAAAGACCATAAGGCGATATACATGTTCCGCCACGCTTTCCTGCCTTCCGCTTGAGGTCCAGGAATGCCTTGTATGGCATTTCAGTTTCTCAGCCAGGGATAAAAACTGAAGTATTCTTTCTTCATCCATCCAATCCCGCTTCCTTTCCTAGCCTTCCACAATTTTCACATAAAATGTACGATTTCTTGGGCCGTCAAAATCACAGAAATACAGATCCTGCCAGATTCCAAGAAGAAGTTCTCCTTCGCTTAAAATTAAAGTCTGTGAAGGTCCAACTACCGTCGTCTTCATATGCGCATGTGAATTTCCCTCTACATGCCGATAAAAATCTGCATTTGTGGGAAATACCTTTTCAAATCCCTTAAGCATATCATGAACAACATCCGGATCAGCATTTTCATTAATCGTAAAACCTGCTGTCGTATGGGGAGAATATACCACTACAATACCATCCTTTACCCCGCTCTTTTCAATATCTTCCCGCACCATATCCGTCACCTTGGACATTTGCTGTGCACCTCTTGTAGCAATATGATGTTTATACAAATACATTTCCCTTTTCCTCCTTTTTATTGCTCCAAATATTTCTGAAGTGCTTCATATTCCTTTTTCATCAGTCGGTATCCATGTTCATAAAAATGCATCAGTACATCATAATCTTTCTCCAGCCGTGATACTGTCGGAATCAGGGGGCGAAGGACAAAAATCTTCCCTTCATCTTCCAACCGTTCCACTAAATCCAGTGTCCTGTTATAGACAATATTCCGACGGACGACGCTCTTCACCAGATTCGGGTAATTCCGATACGCCCTGCGATACACTTTAACCGCTGCTTTAGAAGGCATTTTCTTACGGTATCCCGGATTTCTTGTAAGAATCAGAATAATCTTCTCATTTCCAATTTCCATTGCGCGGTGAATCGGAATCGAATCTGCCAGTCCTCCATCCAGATAAGGAACACCATCAATATTAACGATGGGGCTGATTAATGGCATACTGCTGGATGCCCTGCAAAGTTTCATCAGGCGATCCGCATCTTTCCTCTCTGTCATATATTCCGCTTTTCCCGTGATACAATTCGTTGTTACGATCTCACATTCCATCTCTGATGAAAAGTACGTATCAAAATCAAATGGGAAAATTTCTTTTGGATACCGTTCGAATACCATATCCATATCAAGAATGCTCTTCTCTTTTATAAATTTTGCAAATCCATAATAGTAACTATATTCTTTTTCTTTATGTATCATACAGTCTTTTGTACGTCCTATCTGTCTGGAAACGTAATCTACTCCATTGCAGCTTCCGGCAGATACTCCGATCACATGTGAGGTATAAAAATCCCTCTCCATCAGGTAATCTAATGCCCCGGATGTAAATACGCCTCTTGTTGCTCCGCCTTCCAGAACCATTGTCGCTTTTTCCATAGTTATCTCCTCACTTTCATTTCTCATTATAAACGGATTTCTTTGGAATGAAAACCTTATTTTCTTGCTATTTCGGGTATTTTTTGCTAAGATAAGCTTTGTATCGCGGTATAATTACGCCGCGCCGTTTCGCTTATGCGAGCTTTTAACCCACTATTATGGATTGATTAAGGAGATAGATATTTATGATCAGTACAAGTAATGTGACTCTGCGTGTCGGAAAAAAAGCATTGTTTGAAGATGTAAACATCAAATTTACCGAAGGCAACTGCTATGGCCTGATCGGTGCCAACGGAGCCGGAAAGTCTACTTTTCTGAAAATCCTTTCCGGACAGCTGGAGCCTACAAAAGGAGATGTAATTATTACTCCGGGAGAACGACTTTCTTTTCTGCAACAGGATCATTTTAAATATGATGAATTTCCCGTTCTGGATACCGTTATCATGGGAAATGCCCGATTATATGAAATTATGAAAGAAAAAGAAGTCATTTATGCAAAAGAAGATTTCACTGATGAAGATGGAATAAAAGCAAGTGAACTAGAGGCAGAATTTGCCACAATGAATGGATGGGAAGCAGAATCTGACGCTGCCTCTTTGTTAAATGGTCTTGGGATTGATACAGAAATGCATTACAAACTTATGAAGGATTTAAATGGACCGGAAAAAGTAAAAGTCCTGCTTGCACAGGCCCTTTTTGGTAATCCGGACATTCTCCTCCTGGATGAGCCTACCAACCACTTGGATCTGGATGCCATCGCTTGGCTGGAAGAATTCCTGATTAACTTTGACAACACTGTTATTGTTGTCTCCCATGACCGTTATTTCCTGAATAAAGTCTGCACACAGATTGCTGATATTGACTACGGTAAAATTAAACTTTATGCCGGAAATTATGATTTCTGGTATGAGTCCAGTCAGCTTCTGATCCGCCAGATGAAGGAAGCCAACAAGAAAAAAGAAGAAAAAATTAAGGAACTGCAGGAATTTATTTCCCGTTTCAGTGCAAATGCCTCCAAGTCCAAACAGGCGACTTCCAGAAAACGTGCCCTGGAGAAGATCCAGCTGGACGATATTCAGCCGTCAAGCCGTCGGTATCCTTATATCGATTTTCGTCCCAACCGTGAAATCGGAAATGAGGTTCTTATTGTGGATGGCTTAAGCAAAACCATTGACGGAGAAAAAGTTCTCGACAACATTTCCTTCACACTGAACCATGATGACAAGGTTGCTTTTGTAGGTGGAAATGAACTTGCCAAATCTACTCTTTTCCAGATTCTGATGGGCGAAATGGAACCCGATGAAGGTACCTACAAATGGGGAGTTACAACTTCTCAGGCTTATTTCCCACTGGACTTTGGCCCTGAATTTGACAATGACTATACGATTGTAGAATGGCTCACACAGTACTCCGAAGAAAAGGATGTCACCTATGTCCGCGGTTTCCTGGGACGTATGCTTTTCTCCGGTGATGACGGTGTAAAGCGGGTAAATGTTCTTTCAGGAGGAGAGAAAGTTCGCTGTATGCTCTCTAAAATGATGATCTCCGGTGCAAATGTTCTGATTTTAGATGAACCTACCAACCATCTTGATATGGAGTCCATCACTGCTCTTAATAATGGTATGGTTAAATTCCCGGGAGTGCTTCTTTTCTCTTCCCGTGACCATCAGATTGTACAGACAACAGCAAACCGCATTATGGAAATCGTTCCTGGCGGCAAACTTATTGATAAGATCACTACCTATGATGAATATCTGGAAAGTGATGAAATGGCAAGAAAACGTCAGACTTATACTGTACAAAGCGATGATGAAGATTAAAAATGATTCAAAAAATCCGGTACACAAATCATTTGTGTACCGGATTTTTTACTTTTAAGTTCAAAGCTATACATGCCTCATCAAATGCTGTATCCTTCTTATTCTTTGAGCGGGCAAGCTCATGTCTTTTCCCTCTATTATCTGTTAAAACCAAAACCTGCCTTCCCTTCTCTGAAAGGATATCTGCACTTTTGATCTGATCTCTGGACCGGATATAAAGCTCTTCCCTGCTGCACTGCACAATATAATCCTTTGTAACTAACAGATGAAATTCCTGAATTTCCCGAGTATCTGCTGCAATCAATTGATGAAAGAACTGTTCCTTATCCCCAAGACTTTCCAGCTGCCCCTCCATTTCTTTCTGCTTTTTTATATTGTTGGATGTCAAAAAAGCTCCTATCACTCCCAGAAGAATTCCAAGCACTATATTAGAAAATATAGATATCAATGCCAATGCTAAAAAACTGATTCCAACGATCATTGCTGTGCGCAGACTTTTTACTTTCTCTTCAATCAGATCATAATATTTCTGCTCTCCCGCTGTCTGTATCGCCATTCTTTTTCTGCCTTTCTGGAATTTTAGCGGATTCTTTCAGGGAATCCTACTTTCTTTTGCACCTTTCTAAGTGTTTTGTTTGCAAAATAACCTGCTTTTTCAGCATTTTCTTTTATAATACCATCAATATATGCTTTATCTTTTTCCAGACGTGCTGCCTCTTCCTGAAGAGGTTTCAGAACTGCAACAACTGCTTCTCCTACTGCCGGTTTAAATTCTCCATATCCTTTTCCATCAAATTCTTTTACAACTTCCTCTGGTGTCTTTCCTGTACAAGCACTGTAAATATTGATAAGATTTTTAATTCCCGGCTGTTCATCACGATAAAGAATCTGCGCCTCTGAATCCGTTACTGCTCTTTTACATTTTCTCATAATGGTATCCGGATCATCCATCAGATAAATGCTGGCATTCGGATTTTCATCCGATTTGGACATTTTCTTGGAAGGCTCCTGCAGACTCATAATCTTGGCTCCCACCTTACCGATATATGCTTCCGGAATCGTAAATACATCTCCATAAATATTGTTAAAGCGTTCTGCAATATCTCTTGTAAGCTCCAAATGCTGCATCTGGTCCACCCCAACAGGAACTACATCTGCCTGATACAAAAGAATATCTGCTGCCATCAGTACCGGATAAGTAAAAAGTCCTGCATTGATATTGTCTGCATGTTTTGCTGCCTTATCTTTAAACTGAGTCATTCGATTCAGCTCACCCATATAAGTAAAACAGTTTAAAATCCATGCTAGCTCCGCATGCCCGGAAACATGAGACTGATAATAAATACAGTTTTTCTTAGGATCCAGTCCTGCGGCAATGTACAGAGTAAGCAATGCTCTTGCCCGTTTACGAAGCTCTGCCGGATTCTGCCTTACCGTAATGGAATGCATATCTACAACACTATAAAAACATTCATATTCATCACTTAGAGTCACCCAGTTTTTCAGTGCTCCCAAATAGTTTCCCAGAGTGAGATTTCCTGTGGCCTGCATACCACTGAATAGCACTTTTTTATCATTAATCATCTTTTTACCCTCCGTCTGTTACTTTTTCCAAGGCTCAACCTTGTCTTTATAATATACAATATTTTCTGTCAGAATATGGAAACCGTCGTCATTTTTTTCTATTTCTGACACTGCACAGTTTTTATGTACTCCCTGTCCCCAGTAGTTTGAAATAGGTTCCTTCTTCATATAATTAAGCATACCTGCCAATGCCGCTCCGTGGGTAGTGACAAGAATGCTGCTGTCTTTTAAGGTATCGTCAGCTGCAATCCGTTCCAGAAATTTGCCAACTCTTATCTTTACCTGTTCAAAATTCTCGCCGCCTTCCGGAGCCTCATATTTCTCCGGGCCGTCAAAGAAACGCTGAAAATTTTCTGGCAGCTCCCATCCCTGGCTTGAACAACATTTTCCTTCATATTCGCCAAAAGCCATTTCCATAATCAGCGGTTCATCTACAATTGGAATGTTCCTGCCTTTTAAAATGATTTCGGCTGTCTGTCTTGCCCGGCAAAGGGGGCTGGTAAAACAAATATCAAAAGGAATATCCTTCAATCCTTTTCCTGTTTCCTCTGCAAGATGTATACCAAATTCATTCAAAGGAATATCCACCTGTCCCTGTATTTTTCTTGCCTTATTCCAATCTGTTTCTCCATGGCGTACAAGATATAATTTCATGATTCATCGCCTATCCTTTCTGTAAGTCCAGTACCAGTATACCACACTGAACTGCTCTTTTCATAGAAATTTAGGGGAAAAAGTGTTACACTAAAAGAGAATTATTTGTAGAAAGGATGAATGACAATGAAAAAAATCACCAGTTTTACAATAGACCACTGGAAACTTCAGCCCGGCGTATACGTATCACGAAAGGACAAAGCAGGAGATTGTACTGTCACTACCTTCGATCTGCGTATGACAAGCCCCAATGAAGAACCTGTCATGAATACAGCAGAAGTTCATACTATCGAGCACTTAGGCGCTACTTTTCTTAGAAATGATGAAACATATGCTGACAAAGTGCTCTATTTCGGTCCCATGGGCTGCCGGACAGGTTTTTATCTACTACTTGCCGATGATTATGAATCCAGAGATATTATTCCTCTTATGCAGGCACTTTTTGCATTTATCGCCGATTTTGAAGGAGAGGTACCGGGAGCATCTCCTAAAGACTGTGGCAATTATCTTGATATGAATCTTCCTATGGCCAAATATCTTGCGAAAAAATATCTAAAGGAAGTCCTGGAAAATATACCTGATAACAGGCTTGTATATCCCGAATCATAATATTTGCATTTTAGTTTTAGCGCACAAGGAAGCGGTCACCCGCTTCCTTGTATTTATAACCTTATTATCAAATGTTAATAGGGAAATCCTTTCTTTAACACGACATTTCGAATATAAGCATACGTCTTCTCTTCTCCTTCCTCTGCTAACATCTTAAGCAGGCTGTGAAGGAGAGCAGCTGTATCCGGGTGGATCATACGTCCTAATTTCGCAGCTCCTCTTTCGTAATATGCCAAAGGATGTTCATTTCGATAATTCCCTTTTTGATAAGTCTTTGAGGCTGCTATACGATCTACAAACATTTCCGCCACATAGCGAACCGGCATTTTCATTCCTATGATACCGTCTCCTTTTTCCATACCGTAATCAATCCAGTATTCATAATGATGTTTGTTTCTTCCTTTATGATGGAGCCATGCCAGAGAATATCCTTTGTTCTCCCTCTCTGCATTGTTAGGGCTCCGGTTGCCTTGGTAATATTTACAGCCAACCAGAAATTCCACAGGGGAATATTTGGACATATCATGCAGTAACCCCTGTCTGTATAGCCCTATTTTAAAACATCCCTTCATTACGAGAATCTTGTGGTGTGTTATTGTACAAAAATGCCCCCAGGCCTTCATCTCACATAATCTCCTGTCTACAAAAGTAGTTTGTCATGTATTCACATGAAAATGAAAATTAACTTTTTATTATTTCCCAATGAATAAAGCAATCGTCCGCTCTTCCAAAACTGTTTCTCGCTGGTTTTCCAACACTTCCGGCTTATCCAGGATACCTTCCCTGCTTCCTGCTGCCAGATACCACTTCTTTTTCTTGGCAAGTGCCGGAAGCGCAAAACTATGTTCTACCCAATGCATGTTGTAGGCGACAAAACAATCTGTATCATTGGCTGAAAGACCGCAATAGTATACGCCAAGCTGGCGGCTGGATATTTCAGATGGTGTCTGCCATGCATATTCTCCATGATAGGATACATCCGGTACTCCACAACTGATCTGATCCATGCCTCTAAGCTCCTCTTTTTGATGGAGAACAGGATGACTTCGGCGAAGTGCAATCAAGCTCTTAGTAAATTCATAGAAAGTTCTGTTTTTGTCAAGCCTGCTCCAATCCAGCCATCCCACCGGATTGTCCTGACAATACACATTGTTATTCCCTTTCTGTGTATTTCCAAATTCATCACCTGCAAGAATACAGGGAATTCCCTGGGCAAAAAGAACGAGCATAATTGCATTTCTCATCTGCCCCTCTCTCAAAGCCATAACTGCTTTCTTCCGACTTGGTCCTTCTGCTCCACAGTTCCAGCTGTAATTATAATCCGGTCCATCCTGGTTATTTTCGCCGTTTGCTTCATTATGCTTAGCGTCATAGGACACCAGGTCATTTAATGTAAACCCATTATGATTGGCAATATAATTATACATTCCTTCTGCACCGGCAGGTTTTCGAAGCCAGTATATTACATCTTGCACCATTCCCTCATCGCCTTTCAGAAATCTTCGCATGACATTCTGAAAACCGGTCTGATGATGGAAAATTTTCATTCCGCTTAAAAGCGGATCCGCATATCCTCCGTCAGTCGGTGTCACGTCCGGATTCAAAATAAATCCGTCCACATGATATTCCTGCATATAAGAGCGCAGGCATTCCTCCATGAGTATTCTTGAGGTTCCTCCTTCGAAAGGCATCTCAAGAATTACCTCTATTCCGGCTTCATGACATTTTTTCACCATATCCTTCATCTCTGTCACCGGATCACCTGATGATGCATATGCCTTTTTAGGCGCGAAATAAAAAGCCGGCCCATAGCCCCAATAATTTACATATTTTTTCTTCTGCTCAAATTCATAAACCGGCATAAGGTGAATCTGATTGATTCCCAAATCAAGAAGATGGGGGATCTTCTCAATCACTCCACGAAATGTTCCTTTATGAGAAACTTTCGAAGAACTGTGTTTTGTAAATCCCCTCACATGAAGGCTGTAGGCAATCACTTCGTTAGCTGGAATACAAGGATGCGTATCCTCTTCCCAGTCATAGCTGTCCTGATAAAACTGTGCACGTACTTCATGGTCCTGAATCTTCCATTTGCGGGCAAAATCCTCTGTCCCTGCAAGGCTCCTTGCATAAGGATCGATATGAACCTCACCATCAATAAAATAATTATATTCATATTCGGAATATGGAAATTCAGATAATGCTAAAAAACGTACGCTGCCCACTGAATTTTCTTCTGTCATCTCCATTGTAACAGAGGGCTCTCTCTCTCCTTTTTTGTACAGAAGCAACTTGCAGGATTTCCCTTTCGGAACCTCTACTGCAAAATTTATGCTGTCTTTTTCCACACTCACACCCAAAGGCAACGGTTTCCCTTGTTCTCTTCTCATGTCCTATCCTTCCTGCTGCTTCTACTGCCAGCCATCTGCCCCATACATCTCGACATTTTCTTTTGTGATCATATCAATAATCTCTACATAATTTTCTTTTTCATACTCATCGCCATTTAAAATGGCAAGTCCCACTTCTACAGCCTTTTTTCCCATATTAATCGGTGACTGTGCCGCTGTACCGGCAATCTGTGTGTCTGATTTTTCCAGTTCTTTTTTAATGTCAGGGGAACCATCTACACCATAAATAATCACATTATCCATTTCGAGAAGATTAACTGCTGTCTGTGCACCCACAGCAATCTGGTCATTTCCGCACATAATCGCAGTCACATCCGGATGCTCTTTGAGAACCTTTTGAGCCACTTCTACTGACTCTTCAAATTTCCCATCCGTATTTTCCCGTGCCACAATCTCAAAACCTACTTCCGCTTTTGAAATAGTCTCTTCAAAACCGGTAATCCTATCATTAATTGAATTTTGTGTCGGGCATTCCAGTATCAGTACTTTTCCACCCTGGGGGCATTTCGCGATCAGCGCTTCACCACACATACGCCCGGCTGCCTGATTATCAGACCCTACATAGGCATCTACATAATCCATTTCTTTCACCTGCGTATCCACATTGATAATACGTACACCCGCCTCCTTTAGTTCCTGCAGAGATGGCGTGATTTCCTCCCAGTTTACCGGACTTAAAAAAATGGCGTCAATTCCCGCCTCAATCATCTCTGTAATCTGGGAAGCCTGTTTATCTGCATCTCCTTTCGGATCTTCGGTGATCAGCGTATTTCCTGACTCTGTAACAGATTCACGGATTGCACTTTCCAGCGTAATAAAATAAGGATTTTCCATATTGATACCACTGAACCCAAATTTGTAGCCTTCCTCTTCCACTGTTTCCTCATCTGCTTCGTCTGTATTTTCCTCCTGAACCGGATTATCCTCCGGTGTACCTACTTGTTTTTTACATCCGG
Organism: Lachnospiraceae bacterium; assembly: GCA_019423745.1. GTDB lineage: Bacteria > Bacillota > Clostridia > Lachnospirales > Lachnospiraceae > Claveliimonas. Next base: position 14,540 of record JAHZAV010000002.1, read on the forward strand.
ATAACACCATAATTCCCATGACAACAAGCGCCAGAAGCACTTTTATCTTACGGTTTTTCATATATCTGTTCCTCCTTATGAATTATTCCACCCACATATATTTTGTATTTTACTACATTTTCTTTATTTTTACCAGCCCCAGCCATTTCAACTCCCAATCTGCTCTGTTACTGTACAGATTTTACTTGCTTTTGTGTCAGTGCTCTGATACAGTAAAAGCAGAAACGAGCTTATGCTACTAAAATATATGATAATAAAGGAGATTATTTATGGCTGCAGAAAATATGGATGAAATCACTGTAACACTGACTCTGGATAATGATGAAGAGATTGAATGCGCTGTCCTGACAATTTATGAAGCCGGCGGACGCCAGTATATCGCACTTCTTCCTCTAAATGAAAACGGGGAAAGCGATGAAGGTGATGTATACCTTTACCGCTATATTGACACAGACCCGGAAAATCCGGATCTGGAAAATATTCTTGATGATGAAGAGTACGAAATTGCAGCAGATGCATTTGATGAATGGCTGGACGAGCAGGAATTTGGTGAGGAAGAAGATCTTTAATGATTCGCTTCTTCTTTTAACAGAAGCTCTTCAACAAAACGGGAAGGACTTAGTTCCTTTCCGTTTTTCGTTTTTACATAACTGATCACCAATTTTTTCTTTGCCCGAGTCATAGCTACATAAAACATCCGGCGCTCTTCCTCGATTTCCTCATCAAGCTTCGCCTTTCTATAAGGTGTTACTCCTTCGTTACCTTCAATCACGAAAACCGTATCAAATTCTAATCCCTTGGCTCCATGCATTGTCATCAATGCAACGCCTTCATCCTTAGTTCCGTCTTTCCTGCTTCTGATCTTTTTTTCCTTCAACATTTTCCCATAATTCTCTATATAAGCAAACCAATCTTCAAACGTTGAAAATTCTTTCGATCTTTCCTGAAGTTCATAAAGAATTTCAAAAAGGTCCTCTTCTCGTATACGGCGAATTTTGGCATATTCTTTTAAGAATTCGTCATAACCGATTTTCTTTCTGACATATTGTATTGCTGCATAAGGAGTTTTGTTTTCCATCATATGAATATCCCATTCGAACTGATCGATACGATCCTGCATCCATGCTTTATCACAATAGAATCTTCTCATCTCCTCAAAACTGCTTTTAAAAGATTCCATGCATTCTCGGCTTAAGTATCTCTTAGGGCAATTCATAATATCCAGAAAATATCTTCGTTCTCTGCTTCCTGAAGCCAGCTTGAGATAGCTTTTCATATTGCGTGCAATAAAATGATCATAGATATTCTGGATATTTTCTTTCATCTCGAAAGGAATCTGATATTCTGCCAACATTTCTGCCAGAACCCTGGCATCTTTGTTTGTACGGAACAATACCGCAATCTCTCTTGCCGGTATTCCCTGTTCCATTCTGCTTTTAATGCTATCTATCACATATTTTCCTTCCTCTGTCACATCCAACACTTCCTGAACATGCACACACTCCCCTTTTCCTGCATAAGGTTTGATCTCTTTGGAAAATCTTTGCACATTATGGCCGATTACTCGAAGGGCTCCATTTAAAATATGAGCAGTTGACCGGTAATTAACATCCAGAAGAATCTGGGCGGCATTTGGATAGTCTTTGACAAATCCAAGCATAATAGAAGGATCTGCCCCCCGAAAATGATAGATAGACTGGTCATCATCCCCCACTACAAACAAATTGTTTTGAGGAAGTGCCAGCATTTTTAAAATCTCATATTGTATTTTATTAACATCCTGAAATTCATCCACAAGAATGTAGCGGAATCTGGTCTGCCATTTTTCCAGAATATCTGGTCTGGACCGAAAAAGTTCATAACAAAGGAGCAGCATATCATCAAAATCGATCTTTCGCATTTCTTTTCTCTTTTTCTCATACATTTGATAGATATCCTTAAACGCTTCGGGACATACCGACGCTTTATATGTATGAATATCCGTTCCACTGTTTTTTACTTTTCCGATCTCTGTAAGCAAATCTCTTATAAAATCCTGTTCATCCTCAACTTCCAGCTGCAGATCCAATTCAGGCAATGCCAGTATCTGTCCCAAAAGGCGGCTGCTCTCTTCCTGGGTAAGAATATTAGCTGAAGTAAATCCATAAGCCCATCTTAAAATTCCGTAATAAATCCCGTGAAATGTCCCAAATGTCACAGGCGGACAGACTCCTCCCATTAAGCTTCGAAATCTGCTCTGCATTTCGTAGGATGCATATCTGGTAAAAGTAATGACCAGAATTTCTTCTGGTCTTACTTTATACCTTTTAATTAAATTTTCTATCCTTGCTGCAATGGTAAGTGTTTTCCCGGAACCGGGACCGGCAAGAACCATACATGGTCCCTGAAAATGACAGGCTGCTTTTTGCTGTGCCTTATTTAGATGCATTCCTTACCTCGTTTCCAATAATTCGATTCCCTTACGGATTCTGTTCAGTGACTCTTCTTTTCCGAGTACCTCCATAATCTCTGTAGCTCCGCCTGGAGTATTCTGCTTTCCAGATACAGCAGTTCTGACCGGCCACATTACATATCCGTTTTTGTAGCCTTTCTCTTCTATATATTTTTTCAGAGTATTATACAATGCATCATTGCTGTAATCATCCTGCGCTTCCAGGATTGGAAGAACCTCTTTTAATACTTCCAGCGAAGTTTCCTCATTTGTCTTCATTTTCTTATGGCAGTACATTGCTGTATCATATTCCGGCAATTTCTCAAAGAAATCAATCTGCTCTTTAATATCTGGGAAAATCTCAATTCTTGTTTTAACAAGTGCTGCAATCTTCTTCAGATCATAATTCTTTGTAATGACCTCTTCAATATAAGGCTTTGCCATCTCATAGAAAGTATCCTCATCCATTGCTTTCAGATACTCACCATTCATCCATTTAAGCTTAGTCATATCAAACACAGCCGGAGACTTACTCATATGATGGTAGTCAAAGATCTTTACCAGTTCCTCCAGAGAAAAGATCTCCTGTGTTCCTTCCGGACACCAACCAAGTAATGCTACATAGTTAACAATTGCTTCTGATACAAACCCCTGATCCAAAAGATCCTCATAAGAAGAATGTCCACATCGCTTGCTCAGCTTTTTGTGAGTTTCATCTGTAATAAGCGGGCAGTGTACATAAACCGGTACTTCCCAGCCGAACGCTTCATAAATACGATTATATTTTGGCGCGGAAGAAAGATATTCATTTCCACGTACTACATGAGTGATTCCCATCAAATGGTCATCTACTACATTTGCGAAGTTATATGTGGGATATCCGTCTGATTTAATTAAAATCATATCATCCAGCTCTTCATTTGGTACTGTAATATCTCCATATATATCATCGTGGAAAGTCGTTGTACCTTCTGTTGGCATATTCATACGTATTACATAAGGCTTTCCAGCTTTCAGATTTGCCTCAATTTCTTCTTTACTCAAGTGAAGGCAGTGTTTATCATATACAACGATTTCTGTATCTCCATCTTCTGACACTTTACTTCTTAAAGACTCCAGACGTTCTTTATCACAGAAACAGTAGTATGCATCTCCCTGTTCAATGAGCTGCTTAGCATATTTCATATAGATCCCTGTAGCATTTCTCTCACTCTGCACATAAGGTCCTACTCCTCCGTCTTTATCCGGTCCCTCATCATGCACAAGTCCAGTCTTTTCTAAAGTCCGGTATATAATGTCAAGAGCTCCTTCCATAAAACGCTCCTGATCCGTATCCTCGATGCGAAGCATAAAGCTTCCTCCCTCATGCTTAGCGATCAGATAAGCATATAATGCGGTCCTTAAATTTCCTACATGCATTCTTCCGGTAGGACTCGGTGCAAATCTTGTTCTTACTTTACTCATTTTTCTTCTCCATTTCTGTTATAATTTCATCCAGAGCATCATCTACTCTGCTATTCCAGTAAATATTTGCAAATTTATCTGAAAAATGCTGTTCTTTTGAGATCAGCAAAAGCTTATCTCCTTCATAATAATCCAGAAGCTGGGTACAAAGGTATGTTTTCAGGTTGGTTCCAAGAACCAGAAGCACATCTGCCTTTTGAATTTCTGTGGCAGCCCGGGTGATAACCTGATTATCCACCATTTCACCAAACAGCCTTACATCCGGTCGAATGGGTTGCTTACACTTCTCACATAAAGGAATCTTCTCTCCATCTCTTACATACTCCATGGAATATTCCTTCCCGCAGTGTGTGCAATAATTATGATATACATTCCCATGAAGTTCTATGACATTTTTACATCCTGCCCGTGATGGCAAGTGGAAAATGCGTCGGGTAATTATCGTCTGAAAAATCCCCATTTCTTCCAATTTTGCCATTTCATAAAATCCCTTTCCCGGCGGGGTATCCAAAGCCGAAAGGATCTCATTTCTGTAAAAATCATAAAACTGCGGCTTACGTGTTGAAAAAAAGGAGCTGGAAAAAATCTCTTCTGTTGAATATCCATATCGCTGTTCGATATCATAGGATTCCCCTCCGTCACGAATTGCCGGATATCCACTTTCCACAAGCATTCCAAATCCACTCAACACTACTGTGTATCTGCTTTTCTTTAGTATCTGACAGATTGTTTCTGCTATGCCCGACATAAGATTCGCCTCCTTTTACCCTCTTCTCATCCCTGCTAAACTCCAACCCTCCGGGTTCTCGTTTTCGGGCTTTCGCCCTACCATG
>JAHZAV010000002.1:19367-24517 GCA_019423745.1 Lachnospiraceae bacterium
TTTTCGGGCTTTCGCCCTACCATGCAGGTTTTTCGCCCTGCTAAACTCCAACCCTTCGGGTTCTCGTTTTCGGGCTTTCGCCCTACTATTCAGGCTTTTTCGCCCTGCTAAACTCCAACCCTCCGGGTTCTCGTTTTCGGGCTTTCGCCCTATAGAAATGCAAGATGCCAAGAATGCCTGCCAGCAGGCATTTTGCCTTCTTGCATTTCTGCATGGCTCATTGCTTTGCGAATATTATACCACAGGCAAATTATGGTAATCAACTATTGTTGATGTTTCCCTTGTGAATCCTTCTGGTTTTCCAGTAATCGGGACGAAAAAATTCTCTTGGTATTGATACAATACAAACAATACCAAGTACGATAGCAAATGCTACTTTTATTGCCCCTATTCCTCTTTGTGCCGCTTCGCCTAACTGGTTCATAACAAGGTAATAAGCTGTATAATACACGCCGGCTCCGGGCACTAAAGGGAAAATTCCCGAAATCAGGAAAACGGTAATCGGACACTTCATCCGTACTGTCAGTATTCTGGATATCAGAACTACCACTAATGTTCCCAAAAAGGAAGCAATAGCTGCTGAAGTGAAGTCGACTGTCAAACAATATACAACCCACCCCATTGTTCCGGTAATCCCGCAGCTTAAATAAAATCGTTTTGGTACATTGAACAAAATTGAAAATGCAATAGTGCCAAAAAACGGACAGATCAAATTAGCTGTAATATACTCTATCATCCAAGAACACCTCCTGCCATATTTGCATAAACTCCAAGTGTAATTCCGACACCGATAGCTATATATACAAATACAAGAAGTGCGTCAATCATCCGCACTGTTCCAGAAAGGAAATCACTGTCAGCAATATCACGAATTGCATTGACAAATCCCATTCCAGGCACTAATGGCATGATAGATGCAATAATAATCCCATCTCTTTGAAGGGGAATGGGGGATATATGCAGCGCCACAAGCCCAAGCGCTGTCAGCAATACACCTCCCATGATATTAACGATAATTTTTGACATATGGTGTTTTTTGGCTATCAAAACCCAGATATATAATATACACCCTATCAAAAAAGCCACAAGGCTCTCAGGAATCCCTGCTCCTAAGAGATAGCCGAAACATCCACTACCTATACCGGCAGCCAAAACTTGAAAATAGCTCCTCTTGGGCGGTATTTTTTCAATTTCTGCAAGTCTTTCAAAAGCCTCATCCAATCCTACCATACCGGCGGCAATCTCTCTTGACAGATCATTTACCTCTGCTACAATTCCCAAATGTGCTGCTGAAAGCGGTATGTGTTTAACTTTTGTATAAGAATCGCCGTCTCCAATCTTAACGCTTATAATTATTGCATGGCTCATGGTAAACGTATCTACATCGTCGACATGAAATCTTTTACAAATATGCTGGATGGTTTCCTCTACACGAAAAATCTCTCCCCCGTTTTTCAGAAGAATTCTTCCTGCTTCCAAAGCCAGATCCATCACTCTTTTGGGATCTGATTCCTTTTCCAGGTCTTTCTTTAAGTAAATCATATCTGTCAGCATTACCCCATCCTCATAAATAGGTTCCCGATAATTTTCTGTAAAAAATCCCGGCACAATATGAGATGGGACAAATCCGCAATGTTCATAAAAATCGATTGCCTTTTCACTGTTTCCTGTTCCTACATACATAGTGGAACATTGGAAACTATATTTTTCACATACGTAATGAAGCAGGGCTCGGCCATATCCTCTGCCCTGCGCTTTTTCTCTTGTAGCAATATTTTTTAATTCACAGTTTCCTGTATTTCTCATGGTAACAATACAGACTGACTGAATTTCGCCTTCTTCATCATATAATGCAAACATATCCCCATCATCCAGATACTTGTCTATCATGTCCTCCTGGGGATCTGCAAGTAATAGTAGATCCAAAAATGCCTTTTTATTTTCTGTAATCTGATGAATCCTCATATTTTTGCTTCCTCGGTTATCATATTGATATCTGCATCTTGCTCATTATAGCACTATCCAGAAAAAATTTACAGATATTTTTTTATCTTCCTGCAGGCAGCAAAACAAGGGTTCCAGTTTCCTTATTATATAAAATTCCATCTTTGCTCACATATACAGGGTTGCCGGGATCCACTTCAATATAAAACAATGAAGAGAGGTTCTCCAATGCTCCAGGTTCAATATCTGTCATCCCCGCCGGAACATATATTTCAAATATCTCGTTTGAGAAATTATTCAAAGCTCCTGCCCTGATTCCGACACAACCTTCTTCATTTGGAAGGACAAGCAAACCATCTTTAATCTTATAATTCTCTCCTGTAAAGCTTGTAATATATCCTTCTTCATCACACAGAAATCCCGTATAGTCTTTCCAGCCTGCATATAACTCCAGCACTGTCTCTCCTCGTTCAGCCCCTTCAAACGGAATTGTACAAGCTTCATCTCTGTACCAGCCAGTAAATTCTTTTCCAAGGCGACTGGGAATAATCTCGTCCTTCATTATATAATCTGTCAAATATAATGTGTCTGTATCACAGATTCCTCCATTTCCATTTAAATAGACTTTGTAATCTGTAACACCGAACGGAATTTCTATTTTACTTCCATTATATTCTACAGAAATGTTGTAATTTCCCGCTTTTCCAGTATCAGGAATTTCGACGGTAGCTTCCTCCAGTAAAATCTTCTTTTCCCCGTATAATAAAGTAATTCCAGACAAATCCACGGTACTGCCCACACAGTAATCAGAGGGCAACTTTCCTTCAAACTTCAATATATAGCTGTCTCCAGTATTAGAAAAATCCGCATTTCCCGATGGATTTCTCATTTCTTCTGTTCCACTGTCCAATATAACAGCAGATGGCGTTCCTGCCGTATCCAGCTTCTGACTAATACTTTCGTATCCGTTCAAAGCAGCTTGTTCTCTTGCATTTAAAACCGCTTTTGTCAGACCGATGTGATTTTCCATCATCTCTAAAATACTGTTCGCTCCTTCTGTCACTTCACTGCCAGCTCCGAAATACAGTTTATCTCTTTCTTCGACCGCAATCGGACTAAGAGTTTTTTCTGCTTCCAGATTGATCGTCTCCTCCTTAGACACTATAGAGGCTGTAATCCATACAGAAGTTGCCACCAGCGCTCCCTTTAGTACCTTTTCCAATATCGCCTTAACATCCAGTCGAATTGGTATTCCTTTAAATAACTCTATGGCTTCTGTTCTCATATTCTCCATTATATAATTCCACTTTTTCCCAAACAATATAAGGCACACAAAAAGGAAGTGGCATCTCGGCACACCGACTGCCACTTCCCCTGCACTAAAACCTAATTAATATATCCTGCCTTTTTCAGCTCCTCTGCAGCTTTTTCATAATTTGCATCTGATACAAGAATGATAGGACCAGTACAGCCCATTCCGCTCTCTGCATAAATGCCAAGTTTCCAAAGAACTTTTACTCCGTCTTCCAGATCCATGATCTCAATGCCTGCAATCTGTGAAGTTACTGGTTCTTTAGGCGGTGCTTGAACTTCTTCCTCTTCTGCTGCCGGTTTTGCTGCCGCCTTTCTGGCATTCAGAATTTCTTTCAGTCCAGCCTTATTTGCTGCTGCAAATTCTTTCTTTGCTACATCAAATACTTTTCCACGAATCAGCTCTGCAGCATAACGAATGGCTCCCGTAATGAGAGGTGCTCCGGATGCCCTGGAAATGATCATGACAAGCTGATCATACCCTTCCCCGATACCAGGGCCATAGCCATAACCTGTTGCTTCAAAACTTCCTCCTGTTGTAAAAGATGACAGCATTTTAATCAGAATATTTCCGGACAGCGAATCACATACCATAATATCCGGGGAGCCCTGCAGCACATCATTTCCACGCATTACGCAGCCTCCATCTGCCCTTGCTGATTCTGCAAATGAAATGTCATATCCATTCTCTTTCAACTGTTTCAGCGCAATTTCTGTCTGACGTGCCCCATCCACGTTCAGAATACCTACCGTCGGATTGCTCTTTCCGCATGCCTTTGCAGCAATAATTCCATAAATTGCGTTCTTGATCATTCCTTCTACACGGTCGGCGCTGGAAGTACCTGTTGTTGTAGCAACAAACATCTCTTTTCCTTTTGCCGGTGTTACTGCACGTCCGACAGTAGACACCCCGATTGGGAATGGGAAATGCATTGTTACTGCTCCATCCACTTCCTTATTTTTCAGAAGTTCTTCCATTTTCTTGTGGCCTTCCTCTTCATCAGCCACTTTGACCGTGGTCACTCCTTCTGCCTCCAGAGTACCAATGTAATATACATCTATGCCCTCTTTTGCTGCAGCAACCGCAGCTGCCATGGCATTTTCTTCTCCATGCTCGCTGCCCATGCCTGTCAAAGCAATCTTCGGCTTTTTCCCAAAGCTTCCGGTCTCCAGACCCTCTGCCATTTCCATAAAGGTGGAGGCAATCATTTTTTCAATACTATTTGCCATTTTATCCACTCCTTTACTCTGCCATTAATGTTGCTGCAAAATCTTTCATTGCTTTCGCAATTAATCCTTTTACTTCTTCCTCAGAAACTCCTGCTTCTGCTTTCTCAGCTTCTGCAGTATTTCCATGGATTACAAAAGATACTCCATCAAACAGGTTGGTCATACGTCCAAGGAACAGACTTCCTTTTCCGATGATCATTGCATTCTTAATCTTTCCTGACAGGATATCTTCTCTTGCGACTCCAATGTAAGGAACACCTGAAGGAATGTGCCCCTGTGTCGGTGCCCATCCGGTCAGACCATGTTTCTTTGTAAAGTCTGCAAGTTCTTTTCTGTCCAGTTCTCCTCGTTTTACAGCAAGCGCTGCAATCATCTTGTAGTTTGCTAACGGAACATCTCCAGCTCCTGCCGGTTTAGTAATATCCGGATTCTGCATTTCCGGTGAATACTTATCAATCTCCGGAATCTTCATTCCTGCTCTGTCAAGCGGATCTGCTACCAGGCTTCCAATAACAGCCTGCGGTGCAGAACCTGTTCCAACTGTGTGGCGTCCCAAAAGATTAAGATCAATCTCAGGATTTACACCGTCATTCTGGGAAATGACAACAGCAAATCCTCCAAGACAATCTTCCAGAATCGGAAGACCTTTTTTAATATGGTCTTTT
>JAHZAV010000002.1:24527-189164 GCA_019423745.1 Lachnospiraceae bacterium
TTTCCATTCATACCAAGTTTTGCAGTACATCCTCCTGATGTAACAACTACAGTCTTGTATGCTCCGGATTTTACCAAAGCTGCTGCTTCAATGACAGCATGAGTCGGAGCTGCGCAGAATCCTCTTGCATCGGATCCTGTTGCATTTACAAGACCTGCAACTTCAGCTGCAGCCTTTGCAAAGTTTCCTCCGCCTCTCTGATTCATGTCACCACAAGCTTCCTCTGCACAGTCAATGACATATTCTACTTCTGCTTTGTCAATACCTGCATTGCGTACTGCATAAAGAAGAGCCAAAATACTGGATGCTTTGCTCATAAGATTTTCATGCATAACATGAGCTGACAGGTTGACATCAATATCGTGAGCAGCTTTTACACATCCCACAAGTTTGCCCTCAAAATACAGCCCTTCTGCATGTTCCTCATTCACGAAATGTTCGATTTCACTAAGCTCTACTCCTTCATGAACTTTCTCAACAATATCATCAGAGATAATTGGGTCTTTTGCAAATGCATCTTTATATTTTGCAACAAACTCTTTGTCCAAACGTACTACTTCGAACATATCGCTTGCCTGCACAAGAAGAAGGAATTCCTCTTCCGGCATAATCTCGCCGTATTTTCCATAGCGGTCAGCATTTTCCATCTTTTTGTCATACCATGGAAATTCTACTTCTGCCAGTTCTTCCGGGTGTACGTTTCCGATATAAGTCTGGTTCGGCCAATAAGCTACTGCATCTTCATAGGAACGCAATTTCCCCGGAACTTCTTTTAAATATTCAGATTCCGGATTTACAATACGTTCTGTTGTCTGTGTTGTTCCATTATATAAAACCATGTCAGGAGTATGTACTAATACATAGCTGGCTCCTTTTATTACACTGTTCATGGGTTTTCCCTTTCCTTCCATTAAGATTCTTCCAACCAAATTATTACCTGATATACGGAGCGGCGGGGTGACGCCGCCCCGCCTGATTAGAATTTACAGTATTGTTCTCTGATAGCTGTCATCTCGGAGATGATATCATCTACATCGAGAACCATTTCCATCATACTGATTTGTTCGTCATATACTGCTTCGTCAAATTCTTCTTTCATTTCTGGTTCACATACGTGATAAACACGAAGTCCAAGCTGGACTCCTGTCAATGGACCTGCGAAAGTAGGATCTCCTGCTGTAACAGTCTCAGCTGCAAGTCCTGCAGCCTCACCTTCTGCTGCGCCGAGAATTACTACTAAATTCTCTGCTCCCAGTTCATCAGCAAATTCTTTTACTCTCTTCTGGTTTTCCAGATCCATTGCGCCTGCGCTCGTTCAGACGAAACATTCCGTTGATGCAAATACAACCTCAGCACCAGCTGTTTTTACGCATTCAGCGATAGCCGGTCCTGGGATACCATCACGGTCTCCGATAATTATTGCTTTTTTACCTTCTAAAATAGCCATAATTATGCTTCTCCTTTCTTCAGTAATTCATTTTGGTTGTTTTTTTATGATTAAAGATATTTCTTAATCATCGCTTCAATACTTTCCTCTGTAGCATCATCTTTTACAACTTCGTCGATTTTCTCTCCGTCCTTGTAAATAGCCATTACAGGAAGTCCCAGTACTTTCTGGGAAATTGCAAGACGGCGTGCCTTTGTTGTGTTCAGGGCTGTAAATTTCATTTTGTCCCCGTAAGTATCAGCAAACTCATGTACCTTCGGCATAAGTGCCTGGCATGGTACACATCCGTCACCATAAAAATCTACAAAAACATAACCTTCTGCCTTCAAAACTTCTTCTTCAAATGTATTCTTATCTACTTCTATCATGGTAATCACTCCTTTTAAAATATATGACATTTCTTGACGGTCTAGAAATAATCAGAAAGACTTCTTTCTACCTGAACGGCTGCTATTGCACCATCAGCTGCTGCTGTCACTACCTGGCGTAAACTCTTAATTCTGACGTCTCCAACTGCATATACATTTGGAACATTTGTGTGCATATTCTCATCCGTCTTGATATAACCTCTTTCATCCATATCAATAATTCCTTCAAAGAGTTTGGAATTCGGAACTGTTCCGATAAATCCAAATACACCAAACATACCGTCTTCTTCGTCTGCTTCTACTGTCTTTACTTCGCCAGTCTTAACATTTTTCACTTTCATCCACTGCAGAATATCGTCTCCACCAACTTCTTCTACTACGCTGTCCCAGAAAAATTCAATCTTCGGATTTGCAAATGCTTTCTCCTGAATGGATTTTGCTGCACGAAGTTCATCTCTTCTGTGGATAATTGTAACTTTTCTTGCAAATTTTGTCAGGTACATAGCTTCTTCTACTGCAGAATCTCCGCCTCCGACTACAAATACTTCCAGATCTTCAAAGAAGTTTGCATCACATGTTGCACAATAAGAAACTCCCTTTCCTCTGAATGCAGCTTCGCCTTTACATCCAATTGGTCTTGCATATGCACCAGTTGCAATGATAACATTCTTTGCCTGATATTCTGCTTTTGCACTCTTTAAAATTTTGATTTCTCCGCTGAAATCCACAGCATTAATTGTATCAGAAACACGTTCTGCTCCGAATTTTTCTACCTGCTGTGTCATTCTTGCGATCAATGATGGTCCGGACTCGCCTTCCACGATCTGTCCCGGGTAGTTCTCAATGTCATCTGTGATCGCAATCTGTCCGCCGTCCTGTCCCTTTTCAATTACAAGGGTAGACAGACGGCTTCGTCCTGCGTACAATCCTGCAGCAAGCCCTCCCGGGCCTGCTCCAAGGACGATTACGTCATAAATTTTGCTCATCGGTAACATCTCCTTCTTAGCTGTTTTTATTAATCAAAAATTGTCTGACCATCCACTTCTGTGGTAAGAGCTTCCAGAGCCTTCTCTACAATGTGGCGACGGAGTTCTTTCTCTTCTGCTGGATCAAGTGCCGGATTTCCAAGCGGATGAGGAATCGCAATTGCCGGAACGATTCTGTTTGCTCCTACTGTCATAGAAATCGGAGTAACTGTACAAACATGTACAACCGGGATTCCTGCTCTCTCGATTTCTTTTACCATCGTTGCACCGCAACGAGTACAGGTACCTCATGTGGAGGTCAGGATAACTGCGTCAACACCGTCTGCTTTCAATTTCTGTGAAAACTCATCTGCAAAAGCTTTTGCGGATGCTACAGCTGTACCGTTACCTGTTGTTGTATAGAACAGATGGTGAAGTTCACCAATCTTTCCTTCTTTTTCCATATCACGAAGAACATCAACCGGAAGAACACGGTCTGCATCTTCATTTGCATATACTGGATCATATCCGCCATGAGCTGTTTCATATGTATCTGCTGTCAGATCCATAACGCCTGCAATATCATACTCTCCATAATGGGAAGCGCTGGAGCTTTCAATGTGATCCGGATTTCCTTTTGGTACAATACCACCAGAAGTAACAAGCGCAATCTTTGCATGTGCAAGATCTTTCACTGCAGGATTTGGCTCTACTTTATCAAAGCTTGGCATTGGATACTCAGTTACATATGGTTTATCAGCCAGTTTTTGAAGAAGCATCTTAACTGCACGCTTGGAACCTCTCTCTTTCTCGAAGAAGTTTACACGAATACCGTTTGGCATATATCCTTCTTCACAGGAAGCACCGATTTTCTCTCCCTTAGCAAGTTTAAGAGCCAGAGGAGCCATCTTTCCTACTGCATCTCTCATACCAGCAGCGCTGTTTTTTGTAGAAACCATATATACCTGGTTTTTAAACATATCTGCGCCCGGATTTTCTACATACATACCAGTAACTGCCGGAATTCCAAGTTCTTCCTGAACTGCTGCTGCAATCGTTCCGCATGCAACGCCATAACGTCCTGCGTTAAATGCCGGTCCTGCAATAAATACATCCGGAGCCTGCTCCTTAACCATAGCAAGGATATCTGCTTTCGCTTTTTCAAGATTTTCATTAAAATAGGAGTCACCGCAGACAATTGTTGCAATAATTTCTGCTTCATCCTTAAAGTTCATGTTAAATGCCATACCTGGTCCTACTACTTCTCCAACACGAAGTTCTGCCGGGTAATCTGCTTTTTCCTCTCCACCGATGTTTGCGAAGAACTGATTAATATAATGTACTACTTTTATTTTACTCATTTTCGCGTATGTCCTCCCTTCTATCTTGCGCTCAGCTTGTTAAAGCCTGTCTCATTGGTTGCTCCTGTAAGCACCTGAAGCTCAACTTCTAAGGAGCCGTCTTCGCGCAGTGTTTCTTCACTTGCACCGGCGATCTTTGTCACATAATCCAGTGTTCCGATCACTTTGTCAAGCTTCGGCAAAATAATAACCTCATTTGCATTTCCGCCTGTTACAACTGCATCTGCTGCTGCATCTGCGTCTGCAAGAGACTGGGATTTTCCGTCGCGTCCTGCATACTCATCTGTAATGATAACAGTCTTAACACCCTCTGCCTCAATCTTTTTACAGTTCATGATAAGGTCTGTATCCGGGTTACCGAATCCTTCCTGTGATACGATAACACCATCCAGATCAAGCATTTTACAAATTTTTGCTGTCCAGTCAGAGGAACGCTGTTTATCTGCCAGGTATACATTTTCATTTGTGATAATCTGACAAACAAAGTTGATTGTCTTTCCATGTTCTTCAAAAAGATCATGAACAACCGGGTTGTTCAGATGTACATAAGTTGGGTTTTTATCACATGCAGAAACACAGTTTCCGGAAACAATCGCACCATCCATAATCTCTGTAGGGCTTAAAATTGTCGGAACAATCTTCTTTGCATCCACTCCATATACATATGTATCATGCAGAAGTCCCTGACTTTGAAGCATCTGAACATAAGCAACTCTTGGAAGATCAGGATATTTTTCAAATCCTTCTTTAATCGTGCATGTCTCATATACTTTTGTCTCATCAGGTGTCAAATTACGTGCCAGCTCCCCAATATAAACTGCCACTCTGAATCCTGCAAATCTGACTGCTTTCTCATAATCATGCTGCTTGATATCCTCAACTGGTTCACATACCATTACCAAGTTGTTCGTCTGTGAAAATGGAGTGTAATCTGCTCCCGGTCCAGTCATATCAATGATACCTTCCTGGAAACCAACAATACGTCCTGCTGTTACGACTGCCATTCCTTTAAGCGCATAAGTCTTTCCGCTTCCTACTGTATCAACTTTGGCAATTACTCCCGGGAAAATTCCTCCCTTGCCTTCCACTTTCACACGTGGTTCAATTACATCCTTTACTGGTGTAATACGAACAGACTCTCCTGGACGAGCAATATCAAAAGATACGCTTTTAATCTTCTCATCCTCCAGAGCTACTTTCTTTAATTCTTCTTCGGATACATAGAGGATTCCGTCTTCGATTTTTGACTCATTTGCAAACTGGATGTCCTTAATGTATATGTGCCCCATTTCTAATTTCACTGTGTGTTCCCTCCTTGTTAATCATTGTTTTGTTTTTTGTTTTCTGGCTTTACAGAAAAAACCATCTCAAGGCATTACCATGCATCTGCTGATGCAATTGCACTTTCCAGCAAAGTCCAGTCAATTAATTGAAAATCCTGATACACTTCCGGTTTATATTTATCAGATTTAAAGACAAACTTCCGGCATGACTCTATTGCGGATTCTATTATTCTGACTGACTGTGCATCGATCTCCTCCTTTCTGCTCCCAATCATAATGGATTTATATGGTGTTTCATTAGGTTTCACACTTCCCGATAAGGGATGTGATAAAAGCCTGTATCCCCGATATACTCTGTCTCTTGCTTCTCTCAAAACATCTTCGTAAGAAATCTCTTTGTAAATAACCTCCTGCTTGCCTTCCAACTTATCTCGAACAAGCGGATTATTTGTCAGGACACTGTATTTAGCCATGTCTTGTGATCTCCTTTCCAAAGCTGTTTTTTCATACTCATGCTTTTATAAAACACTTTTTCTGCATCATAAGAAAAAGGGCGTTGAAAACACTTCTGTGTGTTCATCGCCCTCTTCTGTCTTTTGTCTTATTGTCTGCGCAGAACACATATACTCTGCCAGCTCTCTTACAAGATCCAGAATGCAGTACTTTCCCTAATCCTTTTGCCTGAAAGTTTCACCGGTTAGATGTTCACCCTCATCTCCCCGGCTTGCCTCTTCGGCGGCTGCATCATCACAGCTCTCTCGTAGGAAAAATCTACCTGCTGCTAAAAGTCACTTATAGATTTTCTACATAAATTCTATTGAATTATTTCCTGTGTCTATAGTACATTATGAGCGTTTTTTTTGCAACACCTATGAAAAAACAAACTCACTTTTGTGCACATTCTACAATTTGAAATATGTATTTTTGTCTATTTTTTCACATTGCCTTTTTGGTTAGGGAGAAAGTTATTGAAGTAATCATCATGCACTTTCTTCACCATTCCGCTAAGAGCAAGAAGACCAATAATATTAGGAACTACCATCATACTATTGAAGCAATCCGCCATATTCCATACAAGATCTACTTGCGCCAAAGATCCCAGGAATACACAGATACATACCAATACAGAATAAACCGGCACTGCCTTAGGTCCAAACAAATATTTGATATTTGCCTGACCGAAGAAATACCAACCTACGATTGTAGAGAAAGCAAAGAAGAACATGCAGATTGCAATAAATATCTGCCCGCCTTTTCCATATACAAGATAATAAGCGAACTGACTAAGAGCTGCTGCAGTATATCCTCCGTCCACTACTTTGTAGGATTCCGGTAATGCACGTGTTGTAACAATTACAAGAGCTGTCATTGTCAGTACAACAAACGTATCAATAAATACACCGATCATAGCTGCATGACCCTGTTCAACCGGATGATCAACCTTCGCTACTGCATGTGCGTGTGGAGTAGAACCCATACCTGCTTCATTTGAGAAAAGTCCACGGGCAACACCTTTTGTCAGAGCAAGTTTGATTGTAGCACCAACTGCACCACCTGCGATTGCCTCTGGTGCAAATGCTCCCACAAAAATTTCATAAAATGCAAGCGGAATATTTCTCCAATTATAAATAATTACAATCAGGGAACCAAGAATATATAAAGCTGCCATAAAAGGAACCATCGTTTCTGTAACCTTTGCAATTCTCTTCATACCACCTGTAAAGATAAACATTGCCAAAACAGCAACTATCAGTCCCATGATCCACTGTGGAATACCAAATGCTGTGTTAAAAGAAGCTGCAATAGAATTAGACTGTACAGCATTGCCCATAAAGCCAAGGGCAAAAATCAACAGCACTGCAAAAATACCTGCAAGGATTTTTCCAAAAGCATTGTCAAATGCTGCCCGGATATAATAAACAGGACCACCTGTTACAATTCCGTCTTTTCCTATTTGCTTATATTTCTGTGCCATCAATGCTTCTGCATAGATGGTAGCCATTCCAAGAAATGCAGCTACCCACATCCAGAAAATTGCCCCAGGACCTCCGACTGCTATTGCGGTCGCTGCTCCAGCAATATTTCCTGTACCAACCTGTGCAGCAATTGCTGTTGCTAATGCCTGAAAAGAACTCATTCCATCATTGCCGGCATCACCTTTCTTACTGAAAAGTCCTCCAAACACCTGCTTCATCCCGCGTTTGAATCCTCTTACCTGAATGAATCCTGTCCGTATGGTAAACCACACTCCCGCCACTACAAGGGCAACAATCAAAATGTAGTCTGATAGATAGTGCTGTATTGTCAGCACAATGTTGTTTAGTGTTTCCACAACACACCCTCCTTCTCCTATAGATATTCTCGATAAATAAATAACAATTTATCGAGAATATCTTACCACTTTTGTGAGAAAAGTGCAATATCAGGGTGCAAAACATTTCATCTTTTTTGCATTATGCATAATTTTAACCCGTATTTTTCCCAAGCATTACAAAAGGCAGGCACACGAATTTTTCCTTTTCCAGGAATACATTCGCTGCCTGCCTATTTGGTTTCTTGCCAAAACCTTATTTTCTAAACATTAATTTCTGCTTTTACGCCAAGAATATCTTTGTTTTTCTCAAGAACCGGTGATACAACCTCTGCCAGGAAATGCTCCACCTGATAAGCTGCACGTCCTGTATATTTTGCCGGATCCATTGTTTCTTTCAATTCCTCAATAGTTAAACCAAAGGCTGAATCTGCTGCTATCAGCTCCAGCAGATTATTATCCAGTCCTTTCTCCTTTACATTACGTCCTGCTTCCATAGAAAGCTCTCGGATTCTTTCATGGAGTTCCTGACGGTCTCCCCCTGCCTTTACCGCATCCATCATAATATTTTCGGTAGCCATAAACGGCAGTTCTGCCATCAGCCTCTTCTCAATGACTTTCGGATAAACCACAAGTCCATCTACTACGTTCAGACATAAATCCAGAATACCATCGATAGCCAGAAATCCTTCCGGGATGCTCAGACGTTTGTTAGCTGAATCATCCAGTGTTCTCTCAAACCACTGAGTTGCTGATGTAATGGCTGGATTGAGGGCATCTATCATCACATATCTGGAAAGAGATGCAATTCTCTCACTTCTCATAGGATTTCTCTTATAAGCCATAGCAGAAGAACCAATCTGGGTCTTTTCAAATGGTTCCTCTACTTCCTTCAGATGCTGCAAAAGACGGATATCGTTGGAAAATTTGTGTGCGCTCGCCGCAATTCCAGCAAGAATATTCAATACTCTTGTATCCACTTTTCTGGAATAAGTCTGGCCGGATACTGGATAACACTCTTTAAATCCCATCTTTTCAGCGATCATAGGATCAATTTTGTCAATTGTCTCCTGATCTCCATCGAACAATTCCAGGAAACTTGCCTGTGTTCCAGTCGTTCCTTTTGATCCAAGAAGCTTCAGACTTCCAAGCACATACTCCAGATCTTCCAGATCCATAAGAAACTCCTGCATCCACAGTGTAGCTCTTTTTCCTACAGTTGTAGGCTGCGCCGGCTGAAAATGTGTGAATGCCAAAGTAGGAAGGCTCTTATTCTTCTCCGCAAAATCTGCCAATTCTGCAATAACATTAATCAGTTTTGTCCGAACCAGTTTCAAGGCCTCTGACATAACAATCATATCTGTATTGTCTCCCACATAGCAGGAGGTAGCGCCCAAATGGATAATACCCTTGGCTTTCGGGCATTGCTGCCCATATGCATATACATGGGACATTACATCGTGGCGCACAATTTTTTCACGTTCTTTTGCAACTTCATAATTAATATCGTCCGCATGGGCTTTCAATTCCTCAATTTGTTCTTCTGTAATAGGAAGTCCCAGCTCTTTTTCTGTTTCTGCAAGTGCAATCCAAAGCTTTCTCCATGTACGAAATTTCATATCAGGTGAAAAAATATACTGCATCTCGCTGCTGGCATAGCGCTCTGACAACGGACTTACATATCTGTCATGACTCATATCAGTTCTTTCCTTTCTCTTTTTGAACTTTTTCTACTACTATTCAAAAGCCTGGGAGATATCTCTTCCTGGCACTTTCATCGGATATTTCCCCGTGAAGCATGCATCACAATACGACAGATCTCCCACCATATTTTTCAGTTTCTCTATTTCCATATAGCCAAGAGAATCTGCTCCTATCATTTCGCGAATCTGCTCTGTTGTATGGGAATGGGCAATTAACTGTTCATTGGATGGCACATCGGTCCCAAAATAGCAGGGATATAAAAACGGTGGTGAGCTGATTCTGACATGTACCTCTGTCGCCCCCGCCTTTTTAAGCATGTGAATGATATTTGCACAAGTAGTTCCCCTTACGATCGAATCATCTACCATAACAATACGCTTTCCGCGAACAACTTCCTCAATGACATTCAACTTAATCTTAACACTGGATTCCCTTTCACTTTGCTTGGGTTTAATAAAAGTTCTTCCTACATAACTGTTTTTATGGAATGCCATCCCATAAGGTATCCCTGACTGTTCAGAATATCCCTTGGCTGCCACAAGTCCTGAATCCGGTACTCCTACCACCAGATCTGCATCCACTGGATAGGACTCTGCTAACGCCTTTCCTGCTGTAAGCCGGGCATGATAAACATTCACCCCATCAATGGTACTGTCCGTTCTGGCAAAATAAATATATTCAAAAATACATCTTGCCTGCTTTTCAGGCGAAATTGCCATACTCATGTCTGAGTCAATCCCATGTTTCGTAATACTTACAATTTCTCCTGGCAGGACATCTCTTATAAATTCTGCCCCCACCGCTGCAAGGGCACAACTTTCGGAAGCAAATATATACGTATTATCCCGCTTTCCAAGACAAAGCGGTTTCAGTCCAAACGGATCCCTGGCGCCGATCAATTTTCTTGGAGAAGTCACAACCAGTGCATAGGCACCCTCTATTTTCTTCATCGCATTTTTTACCGCTTCCTCTGCTGAAGAGGTTTTTAACCGTTCCCTTGCAATATGATAAGCTATGACCTCTGAATCAATAGTTGTCTGAAAAATTGCTCCGGTCAGTTCCAGCTCCCTGCGCAACTCAATCGCATTTGTAAGGTTGCCATTATGAGCAATAGCCAGAATCCCTTTCACATAATTAATCACAAGGGGCATTGCATTTTCGGCTCTGGACCCGCCTGCCGTAGAGTAACGTACGTGACCTACGCCCAGATTCCCTTTTAAGCCGGACAGGGTTTCACTGTCAAATACTTCATTTACAAGCCCCAGCCCCTTTTTTGAGCTCACTTTTCTCTCGCCATATGTATCTGTTACTGCAATTCCACAACTTTCCTGACCTCTGTGCTGTAACGCAAAAAGCCCATAATATACAGTGGGGGCTATATTGCCCCCATCCATATCATAGGCTCCAAACACGCCGCACTCTTCACCCAGACCTGTTGTTACTTTTTCAAAGTCATTCATGAATCTCTTTACCGCTCCCTATTTAATGCCAATTCTACGAAATACTTCCTGATATGCGTCTTCTACATTACCCATATCTCTACGGAAACGGTCTTTATCCAATTTTTCATGTGTCTTGATATCCCACAGACGACAGGTATCCGGCGAAATCTCATCAGCCAGAATCACCTCTCCGTGGTATCTGCCAAATTCAATCTTAAAATCAATCAACTCTATTCCTGCTTCTGCAAAGAATTTTTTCAGTACTTCGTTCACTTTAAAAGTATACTCAGTAATTTTGTTAATCTCTTCTCTTGTGGAAGCACCGATTGCAATGGCCATATAATCGTTAATCAATGGATCTCCCAAATCATCATCTTTATAGCTGAACTCCAATGTGGGTGCCAGAAGTGCTTTTCCTTCTTCAATCCCCAGCCTTTTTGAGAAACTTCCTGCAGCTACGTTGCGGACAATTACTTCAAGCGGTACAATTTCCACTTTCTTTACTGCGGTTTCTCTGTCACTCAATTCTTCTACAAAATGGGTTGGAACGCCTTCTTTTTCCAAAATCTGGAAAATATAGTTTGTCATACGGTTGTTAATCACACCTTTTCCGACAATCGTTCCCTTTTTCTCGCCATTAAAAGCAGTTGCATCGTCTTTGTAATCTACAATAACGATATCCGGATCATCCGTCTTAAATACTTTTTTGGCTTTTCCTTCATACAATTGTTCTAATTTCTGCATATGAACACCCATCCTTTTCTATTTTTTTCGCTGCGGACATAAGCCGCAGCTTTCTGTCAGCATTTGCATGTATAAGTATAATACAAGGCAGAAGGAAAAGCAATATTCCCCCCTGCCTTGTATTACGTCTTACTTATTATTTATTTTTCAGCTTATTCATTAATTGTTCTTATAATATAGCGACCATTTATAAGTTATCACCTAATTTTCCAAGAAATTCTCTCATTCTTTTGTTAGAAGAACCAAAAACCTCTTCTGGAGTTCCTTCTTCCGCAATAACTCCCTGATCCATAAAAATAATCTTATCCGCAACATTTTTTGCAAAATTCATTTCGTGAGTTACGATTACCATTGTCATATGCTCTGCTGCAAGATCGCGAATCACTTTTAGAATTTCTCCTGTTAACTCCGGATCCAGGGCTGATGTAGGCTCATCAAAAAACAAAATATCTGGTTTCATAGCAAGAGCTCTGGCAATGGAAATTCTCTGCTGCTGTCCTCCGGACAACTGAAATGGATATGCTCTCTCTTTATCTTCCAGCCCCATTTTTCTAAGAAGCTCTCTGGCTTCTTCATAAACTTCTTCTTTCTTTCTTTTCTGCACCTTAATTGGAGCATCCGTAATATTTTTCATAACTGAATAGTGGGGAAACAGATTAAAATTCTGAAACACCAGGCCAAATGTCCCCTCATAATTAATCTCACCGGAATCCTGTTTTTCCAGTCCGGTAGCACAGCGAAGAAGGGTTGACTTTCCGGATCCTGATGGTCCGATAATCCCAAGCACTTCTCCTTTTTCTACAGAAAGAGAGATATCCTTAAGTACCGTCTGGCCATCAAAGCTTTTCTTTATATTTTTTATTTCCAACAGACTCATGGTCTTTTCCTCCTTTCCGCTCACCTAACAGTAATAGTTCAGTTTCTTTTCCAGCCGTTCCATCAGAAATGCCACAATCAGGTTCAAAACATAATAAAAGATTCCTGCAAATACAAAAGGAAGCATATTTGTTTGTGATGCTGCTAATGCCTTGGCTTTTGTAAACATTTCTACAATACCGATTGTAAAGGCAAGTGATGTATCCTTTACAAGTGTAATCGTTTCATTCGTAATCGATGGGAGCACTGTCTTAATCACCTGCGGGAGAATAATTCTTGCAAATGTCTGTACTTTCGTGTAACCAAGAATTTGTGCAGCTTCATACTGCCCCCTGGGAATTGATTCAATACCGCCCCGGTAAATCTCTGCAAAATAAGCAGCATAATTTAAAACAAAGCCGATCATACAGGCCATGGTTTTCCATCCCGGCGAATTTGGAATCCCAAAAATATAATAGGGTCCGAAAAAAATCACCATAAGCTGCAGCATGAGCGGTGTTCCACGCATAATAGAAATATAAAATTTAAAAAGTGAACGAATTACTATATTTTTGGACATTCTCCCAAAAGAGACTAAAAGTCCTACAGGCAGGGAAAAAAGAAGGGTGATCACAAAAATAGCAAGGGACCATACCATTCCTTCCATCAGCTGATTCAACATGACTGAAATAGTCATAACTTAACTCCTCTCCGCTAAAAACGGGCCGCCCAAAGGACAGCCCTTTTTCTTTTGTAAATTATTTTCCTATTGTTGTAATATCTTCTCCAAACCATTTTGTGGATATTTCGGCAACTTTACCTTCTTCAGCCAGTTCATTAAGTGCCTGCTGTATCTGGTCTCTTAATGCCTCATTTCCTTTAGCAAAACCTACACCATATTCTTCGGATGCAATCTCATAATCCAAAATCTTGAAATCTGCATCTCTGGAATCAATCTGATAAGAAGCTACTACAATATCCATTGCAACTGCATCCACGGCACCAGACTCCAGTTCCATAAATCCTGTATTATAATCCGGAACAATCTGAAGATTAGCAAATGTAGCTGCTAATTCTCCATTATCTTCCAAAGCCTTCTGTGCAGAAGAATCTGTCTGAACATCTACAATCTTTCCTGCCAGATCTGCTTCTGATTCAATACCGGAATCTCCACGCACAACAAAGACCTGTTTATTATCAAGATAAGGATCTGACCATGTATAATCATCTTCTCTTCCATTGATAGTAAATCCATTCCAGATACAGTCAATTGCTCCGGAATTCAGCAAGGCGTCTTTGGAATCCCATGCAATAGGCTCTGCAACAAATTCCAAGTCCAGTTTATCACAGACAGCCTGTGCCAGTTCCAAGTCAAAACCAGTAAACTCTCCATCATCTCCTACAAATCCCATAGGCGGAAAATCCTGGTCAAAGCCAACAGTAAAAGTATCTCCTGCCTCTTTTTCCTTAAATTCAACTTCTGTCTTTTCCTGACTTTCTTTGGAATCGCTGTCTTTTTCACTGTCTGTATTGCTGCCGCATCCAGCAACTGCTACAGATGCCGTCATGGCAAGCGCAAGAAGCAAAGCTAATCTCTTTTTCATAATATTATCCTCCTGCAATCAGCTTTATCATATTATCAATTTACCAATTGATTACTCTACCACGCTAAATTGCTCTGTAATCATAACATAAAAGTGCTTTGCTTGTCAAGCAAAGCACTTTATAAGAAAATTGCTATTTTCCCGTTTTTCTGTACTCTTTCTTCCATTGGCGGAAATCCTCTTCTGTTACGTCCACCTTAACCTTATCTTCCGCTTTGCGAAGTTCCTCTTTCAGAATAGAGTCCATACTCAAATAGACAGGTTCCGCTGACAACATTTTTACATACTGTGCTTCCGGCAAATAGCGGTAACAGCAGTATAAATAAGCTTTCAGCATCTTTGTATCCTGACAAACCCGGAACCCCTTTTCATACATGGAAGCGGCTTCCTCATAAAGAAGCATCCGACCATAGGCAGCCCCTAAGCAGCCATAAACCTGTCCGTAAAACTCTTTTCCTACTGTTTCATCCCATTCTTTACTTACAATACTTTGATACACAAGAATTGCGGATGCATATTCCCCAGTCTGAAGCAGATTATCTGCCTTATACTTCTCTCTCTCCACTTCATTCTGACTCTTGAGGCGTTCCAACACATTATGAATTCTTGTAATTTCTGCCGGTGAATAAATGGACGAATGACTTAACACTGTAAGAAGGAACTGCTCTACAGGCCCATTTTGTTCCAGCTGGCTTCTCAACTCATCCGCCAAATCGTACAGTTCCAGCTCCTCTTCCAGCCAATCACAAAGCTGACGATTAACGATTGTATAGTCTACCAAATAAAGATTGTTGCAAAAATAGTAACACAGCTCTTCTATTGTATAGATCCTCTTGTGGATTCTCGCAATCTCATATGGATGTTTTGCTTTCTTTCTATGACAAAGAATTAAACTGCCCATTGCTTCCTCCTAAATGTATAGTCTTTTCCACCTGAAAATCTGTTGCCGGGAAAAATTCTCCAAACCCCGCATCTTTAAAAGTAATTCGACATGTCTGATCATCCAGGAACATTACTTCGATTGTCAGACGCATTGCATAGTCCTTTCTCTCCGGAAGCCCTGCCAGTGATACGGTTTCCGCCTGAAGTTCTCCGCTGGCCAGGGATTCAATATGAATCTCTATGTCAGAGGTATCTTCCAGAAGCACATCCCACTGTCCATCAGCTTCATACCAGTGAGACCCCCATTGTACAATAGGATACCAGCCTTCCTTACCTCTCACCCTCATTCTCAGACAGATCTGATCTGTCATTTTACTCTCATCCAGGTAAATAGGGCTGTCCTCATAATCTCTGCATTTACGATAAGCTGTGTAACATGCCCCTTTACTGTATAGATTATTTCCAAGGAAAGCTCTTCTTCCATTACAGAGCACTTTGAGGGATGCCGGATACCAGTTGTTTTCAAATCCTTCCCCTGTCAAATATACAGAAGAAACAACTTTTTTATCGAAGACGCTTTGAATAAAGGCTCTGAACCTCTCATCCGCATCTTTTGCCTTGTCTACATTCAGCACCGGATAAATTGCCGCAAGCTCTTTCATATGCGCATTTGCAACTTCATCTACTGCCACAAACAATTCATCTCCGCGCCCTCTTATGCCCCGCAATCGGCGCAGCATGTATGCTCTTATTTCATTCCTGTCGCAATAAAACAAAGCCGCCTCATACTGCCATAACTCCTTGGGCTGATAAAACATATAATGGCAGAAACTTTCTTTGTAATCCTGCACATAGACGGAATCTTTGGATATCCCTACAAACTGAGCAATTCCTTTCAGCATTTTGCTAATGTCAATATCGGTATGCGGAACAGAAAAAGTTAAATACTCAATCTGTCGAAATCTGTCCAACGCCAGCTCAAAAAATTTAGCCAAAAGCCAGACTGCATCATGATTTTTCCCTCCAATTCGAACTTTTTCCTGATGCAAGGCCTTCTGGTACAGGTCAGGGACGGTGCACCCTTCATTGACTGTGGCCAACCTTTTTGCCTCTTTGCCGTAAATCCACTGATCTTTATAATATCCTAAAATGAGGGGAATCTGATAATTATCTACCGCCACCTCCAATGTTTCCGGCTCATGCTTTGCTTCGTCATAAAAGCTGATTTGGCAATACTGGTCATTCAGTTCAATTCCTAAAATACTTCCACCTCTCACCGTAATTCCTCCTAAGCTTTTGTACTGTTTCTACTTTTCTTGCCATTAGTATTCCCGGAAAATTTCCTCTGCCATGACAATTTCTTTCTGATAGTCAATCATCGCCTGCTTTCTTTTTGCAGGGGACATACTTGCCATAGCGTTGAGTTTTCCATATTTTCCAATTGCTGGCACATCCCGGGTCTGCGTCAGAATCTTTTCTTCCTGTCTCAAGGTCTTTTTCTCTTTTTCCTGTGTTTCCTGGAAAAAGTATCTCACCACATCTCCCTGATAGAGAATAAAATCTTTTACATAAATATTTTCATACATAGGTGTTAGACTTTCGCTCTGATACCCCAGATCTTCCACGTCATCCTGACGCATTTTGTAAGAAATACGTACCTTTCCTCCCTGCTTTGCATGATACTCAACCATAACCTTATCATAAAGCTGCGCCTCTCTGAGCCATTTATCAGGATATTTGAGATAAAACGGAAAAACAATCTGCTTCTCACACAACTGCCCCAGCACATTATGCAGAATCTCCGCCACCTCATGATCATATTCCTTATCAGAGTAATAGTGAAGAAGAGCTATTTTACAGATATCAGCCAGGCTTTCTCCCAATCGGAACTCATTCACAATAATCTCAAAAATAGTGTGCCCTGTTTTTCGCCCACTGACCAGATATTCCCGGGACACAAAAGCAAGATATGCCTGTTTCAGTCTAAAATATGCATTTCCATTCAGATAATATTCAACAAAAACTTCTTCCTCCTGGAACATATCTTCTGAAAAGAGCATCTGAGTAATGATTCTCTCTCCCAGTTTTCCCTCATGAATTCCATAATCTCTTGCTGTTTTCCAGAGATCCTTCATATCTTTTGTTGCTCCACAGAAGAAATTCACAAGATAAGTAAGCGTCACTTTGTCATACTGCTGCCGCTTAAACAACTCAAAACAAAGATACAGAAGAAATTCATCTTCTTCATAATTATCTTCGCGTATGCGCTTACTGCATAGCTGAAATACTTCTCTCTCTTCAAATTCTTCCAGCCCCTTGAGACGAAGATTTTCAAATGTCACTTCTTCTTTAGGACCTTCTCCCCCCCAGTTATTAATATGGGACAAATACTTTTTACACATTTCCAGATATCGGGGTTCATAGAAGAGACGCTTCGTTTCATAGACAATAGAATCTGTGTGATGCTGCCCTTCCATAGATTCCCACACGATCCTTGCTTCTTTATCATAAAGATAAACGATTGCGCCGTCTTCTCTATAAGGAACCCTCTGCTTCACACTTCCATCCTTCTCAATTACAAGCACGCACTTCATACCCTGTACTTTAGTTGTAACCTCATAGGCATAACAGATATCGCGCATTGCTTCCAATCGCTCACCTGTCATTTCCTCTTCTGTACAGAATCTTTTATAAATCACCTTCAAAGAATCGTTAATGTGTCTCTTAACAAGCTGATCCCATGCAAATTCTACCATCTGCTCCCGATAACTGATATATAAATCACTGGCATACTGTTCATAGGTAATAAGATTTGCATACAAAAGCGCTGCCTTTTTATAATCCAGATTATTCCCATGCATGAAGTAAAGGAAAATTGATCTGGGGAGCGCCTCTCTTACTCGATCCTCCTCAATTGTTTCCATATAATACTCATAGAGCTGTGCAATCTTAAGTTCTGCATCGACTGCCCTTTGATACCACACAAAGTATCTCTGCTGCATTTTATTTCCTTTAATAAGAAGCGTGCAGATCGCGTTCAGTATCATGGGCTCCTCATACATTTCATAGATTCTTTCCAGGATGCGGAACAATCCACTATCATACTGCTTTTGCTGGCTGGCAAGATTTGCAACATAAAGCGCCAGCTCTCTGGTGATAAGCCGGTATTTTGTGGCAAAATTAAGAACATGCAGTTCAAATTTCCCCAACTTCTTTAACAAATTACTGCGGTCCTGATAACACTGATATGCTTTCTGATAAAAAAGAACCTGATTTGCATCGTAGGCATAAAACTGCTGCTCTAACACTTTAATCCGCCTGTATGAATCTTTGTACTGTGGATCCAGCACCAGCAGCATGGCAAGCAGCTCCCAGGAATCCTGATGACGAAGATACGTCTTTCCAATTTCATCAATAACCCGTTCCACATGATTTCCGGACTTACGGATCAAGGCAGTAAGGCAGAGATAATAGGCATTGGTCTTGGGATCTTTTCCAATTGCAAATCGATTATAATTATAATTTTCCAGAATCCACTTTGCCTCTTCTATGCGGTCTCCCTTGATATAGATGTGTGCCTGAAATAACTGCAGCGCATCATCCATAGGCGCATAATTCCGCATTTTCTTTGATTTTTCGATAGCACTGTCAACCCAGCTGTTAATATCAATTCGTCCCGCTTCGCAGGCTACATACTCTTTTAAAATCTGCGCCATAAGGAACTGGATTTCCCGGCGATTTTCATCATACTCTCCATTTTGCAGAACTTCTACTTCATAGGTGAGAATTTCATATGGGGTCACGAGATGAATCTTTCCAAAATTTCTTCCCGCATGAACTTTTTCTACATTTACTACAAATTCCAGTTCATAAACATTTCCAACAAAATCATCCGTAGTAATCTCCGGACGACTTACAGTGATAAAACCGCCCTCTGTCTTTATTCTAATCGGCATAAAGCCCCATGTATTTTTAATTACAGTCAGACTGCCTTTCGTAGATTCTTTCAAATCTTCAAAAAGCATACCCTCGCCCTGGAGTGTCAGAAAAATGCATTCTTTCTGCTTTATACCTACCAGAAATTCTTCCATGGCCTGCTCACCAAGAGACCATTTTCTCATATTGTCATATAAATGAAAAATTCTAGGATTTTCATATTTTAATACTTCATAAAACTCTCTTGACCGAAACAGCCGCAGCGCTTCGGAAAAATCCTTAATAGCCAGCCTTTTAAAATCGTCTGTGCTCTGTACCTTCCCATAATTAGTCATAACATAGGGTTTTTCTATAATTGCGGTAAAAGGCACTTCAAATTCACCGCCATTACATACAATAGAAAATTTTCCTTGCTCTACATGTCCTGGCACAAGACCTTTTCCGTCATATTCAAATTGAATCGTTACAGGGTTTCCTTCAAAGCCCTGCTCTATACAGTGCATACGAAAAGAAGACGGATATACAATACCTCGTATTGCTCCGTCTGTCCGGCTTTTCATTGTAAAACTTCCCCGGTACATCTCTCCTTCTCCAATTGTAAGGATCAGACATGTGTCACTAAAAACAATCTCTGGATGTACTACTTGAAAGTCTCCTTTTGAAAATTTTTTAATTTTGTTTTTCAAGCCTTCCACCTCTTCTTACGTTGCATTTTTCTTTAAACATACTATAATAGATTATAGCATTATTCTGACAAGTATGGCAATGCCGTAATCAGAAAATATAGAAGAAATATGGGGGAATCTATATGACAAACGCGAAACAGCCCGCTTTTCACGGAAGTGATCTGGAGCAGATCGCAAAATATTACAGCCTTCCACAATCAGAGATAATAAGCTTTGGAGCGAATGTAAACCCGTTGGGTATTTCTTCCCAGGTCAAAAAGAAGCTTGCGGAAAACCTGGACATTATTTCCAGATATCCCGATCGCAATTATACCGATTTAAAAGAAGCTATATCTGAGTACTGTAAAATCCCTACGGAATATATCGTCATCGGTAATGGATCCACTGAATTAATCTCTCTTCTGATTACGCAGCTTAGGGCCTCTCATGCTGTTGTCGTCGGTCCTACCTATTCTGAATATCAAAGAGAGCTTTCCCTTACCGGCGGACATATTTCCTCTTACACCTTAGAGGAATACAACGATTTCCGTCTGGATGTTGATGATTTCATAAATCATCTTCCCAGAGAAACCGATCTGGTCATTCTCTGCAATCCCAATAATCCAACTTCTTCCGCCGTTACTACAATGGATCTGGAAAGACTGATCGGAAACTGCCAGAAACGGGGAATTTTCGTCATGATCGATGAAACATACGTAGAGTTTGCCCCTTCTGTAGAAGAGATTACTGCAGTTCCCCTTGTACCCTCTTTCGATAATCTCATGGTTATTCGGGGAGTTTCCAAATTTTTTGCTGCTCCGGGCCTTCGTCTGGGCTATGGATTAACCAGTAACGCCTCCTTTCTTCAGGCATTGAAAATCCATCAAAACCCTTGGAGCGTCAGCAGCATTGCTGCCTTTGCCGGTGAGGAAATGTTGAAAGATACTTCATACATTCATAATACCCGCGAACTGATACTCTCGGAAAAGAAACGAGTCTGTCACATTCTGGATGGATTTCGATATGCCAAATATTATAAGGCTTATGGAAATTTTATTTTGGTACGTATAACCAAAAATGGCTTATCCTCCTTCCAGGTATTTGAACATGCTATTCTACAGAAAATGATGATTCGTGACTGTTCTTCTTTTGAAGAACTGAAAGGAGAATATATCCGTTTCTGTATCATGATGCCTGAAGACAATAACAAACTTGTAAAATGTTTGGGAGAGATTCTGGCATAAAAAAGAATTCTTTTATCCTTTACGATTAAGCAAGCTAAAGGCGGCATTTTTTTCCTGTCTATCGGAAAATATGCCGCCTAATTTTTACAGATCACATTCTGCCATCTTGTTTATACAGGGCCTTACTCCTCTGCACAGTGCCATTCTTCCCATGTTTTTGGTGTCCAGTCTTTTGGAACATCGTAATCCTCCAGCTCTCCTTCCATCTTTCGATAGCCGATTCTCATCGTGCTGATCCTCCAAATCCCATCTTCACATTTGCGAAAATCATCACAATATACGGAGAATCCTTCTACTGTCGTTTTACTTTCGCGATAAGTATTGTTATCTTCATAAAGAAAAATTCCTCTTGCTTCTGTATCGCTTATAAGCCAGATCAAAGGATTATGACTCATATGCATAGTCATCATATTGCGATTAACATATTTTGATCTCATCGCCTGATCCCTGGGAGCCGTTTTATTTTCTACGTAACAGCGATAAGTAAAATCTTCTGTAAACAAGTCACAAATATACTCTTCCTTTTTCATGTCCATCGCCCAGTAATAGAAAAACTGTGCATCTATAATCTTTTGTCTGTCACAGAGCTGCTGCGGTGTATAATTCTGAGTTCTGGCATGTTTCATTACTTCTACTACCATTTTTTTAATGGACATATCTTGTTTAATTACTTTCATTTTATCACCCTTCTTACTTTTCCTATAATCATTTTACGAAATCGCCAGCAGATTCCAAGAAGATCTGTTGGCGATTTCATTCCCCGATTTTTATATTTCCAATGCGGCAAGATAAGCTTCATAAATGGTATCCAATGCCTTTCTTGCCCGTTTTGCGTCACCGATTACATATACAGGAATTCCAAGTTTTTTACAGCATTCCTGCAGGTTTGTACTGTCTTTTGCCCGGGAACCTGTAGCAATAACCACATAATCCGCCGGAATTTCTTTGATCTGCCCTTTTACATCTAAAACAACACTTTTTTCCCGAATCTCCTTGCAGGATGCATTAACAATCTGATGGATTTCTCCTTTCTCTAATTGAATCTGCACTGCTGTTTTTCTCATATGTCCTAAATCTATGCCGATACCATCCCGCATTTCAACTACTGTCACATGACATCCTCTGCGTTCCAGATGCTCTGACACTTCCAGTCCTACCAAACCACCGCCTATAACTACAACTTTTCCACTCATAGGTACTCTGGTTCCAGCCAATACTTCTTTTGAACTCATCACATTCTTCTGATCAATTCCCGGGATAGGCGGAACAAAAGGGATCGAACCAACTGCTATGACAACAACATCTGGTTTTTCCCGCTCAATCACTTCTTCTGTCACTTCCGTATTCAAAAAAATATCAATTCCTGACTCTATCGCCTTCTGCGCTGCCATTCTTCCTGCCATGCCAAAGTCATCTTTTCTAGGTGCGGTTCCAGCAAGCACAAACTGCCCTCCCAAAGTTCCGCTCTTTTCATAAATAGCAGGTTTATGTCCCCGCTGTTGAAGGATATCAGCAATTTCCAGACCAGCGATTCCACCGCCTGCAATCATTACATTCTTGGGCTTTTCCGCCGTCTGAATTTTCAGTTCCTCTTCTTCTCCTACTGCTGGATTTCTCATACAACTGATATGATCCTTCTCGGGATTAATAAAGTAATCATAGCAACCCTGATCACATCCCACACAATAATTAATCTGAGCAAGTTTTCCTTCCTTGGCCTTTTGACAGAAATAGGGATCTGCCAATTGGGCACGAGACATAGCAATGAGATCTGCCTTGTCCTCCTCCAGAATTTCTTCTGCAAACCCCGGCGTATTGATACGGCCGGACGGCATTGTCAGCATGCCTGTCTCTTTTCGTATACGAGAAGCTGGACCTACATTAATTCCCTTAGGCAGGTCAATCGGCGGAATCTCATAGATCTGGGCACGAGTCAGAAAATTTCCTCTGGAAATATTCAGAACATCTACCCCTTCCTTCCCTGCCAGTTTACAAAATTCGATAACTTCACCTTCTGTAAGTCCATCTTTAAGATAATCATCATGACAGATAATCCGCATAAAAAGCGGCATGCCCTCTGGTATATTTTGTCGGATAGCCCTGATGCACTCCAGCGGAAAACGACATCTGTTTTCAAAGCTTCCCCCATACTCGTCCGTCCTGTGATTGATTCCGCCTGACAAAAAAACATGAGGAAGATATGTATGAGCCGCATGAAATTCTACCGCATCCATGCCTGCCTGTGCAGCCCGTCTGGCCGCATCTCCATAAGCCTTTACAACAGACTGAATTCTCTCTTTACTCATTCCTTTTATACTTACTTTCCGCGAAAATCTCATTTTAGATGCTACCAAAATCTCCGCCTCCGGATCACTCCCCACAGCAAGTGATCCCTGCCAGAGCTGAGGGCAGATTTTTCCTCCCGCCTCATGTACTGCATCTGCCAGCTTCTTCATTCCCGAAATATATTTATCATCACTTAATGCCAAAAAACCTTTTGGTGCGCTCGCTGCATCCACAGAACATACTTCTACTGTATTTAATCCCACACCTCCGCGGGCACGTTCCACATGATATCTAATCAGTCTATCTGTTACTTCTCTTCCGTCTCCTCCAACCATCCGGGTGCCCATTCCAGTCATAACAACCCGGTTCTTCAGCTCCATATCTCGAATACGGATGGGGGAAAATAATCGTTCAAACATTCTGTCCCTCCTTTTTTCCTGTCGTATTCTTTCATTTTTCCATTATTGTCTTTTCTTTATCATACTTGATTTTTTTAAGACAATAGCGTCAAAATCCATCCGCTACACATCATCTATCCGTATTAAAGTGCTTCTTTTTCTTACTTATTCATGTACAAATTCTTCATTTTTACTATCACGTGTTTTTATTTTCGCACAATATCGTTTATGCATATACTGTTTATACAGAAAAAGCGGCTGCACATATTTGTGTAGCCGCCTATTAACATCTTATGATCTATTCACAACAAACACTCATCTTCTTTTAGATTAAAACGGTGTTCCAATCATATCATACGGAGTTACCTGATATACATAATAATTGAGCCAGTTTGTATACAGATTATTTCCGTGAGCCCGCCATGTAAGCAAAGGTTTATTTTCCGGATTATTATCGGGATAATAATTTTCCGGAATCTTGATCGGTAATCCCTTGGCTAAATCTCGTTTGTACTCTCCGTCTAAAGTAATTCTGTCATATTCCGGATGTCCCATTACAAAGATCTGCCTTCCTTCTTCTGCCATTGAAAGGAACACACCTGCCTTTTCAGATTCTGCCAATATTGTAAGTCTTTCATCAGCACGGATCTTTTCAATCGGAACATCTGTGTGGCGTGAATGAGGAGCCAAAAATACATCATCGAATCCCCTTACTAGCGGAATTCTACGGTTCAACACCTTATGCCAGAATACGCCAAACAACTTTTCCTCCAAAGGTTCCTTATTGATTCCGTAATGGTAATATAACGCTGCCTGAGCCCCCCAACACAAATGAAGCGTGGAAGTCACATGCGTCTTTGTCCATTCCATAATTTCAGTCAGCTCTTCCCAATAATCTACTTCCTCGAAAGGAATCTGTTCCACCGGGGCACCTGTAATAATAAAGCCATCGAACTTTTGGTCTTTAATATCTGCAAAGGGCAGATAAAATTTATTTAAATGGCTGGTCGAAGTATTTTTTGATATATGACTTGATACATTTACAAAAACAACATCCACTTGCAGCGGTGTATTGGACAAAGAGCGCAAGATCTGAAGCTCTGTATCTTCTTTCAGCGGCATCAAATTCAAAAGACCGATGCGAATCGGCCGGATATCCTGATGAACCGCCCGATGTTCATCCATAACAAATATATTTTCCTGTTCCAGTATCTCTTTTACCGGAAGATCATTTTGTACTCGAATTGGCATAGTTTACTCTCCTTTATTTTCTTCTTGTGAAATGTGTTCCTCCGAATGTATGTAATTTCCTTCATCATCCACGTAACTCATTTCATCATAGTAATCCGAATGCCCAGGAAGATTCTTCTTTTCCAGACGACTATTAATAATCATTTGTATAATATAATAAATAACGGCGAATGTCGGAACTCCCATTAGCATGCCAAGGAATCCAAACAGTCCTCCTCCCAACAAAATAGAAAAAATAACCCAAAATGCTGATAAGCCTGTAGAATTGCCCAGAATTTTTGGTCCTATAAAATTTCCATCCAACTGCTGAAGTAAAAAGATGAAAATAATAAAATAAATTCCTTTAATAGGATCTGAAAGCAAAATTAATATGGAGCTGGGAATAGCGCCAATATAAGGACCAAAAAACGGAATTACATTTGTAACTCCTACAATTACGCTCACAAGCATAACATAAGGCATATTAAGCAGAGAAATACCAACAAAACACAGCACTCCAATAATAATGGAATCAATAATTTTTCCAATAATAAATCCACCGAAAATCTCATTGCTCTTTTTGGTCAGGTGAAGGAGTACATTGGCATTACTGAAAGAAAATACTGCGTAGACTGTCTTTTTCGTCTGGCGCACGAATTTTTCCTTACTAAATAGTATGTACACAGAAACAATCACACCAATTAGTGCATTAAACAATTCTGAGAGCACATTCAGAACTCCTACAGTAAGACTGGACATAACTTCATTTGCCCGCGGAAGAAGGTCTGTACGGAGCCAGGTCTGAAACATATCTGCTCCCTCATTAATTGCTGTCTTAACAAGATTTCCTGTCACCGAATCATCACTGTAAAGCTTATCAAGATGATTCACGAAATCATTCAACTGCCCCGGAAGAGTAATTACCATATCACGCACGCTTTTATATAATTCCGGAATCAGCATGCTGAATAAAGCAACGATAATCAGAAAGAAAATAATAATTGCCAAAAAAATGCCTGACGCCCTTGAAATCTTCGCCGCTTTCTGCCCGTTTTTCATTCTTTTTTCTAAAAATGGTATAAAATAAAAATCCACTTTTTTCACAATTGGATTAAGAAGATATGCAATGACAAGTCCGTATAAAATGGGTTTTAATGCATCCACAATCTCCCACAATACGTCTGTAAGATTAGTTGCTCTAAGAAGGGCAAAGTAAAAAATAATACTTGCAGCAACTACAAGAAAATAGGTCATCCCCTTTCCAAACTGCTGTCTGATCCAGGAAGATCCCTTTTTCGCTCCGATTTTTAACCGATTCCCGTAGTAACTACTGTCAGCTTTGCTGTTTTTTGTTTCTTTGTTCCGCGTTTCCTTTTCCATTATTCAATCAATTCCTTCCGATACCATCTAATAACACATATAGATTATATCAACGAACAATAGAAAAATCAAATTTGTTAAAATGTTAACGGGAGACGTAACAAAGTTACACTTTGTTACGTCTCCCGTTAACGATTTAACATTTAAATGTTGCACATTCTGTCTGACTGCACTGACAAGCACTGCTTCCTTCCACACTGATCTTTCCTGCATGGCATTGGCAATTATCATTATACTTACATTGTGTTGCCTGACATTCTACACTGCTGCATGCAGATGTTGTCTGTCCAGTGGTATTTGTATAGGAGTTCTGAGCTGCTTCGCTTCTCTGCTGAAAACTATCGCAGCATGTGTCCTTTGCATCTTTTGCAGTTGATCCACCCACCTGGATTTTGTCTAATGCACAGTAAAAATCTTTATTATGCATACAGGTCTGTACAGTACATTTTAATTCCGGCATAATACTACCTCCTTATATTTGTTCATCAGAAATAGTATCTGCCTTTTTTTATTTTTTATTCTCCATTCCTGGTGCATTCATAAACATCTCATGAAAATCCGGAAAATCTTTTTTCAGAGAAACAGGTCTTCCGCTGTCATTTAAAAAGCAATGCTTTGTAAGTCCACGGCAATGTACCATACCTGTCTTGTTATCAACAATTTCATATTCTACTGTCATCTTAATTCCATTATACTCACTGACTTTTGTATCTATTGTTACGCTTTCTCCAAAACGTACCATTCTAAGATAATCTGCTTCTACAGAAAGAACCGGGCTTACAATCCCTCTGTTTTCCATTTCATCGTATCCCATTCCCATTTGTTCCATAAAATCCGTCCTGGCTTCCTCGAACCAGCGAATATAATTGGAATGATGTACAATTCCCATCTGATCCGTTTCATAATACTGTACTTTATGCTCATATGGTTTGAACTTGTTCATGTTTTACTCCGCCTTTCTCCTCTGCCTTTTCCTGATCTTCTTATTTAGAAGCTCCTCGTATACTTCCAAAATCCGGATGCAATCCTGACCATCCTGCCTGCGCCATTGTGCCGATCCGATACATATCCTCTTTACTAATCTCAAAACCAAATACATTTTGATTTTCTTTCATCCGCTCCATAGTTGAAGATTTAGGAAGAGGGATAATGCCTCTTTGAAGCGAGTATCGAATACACAGCTGTGCCACAGACACTCCATAAGAATCAGCAATTTCCATCAACATTTCATGATTCAGAAGCGCGCTCCTTCCTATGGGGCTCCAAGCCTGAACCTGTATATTTTTTTCATTGCAGTACTGAACTGTCATTTCCTGGGTATACCCCGGGTGAAATTCAATCTGATCTACCGCTGGTCTGATTTCACAGTTCTGAAGAATATTTTCAATATGGTGTGGGAGAAAATTGCTGACCCCGATTGCTCTTATCCGGCCACTGCGATAAATTTCTTCCATCCCTCTCCAAGTCTCTATATCCAGCTCTTTCCAGTTTTTATAGCCTTCTTCCGGTAGGGGCCAGTGAATCAAATACATATCAAGATAATCCGTCTCCAGTGTTTCAAGCGTCTTTTCGAAAGCTTTTTTTACATTTTCATATCCCATTTCCGTCTTCCAGGCTTTGGATGTAATAAAAAGCTCTTCTCTTTTTATATCGCTGGTCCTAATTGCTTCTGCAAGATATCCTTCTGTGCCATAAAAAGATGCCGTGTCAAAATATCGATAGCCGGCTTCAATCGCTGTCCTTATAATTTCAGCACTTTTGCTGTCAGCAGCCTTGAATGTTCCGAATCCGATACACGGATTTCCCACTCCATTGTTTAACTGAAACACATCGTACATATCTTTCATTGTTTTCTCCTTTCCGGTTCTTTTCCCTCTGTCTAAATTTAACTGAAAATCCACATTTTCCATACTGCAAAAAATTCTCGAACTGCATAATTCAGAAGTAAAACTTTACTGCATCCTGCTGGAATACCATATGTATTTCTGTATCCAGTCTTTCTGGCGTATTGTCTGGCTCTGTAAATATGGAAATTATTAGTGACAATTCCCACGGAACAGTCCATATCCGAAATCATCACTGCTGAAAATTCAAGATTTTCTTTTGTGGTAGTTGACTGATCTTCCATGAGAACACATTCTGTTCTTATTCCCTGCTGCAAAAGATATTTCTTCATCGCTTCTGCCTCTGAAATAAACTCGTCCGTACCCTTACCTCCTGAAACAATAATCAAAGTTTCCGGAAATTTCTCTACATATTGTATTGCTTTGTCCAGTCGCCTTTTCAAGGAATCTGTCACAAGCTCTCCTTGTATCTGTGCGCCTAATACAATCAAATAATCACACTTCTTTTCCTGTCTTTTAAAAGCCTCTGCAAAAATTCTGATTTCCACAGCCAGAAAAATAAAAATAGCAACAGGAAAAACACAACTCACCACCATTTCCAGCCATTTTGGAAAATATGCTGTCAGCAGATGGACAGCCAGGCAGCCGATCCCGGCTGCCGCCCAAAAGCCTGCAAATGTGGAAGTCCATTTTCCCATTGCCAAACGTATGATTACAAAATATAACAGACAGAATACACCCAGTTCAGCCATCTTCTACCTTCCGCAGCACTTTTTATACTTCTTTCCGCTTCCACACGGACACGGATCGTTCCGTCCGACTTTTTTACCTTTACGGATGGTACCGGATTCTTTCTGCTCTTTGTAAAGTTTTTTCAGTTCTTCCTCTGAAAAAATTTCTTTCCACTGTGGCAATTCATAAAGCCAGTCTGCTTTTGCTGCCACCATATTTTTATACAGAAGTTCCTTATCATATACAAGATTTACTTCTGTATTTTCATCCATTGTCTCAATCGGATTAGGTACTTTCAAACTCTCATCAATACCATCCAAGAAACCTACCATTGTCATAACACTTTGATGATATCTTTCAGCCAGCTCCTTAACTGTGCCTCTTACTTCCTCTTCAGGATTAGAAAGAAGTTGTTCATAAATCTCCTTTTCAATCTGAAAATAGGATGCCCAGAATTTCTGAAGCTGTCCTCGATCTGATTTTTCATTATAGGCAACCGCTCTCCACTGCTCTAATAATGTATTGCTCATTTTTATATACTCCTTTGTATGTTATTCTGCACGGATTATTATATACCATTTTTCCGCTTTTTCAAAGAGTCTGTATTTGATTTTTTCACTGTTTCCATATATAATATGGGACATGCAGCAAACTTACAGTAAAAATCTCTGCTGTCCCCTATAGAAAGGATCTATATTTATGAAAAAAATGAAACGTTTTCTTGCACTGTTGGGCGCTGTTTTGCTTATTGCCATGTATGGCAGCACCTTATTTT
This sequence comes from Lachnospiraceae bacterium, assembly GCA_019423745.1. Taxonomy (GTDB): domain Bacteria; phylum Bacillota; class Clostridia; order Lachnospirales; family Lachnospiraceae; genus Claveliimonas. Next base: position 53,984 of record JAHZAV010000002.1, read on the forward strand.
TTGCTTTCATAGATCATTCTGCTACAATGGGAATGTTGAAAGCATCTATCGCATGTACCATCATTATCCCTGTACTGCTCTATGCCTACACACTGGTATACAGAAACATCCGAGACAACCAGAAAGATAATGATAAGATTTCTGACAAATCAAAAACAAAACAGGATCTTTAAACGTAAAGCTCTGCCCACATCCAGGCAGGGCTTTTTTCTGCCCTTTTCTGCTCTTTTTTTGCCTCTCTTTCTTTTATCTTCTGTCTTTTGTTCAAATATTCTTCCAGGGATATGATTTCCTGGCTGCCGTTTTTTCTCATATCATGTCTCATACTCATACCTCCGTTCTTTGCTGATTTTCTTTTTATCCAAATCTTCCGGCTTTATTATTATATTTGCCGTTTTCCAATCTTATGACTTTTTTATTTGCAATTGCAAGTATATCAGTAAAATATGTCCAGTCTGTGGAAAATAGATAAAATAAAACTAAGGAATTTCTTAAAAAAAGCGGAAAAGATGTCATATTTTGACACTTTTCCGCTGTATAATAAAACTATTTACCGATAAATAATATCATGACGTCCCGGTCCATTGGAAATCATTGTAATAGGATATCCAATTTCCTTTTCTACAAACTCAATATAATTTCTGCAGTTTTCCGGAAGATCTTCATATTTTTTAATTCCCCGGATATCGCATTTCCATCCGGGAAGTTTTTTCAGTACAGGCTTTGCCTTTTCCAGGAGATGTGTAGTCGGGAAATCTGTCGTTACTTCTCCATTAATTTCATATCCCACACAAACCGGAATCTCATCCAAATATCCCAGAACATCCAAAACCGTAAAAGCAACATCCGTTGTACCCTGAAGTCTGCATCCGTATTTTGAAGCAACACAGTCAAACCATCCCATACGTCTAGGACGCCCGGTAGTCGCTCCAAATTCTCCTCCATCACCGCCGCGACGACGAAGTTCATCTGCCTCTTCTCCAAAAATCTCGCTGACAAATGCCCCGGCTCCTACTGCACTGGAATACGCTTTACATACTGTTATAATCTTTTTAATCTCATAGGGAGGAATTCCCGCGCCAATGGCGCCATATGCTGCAAGAGTAGAAGAAGATGTAACCATTGGATAAATTCCGTGATCCGGATCCTTCAGGGAACCAAGCTGCCCTTCCAACAAGATCTCCTTACCTTCCTTGAGCGCATTATGAAGGAACAAGGCCACATCACATACATATGGCTCTATCATTTTCTTGTATTCCTGCAATTCATTATACAAATCAGAAGGATCAATCAATGGTTTGTGGTACAGATGCTCAAGCAGTACATTTTTCTGTTCTGCTACCCGTACCGTTTTTTCCTTCAGAAGTTCATCATCAAACAGCTCACTTACCTGAAATCCAATTTTTGCATACTTATCTGAATAGAAAGGTGCTATTCCGGATTTCGTGGAGCCAAAAGATTTTCCTCCCAGTCTTTCTTCTTCATAGGCATCAAAATTTTTGTGGTAGGACATTACCATTTGTGCACGGTCTGATACAAGAATCTTTGGCATCGGAACGCCTTTTTCCACAATAGACTGGATTTCCTCGAATAATCTTGGCACATCGAGAGCCACTCCATTTCCAATGATGCTTGTCGTATGGCTGTAGAATACGCCGGAAGGCAGTGTATGAAGTGCGAATTTACCATAGTCATTTATGATGGTATGCCCTGCATTGGCTCCTCCCTGGAAACGGATAATAACATCCGCATTTTCTCCCAGCATATCGGTAATCTTCCCTTTACCTTCATCGCCCCAGTTAGCGCCTACTACTGCTTTTACCATATCAATTCCTCCTGTGTGTCATTTACATTACTATCCAACAGCTGCTTTTAACAGCCATAAGCATTATACTATATTTTTTTCTTATTGTACATTATTATTTTTACTAATCTATCAGATTTCCTTTTCTTACATAAGCGGTGCAAAAAGCCGAAGTACCTGTCCTGCCAATTTCGTCAGCATTGTTCTTTTTCTTACATCCAGCAGACTGACCTTATGACACTTTGCCAGTGTCTGCTGAAAATCCCTTTCAATTTTATCAATAACAGAATTATTATAAATAAAAACACCACATTCAAAATGCAGGTACAGACTACGATAGTCCAGATTAATGGTTCCGACCGTGGCAGTATCATCATCCGACACAAAAACTTTTGCATGTACAAATCCAGGCTTATACTCGTAAATCTGTACACCTGCCCGGATCAATTCCTTATAATAAGTCTGCGCCAATGCAAACGCATACCACTTATCCGGTATATGGGGCATAATAATAATCACTTCAATGCCGCTCTTTGCAGTTCTTGTAAGCGTCGTGATCATCTCATTGTCCAGGATGAGATAAGGCGTCATAATGTGCACATATTTTTTTGCATGGTTTAGTATATGGAAATAGACTTCTTCTCCCACATTTTCATTATCAAAAGGACTGTCCCCATAAGGGAGCACGTATCCCAGTTCTCTTCGAAGTCCTTCTTTTCGCGGCGTTATATACCGCTGATATCTTTCCGGCTGTTTTTCATCAATATTCCATATTTGCAAAAACATCATGGTAAGGCTCTGCACTGCGTCGCCTTTCAGCATAACTGCCGTATCCTTCCAATGTCCGAATCTTTCCTTTCGGTTGATATATTCATCTCCCAGGTTCACTCCACCGGTAAAACCTACTCTCCCGTCAATGACACAAATTTTTCTATGATCACGGTTATTCTGCACTGTGGATAAAAAAGGCTTAATCGGATTAACCATCTTGCATCGTATTCCTCTACGCTCCAACTCTGATGGATAATCATATGGCAGCATAGAAATGGCACAAGTGCCATCATACATAAATCTGACCTCTACCCCTTCTTTTGCCTTTCTTATCAGGACCTTTAAAATACTATCCCACATATATCCTTTTTCCACAATGAAATATTCCATAAAAATGTATTTGCGTGCCTTCTCCAACTCCGGAATCAGTGCACGAAATTTATCCTCTCCCAATGGGAAATATGTGATTTCTGTATTGCGATATACCGGGAATCCAAGATGATGAGACAGATAATAGGCAAGATTGGCATTGGATGGTTTGCTGGCCCTAAGTGCATCTACTACATCCATATCCTGCAGCATATATGGTTCTGTCTCGATTCTAAGTGTAGCCAGGCGTTTTCCCATCCACCGGACTCCACCTTGAATTTTTACATATATATAAAAAAGTGTTCCTACTGGCGGAAGCGCCACAATACACAACATCCAGGTCATCTTAAAAGCGGGATTATCTTCTGAATTAATAATGTAGATCACCACGATAATGCTTAGCACAGTGATGGCCCCATGAATGAATACAGCATAACTCTGCAAAAGATTTGTTGTGACAACAAATATACCCAGCTGTACCAGAATCAGCAATATAATGAAACCTGTCCGGCTAAATATAATTCTCGATAAGCCCTTTTTGGCCTTTCCTGGTTCTTTGTGATCCATATATACCTCCTTCCAAACATAACATATAGTGTAACACACTTTGAAATCCTCTACAACTCATCTACTTTAATTGTCATAATTGAAAGTAATATTTATCGCTTTCCCCTTTCTTTTTTTTCAGAAAAGTATTACAATATATTCTAATAAATTTGCAAAACAAAGAAAGGAGCCACTTATATGTCTAAATGGTTAAAACGTTTGTTAGGGCTGGCTGCTATAGCAAGCACAATTGCCGGATTTATTTATTATTTTAAGAAAAATTCCAAAGATACTCTGGAAGATGATGCAGACGATTTTGAAGATGAAGACTTTGATCTTGATAACGACCTAAAACCGGTAACTGACCGTGAATATGTCCCTCTTGGAGGAACACCAAAAGAAGAAAACGATACATCCGAGGAAACGATCAAGACAGAAGAAGCGGCTGAGGAGGCAAAAAACTCTGAAGAAGAAAATTCTGAAGGTTAAAAAGATAACAGGGCACGTAACAAAACAGAAGTTTGTTACGTGCCCTGTTATCTTTTTAACTTTTTCTCCAAATTCTATTCAGAATGATACATGCTTCTTTTATCTGTTCTTCCGTCATATTTGCATAACCAAGCAGAATGGTAGCTTCTTCTCTTTTCTCGCCTTCATCTACAATATAATCAGACAAACCATATACTTTTATACCTTCTTCTGCAGCCCGACTAATTAATCTTGATTCCTGCCGATCGTCTGAGAAATGCAACAGAAGATGTACCCCTGCATTTTCCCCGGATATACGACACTCTCCTGCTAATGGCCGAAGTCCATAAATCAACTGATCATGACGGTTTTTATACAGCGCTCTTGTCTTGTTCAAATGTCGTTCGTAATAGCCTTCCTCAATAAAGCGGCATACAATTAACTGATCCACTTTAGAAACTGTAGAATTTAAAAAACGACATTTTTTCTGGTATACTTCACAAAGTCCAGGTGGAAGCACCATATAGCTCAATCGTATAGATGGCGCAATGGATTTAGAAAATGTTCCAAGATACACTACTTTCCCATGGGCATCATAACCCTGAAGAGCCGGAATCGGTTTCCCCTTATAACGAAATTCACTGTCATAATCGTCCTCTACAATATAGCGTCCTTTCTCCTCTTCCGCCCATTTCAGAAGTTCCATCCTTCTTTTAATCGGCATTACAATTCCTGTCGGATACTGGTGGGACGGTGTCACATATGCAATATCTGCCCCAGAATTTCTAAGAGGCTCTATTTTCATGCCCATCCCATCCATAGGAATAGGTTTCACCTCATATTCCTGACTTTTAAAGAGTCTGTAAGCTTTTTTATAAGTAGGGTTTTCTACCGCAATCACATGGTTTCTACCTATAATAGTGCAAAAAAGCATCATAAGATAATCACTTCCAGCCCCTACAATGACCTGATCCGGAGTACAGCTTACCCCCCTTGCCTGATAAAGATATCTGCAAATCACACTGCGGAACTCATATTCTCCTCTTGGATCTCCCAATCGAAATAATTCTGTTCTATCATCCGTTAAAATCTCTCTCGATAGTTTCCGCCAGGTGTTATAGGGAAAACTTTTCAAATCCACTCCATTAGGGGTAAAATCATACTTAATATGCTTAGGCTCTTTTGTTTCTGTCCTGTAATCAGCGTCTTGCCTCTCTTGCTGAAATCTGTCTTTCTCTTTTGCAGCTTCCAGATGGTATAGTTCATCCACCTGTGCCACAAAAAAACCTCTGCAAGGCACGGACTCGATGTATCCCTCAGATAAAAGCTGTTCATAGGCAAGTTCCACTGTACTTCTGCTTACTTCCAGATAGGAAGCAAGCGCTCTGGTGGATGGCAGTTTTTCTCTGCACAAAATCCTCCCAGCTCTGATTTCCTCCTTAATATAAGTATAGATCTGTTCATAAAGAGGAATTCTATCCGATGGCTGCAAATTAATGGTTAATTCATGCATTTTGCAAACCCTCCATAACCAGAGACAAGGAAAATCCTATAAAACTTTCCTTATTTATTTCGGCAATTTAAACGAACTCTTCAATGAAACGATTCGATTGAACACCAATGCATCCGGGGTTGAATCTTTCGCATCAATACAAAAATATCCGTTTCTCACAAACTGGAAGCTATCATATGCTCCAGTACCTTCAAAGCTGGGTTCCACATAGCAGTTCCTGCGAATTTCCAAAGAATTAGGATTCAGGTTCAATGAACCATCTTCTTTATTATAGACACCTTTTTCTTCGTCAACTAAATTTTCATAAAGTCGAACCTCCGCTTTCTGTGCATAGCTGGCCGGTACCCAGTGAATAGTACCCTTTACTTTTCGGCCGGTAAATCCTGTTCCCGCTTTTGTTTCAGGATCATAAGTTACATGCACTACCGTTACATTTCCCTGCTCATCCGTTTCATAGCTTACACATTTTACAAAGTAAGCATGCATAAGACGAACTTCATTTCCCGGAAACAGGCGGAAATATTTTTTCGGCGGTTCAATCATAAAATCATCACGTTCAATAAACAACTCACGTTCAAAAGGAACTTTTCTAGTACCCAGTTCTTCATTTTCCAGATTATTAGCAACATCCAGATATTCTGTCTGCCCTTCCGGATAATTATCGATCACTAATTTAATTGGATCAAGCACGGCCATCATACGGGGACGTTTCATTTTCAGATCTTCCCGAATACAATATTCCAGCATAGCATAGTCCACAGAACTCTGACTCTTGGAAACACCGCACATATCTACAAACATTTTAATTGATTCTGGTGTAAATCCGCGACGACGAAGAGCAGCAATGGAAACAAGGCGGGGATCATCCCATCCATCTACAATTCCTTCCTGAACCAACTTCTTAATATACCGTTTTCCTGTAACAACATTCGTCAGATACAGCTTTGCAAATTCAATCTGACGCGGTGCCGGATCAAATTCGCATTCCCTTACAACCCAGTCATATAAAGGTCTGTGATCTTCAAATTCCAGTGTACAGATAGAATGCGTAATCTTTTCTACTGCATCCTCTATCGGATGAGCAAAATCATACATTGGATAAATACACCATTTATCTCCTGTATTATGGTGAGACATATGTGCTACACGGTAAATAATCGGATCTCTCATATTAATATTAGGTGAAGCCATATCAATCTTCGCACGCAGAACTCTTTTTCCATCTGGAACTTCACCATTTTTCATTTCCTCAAAAAGCTTTAAATTTTCTTCCACGGAACGTTCGCGATAAGGACTGTTTTTTCCTGGCTCTGTCAAGGTTCCCCGATACTCCCTTATTTCCTCCGGGCTCAAATCGCAGACATAAGCCTTTCCTTTTTTAATCAGCTTTACTGCACATTCATACATAATATCGAAATAGTCAGATGCATAATACAGATGGTCTTTGAAATCAGCCCCCAGCCATTCTACATCCTTTTTAATGGATTCCACAAACTCCATGTCCTCTTTTGTCGGATTTGTGTCATCAAATCTTAAATGAAATGTTCCATTATATTTTTTTGCAAGTCCATAATTTAAAAGAATTGATTTTGCATGTCCAATATGAAGGTATCCGTTCGGTTCTGGCGGAAACCGAGTACAAACATTCTGATAAACACCTTCTGCCAGGTCTTTATCTATTTCCTGTTCAATAAAATTTTTAGAAACCACTTCTTCTCCCATGGCAACCTCCTGCTAACTATAATCTAATCATGATTTTTATCTTATCATACTTCCAAAAAATCGACAATAGAATTATTTCCAAAAAACCATTGACAAACCACCTGATCATATTGTATATTAATCACGTTGCATAAAAAATATACGCTGCCTTGGCTCAGTCGGTAGAGCGTCGCCTTGGTAAGGCGGAGGTCGGCGGTTCAAGTCCGCTAGGCAGCTTAAAAGAACTCCTGTTTATCAGGAGTTCTTTTTGCTTACTTTTCTTGTTTCTTTTCTACTGTCATCTCGACAATCCTATGATTTTCCACCTTCACTACATGGATTTTCAATTCCTCTGTTTCACAGCAAAAACATTCTCCGTCTTCTGGTATACGGTCAATCACTCCACATACAAACCCGCCAAAGGTATCATAATCATCTTCTGTGATTTCTACTTTTAGTTCTTCCTCTACATCTTCTACATCAGCAGTTCCTTGAATGTTCCACTTATTTTCGCCAATTTTTACAATATCTTCCGGTGTTTCTTCCTCATTCTGATCATATAAATTACCCACCAATGATTCGATCAAATCGTGAAGTGTAATAATACCGCTGACCCCTCCATACTCATCTACTAAAACAGCAAAGTAGACTCTTTTTTCTTTCATCTTTTGAAAAAGCGCATTGGCCTTCATTGTTTCCGGAACAAAGAAGGGCTTTTCCAATGCATGATTTATCACGTTCTCTTTGCTCCTATTATCTAATCGGAAATAATCTTTTGTATCAAGAATGCCCACAATATCTTCCTGATTCTCTTTGCATACCGGATAATGCGTATGTCTGGTCGTGTGTATAATTTCTTCCCATTCACTCACTTCTTCATCCAGATAGAGGATTTCCATGTCTACCCTGTGCGTACAAATTTGCTCGATAGAAATATCATCAAATTCAAAGACATTGCGTATCATTTCGCTTTCTTCCTCATCAATATTTCCCTGATCTTTCCCTTCCACAAGGAGCATTCTGATCTCTTCTTCTGTTACCTGTTCTTCCTCCTCTTCCGGATTAATCCCCATCAATCTTAAAATTCCATTTGTTGATCTCGTAAGCAGAAACACAAGGGGTGAAAATACTTTAGATACGCCATAAAGGAGTCCAGAAAGAGCCAATGCCAACTGCTCTGATTTTTTCATCGCAATTCTTTTAGGAACCAACTCCCCAAATACAAGGTTAAAATAGGCAAGGATAAGGGTAATAAGTATAAGAGCGATCGACTTAATCACATTCTCCGGTACCCCTGCTCCCAATCCAACAATCCACTTTGCTAATGGTCCTGAAAAACTTTCTGCTGCAAAAGCGCTGCCCAAAAGTCCCGCAAGCGTAATTGCCACCTGTATGGTTGCCAGAAAGCGCGCCGGCTGCTCCGTTAATATATACAAATGGCGGGCTTTTTTATTTCCTTCCTCTGCCATAACTCTAAGTTTTGTCTCATTCATAGAAATCACTGCAATTTCAGCACTCGCAAATGTGGCATTCAACAAAATCAGCACTGCCTGCAGTATAATTGCTCCTATCATTTCTTATATTTTCCTCCTAATTTCAAGCATAAATAGACTATAAAATCACAAAAGGGTATAACCCACACAGATCCTTTTATCTATACAGATCTGCGAAGGTTATACCCTTATCTATTCATAATGCTCTACATGGATTTCTTCTCTGCTTCTTATCTGACTGTTTCCATTATGTTCAGTGTCACTTTCTCCACTGTCATCCATGTATTTGATCACACCTTTCTTTTCGGATGCTCTAAACACCTGTTTCTATGGCCTTTAGATGGATAATAAGATATCACAGCAAAAACGGATTGTCAATCCTCCTCTTTGGAAATAATCTTTTCTGTTTTTGCCTTAATTCTCTGAATGGCATTATCTACCGTCTTAGGACTTTTGTCCAGAAGTTCCGCGATTGTCCGGTAATCTGTTCCAAGAAGATGAAGATACAATACGCGGCTCTCCAGATCACTTAAATTTTCTCCCAGCTCTTTTTCCAGCCTTTGAGCATTTTCTTTGCTTAAAAAGGCCTGTTCCGGATTACTCTCTTTGCCTGCCTCTATCGTATCAAGGAGATTTGTACTCTCCTCATCATTTGCATTTTCATAAAGAGACACATAAGAATTAAGAGGAATGTGCTTCTTTCTTCGCGAAGCTTCAATGGCAGTATAAAGCTGTCTTGTTACACACAATTTTGCAAAACTGTAAAAGGAAGACTCCTGATTGATGTCATAATCCTGGACCGCTTTAAAAAGCCCTATCATTCCTTCCTGAATCAGATCATCACTCTCTCCTCCCAGAAGATACATTGCCTTAGCTTCTTTGCGCACCATTCCTTTATACTTTTCCATCAGATAATCTATGATGGCCCGGTCGCCACTACGCAGCAGGCGAATCAGCTGCTCGTCTGTCATCATCTCATATTTCGCCATATATCTCCTCCATCTGCCAGCCTTTTCAGCAGATTACATTATACACCCATGCGTTGCCTTACAATCTCATAAGCCAATACTCCCGCTGCCACTGAAGCATTCAGAGAATCTATATCTCCCCGCATTGGAATACTCGCTGTAAAATCACAGTGTTCCTTTACCAGGCGGCTTACGCCTTCACCTTCATTCCCAATTACCAGTCCTATTGGTCCCTTTAAATCCAGATCATACATCTGCGTTCCTCCCATATCCGCGCAGACAAACCACAATCCTCTTTGTTTCAATTCTTCCATCGTCTTGGCTATATTGGTTACTTTTGCTACCGGCGTATAATGAAGCGCACCGGCTGATGTACGGGCTACAGTTGCCGTCAGTCCCACTGCCCGGCGTTTCGGTATAATAACTCCATGAGCGCCTGCCAGGTTCGCCGTACGGATAATGGCACCCAGATTATGGGGATCTTCAATATTATCCAAGAGAATCAAAAAAGGAGCTTCGCCCTTGCTTTCAGCCAAAGCAAGCATATCCTCTACTTCCGAATATTTATATGCTGCTGCATGAGCCACAACACCTTGATGTTTTCCTGTTTCCGACAGTTGGGAAAGGCGTTCTTTACTGACAAACTGCAGAATCGTGTCTGCTTTTTTCGCTTCTCTGACAATCGTTCGTATGGGACCGTCCTGACACCCATCCAGCACATACAGTTTATCAATTGTTTTTCCAGAACGAAATGCTTCCAATACTGCATTTCTCCCTTCAATCACAGTATGATTGGTTTCTGTATTTTTTTCTTTCATCTCTACTCCTGTTTCTCTGTATTTTCATTTTCCAAATAATCCAGACCAATCTTTACCAGTTCCAGCATACGCTTCCACTCTTTTTTTAAATAGAGATAACCAAAAAGAGCTTCAAATCCTGTAGCCCTCCTGTAGTCTGTCACAGATTGGTTTTTTGCGGGAGATACGCTTTTCGCATTTCTCCCCCTTTTATAGATTCCATGTTCTTCCTCTGTCAGGCACTCCTGAAGTTTCCGCATCATTTTGGACTGTGCCGATGCCTGGACATAGGAACTGGTTTTTTTGTGGAGCTTTTGAACTGGCTGATTTCCTTCATTTATCACAAGACTTTTAATAATCAGATCATATATTGCGTCTCCAATATATGCAAGAGTGAGGGGGGAATATTCTCTCACATCTGCATCTCTCATTTCAAATACTTCCTTCATACAGGAATCAAATTCCCATTTACTGCCGCCTTCTAAGCTCTTTTCCATTTTACCCCTTCCCTGGTATCTTCCAAAATAATCCCTCTACCTGCCAATTCATCACGAATCTGGTCAGCTCTTGCAAAATCTTTCGCTTTTCTTGCTGCCTGGCGTTCCTCAATCAGAGCCTCGATATCCTCATCCAGAATTTCTTGCTTCTTATTAACAATCAGTCCCATTACATCTGTTAACTTTTCAAGAACAGCATACAGCTTTTCAGTATATTCTTTAGAACTGTTTTCATCTGTCGTAGTATTGCAGTATTTAACCAGATCAAAAATGGCTGCAATTGCGTCTGCTGTATTAAAATCGTCTTCCATGGCAGTTTCAAAGGCTTTTACATAATCTTCTGTCTTCTCAAATGCCATCTTCTCTGCTTCTGTCATGTTTTCTGCCTTTGCATTTCCAGACAAATATTTCAGATTTTCTGCTGCATTCACAATTCTCTCCAGACCATTTCTGGATGCTTCCATCAACTCTGCACTAAAGTTCAGCGGACTTCTGTAATGTGCGCTCAACATAAAAAATCGAAGAATCTGAAGATCATACTGCTCGCTGATTTCACGGACTGTACGGAAATTTCCTAATGATTTGCTCATCTTATGGTTATCAATATTCAAAAATGCATTATGCATCCAATATTTTGCAAATGTCTTTCCATTTGCCGCCTCACTTTGAGCAATCTCGTTTTCATGATGAGGGAAAATCAAATCCTCTCCACCTGCATGAATGTCAATTTCCTCTCCCAGATATTTCTTTGACATAACAGAGCACTCAATATGCCATCCTGGGCGTCCATCACTCCACGGTGACTCCCACGCCGGCTCGCCTTCTTTTTTGGGTTTCCACAAAACAAAATCCAATGGATCTTCCTTCTCATCCTCGCCGCTTACAAGAAGGGTCCGATTTCCGGATCTTAAATCATCCAGATTTTTGTGGGACAGTTTACCATACTCATCAAACTTTCTTGTACGGAAATATACGGTACCATTCTTTTCATATGCAAACCCCTTATCGATCAACTGCTGAATCATCTCCACCATTCCACAAATTTCCTCCGTAGCAAGCGGATTCTTTGTAGCCGGCTTGATGTTCATTCCCTCCATATCTTTTTTACATTCTTTAATATATCGTTTCGATATCTCATCTGCCGAAACATGTTCCTCAATTGCCTTGTTAATAATTTTATCATCTACATCTGTAAAGTTAGATACATAATTAACATCATATCCCTTATACTCAAAATATCTTCTTACTGTATCAAAAACAATCATAGGCCTGGCATTACCAATATGAATAAAATTATATACTGTAGGCCCGCATACATACATTTTTACCTTTCCTTCTTCCACTGGAACAAATTCTTCTTTTTTCCGTGTCATTGTATTAAATAGTTTCATCTTTCTCCTCCTTGTCTTTTTCGGCCTCATCCAGCCGGATTTCTATGGAATCATCTTGCACACAGCGCATGTGTTTTTCCAGTTCCTTCACTTTTTTCTGAAGACGTATATTATCCTTTTGTAACTCTCTGATATCATTGCTGATCGGATCTGGCAGATGTACTTGATCCATGTCGGAACGGGGAATTTTCTGATCTCCCATTCTCACAACCCTTCCGGGCACTCCTACCACAGTACAATTGGGCGGCACTTCTTTAAGGACTACAGAACCTGCCCCGATCTTGGAATTCTCTCCAATTGTAAAAGAGCCTAAAATTTTAGCACCTGCACTTACCATTACATTGTCTTTTAATGTAGGATGCCTTTTCCCCTTCTCTTTTCCAGTTCCTCCCAGCGTTACTCCCTGATACAAAGTCACATTATTTCCGATAATCGTTGTCTCACCGATAATCACACCTGTACCATGGTCAATGAAAAGCCCCTTTCCTATCCGCGCGCCGGGATGAATCTCAATTCCGGTTTTCCTTGCGGCTCTCTGGGAAACCCACCGCGCCAGAAAATAATGCTTTTTCCGATAAAGCCGATGTGCCACCCGGTAGCTCAATATCACCTTAAAACTGGGATATAAAAAGACTTCCCAATTCGACTTTATTGCTGGATCTCTCTCTCGAATTACTTGTATTTCATCCTTTATGTATGATATAAGTCCCATACTCGACTCCTTTCACCAGGATATAGGAAGATCTAAATACTTTCCCCATACCATAAAAAAATGTCTCTTACAGAAAACTGTAAGAGACGAATCAAATCCGCGGTTCCACTCTTATAGAGAACAGGATACAATACCCTTTCTCCGCTTTTAGCAGTTAACGCCTGCAAAACGTATCCGGCTACTCTTCTCATTTCGCCGAATCAACTCCCGGGGGCACTTCATATGTTCTCCCCTTAAGACTGCTTTCAGCCGGTGACAGTCTCTCTCTTTCAGGTTCACTCCACATTACTTTTCCCGTTCTTCGTTTTTCACTGTTGGTTATATACTATGTGAAAATTATCTTTTTGTCAACCTCTGAAAATTCTATTCAGGAAATTCCCGAAGCCATTTCTCTGTAAAATCAAAAAATGCGTCTGGCTCTCATTCCATTCTATACTACTTCATTCAGGCAAATTCGAGACAAAGGTACTATTTTCTTCAGTTCATTTTTCATTCTATCAGACATTTCAACGCCATCCTCTGATGCTATCTCTTCCACAGAAGCCTCTCCGAAAATCAGCCTTGCCAACGCTCCCACAGTAAGTGTCCCTTCACTGTTTTCCTCCTTGCCTTCCATAAGCATAACACCGGAAACTTCTGTCCCGGTTATCAGAAAGCACCTGTTATTTTCTGCAATCAGAGGATCTGTCACACGAAAACATACCGCTGTCAGGTAATTAAGGTCAAGAAGAAGCAACATTCTCCTGACATCCACAAGTCTTACCATAATCTTAGGCATATCTTTAGGAATTTCCGAAACTCTTGGATGGCACCATAAGACTTCTCCGTCCTTTTCGCCAAGTACAAGCTCTCCTCCATCACTTTCATATTCTTTTATAAGACGATGATAATAAGCTGCATCCCGTTTTGTGTAAACATCAAATTTCCCTTTAAAATCGCTTTCTGCCATGCGGGCTATCTTGGCGGCGTCTTTCGCCAACGCTTTTCTGCACTCTCCTTCTTCATTAGATAAATTATCCCAATATTTCGTTGTCTGCTTATAAACAGTACGGAAATCAAAGGGATAATAGATTTGCTCAGATGCCGGCATTAAATAAGTAAAGGGTTCTCCCTGACGATACATATCCTTTAAAGCTTCCGTTAAAAGCGACGCCATATATCCTCTTTTCCGGTAATCCTTCTGTGTCGCCACAGCTACAATGTAATGGAGCTTTTCCTCTTTTCCGTTTACTATGACATCATAAGGATTCAGATGAAGCATAGAACGTATCCTTTCATCTTCCACCACAGTATAAATGGTATTATCCTTCGTTTTCTCAGCATAATAGTAGTCCACAAACCCTTTACTATCCTCTGAGAAAACCTCTTCATACAATGATCTTGTAGTAAGATTTTCTGCTGGAGTTAATTTTTTTATCTGCATATTGTCCCTCCATATTCTAGGTCGCTTACTGGCATCCTTTACATCCTGCACAACCTTCTTGGTTAACTGCATAACTGTAATTTGCAACGGTTTCCAAGCAGGCAACCGCCTGTGCAGAAATCCCCTCTCCAGAGCCGGTAAAACCAAGCCCTTCTTCTGTAGTTGCTTTAATATTTACCTGACTTTTTTCTATATGAAGCACTTCTGCTATATTCTCTCGCATCTCTTCTATATAGGGGGCCATTTTGGGTTTTTGCGCAATAATAGTCGCATCTATATTGCTGATAACATATATTTCTTGCTCTACAAGTTCTCTAACCCTTTCAAGGAGTTTCATACTGGACACTCCTTTATAAGCTTCATCTGTATCCGGAAAATGTTTACCAATATCCCCAAGTGCCGCTGCACCTAACAGTGCGTCCATAACTGCATGAAGAAGCACGTCTGCATCTGAATGTCCAAGAAGACCTTTCTCATAAGGAATTTCTACTCCGCCTATAATCAGTCTGCGTCCTTCTGTGAGCCTGTGAACGTCATATCCCATTCCAATTCTCATAATCTACTCTCCGTTTGTTTCTTCTTTCTTTTCTATTTTTTCCAGCTCTGTCTCTTCTGCCAAAGTCTCTGTCTCTTCTTCTGGATGTTCTGTGTTTTCTTGTTCTGATTGTCCGTCTATATCTTCTTTTTTTCTAAGGCCTTTTATAGCCTGTACTACCATAAATAAACCAAACAAAATAAATAATACACCTGCTACTGAAAACAAGATATAGTTATCCGGCTTTTCATTCATAACATTTCTGATCAGATCAATTCCATTAAAGGCAAGATACCCACCTGCAACCATCCAAAGCCCGTGTCTTGCATTATCACTCATTCTTTTGTCCTCCAATTTTCATATGTACAAGTATATAATTTCTCACACTGTATTGTCAACCTAGGCTACACCTGCACAAAAATTCGTATGAAACAAAAAAACAGACTCAGCACCAAGGTCATCCTCAATACTGCGTCTGTTCAAGTAGCGGGAACTGGATTCGAACCAGCGACACTACGGGTATGAACCGTATGCTCTAGCCAACTGAGCTATCCCGCCGCATTTTATATGGGACCTATAGGGCTCGAACCTATGACCCTCTGCTTGTAAGGCAGATGCTCTCCCAGCTGAGCTAAGATCCCATATCTTTATTTGTTTAAGTTGCTTTCCTGCAACCCGCTTTGCTATTATACTATTATATTTCATGAAATGTCAACACTTTTTTACAATTTTTTTCATACTTTTTTTCACGCTGTAAAAATAGCCCTATAATTGTAAAAGACAGACCAGTAAGTTTTCTTCTGGTCTGCCTTTATTCCCTCTTTTCAGAAGTATGGAATTCTCAAAAGAGAAATTCACAAATTGCATTTCACAAAATTTCTATACGATACCCTGTGCCTCCATTGCATTTACAACCTTTTCAAATCCTGCAATATTTGCACCCACTACGTAATTTCCTTCTGCACCATATTTCTTAGCAGCATCTGCCATATTATGGCAGATATTTACCATGATATTTTTCAGCTTACTGTCAACCTCTTCAAATGTCCAGCTTAAACGTTCACTGTTCTGTGACATCTCAAGTGCAGATGTAGCAACACCACCAGCATTTGCAGCTTTTCCAGGTGCGAAAAGAACACCATTTGCCTGCAGATATTCTGTTGCTTCCAAAGTTGTCGGCATGTTTGCTCCTTCTGCTACTGCAAAGCATCCATTTGCAACAAGTGCCTTTGCGTCTTCCAAATGAAGCTCATTCTGTGTTGCACAAGGAAGTGCAATATCAACTTTAACACTCCAAACACCTTTTCCTTCATGGTATTCTGCATTTGGACGATAATTCTTATACTCTGACAGTCTTCCGCGTTTTACTTCTTTTATCTCTTTAACAGCTGCAAGATCAATGCCTTCTGCATCATATACCCATCCGGTAGAATCACTCATCGTTACAACTTTGGCACCAAGCTGCTGTGCTTTCTCAGTCGCATAGATGGCAACATTTCCGGAACCGGATACAGCAATTGTTTTTCCTGCAATATCTTTTCCATTCATTTTCAGCATTTCTGCTGTCAGATAAAGGAGTCCGTATCCAGTAGCTTCTGTTCTTGCCAGAGATCCGCCATAACTTAAGCCTTTTCCAGTGAGAACACCTTCATACAGCCCACGGATACGTTTATACTGACCAAAGAGATATCCGATCTCTCTTGCTCCTGTTCCGATATCACCAGCCGGAACATCTGTATCTGCTCCAATATATTTACACAACTCTGTCATAAAGCTCTGGCAAAATGCCATAACTTCTCTGTCTGATTTTCCTTTCGGATCAAAGTCAGATCCACCTTTTCCTCCACCAATCGGAAGTCCTGTCAGTGAATTTTTAAATACCTGCTCAAATCCCAGGAATTTAATAATACCAAGATTTACAGACGGATGCAGACGAAGTCCTCCTTTGTATGGTCCGATCGCACTGTTGAACTGTACACGGTAACCTGTATTTACCTGAACCTGTCCATTGTCATCTACCCACGGTACACGGAATTTAAACTGTCTTTCCGGCTCTGTCAGTCTCTCCAAAAGTGCCTCTTTTCTGTACTTTTCTTCATTTGCCTCGATGACAACTCTCAAAGATTCAAGCACCTCTTTCACTGCCTGGTGAAACTCCGGTTCAGCCGGATTCTTAGCCACAACTTTTTCAATTACTTCATCAACATATGACATCGTTTTGGTCCTCCTTGAATATTCCTGTTAATTGACAAGGAAAAAGGGCAGGCAATTTACCCGCCCTTTGTGACTTCTTTGCCTCTTTAAAAGGATAAAATATTTCAAGGCAAAACACAAGTATTTTTTGCATTTTTTATTATTTTTTTGCAACTTTATACTTTCATTCCTGCATTTTACAATCCGTTTCGTGCATTTTCCCGAAACGTATTGCAACATTTAATGAGTAAAAATGCATTTACTTGACTATTTAAAATAAGCAACACCGGATTCAAAAATCTTCATATCCTGTTCTCCATAAATGTTAACAGCTATGCTGCGCCCTCTTCTTTCTGAATGAGCCATTTTTCCAAGCACCCTTCCATCAGGACTTGTAATACCTTCAATTGCAAAATAAGAGCCGTTGATGTTCCATTCTTCATCAGCAACAGAAATATTTCCTTCCGGATCGCAATAACGTGTAGCAACCTGACCGTTTGCGAAAAGCTCCATAATGGTATCCTTCGGTGCAACAAAGCGTCCCTCTCCATGGGATGCCGGATTTACATATACTCCTCCAAGCTGTGCTTGTGCAAGCCACGGAGATTTATCTGTTACCACTTTGGTATATACCATCTTGGAGATATGACGTCCAATCGTATTGTACGTAAGGGTTGGTGAGTTTTCAGTCTGACCAATGATCTGTCCACTTGGAACAAGACCAAGCTTAATTAGTGCCTGGAAACCATTGCAGATACCCAGAGCCAGACCATCCCTCTCTCCCAGAAGCTTTTCAACTGCTTCTTTCAGTTTTGCATTCTGGAAGGCAGTCGCAAAGAATTTTGCAGAACCATCCGGCTCATCCCCTGCACTGAATCCGCCCGGGAACATAATAATCTGTGCCTGTTCAATTGCTTTTTCAAATACGTTAACTGAATCCACAATATCTGCTGCATCCATATTTTTAAACACTCTCGTAATAACCTTTGCTCCTGCTCTTTCAAAAGCTCTTGCACTGTCATACTCACAGTTTGTTCCCGGGAATACCGGTATAAATACAGTAGGTTGTGCAATTTTATGACTGCAAATATGTACTTTAGATGCATGGAAACAGCCAGTTTGATCTAATCTGCCCTCTTCTCCTTCTTGTTCCTTCAAAGGACAATCAGCAGAATCCTCCTCTGCTCCTGAAGTCGTTGGGAATACCCTCTCCAGTGTTCCTTTCCATGCACTCTCAGCATCTGCAAGGCTAAGCACGGTATCACCATATGAAAATACGCCATCCTCTGTCACTTCACCAATGACAGTGTAAGAAATCTGAAGTTCTCCCACCTTATCTTCTGCAACTTCTGCCACCAGGTCTCCAAATGCAGGTGCAAACATCTCCCGCGGATCCATATTGTGCTCAATTTTCACGCCCATTCCATTTCCGAAAGCCATTTTGCTGACTGCCGCAATCACTCCATGACGGTCTGGCACGTAAGCTGAAAGAATTCTTCCCGCTTTCATATCTTCCTCAAATTTTCCATATTGTTCCATCACTTTATCGTAAATCGGAAGATCATATTCATCCTTCGGTATCCTGAGCCATACCAGTTTGCTTCCAGCTTTCTTAAGTTCCGGTGTAATAATATCTTTTTCCTTTGCCACATCTACAGCAAATGAAACAAGAGTCGGGGGAACATCAATATCCTCAAACGTACCGGACATACTGTCTTTTCCGCCAATTGAGGGAAGTCCAAAGCCGATCTGTGCGCTGTAAGCGCCCAGAAGCGCTGCAAAAGGCTGACTCCAACGATGTGGATCTTCTGACATACGACGGAAATACTCTTGGAAAGTAAAGCGAATCTTTCTATAATCTCCTCCGTTTGCTACAATTTTAGCAACAGATTCTGTTACAGCATAGACTGCACCATGATAAGGGCTCCAGCTTGATAAATAAGGATCAAATCCATAACTCATCATGGTAACCGTATCGCAGTCTCCTGTCAGAACAGGAAGTTTAGCCACCATTGCCTGTGTTTCTGTCATCTGATATTTTCCTCCATGAGGCATAAATACAGAGCCTGCTCCAATGGAACCGTCAAACATTTCCACCAAACCTTTTTGTGAGCACACATTCAGATCTTTTAATGTTTCCAGCCATTTTGCTTTTACATCTTCAACTTCTACCTTGTCTGTTAAAATACTGTTTTCCCTGTTTGGAATATCTACCGCTACAGCTGTCTCCTGATGAGCGCCATTTGTATCAAGAAATGCTCTGGAAAGATTAACAATTTCCTTTCCTCTCCAGGAAAGTACCAGTCTTGGTTCTTCGGTTACAACTGCAACTTCCACTGCTTCCAGATTTTCTTCCCTGGCATATTCCATAAACTGTGCCACATCTTTAGGATCTACTACTACTGCCATTCTCTCCTGTGATTCTGAAATAGCAATTTCCGTTCCATCCAATCCCGCATATTTTTTCGGCACTTTATCAAGATCTACCTTAAGTCCGTCTGCCAATTCTCCAATAGCAACAGAAACTCCTCCTGCACCGAAATCATTACACTTCTTAATCAGGCGGCTGACTTCTTCTCTTCTGAAAAGTCTCTGAATTTTTCTTTCTGTAGGCGGATTACCCTTCTGCACTTCTGCACCGCAAGTCTCGATCGACTCCTCGGTATGCACCTTAGATGAACCTGTAGCTCCTCCACAGCCATCCCGTCCGGTACGTCCTCCAAGAAGGATTATAATATCTCCTGGATCTGAAGTTTCTCGGATCACTGCCCGTCTCGGGGCTGCACCTAATACAGCACCAATTTCCATACGTTTTGCCACATAATTCGGATGATAAATTTCTTTTACCGCTCCCGTAGCAAGACCAATCTGATTTCCGTAAGAACTATAACCATGAGCTGCCTCTCTTACCAGTTTTTTCTGTGGCAGCTTTCCTTTCATCGTGTCTTTCACAGAGACAGTCGGATCTGCCGCACCTGTCACACGCATTGCCTGATATACATAAGTACGTCCTGACAAAGGATCTCGGATGGCTCCTCCAAGACAAGTTGCAGCTCCACCAAAAGGCTCTATTTCTGTAGGATGATTATGGGTCTCGTTTTTGAAGTTTACAAGCCACTCTTCTTCTATACCATCTACTGTTACAGGAACAACAATACTGCAGGCATTGATTTCCTCTGACTCTTCCTGATCCTGAAGTTTTCCTTCTTTTTTCAAACGACGCATTGCCATAAGCGCCAAATCCATCAGGCAGACAAATTTATCCTCCCTGCCTTTAAAGATTTCGCTGTGATCTGCAAGATACTGCCGATAAGTTTCTTCAATCGGAGCCCGATAGTCCCCGTCACCAAATGTCACCTCTTTTAACTCTGTTGAGAACGTTGTATGACGGCAGTGATCTGACCAATAAGTATCCAGAACACGGATTTCTGTCATAGATGGATCTCGTTTTTCCTCCGTAGCAAAATAGTTTTGTATATGCTGGAAATCTTTAAATGTCATGGCAAGTCCGAGTGAATCGTAAAGTTCTTTCAATTCCTTCTCACCCAGGCTTTTGAAACCTTCAAAAATAATAACATCTGCCGGCTCCTCAAATTGCGTCACCAATGTATCCGGCTTTTCCATACCTGTCTCACGAGAATCTACGGGATTGATACAATGATTTTTGATTGCTGCGAACTCTTCATCAGAAATCTTTCCTTCTATGACATAGGTAGTAGCTGTACGAATCACCGGTTTTTCATCTTCTTTAATAAACTGCACACACTGTACAGCAGAGTCCGCTCTCTGGTCGAACTGTCCCGGAAGAAATTCTACCGAAAAGATTCTGCTTCCTTCCTTGGTTGGGAATTCTTCCCGGTACAAAGTATCCACCGGCGGCTCTGAGAAAATTCCTCTGCATGCTTTTTCAAAAGTTTCATCAGAAAGATTCTCTATATCATAGCGAATCAGCACACGCACATTTTCCAGCCCCTCAATCCCAAGATATCCTCGGATTTCATGCTGAAGATCCTTTGCCTGTACTGCATAATCTGGTTTCTTTTCCACATACACACGTCTTACATTACCCATAAAACTTCCTCCATCTTATTTCGCTTTTTACTGTAGTCCCCACTAAACAAAGGGTAGTTCATAAACTCTGGCTAAATTGCACTGAAATTTTTATCTGCACAGATAAAATAACCACGTTATATTTATTATAACACGAAGTCTATTATTAGTAAAGTTAATGTAATTAAACTTATTTATAAGTTTTTCTAATTTTTATTTCTTCTTCCAACTTTCTCTATAAAGGCAAAAATAATGGCAAAAATAACTAATCCAACAAGAAAATACATTCCTATTCTTATGACCATATCATAGAAAAATCCTTCCGGCAACATTCGTATCATCAAATCTGTTGCAGGATCAAAAAGCCATAAATCATTGGTAAAAAATATTTCATGAAAAATTGTAAAATATTTTGTAAAATCCGAGGCAAACAAACATCCAAGCAAGATGGTAAGAACAAGAAAGATCCCAAGAGAAATAAAATATGCTTTTGGTAAAATACGTTTCCAGTCTGCTTTTAAAGGAAAAATCAGAATCAAAATCAAAAGAACAAAAATGCCTAAAAGCCACCAACGAAGTGCGAGTCCTCCCAAAAACAGATTCTTTACATCAGCCATATGAAGCCTGTCCTGCTCATTAAAAAAATCCATCGTTTCCCCATTGACTGTTGTCTCTACAGAAAGTTCCTCTCTTCTTCCGATAAGATAATCCATCATCTTCTCAGTCACATCCATAACATCGTCCATCTCCATCTGTAAAGACTCTGTAACCTGATATTTCCTATATTCTTTTTCATAAAATTTATATTCCGAATCTCCATAGATTGCCACTTGAAAGCTTGTAATTAAAATTGCAATTATAAGAAGGAGCATTGCAGCTGCCGCAGTGATACCTTGTATTTTTTTCATTCATTTTTCCTTTCTTTTCTCTTATTTTTCTATTCTGTAATTGTATTTTTTTACTTTTTCCCTTATAATACTTATGAATTTATTAGGAGGACTTATCATGGATATTAATTATGAATTATATAAAGTTTTCTACTATGTTGCTTCCACACTAAGCTTTTCCGAAGCTTCCAAACAGCTTTTCATTTCCCAGTCTGCAGTCAGCCAGTCTATCAAAACACTGGAGCGCAAACTGGATCAGGTACTTTTTATCCGCAGTACAAAGAAAGTGCAGCTCACTCCTGAAGGCGAGATCCTACTGCGCCATGTAGAACCAGCTATGAATCTGATCAAAAGAGGAGAGGCTCAACTTCTGGATTCTGCCTCTACAGGAGGGCAAATCCGCATTGGAGCCAGTGATACGATATGTCGCTATTTTCTCGTCCCTTTTATCGAACGGTTTCATAAAGCTTTCCCAGGCGCACACATTAAAGTCACAAACGCAACCTCCATACAAAGTGTGGAACTTTTAAACTCCGGACAGGTGGATTTCATTGTCGTGAATTCTCCCAATGCCTATCTGGGAAGCGTAACAAAAGTAAAAAGAATCAAGATTTTCCATGATGTATTTCTGGCGAATCAATCTTTTAATAAATTGCAAGGACGCAGACTTTCTTTCCAGGAACTCCTGGAACATCCCATCCTCATGCTGGATAAAAAAAGCACCACCAGTGAATTTCTCCACAACCTGTTTCAACAACATCATTTAGATCTTGTTCCAGAAGCAGAGCTTAGCAGCAATGATCTTTTAATAGATCTGGCACGCATTGGCCTGGGAATCGCTTTCCTTCCGGACTATTGCATCCCTTCTGATGACCCCGATCTGTTTGTAGTTAAAACAGAAGAAGAACTTCCACCCCGGGAGCTGCTTGCTGTTCACAGTCAACACATCCCCTTGTCCAAAGCTGCCTCTGCCTTTTTAAATTATTTTGATGAGGTATAATCCCAGAATTTTTGTATCTTTTCTTTTACATTTTTAATATTACACATCTGATAACCTTCCCATTCTCTCGGGAAGGTTTCTTTATAACGCTTCTCCTGAAAACGGTCGTCCAACAGAAGAATAATGCCTCTGTCTTCTTCCGTACGTATGACCCTTCCTGCCGACTGCTGAACCTTATTCATTCCAGGATATACATAAGCATAATCAAATCCTCTCATATCTTTTTTGTCAAAGTATTCTTTTAAAAGCTCTCTTTCTCTGCAAACCTGCGGAAGACCGGTTCCTATAATAGCTGCTCCAATCAGTTTATCTTCTGAAAGATCAATTCCTTCCGAGAAAATTCCTCCCATGACACAAAATCCCATCAGACTGATATTTCGCTCTTCTTCAAAACCTTCCAAAAAGATTTCCCGCGCCTCTTCCGACATGTAAGGGGCCTGTATGAGACAGTCTATCTGAACCTTCTCTTTTTCAACCACTTCCCGAAAACATTCATATACTTCTTCCATAAATCTATAGGAGGGAAAAAAGGCCATATAATTTCCTGTTTTAGCTGAAGACATCTCCTTAAGATACAGTGCATAACGATAGTACATATCCTGTCCACGTCTTGTGTATCTGGTGCTGACATCATTTCCTATCATCAGCAAGCGTTTCTCTCTATCAAAAATCGAATTTGCATAAACAGCATAATCATCTGTTTCTGTGCTTAAAAGTTCTTTATAATATCGGATTGGCAGAAGCGTTGCTGAAAAAAACACTGTGCTAATACCTTTATCCAAAGATTCTTTAAGATTAACGGAAGGATTCACACAAAAAAGGCGAATCTGAAATTTTCCATCATCGTCAATTTCAGAATAAATCATATAATTTTCATCCAATTTCTCATAGATTGTCTCAAACATCCTCACTTCAAAATAAAGGGAAAGCACCTCTTCTCTGATTTCCTCATCAGTCGATTCTTCCAGATATCGTTCCATTTCTGCCATAACGGAAAGCAATTTCAGATAAATTCCCCCGGCGCTTCCTATCACCTGACAGCCATCACATTCTCGCTTTAAAGCAAGAAGCTGCTTATTACAATCTTCCAGCTGCCGCGCGAGCTTGATATCTCTTTCTTTTACAAGCCGGCGCACTTTCATAATATCTTCTTTGTACAGGCTGGCACTGTACATTTCTCTTCCTCTTTCTACCAGGTTATGGGCTTCATCGATTAAAAACAGATATTCTCCTTTTACGCCTTCACCAAAAAAACGCTTGAGCCTTGCATTTGGATCAAATACATAATTATAATCACAAATAACCGCATCCGCCCAGAGGGACAGATCAAGGCCAAGCTCAAAAGGACACACCTGCCATTTTTGAGCTTGTTGTTCAATAGCGCTGCGGCTCAAATCATCGGTTTCCGTTATCATTTCATAAACTGCATCATTTATCCGGTCATAGTGCCCTTTAGCATAGGGACAGTAATCAGGATTACATTCCGTCTTATCGCAGAAACATATTTTCTCCTTAGCAGTCAACATAATTGTTTTATACCGCATGCATCCGTTTTTTAGTATTTCAAAAGCCTGATGGGCTACTGTACGAGTAATGGTTTTCGCTGTGAGATAAAATAATTTTTCTGCCAGTCCTTCTCCTACTGCCTTCACTGCCGGGAACACAGTTGCCATGGTCTTTCCCACACCTGTAGGCGCCTGAATAAATAACTTTTTCTTGCGAAGAATTGTACGATAAACCGAAGTAACCAGCTCTTTTTGCCCTTCTCGATATTCATAGGGAAATTCCGTCTCCTTAATAGACTCATTCCGAATTTTCTTCCAGTCCACCTGGAACCTCGCCCACTTTTCATACTGATTCGCCAGTTCATAGAACCATTTCCGCAATTCTTCTATTTCATATTGACTATGAAAACGACGGATTTCCTCTGTCTCCAGATGGCAATAAGTCATCTGTACCCCTATTTTATTCAAAGAATTTTGCTCACCATAAATAAACGCATAGCATTTTGCCTGTGCAAGATGTACTGGCACAGGCTCTTCCATCGTATCCAGATTTTTAAAAACTCCCTTGATTTCATCAATAACCGTTCCGTCCTCTGTCTCCATAACCCCGTCTGCACGACCCTCTATTTGCAAAAGAAATCCTTCAAATGGAACCTGTATCTTCAGAGTAACTTCTGAGTGGTAAGCACTCCCCATCTGACGCTGAATTTTCCGATGCATACGGGCTCCCATCTGCATGGCATCTTTATCAGAAGATGCAACACGGTTATCGATATCCCCACTTTGCAGAATAAACTCTACAAGGGCACGAACTGAAATTCTAATCACTTGCTCTTCCATGCTTTTCATTATAGTAGAGGATATAGGATTTTGCAAATTGGGACGTAACATTTTTTAAAAGTGTTACGTCCCAATTTGCATCAAACGGTGGGAATTTTTGAAATAAGTGGTGGGAATTTTTGTTACTTTGCACCCTCTTCCTGAAATTCTATCATATTAACTCTATACCATAATGGCAGGTTCTGCCTCTGGCAAATTGGATTTTTTCTTTCTTTGATAGCGATTGTCTTACAAAACATTCTCCACAGTTCTTCTAACTCAATCTCTTTATCAGAAAGTTTCTCCAACGCTCTTTCATTGAAGTTTTCACCTTCTGCCAAAACCCACTGTTTTCGTGCCTCATGTACTGCAAACATCTGCCTCCCTTTATCGTATATCATCCAGTTTTCCAAAGGAAAGCGATCTTGAAAATGTGCTGCCAAGCATGGAAGAACCTGATTTTTAGGCGTAATTTCAGATAAAAGCACCCCATTTTCTAATTCCCGAAATCTCACAAAACCTGACAACAAATGAGCTTCTTGCCCTACATTTCTGCTAAGTTCAAATACCTTTTCCACGTGCGGTTCCCCCAGACAGTCCATAATCTTCCTTCCGTCCGCTATTTTCCTTGCTGCCAGCAGAGTTCCCAAAATAGCGTCTCCTTTTTCCACATTCCTCGATAATGACGCGTAATACAAATCCCGATACACAAGACTGCCTAAATTTCTGACGATCATCCTCTCGACAGCTGATGCCTTGTTCTCTGACTCCTCTATTTCCTGATATTCACAAAACAGTTCCGGCTCCACGCTTCCCTTTAATGCTATACCAAGTTCTCTTTCTTCATTTCTTCTCTTCCATGCTTCATATATTGCAGAAAAAATTCCCGTAATGCTATCTTTACACACATATACTGTTTTCATAACATCCCTCCCCAAATCTCACATCATCAAACAGAGAAATCTGGTGATAAGTCATTCCATCTATTCCTTCCGGAAGCTTCTCTTTAGAATTCAAAAGATTTCTTGTAATGTAATCTTCTTCTATTCGCACCGGATACATCATCTTCCCACTGCAAGTAATAAAATATAATGCTCTCTTCAAAACCACTCCCATTTTTTTCAGATCATTAAAATCTAATTTTCCATATTTCCTGGCTTTAACAATTCTGCATGCTGAACGATATCCGATTCCCGGAACCCTTAATAAAGTTTCATATTCCGCTGTACTGATCTCTACAGGGAAAATATTTAAATTCTTAAGTGCCCAGTTGCATTTTGGATCAAGAAGAACATTAAAATTCGGGTTTTCTTCTGTAAGAAGCTCTTTTGCTTCAAAATGATAGTAACGAAGCAACCAATCTGCCTGATACAGCCTGTGTTCTCGCAAAAGCGGAGGACCTTCCCCAGTTTTTGCCGGAAGACTGCTATCTTCATTCACATGTATAAAAGCGGAATAGAACACCCTTTTTAATCCAAACTTCTTATAAAGGGATTCTGCTACATGGATAATTTGAAAATCCGTATCCGGTGTTGCTCCTATAATCATCTGTGTGCTCTGTCCAGCCGGAACAAAACGCGCTGCATGCTTATACACCTGAATTTCATGTTTATTTTCTTCCATTCCGTTTTGCACAAGACGCATAGGTGCTAATATATTTTTTCTTGTCTTATGAGGTGCCAGAAGTTTCAGCCCTTCTGCTGTAGGAAGTTCCAAATTAATACTCATTCTATCTGCCAGAAAACCAAGCTTTTGAACCAATTCCTGACTTGTTCCAGGAATCGTTTTCACATGAATATAACCTTGAAAATGATATTGCTTTCGTAATTTATAAAGAGCTGCATAAATAAGCTCCATAGTATAATCTGGACTATAGAGAACACCTGAACTTAAAAAGAGTCCTTCTATATAGTTTCTTCTGTAAAATTCCATGGTCAGACTACAAATCTCATCCGGAGTAAATGAAGCTCTCCTTACATCATTGCTTCGACGGTTAATGCAATACTTACAATCATATATACATTCATTTGTAAATAGAATTTTCAAAAGTGAAATACACCTTCCGTCTGCCGAAAAACTGTGGCATATTCCTGCCTGCGCACAATTCCCTATTCCTGTGCCATCATTTTTCCTTTCTGTTCCACTCGATGTACAAGCCACATCGTACTTTGCAGCATCTGTCAAGATCTGAAGTTTATCATAAAGTGACATGGACTCCTGCAATTTCATTTTATCCCCTCCAAACAGAACATATGTTTGTTAATATTATACAAACATATGTTCTGTTTGTCAATGTAACCTTATCCCAGTTTAGTAAAAACAAAATGTAAAAAAGATTACTCCCGTCTTATTTTTTACAATTTTTCCCACCATTTAATTCAAAAAAACACACCATTAAACGCAATTTGAGGGTGTCCCAAAACTATGAATTTTAGATTCAAAGGAAAGGGGCATCCTCTTTCTTTCAACAAAAAATTTTCAATTATCACAAAACTGGCACTGGAGATTACCCCTCCAATGCCAGTTTTGTGATATTATGGGCGATAGATAGCAGTCCCCATTCTATTTTTACTTTTTCTTTCCCACGAAGCAAAAAACGCCGAAACGACCAACAGCCTTTGATCCGTCCAAAGGTCTGTTCCACTTCCACGACTCTCTGGGAGCGTAGTTTCAGGCCGATTTCAGAACAAAGGTTTTCATTCGCTTTTTTCTTTAATTCATTCAAGCGGTGCGAAAATCGTAAGGTTTTTGCTTTTTCTGTTTTTTTGCACTCTTCCGCATAGGAGCATTCGCTGCAATCTTCACACCGGTAATAATCCCTTCTGGTCTCGTAACCCGCTTCCGTCACATATTTCCTGTTTCCTACATGGACCAGGTGTTTCCCGTTTCTGCACAGGAAACTGTCTGTTTCCTTATCATAAGGCAAATGTTCCGCTAAATAGGGATTCTCCCGATTTTTTCGCTTCTTTTCCCAATGAAACTTATTGTACTTCACATAACTTCCAAGATTATTTTCTTCCAGATATTCATAATTCTCTTCACTTCCGTATCCTGCGTCTGCTATGATATTTTTCGGCAGTTTCCCCAGCTTTTCCTTTATATGCTGTAAATGTGGAATCATGGTCTTTGTATCTGTGGGATTTGGGTGGATGGTAAAGCCGACGATATACCGGTTTTCTGTACCAATCTGTATATTATAACCCGGTTTCAGCTGGCCGTTTAACATAGCGTCTTCTTTCATCCGCATAAAGGTAGCATCATGATCTGTTTTGGAATAGCTGTTTCTTCCTCCGAATGTTTCTATAGATGCTTCATATTTCTGCTTCCTGGGCAGGATATCCTTTTTTAATTCTCTGACTTTTTTCTTTAACTGCTTATTGTTCGGTTCCTCCTCCAGCTTCCTGTCGATACTTTCCACTACAGCAGCTACCTGTTCTGCTGTGATCCGAGTATACTCCCCGTTCTCTTCCAGATCTTCTTCCACATAAATCTGATTTTCCTCCGCTACGATCCGGTCAATCTGCCGGAGATGGTTTTTTATCTTTGCATCCAGTTTCCGGTCATAATTCTGGACAGATTGATTCCATACAAAAGAATACTTGTTAGCATTGGCTTCAATCTTTGTGCCATCTAAAAAGTAATTCTGCAGCTTGATATATTTTTTATCGATCAGGAGTTTAACGACTTCGTAAAAAATATCTTCTATGATATCTTTCATTTGCAGTCGGAAACGATTGATCGTACGGAAATCCGGTTTGTTTCCTCCCGCAATCCACATAAAGTTGATATTTTCACGAAGAGCTTTTGCTATCATACGCGAAGAGTAAGTTTTCTGAGAATAAGAATAAATCATAACCTTCAGCATCATCCGTGGGTGATAGGCAGGGCAGCCGCCCTGCTTGTATCTGTCGTAGAGTGGAGTCAGATCCAAACTGTCCACAATTGTATTTACGACCCGCACCAGATGATTTTCCGGTATGAAATCTTCAAAAGACAGTGGTAATTGTAATTGATCCATAGTATAATTTTTAAATGTAGGCATACTTTATTATATCACATAATAAAGTAGAAATGGAGAACGGCGTGGTAACCGTTCTCTATTTTTTTACAAAAGAAGAGGGTATCCCTCAAGTCATTTCATGACTTTTGGGACACCCTCAATTTAAATTTTATTTACTGCGTCTTCCAGATATTGATTATCTGCTTCATAAAATCTTTCCTGTTCCACCAGTTCTGCCAATCCTGCATCTATAGGCATCTTTCCAAGGACCGGTATACCAAGTCCTGCTGCCACTTCCTCAATATGGCTTTCCCCAAACACGGAAATCTTCTTTCCGCAGTCTGGACATACCAGATAGCTGTAGTTTTCTACAATTCCCAAAACAGGAATATTCATTTTTTCTGCCATATGATAAGCCTTCTCCACAATCATCTGTACAAGATCCTGTGGAGATGTCACAATAACGATACCATCTACCGGAAGAGACTGAAATACTGTAAGCGGCACATCTCCGGTTCCTGGGGGCATATCTACAAATAGATAATCCAGCTCTCCCCACATAACATCGGTCCAGAACTGTGTTACTACTCCGGCAATGACAGGTCCTCTCCAGATTACCGGATCTGACTCATTTTCCAAAAGTAAATTAACGGACATAATTCTTGTTCCGTCTTTTGCTTCACAAGGGAAAATCCCTTGATCGCTGCCTTTTGCTTTTTCATGCAGACCATACATTTTAGGAATGGATGGACCTGTAATGTCAGCATCCAGAATTCCTACAGAAAATCCCTGCTGACGCATCATTCTTGCAAGGGAGGCGGTCACCATGGATTTTCCAACTCCGCCTTTTCCGCTGACTACCGCAATCACCTTGTTAATATGTGAAAACGGATTTGCCGGTTCCCTCATATCCTGCGGTTTGCTTCCACAAGAATCCGCATGTGCGCATCCGGCACAATCGGAAGCGGAACAACCATTTTGCTGTTCTGACATATTTTTTACCTCTTTTCTATTCTTCCACTGCTGCGATTACTTCAACTTCGCACAGAACATTTTTAGGAAGTGTTTTTACTGCCACGCAGCTTCTTGCTGGTTTGGATGTAAAATATTTTGCATACACTTCATTGAAAGCAGCAAAATCACCCATATCAGCCAGGAAGCATGTCGTTTTAATAACTTTATCATAACTGGTTCCTGCTGCATTGAGAAGTTCCCCGATATTTTTGCAAACCTGCTCTGTCTGCGCTTCAATTGTCTCTGCCTCAATTGCATCTGTAGCCGGATTAATGGCAATCTGTCCTGCTGCGTAAAATACACCGTTGTAAATATATCCCTGTGAATATGGTCCCAATGCTTTTGGTGCTTTTTCTGTTGCTACAACTTTCATTTTTATCTCTCCTTTGCTTTTTCTAATAATTTCTGTGCGACACAAACGTCAAACAGACCCATGCCTACAGATTTAAAATATGTGGTTTTCTTTGCAATTTCATCCTCATCTGCATCCGATGCCAGGAACTTGTCCATCAGTACTACTTTATCCATAGTAAGGCGTCCCTCTGCCAGAGGTGTGCTTAAATCACCGCTCTCCTCACATGCATAAGGAAGCTCAATATACACATTATCTACAAGATCCCATATTGCATCCGGTATTTCTCGCATTTCCGGTGTATAAGAACCAATAGCGATAATACATTTCCCTTCCAGCAGTGCTTTATCATCAGGCAATACCGGGGTCTTTGAAGAAGTAGTCGTACAGATGATATCACTTGCCTTAACTAATTCTTCCACTGTCTTACATTGTACTACTTCTACTGCCGGATTATCAATAGTCTTCTTCAGCCTCTGCACATAATCTGTCAAATCTCTGGCTGTGCGGTTCCAGATATACACTGTTTTTATGTCTCTTGCAGCACATGCATAAACTGCCTGATAGAATCCTTGCATACCAGCCCCTACAATTCCCACGGTATGAGCATCTTTTCTAGAAAGATGGCGCATTCCCACACCACCTACTGCCCCCGTTCTCCAGGCAGTCACGGACTGACCATCCAGTACAGCAAGCGGCGCTCCTGTTACCTGATCATTCAGAATCACAAGCCCATCAATAGATGGAAGTCCCAGGTTCGCATTCTCAGGAAAAATTGTCAGCATTTTTGTTCCGATGACATCTTTTGTGTAACAAGGCATATAGATTAAAGTTTTATTCTCATGTTCGATAACTGGACGTGGAGGCATATAATATTCATCTGCTCCAAAAATACGGTATGCTTCTTCAATCTGATCCATCATTTCCTGCGGGTCTATTATTTTTTCTATTTCTTCTTTCCCTAAAAATATCATTTTCATCTTCCTCTCAATTCTTCTTTTTCTCTTGTTACATTTCTCAGCCATTTGTAACTTAAATATCTTTTTAATGTAATCGGAACCTTTATCAGCTCATCACTCATTAAAATCACGTAAACTACCGGCACGCTGGCATGAAATACAAACGCTGCCGCTGCTCCAAGCAAAATGGAACACCCCCACATTGTTGTTACATCCATGATAAGACCGAATTTTGTATCACCGCCGGAACGGAAAATCCCCACTACCATTGTAGTATTCCACGACTGTGCCACCGTAAAATAGGACATGACAAAAAACATAAAAGTAAGGTAACTCTTTGCGGCTCCAGACAATGCTAAATTAGCATTGGCAATTGGAGCTGCAATTAAAATGATAACCCCGCCTGCTGCTCCCAGCGCCAGACTAAGCCCTGCAAATCTTTTGGCATATGCTTTCGCGTAGTCCTCCTTCCTCTGCCCTATGGTCTTTCCCAAATAAATCGCTGCTGCATGAGAAATTCCAAATACAACAACCGTTGCCAGCTGCCTTGCCACCTGTGCTACTGAATTTGCAGCGACAGCTGCACTGCCAAGGTGACCAATAACTGCTGTATTCGCTGAACTGCCTAATCCCCACATCAGCTCATTGAGCACAACCGGCATTGCATAAACCATATAATCTTTCAGCAGAACCTTGTCAATATGAATCAAATAGTACAGTCGTATCCTTACAATTTTGTTTCTAAAAAGAGCATAGCTCAAAACAAGCACAGTCTCTGTAATTCTTGCACACAAAGTACCAATAGCCGCTCCTACAATTCCCAATTTTGGTGCACCACAAAGACCAAAAATTAAAAGAGCATTGATTCCGATGTTGACAAGAAGGGAAAACAGATAAATCAGTGTCGCTACTGCTACCCTTTCAATACTTCGCATAATATTGAGATAAACTTGAGTCACTGCCATGAAAAGATATGAAATCCCCACGATCCTAAGGTATTTTATACCTTCGCTGATCACTTGAATATCTGAAGTATAAATCCTCATCAACATTTCCGGTACCGTCAGTGCCGCCATAGCGAAAATAAATGCCGTTCCAATTCCTGCCACAAATCCCATACCCAGCACTTTTTCAATGGTTTCTGTATCCTGCTTTCCCCAATACTGTGCCGTCAGCACGGTTGCTCCCGATGTAATTCCCATAAAAATCAATGTCATAATGAACTGGATCTGTCCTGCCAAAGAAGCGCCAGAGAGCACTTTTTCTCCAACTCTTCCCAACATAATCACATCCGCTGCTGTCACCCCTACATTGATCAAATTCTGCAATGCCAGCGGAAGCACCAGTGCAAAAACACTTTTATAAAATCCATGCCAGTCTATTCCCGGATTAGTTATGATTGGCTGCCTTATAAATTTCATATGCATCCTGGGCATTTATTTGCTTAAAGGAACCTAGCAGGATCGTATCTCCTTTTGTAGCACTGTCCGCAAATTTCCGAAGAACATCATCCGGCTGCACACCAATTTCCAACTGCCCTATGGATACTGGCATATCCAGAGACCGGAAAAATTCTTCTGTTTTCTCAATCGCTTGGACTGCTGCCATTTCATCATTTTCTTCCACAATTCCCCACACATTTCTCCCATAGCGTGCAAATCTGGAAATATCAACCCGATATACATACCGAGCCCAGCTTCCCCACACAGCGGACAGCGTTGCACCATGAGCTACGTCAAACATGGCACCAATCTCATGCCCCAGTTTATGACAGACAAAATCCTTAGGACGCCCCAATCCGGTCAAATCATTATGGGAAATACTTCCACACCACATAATTTCACTCATAGCATCGTAGTCTGTCTGATCCTGATATGCTTTTGCTCCAAATCTGATCATAGTACGAAGAAGTCCCTCCGCAATCTCATCGGTCAGCACATTCCCATCCACTGGTGTAAAATACCGCTCCATAGTGTGCATCATAATATCTACAATTCCGCACGTCAGCTGGTATTTGGGCAAAGTATAAGTAAGTTCAGGATTCATAATGGCAAATTTGGGCCGATTAAAGTCTGTACTGATTCCAGCTTTTTTCCCGATCTCTTCATTTGTCAGTACTGCCGAATCACTCGTTTCACTTCCTGCTGCTGATATGGTCAGGATAACCCCTACCGGAAGTGCCTTTGTCACCGGCTTTTCTCCCATCCAAAATTCCCAGATATCTGTATCGGGATCGGCAGCTCCAATGGCTACTGCCTTTGCCGTGTCGATCACACTTCCTCCTCCCACAGCCAGAATCAGATCTGCCTGGAAGTTTATCGCCTTTTGCACCCCTTCTCGTGCAAGACTAAGGCGGGGATTAGGCTGTACGCCGCCCAGTTCTTCAAAAGCAATCTTTTCCTTTTTAAGCTCCTCTTCCACTTTACTGAGAAGACCGCTTCTTTTTACGCTTCCGCCGCCGTAAATAATCAGAACTCTGCTGCCTCCCCATTTTGCAGTAAGCCTACCGATCTCATTTTCAGTACCTTTACCAAACACAATCTCTGTCGGTGCATACTGTACAAAATTTTTCATATAAAATCCCCCTTGCGCTACAATTTCTGTCTTTTGCATTGTAGCATAAGAAGCAGAGCAATTCAATCAGCCCTCTGAAACGCCAGTTATTTTTTAACTTTTTCTTGTAGTAAGAATCCCCCCTGCCCTATAATTAAATTGTCACTTACATTTTTGAGTACATTAAGGAGGCATTTATGATCCAAGAAACTCTGCCGCAGCATATGGAACCACTAGATACAATCAATGGCTTTTCTGTCCGTCCGGGGCTCTACGAATACTTCGGTGCATGGGCAATTCCCGGAGGCGTCAGTTTCACTGTACATTCCCAAAATGCCCTTTCCTGTGAAATTCTTCTTTTTCATAGAGAAGAGGATGCTCCATATGCTGTTCTGCCTATTCCAGACAACTACCGGATCGGGCATGTTTTTTCTATGATTGTATTTAATCTGGATGTTGAGGAATTCGAATATGCCTTCCGACTAGATGGTCCCTATGAACCCGAAAAAGGACTGCTATTTGATAAAAATAATATTTTAATCGATCCTTATGCCAAAGCGATTACCGGGCAGAGCACCTGGGGGAAAAAAGTGCAAAAAAACGGATATCGGGCGCGGGTTGTAAAAAATAATTTCTACTGGGGTGTGGCCCCGCAGCTTTGCACACCTATCGAAGATCTTATCATCTATGAACTCCATGTCCGTGGATTTACCAAAATGGCAGAGGATGTAACTGCCCCCGGCACATTTCTAGGTATTCGGGAAAAAATCCCCTATTTAAAAGAACTCGGTGTTAATGCTGTAGAACTGATGCCCGTCTTTGAGTTTGACGAACTGATGGATGCAAGAACTGTAAACGGAAAGCAGCTCCTAAATTACTGGGGATACAGTACGGTAAGTTTCTATGCCCCCAACACAAGTTACGCCTCTGATCTTGAATACAATCAGGAAGGCCTGGAACTAAAAGAGCTGGTAAAGGAACTTCATGACAATGGGATAGAAATCATCTTGGACGTTGTTTTCAATCATACAGCTGAGGGTAACGAAAATGGCCCTGTCTTTTCTTTTAAAGGCTTTGACAACAATATTTATTATATGCTTACTCCTGAAGGCTGTTATTACAATTTCAGCGGATGTGGCAACACTATGAACTGCAATCATCCCGTCGTTCAACAGATGATTCAAAATTGTCTCAGATACTGGGTAACTCCCTATCGAATTGATGGCTCCCGATTTGACCTGGCCTCTATTCTGGGACGAAATGAAGATGGAACTCCCATGGAACATCCCCCTCTTCTGAAAAGTCTTGCCTTTGATCCTCTGCTGGGAAATACGAAACTGATTGCTGAAGCCTGGGATGCCGGAGGACTTTATCAGGTAGGTAACTTTCCTTCTTTCAAAAGATGGAGCGAATGGAATGGACGTTATAGAGATGATATACGAAGTTTTTTAAAAGGAGATCTTTCTTTTACAACAGCTGCCCTGCTTCGAATCGCCGGTTCACCCGACATTTATGATCCTAAAATCAGAGGCACTCACGCGTCTGTCAACTTTCTTACCTGTCATGACGGATTTACCCTCTATGATCTTTACTCCTATAACGAGAAACACAATGAGGCAAATGGCTGGGGCAATACAGATGGTGCCAATGACAATCGAAGCTGGAACTGTGGAACGGAAGGGGATACCGATGATCCGAATATCCTATCCCTTCGCATGAAAATGATACGAAATGCCTTCACTGTACTAATGTGCAGCCGTGGAACTCCTATGTTTTTTGCAGGGGATGAGTTTTGCAATACACAGTTTGGCAACAATAATCCATATTGTCAGGACAACGAAATCTCATGGCTTGACTGGCGATTCCTCCAAAAACATCAGGATATATTCCACTTTTTCCAGTATATGATCCACTTTCGAAAAAGCCATCCTGTTCTTCGCGGTTCTGGCAAAAGCTGCCGCTATCAACTGCCTGATATCAGTTTTCACTCCGAAACCTGCTGGCAGGCGCCTACCCAGGATGGAACTGGTGTGGTAGGGATTCTATTTGCCGGATATGACACCGATACCTGCCGAGATGATATCATCTTTCTTGCCATTAACGTACACTGGATGGCGCATGAAGTAAAAGTCCCTTCACTTCCAGATGGTCTCTTTTGGCACTTTGCTGTCAATACCGGTGATATTGAACATATCCTCTTCCACAATCCTCTTCCTCGACTGACTTCTGACCATTTCCTGATTGGAGAACGTTCCGTAGTTGTCCTTGCAGCCTCACATTCATAGCCAAAAAGTCCTGGGCTTATAAGCCCAGGACCTTTTCTATCTCTTCTTTTTCCGGCATTACTTTCAAAGCACCTTTACGGCTTGTAATGATTGACGCTCCTGCATTAGCAAAACGAAGAAGTTCTGTCAAATTTTCTTCTGTCAGATCATCAAGTCCATGCTCCAGCACATAATTTAAAGCACATGCCTCAAACGTATCCCCTGCTCCTGTAGTTTCAATCGTATCCTTTCTAAGGAATGGAGCTACTTCTACAATCATATCTTTATAGTATGCCCGGCTTCCTTCTTTACCCAGCGTAACAAAAATCAATGGAATGTTATAGCTTTCTCTTAACATTTCCACACCTTTGTTATAATCGTCTGTTCCGGTCATAAATTCCATTTCATTATCAGATATTTTGAGAATATCACACTTTCCAAGTCCATATTCAATTTCTTTTCTTGCATCCTCCAGACTTGCCCACAAAGGTTCTCTTAAATTAGGATCAAAGGATACCATGAGACCATTCTCTTTTGCCACATCGATAGCATATCTTGTTGCCTCCCGTACTTCCGGATGAGTAGAAGACAATGTTCCAAAATGGAAAATCTTTGCAGCTTTTATAATTTCAGGGTTAACTTCTTCTTTTTTCAGCATCATATCCGCTCCCGGGTTTCGATAGAAAGAAAATTCTCTGTCCCCATCCGGAAAGGTATGAACGAAAGCAAGTGTTGTGTGAACTTCATCATCCATCATAAGGTTGCTAACATCTGTCCCGCTTTCCTCCACTACGCCTTTCAACATAGTTCCAAACTGATCTTTTCCAACTTTTCCAATAAATGCCGTCTTTTTTCCCAATTTATTAAGCATAGCCAGAACATTACAGGGGGCACCTCCCGGGTTTGCCTCCATCAGAGGATTTCCCTGTCCACTCTCGCCGTTTTCAGTGAAATCGATCAAAAGCTCTCCCAATGCCACAACATCATACTTCTTATCCATATCTTTCCTCCTTATTGTCGTCGTCTCTGGCAGTCCATAACCTTATTAAGAACTCAGAACACCAAAGATCGTATTTTATCTATTTTACTTATCATATAATATTTTCGTCTATGTTTCCAGACTTTTACACTACGAAAATAATCTTTTCTTTTTCCTAAAAAAGGCCCTGATGATTAATCATCAAAGGCCTCTTTCATTTTATCCATAAACCCTTTCTTTTTCCCTTTTTTAGAAGATTCCAACTCCTCCGGGGACTGATTTAATGTATTTCCTGTAAGGGCATCAAATTTTTTCAAAGCTTCTTTTGCTTCATTACTTAAACGTTCCGGCGTCTGGATAACAAGAGTCACATAGTGATCTCCTCGCACCTGTGAATTGCGGACAGATGGAACACCTTTACCGCGAAGGCGCACTTTCGTATCTGTTTTCGTTCCTGGTTTTACCGTATAAATAACATCTCCATCTACTGTCTTAATCCGCACATCACCTCCAAGTGCAGCCTGTGCGAATGAAATAGGTGCTGTAGAGAAAATGTGCATATCCTGTCTCTGGAAAATAGGATGACGGGAAACGATAACCTCAACAAGAAGATCTCCTCGCGGACCTCCATTGACTCCCGGTTCTCCTTTTTCGCGAATTCTTACGCTCTGCCCATTATCAATTCCTGCCGGAATCGATACAGATATTTTCTTTTTACTGGAAATATAACCAGATCCGCCGCAGTCTGAACATTTTTCACGGATAATTTTACCACTTCCATGGCACTCCGGACAAGTCTGGACATTTTGAACAGTGCCAAAGAAAGACTGCTGGGTATATACAACCTGACCTTTACCGCCACATTTCGGACAAGTTTCAGGAGAGGTTCCCGGCTTTGCCCCTGTTCCGTTGCACTTTGGACAGGGATCTTTTAAAACAACATCCAGCTCTTTCTCACAGCCAAATACTGCTTCTTCAAAAGTAATACGGACACTTTTACGAATATTCATTCCTTTCATTGGTCCCTGGTTTGCACGGCCGGAACGCCTTCCTCCGCCAAACAGGTCGCCAAAAATATCACCAAAAATGTCACTGAAATCTGCGCCGTTAAAATCAAAGCCACCGAAGCCGCCTGCTCCGCCTGCTCCACCCTCAAACGCTGCGTGTCCGAATTGATCGTACTGGCGGCGTTTATCCGGGTCGCTCAAAATAGCATAGGCTTCAGATGCTTCTTTAAATTTTTTCTCCGCCTCTTTATCCCCTGGATTCATATCTGGATGGTATTTCTTTGCCACCTGCCTGTATGCTTTTTTCAGAGTAGCCTCGTCGGCATCTTTGCTAACGCCCAGCACTTCATAGTAATCTCTTTTTGATTCTGCCATTTTCTATCACCTTTCGTTTTTTTCATGTGAAGGCAGCAAGCTTTTGCCTGCATACAAAGTTCTGCGGGGCCCAGTTCTGCCTCGGGCTTTTAAGCCCGAAGCCTGCTCTGGGTTCCGCAGAACTCTTTCTATTAGGCCTTTATCCTGGCTACTTACCTGTTCTTAGACCTCTTTGTAGTCTCCATCAACTACATCATCACCGTTAAATCCTTCCGGAGACGGACCTGCCTCTGCTCCCGGATTCGGGCCTGCACCCTGTGCCCCAGCATTTGCTCCAGCACCTGCCTGCTCATACATCTTGGCAAATACTTTCTGTGCACTCTCCATCAGTTTCTCTTTTCCTGCCTTAATCTCTGCAATCTGGGCATCTGTAATGTCTTCCATATTTACTTTTTCCAGCAGCTCTTTCAGTGCTTTGCAGTCTGCTTCTACGGATGCTTTTTCTGAAGCATCAATCTTATCTCCTACTTCCTCCAAAGCTTTCTCTGTCTGGAATACAAATGCATCTGCATCATTCTTTGTATCAATTCCTTCTTTACGTTTTTTATCCTGTGCTTCAAATGCTGCTGCTTCTTTTACAGCTTTTTCAATATCTTCGTCTGACATGTTAGATCCTGCAGTAATTGTAATATGCTGCTCTTTTCCTGTTCCAAGATCTTTTGCAGATACATTTACAATACCATTTGCATCGATGTCAAATGTAACTTCGATCTGCGGGATTCCACGTGGTGCCGGCGGAATTCCATCCAGTCTGAACTGTCCCAGTGACTTATTGTCTCTAGCGAACTGTCTCTCGCCCTGTACGACATTAATATCTACTGCTGTCTGATTATCTGCAGCTGTTGAGAAGATCTGGCTCTTCTTTGTAGGAATTGTAGTATTTCTTTCAATCAGTCTTGTTGCAACTCCTCCCATTGTTTCAATGGACAGAGAAAGCGGTGTAACATCCAGAAGAAGGATATCTCCTGCACCGGCATCTCCTGCCAACTTACCACCCTGTACAGAAGCACCCAGTGCAACACATTCATCCGGATTCAAAGATTTGCTTGGTTCTTTTCCTGTCAGCTGTTTTACTTTATCCTGTACAGCCGGGATACGTGTAGAACCACCTACAAGCAGTACCTGACCAAGTTCAGAAGCTGTAATACCTGCATCAGAAAGTGCTCTTTGTACAGGCTCTGCTGTCTTTTCTACCAGATCATGTGTCAGCTCGTCAAATTTTGCTCTTGTAAGGTTCATATCAAAATGCTTCGGTCCTTCTGCTGTTGCAGTAATGAACGGAAGGTTAATATTTGTTGTTGTAGCAGAAGACAATTCTTTCTTTGCTTTCTCTGCTGCTTCTTTCAGTCTCTGGAGAGCCATCTTATCTGATGATAAGTCAACGCCTTCCATTCTCTTAAACTCTGAAATCATATAATCTGTAATCTTCTGGTCGAAATCATCGCCACCAAGTCTGTTATTTCCTGCTGTTGACAGTACTTCTATTACACCATCACCAATTTCAATAACAGAAACGTCGAATGTTCCACCACCAAGATCGTATACCATAATCTTCTGCTCTTTCTCATTGTCAAGTCCATAAGCAAGAGCTGCTGCTGTAGGCTCATTGATGATACGTTTTACATCCAGTCCTGCAATCTTACCAGCATCTTTTGTTGCCTGACGCTGTGCATCATTGAAATAAGCAGGAACAGTAATAACTGCCTCTGTAACCTTCTCACCAAGGTATCCTTCCGCATCTCCTTTCAATTTCTGGAGAATCATTGCTGAAATCTCCTGTGGAGAATATTTTTTCCCATCAATCTCTACTTTATAGTCTGTTCCCATTTCTCTCTTGATAGAGGAAATTGTTTTTTCTGCATTTGTAACTGCCTGACGTTTTGCCGGCTCACCGACAAGTCTTTCGCCAGTTTTTGTAAATGCCACAACAGATGGTGTTGTTCTTGCACCTTCTGTATTTGCAATAACTACCGGCTGTCCACCTTCCATTACGGCTACACAGCTGTTTGTTGTACCTAAGTCAATACCAATGATTTTTCCCATGATCTATTCCTCCTGTTTTATGAAAATTTGATTGTTTGCCTGTTAGTTTGCTACCTTTACCATGCTGTGTCTTACTACACTGTCACGGTAAGTATAACCTTTTTGAAATTCTTCAGCTATTATATTCTCGCCAAAGTTTTCATCCTCCACATGCATTACTGCATTGTGAAAATCAGGGTTAAATTCCTGACCAACTGCCTCAATCGGTTTTACACCAATCTCATCCAGTGTGGTCATCAGCTGTTTATATACTTTATCCATACCCTGCATAAACGGATGTTCTTTATCCTCCTCGGCTACAGCTGCGAGTCCTCGCTCAAAGTTATCAACAACCGGAAGGATCTTCTCTATGAT
This sequence comes from Lachnospiraceae bacterium, assembly GCA_019423745.1. GTDB lineage: Bacteria > Bacillota > Clostridia > Lachnospirales > Lachnospiraceae > Claveliimonas. The sequence continues at coordinate 95,326 of JAHZAV010000002.1, forward strand.
ATCTTTCGCTCCAACTTCATACATCTGAGATTTCTCTTTTTCTGTACGTTTGCGGAAGTTATCAAACTCAGCCATTTGTCTAGTCAGCTTATCTGTAAGCTCTTCTATTTTTTCATCTTTTTTATCTTTTTTATTCTTTCTGCCAAAAAGTTTTTTATCTTCTGCTTTCTCTTGCTGTGTTTCTTCAGTACTTGCTTCTTCACTTTCTTCCACAGTTTCTTCTGTCTCTTCTGCGGCTGTTTCCACAGTTTCCTGATCAGCTGCCGCCTTCTTCGCTTCTTCCACAGCTTCTTTTACCATTTCTTCCTGGCTCTTTTCCTGCCCTGTCTCTTTTTTATTTTCTTCCAAGGGTTCATCCACCTTTCTTATTCTTTCTTATGAAACATCGCATCCAGCTCTCCTTGAAGGCGTTTCAGCGATTTTAATACATGTTCATAATCCATTCGCTTTGGTCCGATAATGCCTATCGTCCCCCGCATACCATCTCCCAATTCATAAGTAGCCGTTACAACACTGCAGTCTTTCATTGTCTGTACCGGCGTTTCATCTCCAATATATACTTGAATTCCGGTATTATCCTCTTGGGAAAGGGTTTGAGTAACCAGCTCTGTCAATTGCTGCTTTTCTTCAAAGGCACTGATTATCTCCTGCGCACTTTGCTTATCACTAAGCTCCGGATATTTAAAAATATTTGTAGCCCCGCTCGTATAAATCTGCATATCTTCATCAATCTGTATGGCATCTGCTACAGCGTCAAGCACATCACTTATCACTTCACTGTGAATTCCTGCCTGCTCTTTCAGCCTTGCAATCAGTCCCAGGTTGATTTCTTCAATAGACATACCATTCAATGATGTATTTAACAGCATATTCAGTTTCAGAAGATTTTCATTTCCAAGGGGTTCTCCTACATTAATAATTTTGTTTTTGATTACATTTCCCCCAAGTACAATGACTGCTATGAGCTGCTCTTCATCTACTTGAGAAAGCTGAATAAATCTCAGCCTGTTGGCACTGTTTCTTGGAGTAGAAACCATTGTGGCATAATTTGTATTTGCTGCCAGAACTTGTGCAGCCTGTTTCAGAAGCTGATCCATTTTATCGGCTTTCTGCAACATCTGCTCCTGCATTTCATTCAGTTCCTGCTCCTTTTCTTCCATGAGCATATCTACATATAAGCGGTATCCTTTATCGGAAGGAATCCTTCCAGCGGATGTATGAGGCTGCAGGATATATCCCAGTTCTTCCAGATCAGCCATCTCATTTCGGATTGTTGCAGAACTTAAATTCAAATCGGTATACTTAGATATGGTTCTGGATCCTACCGGCTCACCTGTCTCCAGATAGGTCTGGATGATTGCATGAAGAATTTTCAGTTTTCTTTCACCCAGTCCTTCTATACTCTGCATCCTAACTGCCTCCTTTTATCTTGTTAGCACTCAATTAATCCGAGTGCTAATCTCTACGGTTATTAATGTATCACTATGAATTTTATTTGTCAACAGGATTTATAGATTTTTTATTTTTTACATGATATACTCTGTTTCAGCAAAGAAAAACAGGAGAAGTATATGAATCGAATCATAGAATATAAAATAGAGAAAGACGCCGACGGCCTAAGGATAGAGCAATTTTTAAAAAGAAAAGGATACTCCCGGCAAAACCTCTCTATTATCAAGAGAATGCCAAAAAGCATACAGGTAAACGGAATTCATTATTATATGCGCCAGCAACTCAAAGAAGGAGACCTTCTGTCCGTGCACATCTGCGAAGAAAAATCTTCAGAAAAAATTCCGCCCATTCCTCTTCCATTAGACATTATATATGAAGATGAGGATATAATTGTTATCAACAAACCGGCCGGAATGCCTATTCATCCTTCTATGAATAATTATACCAACTCTATGGCGAATGCCCTTGCCTGGTATTATCAAAGCCAGGGGAAGCCTTTTATTTTCCGTTGCTGCAATCGACTGGACCGGGACACTTCCGGACTTACTGTTGTAGCAAAGCATCTTGTAAGCGCAGGTATCCTGTCTACCATGGTAAGTCAAAAACTTCTGTGCCGTGAATATCTGGCTATCGCCAGTGGACAAGTAAATCCTCCTTGCGGGACCATACGTGCTCCCCTTGCCCGTAAAGGTACTTCTATTATTGAACGAATGGTAGACTTTGAACATGGAGAAAATGCTGTTACCCATTACCGTACGGTTGGAGTATATGGAAATCATACTTTAGTAGCTCTTAAGCTGGAAACCGGCCGCACTCATCAGATCAGAGTACATATGCAATATCTCGGGTATCCTCTCATTGGAGATTACCTTTACAACCCGGATATGAAAGATATAAGCCGGCAGGCGCTTCACTCTTACCGGCTGTCGTTCTCCCATCCAATCACTGGAAAATATATGGAATTTACTGCCCCGCTTCCGGAAGATATGAAGCAGGTACTAAATATGACAGGTAAGACCCCGCAAATCAAATGCTGAATTTGCGGGGTCTTTTTCTTAGCTCAATTCTATCTTTTCTGCCTCTGCCGGTTTAAATTCGTTTTCAAGATCATAAATATTATGCCCGGTAGATTCCCCCAGGACTCTTCCCTCCAGAGAGTAGCAACGGATAAATCTCTTGGGCTCAATGCTGGACCAATGCTCTACGTCCCAGGTAAGATACCCATCTTCATCAGACTTCTTTTCTTTCAAATAAAGATCCACCTGTCTTCCGTCCTGCATGATCTTAATCAGATCTTTGTAATCGCCTATTTCGATTTCTTCTTTTTTAACAGTGTCATAAATTTTCATTTCTTATTCCTCCTGAAACTGCTTCAACATATTCTATAAATAGTTTACCTTTCCCTTATTAAAAACTCAAGTAAAAAAATATTGACTTTCCATTTGTATTACTATATTATTGTATTACATTAATAATACACAAGTACAAATAGGAGGAATATAAAATGAGCAATGCTATTCTTCAGACGAGACATTTGACAAAATGTTATGGACATCGTGCCGTCGTAGACCAAGTATCAATGACCATTCACGAAGGAGACATTTACGGCTTTATTGGAAAAAATGGAGCCGGTAAAACTACTTTTATCCGCATGGCAGCAGGCCTTGCAACTCCAAGCAGCGGCAGCATACGGCTCTTTGACAGCAGTAATCTTCGTGAGGGCCGTGCTAATGTAGGAACAGTCATTGAATCTCCCGCTTTCTATCCAGGTATGACTGCCATAGAAAATCTGATTGCTTTTGCAAAACTTCAAGGAATCCATGATATGAAGCATCTGCAGGAACTTTTAGATCTGGTTGGCCTTCCAAATACAGGGAAGAAAAAATGCAGACACTTTTCCCTTGGCATGAAACAGCGCCTTGCCATCGCCATTGCCCTTATAGGTCATCCGAAATTTCTTATTCTGGATGAGCCTACAAATGGACTCGATCCAGAAGGAATGAAAGAAGTACGTGAATTAATTTTAAAGTTAAATCAGGAACAGCACATTACTGTGCTCGTCTCCAGTCATATTCTTGGAGAACTGTCGAAATTTGCCACAAGATACGGTATCATCCATCACGGAAAATTAATTGAAGAATTTACAGAAGAAGATCTCTGGCGCCGTTGTACCAAAAATGGCCAACAGGATTTAGATCTGGAAGATTACTTTTTAAGCAGAATCGGAGGAATAGAAAATGAAAAATCTTATAAAATGTGATCTTTATAAATTAAAAAAATCCAAATATTTCTGGATCTGTCTTATCCTTACCATCCTTTTAGCCGCAGCAACTATATTTTTACTGGATTTTACTTATAAGCTGGCCGGAGAGACTACCAAGACCCAAATTGAACAGCAACAAACTGCAATGGAGGAGTCCGGACTATCTGTCTCTACTGAGGGGATCCCTACAAGCTATAACCAACTAAGCGCTTCTTCTCAGCTTATGACCTTTTTTGCCGGAAATACAACCTTAATTCTGGCTGTCCTGGTGTCTCTTTTTGTAGGAAGTGAATTCAATCAGGGCACTATTAAAAATATTGCTTCACGCAATTACAGCAGGTCCTCCATCTATCTTTCCAAGTTGTCAGTAGCAATTCTGGTATCCGTCTTCTATACTTTTTTATTTGTATTAATTGCCACTTTGACTGCTTTGGGGCTATGGGGATTTGGAGAGATTTCCTCCGATTTCTGGGTACAAACATTGAAAAAAGGTACGCTGGAGCTTCTTCTTGGTGCCGCATATGCTTCCTTATTTGTTATGTTCAGCATCCTGATCCGGCAAAACGGAGGTGCACTGGCTATTAACATTTGTTTTCTGGAGTTTACATCTTTGCTCTTTTCCCTGGCAGAAATGGCTTCAAACAAACTTCTGGGACGCTCTGTCTCTTTATCACAATATCTTCCAGACATGAATATGAATATACTGGCGCAAAATCCGGATCACAGTGACATGCTCCGGGCACTGGCTGTAGGCATCTGCTTTCTGGTCATTCCAGCTTGTATCGGCATTTGGAATTTTAACAAACGGGATATTAAATAAGAAAAAGCCTTTGCAGAAGAAAAAATTTTTTCTTCTGCAGAGGCTTGCAACACTTCAACAGGATTTTTTTATTCCTTGCGAAGTTGATTCAATCTCTCGCGAATCTCCTTTTCATAACCTAGTTCTCCCGGTTCATAGAATCTGGCATCTTGAATTTCATCTGGCAAATATTGTTGTTTCACATAATGGCCAGGATAATCATGTGCATACTTATACCCGGTGCCCCGTCCCAGATTCTGTGCCCCTTTGTAATGAGCATCTTGAAGATGAGCCGGTACAGTGGTCTTATATTGATCTACATTTTCCAAGGCAGCAAAAATTGCATTACATGCTGAATTACTTTTCGGCGCTGATGCCACATAAAGAACAGCCTGTGACAAAATAATCTGGGCTTCCGGCATCCCAATCCGTTCTATTGCCTGTGCTGCGCTGACAGCAACTGTAAGCGCCATAGGATCCGCATTTCCAACATCTTCAGATGCACAAATCATGATTCTTCGTGCAATAAACTTAATATCTTCCCCTGCACGAAGCATTTTTGCCAAATAGTAGACTGCTGCATCCGGATCGGAGCCCCGCATACTTTTTATAAATGCAGATATCGTATCATAATGGTTATCCCCAGTTTTATCATAACGCACCACTCTTTTTTGAATACATTCAGAAGCTACTTCAAGGGTCAGATGAATTTTCCCATCCTGACTCCTTTCCGTAGTAAGTATACCAAGCTCTACTGCATTCAGTGCATTTCTTGCATCACCGCCAGATACATCTGCCAGAAATTCCAGGGCATCTTCCTCAATTTCAGCACCGTAACTTCCCATTCCTTTTTCTTTATCATAAACAGCTCTTTTGATAAGAGTCTTAATATCCTCTTTTTCCAGAGGGTAAAGTTCAAAAATGCTGGATCTGGAAATCAAAGCCCCATTTACCTCAAAATAGGGGTTCTCTGTTGTGGCACCAATCAGAATAATCGTTCCATCCTCTACAAAAGGAAGAAGATAATCTTGCTGCCCCTTATTAAAACGATGAATCTCATCCACAAAAAGTATGGTTCTTTTCCTGTACATTCCCCGAAGCTGTTTCGCTTTTTCCACCACCGCCTCCATATCTTTCTTTCCTGCTACGGTAGCGTTAATCTGGGTAAATTCCGCACTCGTTGTATGGGCGATAACTTTTGCAAGTGTTGTTTTTCCCGTTCCCGGAGGCCCATAAAAAATAACAGAGCTTAGCTTATCTGCTTTAATTGCCCGATACAGTAATTTGTCCCTGCCCAGAATATGCTGCTGACCTACTACTTCCTCCAGCGTAACCGGACGAAGCCTGGATGCCAGCGGAGCCTCTTTTTCCATATTCTGTTCTCTTACATATTCAAATAAATCCATCTTATCCGCTCCTCTTCTTGTATCATATCCTAATCATATTTCAGCAATATCACGGATCACTTCACCGGCAATCAACAGACCTGCAACCGGAGGGACAAAAGAAATACTGCCTGGCAGACTTCGCTTTCTCCCCAGGTCTTCGCCTGTAGCATCATAATCTACCTTTAAGGGCTTTTCCTTGGAATACAATACTTTCAAATGACTGATCCCCATCTTTTTCAGCTCACGCCGCATCACCTTACAAAGCGGACATACAGATGTCCTGCTGATATCTTCTATCTCAAACAGCTCCCCATGCAGCTTATTTCCCGTTCCCATACTGCTTATAATAGGAATTTCCCGTTCCTTGGCCTTTTTTACTAATGCCAGTTTTGCAGTCACCGTATCAATGGCATCCACAATATAATCTGGTCTGTTTTCAAGAATAGCGTCCATGTTATCCGGAAGCACAAAAGTTTCATAAGTGTCCACTTCTATTTCAGGACAGATATCATGTATTTTCCTTTTCATAACATGAGTCTTATATTCTCCCACCGTACTATGGAAGGCAATCGATTGTCTGTTAATATTTGTAATGGAAACTTTATCATTATCCACCAGAATCAATTTTCCTACTCCGGCTCTTGCCAGCGCTTCAATGCAGTGGGAGCCTACTCCCCCCACACCAAATACCATAATTACAGCCTCCTGGATCCGCCTGAATTTCTCCCGGCCGATCAAAAGTTCCGTTCTTGAAAATTCATCTATCATATTTCCCTCTTTTAATCCATCAAAATTTCATCTACTGTCACAAATACATACCCCTTTTGTGTCAGGATATCTACAATCTCCAACGCCGCCAGAACGGAGGATTCGTAACAGTCATGTAATAAAATAATAGCACCTTCTTTCGCTTCCGTCACTACCTTCTGTACAATTTCTCCAGTGTCTTCACTTTGCCAGTCCAATGGATCAATATTCCACGTAACCGGAAGGATCTGCATTTTTTGCTCCAGCCCTTCCCTCCACAATCCAAATGGCGGTCGTACATACGCTGTATGCTCTCCGGTAATCTCATAAATAATCCGATCCGTTCTGGCAATCTCCTCCTCCGCTTCTTGTTGATCTCCCTCTTCCAAACTAACATGATGATACGTATGATTTCCAATTAAATGCCCTTCTTCATGAATCCTTTTTACAAGTTCAGGATTTTCTTCTGCAGAACTGCCAATAAGAAAAAAGGTAGCTTTTGTGTCCCTTTCCTTCAGTCCATCAAGAAGGATAGCGGTCCACTTAGAATTAGGGCCATCATCAAACGTCAACGCAATCTTTTTTCTATCCTCCTCTTCCTTCTTTGCTTCTCCTGTTTCTGTTTTGCTTGTTCTGTGCACTCCTGCCATGTCATTAGCCACATATTTCAGGGCCTCGCTCACTTCTTCACCGCTCTCATACTGTCTGTATTCTTGCTTTTCCACCCACGTAGGAAACGATATCACCGCCAGTATAAATCCCATATAAAACATAAAAATTCTTCTCTTTTTCTTCAAGCTTACCTGCCGTCCAAGATCCTTTTCGCAATATATATATGATTTTATTGCATTATAAATACAGCAATGATATACTTTACCGTGGACAAAATAAGGCGGGAATTTCCCGCACTTTTTCATGTAAAAGGAGGAAAACAATATGTCGTCTACTCAAGCAGAAGAAAACAAGATGGGGATTCTTCCTATTCCACGTCTTCTTATTACTATGTCTCTGCCAATGATGATATCCATGCTTGTTCAGGCACTTTATAATATAGTGGACAGTATGTTTGTGGCTCAGTTAAGCGAAGATGCCCTTACAGCCGTATCTCTTGTCTTTCCTGTTCAAAATCTTATGATTGCGGTAGCTGCCGGTACAGGAGTCGGAATCAATGCCCTTCTTTCCCGCAGCTTAGGAGAGAAAAATTTTAAAAATGCAAATCTCGCTGCAAAAAATGGTATTTTTCTTGGACTGATGAGTTCTATCGTTTTTGCTCTGATCGGTATTTTCGCATCTGGTATGTTCTTCCGGCTTCAAACAGACAATACTACAATCATCAGATATGGAACACAGTACATGACCGTCATCTGTATTCTCTCTGTCGGAGTCTTTATGCAGATTACTTTTGAACGTCTCATGCAGTCAACTGGAAAAACAATCTACAATATGATTACACAGGGAACTGGGGCAATCATCAATATCATCTTGGATCCCATTTTAATTTTCGGATATTTCGGGTTTCCACGCATGGAAGTAATGGGAGCTGCTGTAGCTACCGTTGTCGGACAGCTGGTTGCCGTCTGCATGTCATTTGTATTTAATTTGAAGAAAAATCATGAAATCAATCTTAACATGAAAGGTTTCCGCCCTCATGCAAGAACCATTGTTCTCATTTATGAAGTCGGTATTCCTTCCATAATCATGCAGGCCATTGGCTCTGTCATGACATTCGGAATGAATAAAATTCTTCTGATGTTTTCTTCTACTGCTGCCGCCGTATTCGGAGTATATTTCAAATTGCAGAGTTTTATTTTTATGCCGGTCTTTGGATTAAACAATGCAATGATACCAATTATTGCTTACAATTATGGCGCAAGAAATCGCAAAAGAATCACACATACTCTGAAATTAAGTATTCTGATTGCAGTTTGTATTATGCTCATCGGATTTCTTTTATTTCAGACAACGACCGGATTTTTCCTTAGAAATTTCTTTGATGCTTCTGCCAATATGTTGTCAATTGGCGTACCGGCACTACGCATCATTTCTGTCAGTTTCCTGTTTGCCGGATATAATATTATTGTAAGTTCTTTATTTCAAGCCCTTGGAAATGGTATTTACAGCCTGATTGTCTCTGCTGCAAGACAGTTGGTTGTAATCCTCCCGGTGGCATACATACTTTCTGTCCTTTTCGGACTCTCCATGGTCTGGTGGGCAATTCCTATTGCAGAAGTTGTTTCTTTCTTTATGTGTACTGGCCTTTTGAAACGAATCTATAGTAAAAAATTGAAACAACTTCCATAAAAAATGTCCGGTCATCTGACCGGACGTCTTTTTTTTCTTTTTTCCTTTTTTACGCTATATCCAAAGCTACCTCTTTTATTGCCAAGTTCCAGGTACTCACCATGAGAATAAGCAATAAGTCCAGAATTATTCAAATGAAATTTCCCTTTCTCATCCATATACCTGGGATCTACCTGCACCGCCTCTACTTTGGCCAAAAACATATGATGACTTCCCAGCTCTTTCATTTCAGTAACGGAACACTCAATATTGACCGGTGCTTCTTCAATTACCGGAGCGTAGGAAAGTTTATCTGCCTTTCCTGGCGTAAGATGCATTTCCTTCCATTTGTCTACATCTCTGCCGGATTTCACTCCACACCAATCTGCTGCATACAAAAGTTTCTCTGTCGTAAGATTAATAACAAACTCTCCGCTATCTTTTATAAGAGAATAACTATACCTTTCCGGCCTTACAGATATATATACCATGGCTGGATTAGTACATATGGTCCCTGTCCAGGCTACTGTGAATATGTTCTTTTCCCCTGCCTTGTCGGCTGCACTTACCATCACTGCCGGAAGAGGATAAACCATATTACCTGCCTTCCATATTTCTTTTTTCATATTCTTGCCTTCCTTTTGCTGTTCTACTGCTGCAACGCTCCTGCAAGAGCAGGGATTAACTGTTTCTTTCTGGAGACAACTCCTTTAAGGATAATAGGATCGGCGTCCTCCGGGAGTTCAAAAGCCTCAATAATAGGCTCCCTGGATCCATGTCCGCTACAAAGTAATTCTGTAGATTCATCCAGAATATCCGTCAGCATGAAATATACCATATTCAGCTTCTGCTCCTCCCTGGCCTCTTCCAGATATTTTAAGAGTTTTCCTCTGATTTCCTGTAACTCTTCTTTGTTCATAGAGTTGATTTGTCCTACTCCAAATACTTTATCATTAACGTTAAACTGTTTGAAATCCTGAAAACAGATTTCCTGAGGGCTTTTTCCTTTCAGGCTGCTTCCCGCATGAAACATTTCCGCTGCCATCTCATCTAAATTAATACCTGCAATGTTCGCCAGCTTTTCCGCCATTTTCTGATCTACCAAAGTGCAAGTAGGAGAACGGAACAATAAAGTGTCTGATATAATTGCTGATGCAAGAAGCCCTGCCATAACAGGAGTCAATTCTACACCATTCTCTTCATACATCTGGCCCACTATCGTAGCTGTACAGCCTACCGGCTGATTCCGAAAGAACACAGGTCCTATCGTCTCAATATTTCCAAGTCTATGGTGATCGATAATCTCCAGAATTTCAGCTTCCTCAATACCATCTACTGCCTGGGACCGCTCATTGTGATCCACTAAGATAACCTGCTTCTTACTTACATCCATAAAACGCCGTCTGGAGATGAATCCCTTAAAATTACCGTGTCGATCCAGAATAGGAAAATCACGAAACTTCTTCTTAGTCATCTGTTCTTTAATATCATCTACATAATCATCCATATGGAAAACGGTCAATGGTCCTTTACTCATAAAATATTTGACCGGAATACTCTGATTGATCAGCCTTGCAGCAGTAAAGGTATCATGAGGTGTACGTATAATCACAATACTCTGCTCTTCTGCTTTACGTATCAACTCATCGGATACTTGTGCATTCTGACACACTACCAAACAGCTTGCATCAATATCCACCGCACATGCCTGGGATTCATAACGGTTCCCCAGAATTACCAAATCATCTTTCTGGATAAACTCCTCCATCATATCCGTACTGGAAGCTCCTACTGCCACCTTCCCTTTTACAAAATATCCATGCTCATTTCCTGTAAGAAGTTCCCCATCTAACGTCTGGATAATATTCCTATACTGTGTCCGCGCATTTGCCAAAATCTTATTGTCATACACATCCATATAGGATTTGGCAATATCCCCAGTGGAAATCAACCCTACAAGTTCACCTTCTTTTAAAACCGGTATCGTCTTTACAGATTGTTTTTTCATTAGCTCCCACGTTTCTTTTATAGAAACGCCCGGCTCCACTCCTTTTATCTTATGGATATCCATATCCTTAACCTGCAACTTGACATTTGTCAGAAGTCTGGGCGCATCCACATGAAATTTATGAAGTACATACTGCGTCTCTTCATTAATCTGTCCTGCACGTTTTGCAGTATACTCCCTTCCTGTAATCTCACGTTTCAGATTTGCATAAGCGATTGCTGAACAGATAGAATCCGTATCTGGATTTTTATGTCCAATCACATATACTTTTTTTGCCTTTTTATCCATATCTTCACTCCCTGCAAAAGCCTCATCCTTATTCTGCGGCATCTTATATATGTAAGCTTGCCATTTTTTCCCGGTACAGTCAACTAAAAAATCCCTTAACTTTGCTTTTTTCTTTGAACAATCCCAGTATTTCATGCTATACTACTAATAGTATGTGGGAACACATAGAATACGGTTATGAGAAAGGACTATCAAAATGAGTGAAGAATTATTACAGCAAGAAGAGAACAGACCAGAAGAAACGATGGCCGATTATGAAGAACATTTTGACGATGCAAATCCCTGGAATGTCGTTCAAAGTTATCTGGAAAATGGAACTATTCTCCCAGTGAAAGTCGAAGGAATCGTAAATGGCGGTGCAATCGCTATGGTTGAAGGATTACGCGGCTTTATTCCTGCATCCCGGTTATCCTTATCCTATATTGAAGATCTGGAAACTTATCTGTTAAAAGATATTGAGGTGCGAGTGATTGAAGTGAACCAGGCCGAAAACCGTCTGGTTTTGTCTGCACGTGAAATCTTAAAAGAAAAAGAAAAGAAGGCAATGGAAGAAAAGATTGCCAATGTAAAAATCGGCAGCGTAGTAAAAGGGACCGTGGAAAGCCTGCAGCCTTATGGTGCTTTTATTCGTCTGGATGATGGATTATCCGGACTGGTTCATATTTCTCAGATCAGCCAGAAGCGTGTAAAATCTCCGAAAGATGTCCTGAATACAGGAGACGAAGTTTCTGTTAAGATTATTGGTCTGAAGGATGGAAAAATCAGTCTTAGTATGAAAGCATTAGAAGAAGTCAAAGAAGAGCCGGAAGAAAAGGTGGAAATCCCGAAATCTGAAAATATTGGTACAAATCTGGGCGACCTGTTTAAAAAGCTTAACCTGTAAATATTAAAAGGTAAGGTTACCTGATTCTTCCCAAAGAAAAAAGAGCTGCTCATGCTGTTTTAACAACATACATGAACGGCTCTTTTTTATGCTCTCTTTTCCAATACCAGACGGTACATCAAAGAGACATTTTTTGCATACTTTGTCAGAAGACGAGATAGTTCTTTCTCTCCTGCGATTTGTCTTTTATATCCCATATGTTTCATTTTTTTACGATCTTTTTCTTTCCTAAGATGCAAGCGATCCTGGATTTGTTCCAATACATAATCCACATGGGCAATATAATTTTCTAATGTCTCTGTTTCTTTAATCCCTCTTCTTCTGGAATTAACAAGAAAAAGGATCTGCTCCATCTCCGACACCATTCGCCATGAAGTATCAAGAAGTTTCCGATAGTAATCTCCTTCCTCCTTTTTTAAATATTCTCTAACCTGCTCATGCATCAAATGATACTGCATATGGGCATCACAGATCGTTCCGTAATCCAACCGATCATATAGCGATCTTTCCAGTATCTTCAGATAAACATGATGCATATGGAAAATCATCTGAAAATTATACCGGAATCTATGTCCCATACTAGTGGGGAAGAAAAACTGATTAATAATAACTACTAAACTAATGGCTGCCAGTACATAGATCATCCTAAGTTCAACCGCCACTTCTGTATTCATTGCCAATGTAGCCATGGAAAGACCGAAACAGGTAACAAATATTCCATGCAGGCTTGTTCCCGGGGTTGCAGTATACATACACGCTACCATAATACTTGCTAATGCCATATGTCCTGCCATTCCCGGAAAAAGATAAAATACACTTGCAAAAATTATGCAGCCAGCTGCAGTACCTAAAAATCTTGTCAGCATCCGGTACTGACTATCCTCATACATTGGTCTAAGAAGCAGAAATGCATTTAATGGCAGCCAATAGCTGTGATCTGCCTGACTGACAGATACAAAAACAAAGCTCAAAGTCAATACTGCACTCATTCTCAAGGCAAACCTTGTCTCAAAAGCATCCGGTTTCATCTGATAAAGAATTTTTCCTAAAGGCTTCTGATGAGGCGGAATAGACCACACTACGCCTGTTTCCCCGCTTTCTTTTTCTTCAAATTTATCCAATATCAGTAAAAATGGCCGGAGCAGATTTTGAAATGAAATATAAATCTCCAAATCTTTCTTTTGAGCCTCTTCCAAAAGTTCCTCTCCCCTTTTTTGGAGATATTTCCGTCCATCTACTTCCCAAAACGGTGTTCGCCCTGCCTCTTCCAGATACTGTGCTGCTTTTTCAATATATACCTTAATTCCTTCTTCTTTCATCATCTCCGGTCGATAATGGCTGTCCAGAAAATAGGCTGCCCTTTGAAAAATCAGAGCAAAAATATAGGAAATCTTTCCTTCCATCGTTACGATTTCCTTCCTGCCTCGTTTCTGATACGCTTCCAGATAAAGAGACTGCTGTAACTGATACAATGGAGCTGTATGAATCTCTTCTTCTCTTCCTTCCAACTGAAGTCTTAAATATTGAGCCAGTAATCCGAGCCCTTTTTGCTGATTTCTGTAATCCGGTTTTACTGCGTGTCTCCATTGATAAAATTTAACCGACACGATAAAAATAATGCCAGCGTAGGCTATTGCTGCTGTCTGAACAAAAAATCCTTTTAGATCCAATGGCATAAGCTGAAGAAAGGTAAAAGTCATAACTCCGGAAAAATATCCCATTTGATTAAATTGAGAAGATTTTAGAAAAACAAATCCGAAAGGTACAGTAAGATTAAAAAAGATGGTAAGCGGAAGATTCAGCGTTGCCACATAAGCCAATGCACTAACTGCCAGCTGAGTCAGAACCAACCCCACCATTTTTTTTAACGGCTGCAACTTTCGATAATTTGTCTGAAACAGAACCGTAATTAAAGAGGCCACCATTACATATTGTGTACCAAAAACGAAAAGTATCGTATAAAAAAGAAAGAGAAAAAAACAAATCACAGGGACAGCGGTAAGAAATTTCTTTTTTACTATCTCTGCCTGTTTTCTAATTCTTTCTTTCCATTTATCCATTTAATCATCCTTTCCAAGTAAAAGGGGCACTCCAATCTTGAAAAGTACGCTAATAAGCATGATAGCGTAAATGAGCAGGGATGGTTTCCAACTCACTCCCCACTCTTTTTCTAATCTAAAATGTAACATTTCCATGGATTTCTGCAAATCATTTTTCTTCTGAAGCAGCCTTGCAGCCATTCTTAATACTGCGAACATCTGCAAAACTAAAAATGATCCCAAAATGACATCCCGTATTTTACTTCCTGTCCCCTTTATTACACAAAATGCGGACAAAATAACAGAAACTATCGTTGCAATATCATGAATATATGTAAAATCTTTAAATCTTTCCTCTTGCATCTTACTCATTCCTCCTTTTCCTATATATATGCCCGCATTTCCTGTTTTATGACATTTTTTTCAGCATTTCTTCCAGAATCTGCGCTCCTGCCTCTACACAGGATGTACAACACGGAAGCGGCTGCGCTCCCTCCTGTGTCTTTAAATCTCTACAATAAATAGATCCGCATTTTTCTTCGAATTTTCTGGCTGCTTCCTTAATTCTGTCATATGTATCAAATTTTGTAAGCATGGGCTGCTCCATGTCTCCGGCACTTCCGGCAAGGCTAATGATCAAAAACATTCCCATTGCCGCTCCACATGTGTCATTCAGACCGCCAATACCTGATCCAAAAGCTTCCGTCAAACGAAACATATCTTGCTCACTCATTCCATATTTCTCACACACAGAACAGGCCACGGCCTGACAGCAGTTATACATCTTCTGAAACTTCTTCACTGCAGTCGTGGCAATCTTCTCCGGGCACTCTTCCTTTGTCATCTGACTCATCCTTTCCTACATTCGATTTGATCTTTTTTACTTCCTGCACATAGAAGAGCTTTCCACCATATTTTTCCACATAAGAAAAATGTGCATTTGCCCCTATTTCATTCTGACAGTGATAATCTAAAAATCCCTCCCAATATGCATTACCTATCTTAATCCATATCTGTGAATCATGAGGATACAGACGAATATAGTCCTGCAGGAATCCATAGGCAGAAGTATAATCCTCATTTTTCAGTGCACGCTTCATATTATTTGAAGCACACAAAAGCTGCATATAGACCGTATCCTCCCTGCCACCAATCGTCCTTTGAAATTCATCTTCAAGTCCCCTTACCTCTTCTGACCTTTCCTGTGAAAAAAGAAGAGCAGACTTAAGCATATAGTAATTATATTTATATTTCTTCTTAAGACCCTCTGGACTAATCCTACTCAATGTGTCCCAAGCCTGTGCAAAGTTACCCTCATAGTACTGTGCAAGTGCCAGATTGAGCTGCTTTTTTGTTCCTCCGCCTATACGATACAGACAAGCTTCATAGAGGAAAGGATCGCAGAACTTTGTCAAACTTTCGGAAATATGAACCTCTGCTCCGCGGACAGCAAAAATTAAAATCTGGACAATGACATAATGGATTAGAATAATACAAAGCCGAGTGATTCCATTTGTATATCCCCAGATCCACATCACACGGTCCAGCCCTACAAACAGTAGAAGCCCATGCAAAATAACAAGTACAATCCCCGCAATCCCAAGACCTCTTTGTATCCAATAATTTCTCACTCTTCGCTCTATTTCATGATGATTTACATTTTGTATTTCTTCTGCCTTCATATATCATGCCTCCTTTATATCAATTTCCCAGGTTTTTCAGCCACACTCCCGCACAGGCATCACTTGGCATCCTCCAGTCTCCTCTCGGTGAAAGTGCAACAGTTCCTACCTTAGGACCATCCGGCAAACAGGACCTCTTAAACTGCTGTGTAAAAAACCTTCTGCAAAATGTTTCCAGCCACTTATAAATCGTCTCTTTTTCATATTCTCCCTCAAACGCAATACGGGCAATCCGAAAAATCTTATCCGGCTCATAACCAAAACGCAGGAAATAATATAAAAAGAAATCATGAAGTTCATATGGTCCCACCAAATCCTCTGTCTTCTGCGCAATCTTACCATCTTCCGGCGGCAAGAGTTCTGGGCTTACCGGAGTATCCAACACATCATAGAGTACCTCTTTTAATTCCTTATCCTCTGATGTATCAGCATAATATTGAACCAGATGACGCACCAAAGTCTTTGGTACTGACGCATTCACACCATACATAGACATATGGTCTCCATTATAGGTAGCCCACCCAAGAGCCAACTCCGACATGTCGCCTGTACCAATTACCATTCCATTTTCCTGATTGGAAATATCCATCAAAACCTGGGTCCTTTCACGAGCCTGTGCATTTTCATAAGTCACACTGTGATCATTGATATCATGGTCAATATCCTTAAAATGCATGGTTACTGATTCAGCAATCTTCACTTCCCTTAAAGTAGCTCCCAACCTCACTGCCATCGTACAAGCATTACTGTATGTCCGGTCTGTAGTCCCAAAACATGGCATAGTTACTGCAATAATTTTCTTTCTGTCTATCTTTAACATATCAAAGGCCTTTGCTGTCACAAGCAACGCCAAAGTAGAATCAAGTCCCCCTGATATACCGACAACCGCGCTCTGTGCATGGGTATGAGCAATCCGCTTCTTAAGACCCATTGCCTGAATCATCAGAATTTCCTCGCAGCGCTTCTCCCTTTCTGTAGAAGAATCAGGAACAAAAGGACGTGAGGAAAATTCTCTTGTTAAAAATGTATCCGTCACTTCCACATGGAAAGGTACACGTGTCAGCCTGCGCGTCTTTTCTGTTTGAAAAGTAGTATTCTTTCTCCGTTCACTTATAAGACGGCGAACATCAATCTCAGAATAAATGGCACTGTTTTGGAATCTCTTTCCCTCCTTCAAAGTAGTTCCATTCTCAGCAATCAAATTGTGCCCGCCAAAGACAAGATCTGTCGTGGATTCTCCTTCTCCGGCATTTGCATACACATAACCAGCAATGAGGCGGGCTGACTGTCCTTCAATAAGATTTTTTCTATATTCTGCTTTTCCAATTGTCTCATCACTTGCAGAACAGTTAACAATAATTGTCGCTCCTTCTCTTGCAGCCTGTATGCTTGGAGGGACAGGAGACCATACATCCTCACAAATTTCCGCAGACACAATTAAATCTTCCATTTCGCTGGAAACAAAGAGAATCTGAGGTCCAAACGGAATCTTTTCTCCACCGAACTCAATATCACGCACCTCTTTTGGGCCTTCTCTAAACTGTCGCATTTCATAAAATTCCCCATAATTAGGAAGAAATGTTTTTGTCGTCAATCCCAGTATTTTTCCTCGATTAAGAGCTGCAGCTATATTGTAAAGTTCTCCTTCTATGGAAAGTGGTGCTCCAACAAATACCAGTGCATCTTTCTCCTTCGTATAGTCAGCAATTTTCCAAAGTGCTTCTCTCGCTCTTTTAAGAAGCACATCCTGTGTAAATAAATCTCCACATGTATATCCGGTAATACAAAGTTCCGGGAAAACGATAATCTTAGCGCCAGCCTCTGTTGTTTCATCAATTAATCGACAAATTTGGTCCGTATTGTAATCCACATCCGCAACATGAATATCACAATTTACTGCCGCCACTTTTACAAAACCATGTTTCACACTCTTTTCCTCCTTCTTTTCTCACCAATTATTTACTTCGCTTCAAAATTTCCTTCAGCTCATCTATGGTGTACTGATAGGCAGTATTGCAAAAATGACATTTTACTTCAATATCTTTTCCTTCCTGAATCATCTCTTCTATGTCTTTTTTTCCAATGCTGACAACCGCTTGCTCCACTCGTTTCTTCGAGCAATTGCAGTAAAATTTAGTTGGCATTGTATCCGTAATTTCCAGACCCAGATTTCCCAATAATTCTTCAAGCAGCTGCTGTGGTGTGTATCCGGCATCCAGAAGCTTTGTCACAGAAGTAACCTTTTTTAAATTTTCCTCTAGCTGGTCGATGGTCTTATTTTCTGCAAAAGGCATGAGCTGAATAATAAAACCTCCTGCACATTTCACTGTATTATCTTTATCCATAAGAACCCCCAGGCCAACCGAGGAGGGTACTTGCTCTGAGTTTGCAAAATAATAGGTGAGATCTTCTGCGATCTCACTGGTTACAAGAATTGTCTGTCCAGAGTAAGGTTCTTTTAACCCCATGTCCTTAATCACCGTCAAAAGTCCAATTCCTACTGCTCCTCCCACATCCAGTTTTCCATTCTTTGGAGGCAGCATGACATCCGGATTCAAAACATATCCTTTCACATTTGCATGACTATCTGCCGTAACAGTTATTCCCCCTAAAGGTCCGTCTCCACGAATTTGAAGAGTAAGCATATCTGTGTCATTTTTCATCATACTCCCCATCATGGCTCCCGCTGTCAAAAGCCTTCCAAGAGCAGCCGTTGCCACGGGACTTGTCCCATGTCTTTTTCTGGCTTCCTCTACCATATCTTTTGTCACTGCCGCAAATGCACGAATCTGTCCCTCCGCTGCTGTTGCTCTTACGATATAATCTGTCATCTATCGAAATTCCTTTCTTTTTTAATATACTGATTTTCATTGTAATATGTTTTGTTTTGCTTTACAAGTAAAACGCAGAATCTTCACAAAAGGAGTGCGGTTTATTTCCCGCACTCCTTGGCTATAATACATATTCTTTCACTTTTTTGAGTAGGTGCTTTTTCTGTGTAAGCGTCATAAGCCGCTACAAACTGCATACCGCTTTGCTTGATCCGCTTTTTCATATCTTCAAGAGTATAGGCTCTTTGCAGGTGAATTTCCTGATATTTACGATAAAGTTGCTCTTTTTCCTTCACAAATAAAGTCAGTGCATATTCGTTGAGTCTTTCTTCCTCATCGTAATAATTCTCCCAGATAAAGCTGCAGTCTTCCCGATCCTCGGCAATGGTCTCGTTTCCAAGAATTTCTCTGTATTTGTATTCTGTATTAAAATCAAAAAGAAAAATTCCGCCTGGATCCAAATAATTATTTACTAATCTGAAAACCTCTTCCAGATCTTCTTCCTCTGTTATATAATTCATGCAGTCACAGACACTGACAATGGCTTTTACCGTCCCATAAAGTTCAAACTCACGCATATCCTGAAGAAGATATAAGATATCATGTCCACTCTCTGTTTTCTTATCCATGGCAATTTCCAGCATGTCTGCTGAATTGTCTACGCCAATCATATCATAACCAAACGATGCCAATTCTTCTGTCATGCTTCCTGTACCACAGCCAAGATCCAGAACAAGGCCGCTGTCAATCCCTTCTCTAACAAGTATACTTCTTATATACTGCGCCCACTCCCCGTAAGGAACATTATCCATAAACGTATCGTAGACTTCCGCAAATCCTGTATAACTTTCCATTAGCAGATCGTATGAATCCAGCCTTCCGGAGCTTCAATGTGCCCCATCTGGATTCCAGTGAGTGTGTCATAAAGTTTCTGGATAGTCGGTCCCATCTTCTCCATTCCGCTCGGGAAGCAGATTTCCTTATCATGGTCCACAATTTTTCCTACCGGGGAAATAACAGCTGCTGTTCCGCACAGACCACATTCTGCAAAATCCTTCACTTCATCCAGATAAACTTCTCTTTCCTCTGTCTTCAGCCCTAAATACTTCTCAGCCACATAAAGAAGAGAACGTCTCGTAATAGACGGCAAAATTGTACTGGACTTCGGTGTAACTACTGTGTTGTCCTTTGTTATAAAAATAAAGTTTGCTCCACCTGTTTCCTCTACTTTCGTTCTTGTCGCCGCATCAAGATACATATTCTCATCATAACCATTCTGATGTGCATCAACAATAGCATAAAGACTCATCGCATAGTTTAATCCTGCCTTTACATGTCCTGTTCCATGCGGTGCTGCACGGTCATAATCACATACACGGATTGTAATTGGTTTTGCCCCGCCTTTGAAATATGGACCTACCGGCGTAGTAAATACTCGGAACTGATATTCATCAGCCGGCTTAACGCCAATAACAGGATTTGATCCAAACATATATGGACGAATATATAATGTTGCCCCAGAACCATATGGTGGAACATATGCAGCATTGGCTTCTACTACTTTGTGAACTGCCTCTATAAAACGCTCTTCCGGAAATACCGGCATCTCCAGGCGGGCTGCAGAATCCGCCATTCTCTTTGCATTGAGATCCGGTCGAAATGTTACGATATGTCCATCCTCTGTCGTATATGCTTTCAACCCTTCAAAGCATGTCTGTGCATATTGGAGAACACAGGCGCACTCGTTAAGTACAATATTGGCATCGGAGGTTAAAGCCCCTTCATCCCATGCTCCGTTTTTATAATTGGAAACATATCTCATATCTGTCTGCATATAAGCAAAACCCAGATTTGACCAGTCAATATTTTTCTTTTCCATGGATAATTCCTCCGTTCCTGATTTGATTTTCTAATCTTTTCTCATTATAATACTGTGATATTGAAAATTCAAGAGTGCGCTCTGTTTTTTATTTCATAAAACTAACTCTTCTTCTCCAGACGCAAAATCCTGCTTAACGCTCCATCATACTAATGGATTCGATTCCTACGCTCCCGCCTCTTACTACTTCAATACTTTTAAATTCCTCTTTCATTAATTTGATAACTGCATCGTTTTTTGTTGCAGTCTGAACAAATTCTAAAAGAAGACTGTCCTTTCCATAATCAATAACTTTTGCCTTAAATGTCTCCGCAATTTGAAACGCTTCAATTTTATCTTCAGGAAGACAATTTTTTACTTTAATATAAAGAATCTCCTTCATTCGCACAAAAATGTCTGTAAAGTCGATTACCTTTATAACTTCTACAAGTCGGTTCAGCTGTTTCTTGATCTGTTCAAACGTTTCATCATCGCTAACGGTAGCAATTGTCATACGAGATACCGTTGGATCCTCTGTTGTTCCAACTGTAAGGCTGTCAAGATTATATGATTTTCCGGAAAATAGTCCGGAAATTTTGGAGAGAACACCCACCTGATTCTCTACATACAGGGATATCCATCTTTTTTTCATTGTACTGTTCATTTTTTTCTCTCCTTTCTCCTAGCAATCCATAATCATATTTTCTAATGTTCCTCCCGGCTGGATCATAGGATATACCAGATCCTCCGGATCAATCAAAAATTCAATAACAACAGGAACTTTACTCTTCTTTGCCTCTTCAAATGCAGGTTTTATCTCTTCCTTTTTCTCTACCCGTATTCCTTTTGCCCCATAGCTTTCTGCCAGTTTGACAAAATCCGGTGTATAAGGAGGGCATTCCACTTCCCCGCATTTTCCTCTGCAAGCTGCTCCTGACCGCAGACAAGTCATGGAATACCTTTTTCCATAAAATAGTTTCTGCCACTGACGTACCATTCCGAGTACACTGTTATTAAAAATGCAGCTAATAATTGGGAGTTCCTCCAGTACTGCTGTAGCCAGTTCCTGTATATTCATCTGCATTCCTCCATCTCCGGAAATGGAAATTACAGGTTTATCAGGATTTCCAATCTTAGCTCCTATGGCTCCTGGAAGTCCATATCCCATTGTCCCAAGTCCTCCAGACATAATAAGCTGCTTACCTGGTTTCAGTTCCAAAAACTGTGCTGTGAACATTTGATGCTGACCTACATCTGTCACAACAATTGCTTCTTCAAAACTCTCATTAATTTCATCAATAATATCTTTTGGAGTCATAATAGGGCGTTTTTTCATAACAAGAGGATGTTCTGCCTTCCAGGCAGAAATCTGATCCATCCAGCTCTTTGTCTCATATGTTTCCACATATTCCAACATTTTTTCAATAGCCTCATGAGCATCTGCAACAATTGGCACATCAACTTGGACATTTCTTGAAATAGCCGATGTATCAATATCAATATGTACAATCTTTGCATTGGGAGCAAAGGAATGAAGCTTTCCGGTAATACGGTCATTAAATCTGGTACCAATAGAAAATAACAAGTCACAATTGTTTACTGCCATATTTGCTGCATATGCACCATGCATGCCCAGATTACCGATAAAAAGTGGATGGTTGGTTGGAATAGCTCCCCGTCCCATAACTGTTGTCACAACAGGAACATTTGTTTTATCTACCAGCTTGGTAAATAATTCCTGTGCATGAGCAATGTTGACTCCGCCGCCGGCAAGAAAAAGTGGCTTCTTGGCTTTTCCAATCATTTTAATTGCACGTTTTAACTGTCCAATATGGACATGTGTATTAGGCTTATACCCTCTAATATTTACCTCTGTCGGATAATCCGCACTTCCCAGCTCTCCCATAACATCCTTTGGCAGATCAATAAGCACCGGACCTGGCCGCCCGGTTCTTGCAATGTAAAATGCTTCCTTGATAATTCTTCCCAGATCTTCTCTATTTCTGACTGTTACTCCGTATTTCGTAATGCTTCTTGTAATTCCTACAATATCTACTTCCTGGAAAGCGTCATTTCCAATAAGATGCTTTGCTACCTGTCCAGTAAAGCATACCAGAGGTACACTGTCATAATTGGCTGTAGCCAGGCCGGTAACCAGGTTTGTTGCTCCGGGACCGCTGGTAACAAGGCATACCCCTACTTTCCCAGTCGTTCTGGCATATGCATCTGCCTCATGAACCAGTGCAATTTCCTGCCTTGGCAAAATAACTTTCGTATAATCCTGCTTATATAGCTCATCGCTGATATCAATCGTACAGGCTCCCGGGTATCCGAAGATTGTATCCACTCCCTCTTCCCTTAAAGCCTTTACCAGTAATTTGTTTCCAGATATTTTCTTCATATAGTTACCTCCTTTTTGATTTATCATGAAATCGAAAAGACATTCTTAGGAAATAAAAAGCCCTAAGCCGAAAGCTTAGGGCGAATCCTTCATCCGTGTTACCACCTAAATTCAGAAACAATAGTCTCTGCACTCTGCCAGTACAGGAATCTTTTTAATAATGAATGTTAAAATTCCGATACCGCTTCCTTTAACGCCGGAAATACGTTGAATCCTACTGACAGGGAAAACATCCTGCATTTTCTCCTCTGTTCGGTTCACTGCTCGAAGGCTACTTCCATAAACCCTTCATGAAGATTTACACCAGCCATCTTCTCTCTTGGCATCCGGCGTTTATGTACTCCTCCTTGTCATAGCATTTCTCTGATAAGTTCTTTTCATACTTTAATGTTATAAAATCTGGTAAATTAGTGATATTATACTGGATATTTCCCAACCTTGTCAAGCTTGCAAATTTATCCTCTTTTCTATATTAAATATGCTATTTGTCCATTTAATCTATTTGGGAGCAATCCATTCTTCTTCCGGAAATGCATTCATATCCTCTATTTCTACAATCTGATAGGCTCCGTCTTTGTAATAGGCTGGCTTCATACCGCCAGTCTGAAAAGCCCGAACCAAGTCTTTTTCTGATCGAATTTCCATTGGAAAATACGTAGCGCATACCCCCACTTTTTCCGGCACATGACAGTCACTTGCTCCTACAGGAATTAAATTCAGCTTTTTTGCATATTCCGCTGCCTTCATACACGCTTCTCTGTGTGTACTGCCATTAAGCACCTCAATTCCTGAAAGTCCTGTCACCTCATCAAGATGTTCTTCCATCCCTCTTCGGTTATTCCTAAAAGGATGTGCGCTGTAGCAAACACCTCCCTGTGAAGTGACAAAATCAACAAATTCCTGTGCACTTATACGCTCTCTTGGATAATCCTCAATCCCATACGCTATGATATCTCCTTGAAGAGAATAAAATTCAATTCCTACAAAAATGGGATATCCTGTTTTTGCTGAATATTCTTTTGCAAAAGAACGAATGTCCATATTGTCATGATCGGTAATACATATAGCATCCAATCCTTTTTTCTTCGCAATTTCCACGATTTCTTCCAATGTAAGATAACTGTCCCCTGAATTTCTCATCTCGTGCATATGTAAATCGATGAACACAATATCCCTCCTTATGTTATTCCTTTTCTGAAGACCTATTTCCCGGACATAATACTCTTCTGCAAACTGCACTCCAAGAAATTTCAGAAAGATCAGGGATTGGCTGTCTTCCTGCTGCAATTGCCGCTGCAATCTGATTCGCCAATTCCCGTTCAAACTGCTCCAGTTCTTCTTTTAATTCTCCATATATCTGTCTTTCTCCTGACACACCCGGCATTTTTACATAAAAAACAGGTGCCTCCGGCACTGCACTGCTAAGGAATGGTCGGATTCCAGGAAGATCTGTCACTACAGCCCTGTCTCCGCAGGCAAGTGCTTCAATCAGAGTAAGTGGAAGACCTTCCCCAAAAGAAGGCAAAACAAACACTTCTGATTCCTGATATTTTAAAGCAAGCTCCTTTTGGGGTAATCGTCCCAGAAAGGTAACTGGAATAGGGGATGCTTTGGCAATATTCTGAATTCTTTTATATTCTTCCTGGTTGCCGCTCCCTCCAGCAAGCGAAAGACTGACAGATCCTGCTGTTTTTGCAAAAGCAGGATCTCCTTCTAGCTTTTCTGCCAAATAATTCATACTCTTAATCAAGCTTGCAGCTCCCTTTCGCTGCGTAATTTTACCTGCAAATATGATTCTTGTTTCTCTTCCTGCCTTTTTTTCTACTTCACTCTCGCAGAAAATTTCACTATTATACCCAATTCCAGAAAGATAAATCCTCTGCTCTTTCACAGGATATATTTCCAGAATTTCCTGTTTCTGCTCTTCATGAAGAGCATAAATCCTGTCAAGAGCTGCTATTTGTTCTTTGATATAATTCCGTTTCAGTCCATGGTTTCTCATTTGTATCAAATCTGTATTGTGACAAAACCCATAAACAGGAATTCCACCGGAACATTCTTTTGCAATAGCTGTGGTAAGATAGAGGTGATGGCTTAAAATTAAATCGGGGCGGAACTGAGCCACCGCCTCTTTAATTCTTCTTCGAAATGCCGTCATAAACTTTTCTACCATCTCTTCTGTCATGGTACGGTATACTGTGCTCTCATAAGGCATCTCATCAGACATTCCGGCAATAGCAAAAGGTAACTCCTCTGTATGAAAATAAACAAAAAACTGCTGTACACCCGGCGGTAAAAGAACTTTGTCATCTGGGTACACACCGGCAATCACCGCCTGCTTATGCCCTTCACGGTCAAATTCCTTTACAAGCTCTGACAGATAAACGCCACTTCCCGTACTGTCTGGCTTCTGCGCTGTGATATTCAGTATTCTCATTTCTTTTAGGATATCCTTTCATAGACCGTGAAATAATATTCCAGGTCGAAATATGTCTGTTCATCACTGATTTTTGTCATTTTCCAATCAGGATCTGCATCCAAATTCGGGAACCATGTATCTGCATCATAAGCATGTTCCGTTTTTGTTACATACGCCCGGCTGCAATAGGGAAGAAGGCTTCGATAAATACTCTCTCCACCTATGACATATATCTCTTCCTGATTATATTTTTTTAATTCTTCCATAAGTTCTTCCATATTGTGCACCAAGACAGCCCCCGATGCTTTATAATTTTTATCGGAAGTCAATGCAATATTAGTACGGTTTTTCAGCGGCTGCCCTCCTGGAAAACTTTCCAATGTCTTCCGCCCCATCACAACAACTTTTCCTGTTGTAGTTTCGCGAAAAAATTTCATATCCTGTGGAATACTTACCAACAGTTTATTTCCTTTCCCAATTGCCCAGTTTTTATCAACATTTACAATTAAGTTCATTTCTTTCTCCCTTATAATTCACCAAAAATTATATAGCTACCGGTATATTTTTTATCTGTTCATGAGTTTCGTAATCAATTAATTTAACATCGTCTGGTGTAAAATCATAAAAATTCTTCACTTCCGGATTCAGCCAGAACTTTGGCGCCGGAAGAGGCTCCCTGCTAATCAGCTCCTCAATCATAGAAATATGCCGGTCATAGATATGAGCATCTGCAATCACATGAACAAATTCTCCCACCTTCATATCACAAACCTGAGCTAACATATGAAGCAGTACAGCATATTGGCATACGTTCCAGTTATTTGCGGCCAAAACATCCTGAGATCTCTGATTTAAAATACCATTCAAAGTCAGTTTTTCGCTGTTTTTTTCCTTTGTTACATTAAAAGTCATACTGTAAGCACAAGGATACAGTGCCATTTCATGCAAATCCTGATGAACATAGATATTAGTCATAATCCTTCTGCTATAAGGATTATTCTTCAGATCAAATATAACCCGGTCAACCTGATCCATCATGCCTTCTTTATACTGATGCTTTACCTGCATCTGATAACCATAGGCTTTTCCAATCGAACCATTTTCATCAGCCCAACTATCCCAAATATGAGATTTTAAATCGTGTATATTATTTGACTTTTTCTGCCAAATCCACAGCAATTCATCTGTACAGCTCTTGATAGCCGTTCGTCTAAGTGTCAGAGCCGGAAATTCCTTTGACAGATCATAACGATTTACAACCCCAAATTTTTTTATTGTATAGGCAGGTGTTCCATCTTCCCATACTGGACGCACTTTTTCCCCTTCTGTGCTTGTTCCATTATCAATAATATCCCTGCACATTTGAATAAAGACATTGTCTGCATAGCTCATCGCATTTCCTCCTCGTCTGATTGTGCCATATTTCTTAAGCTATCTCCTGTCAGGCGATAAACAGTCCACCCTTCCATTGGTGTTGCATGAAGGGATAAATAAAAATCAATACTTGGTTTATTCCAGTCCAGGCAGGACCATTCCAAACGGCCACACCCCTGCGTAACTGCAATCCGCGCCAGCTCCCTAAGAAGGCCTTTCCCATATCCTTTTCCCCGATACTCCGGAAGAACAAATAAATCCTCCAGATAGATACCTGCTCTGCCAAGGAAAGTAGAAAAATTATAAAAAAACAGGGCAAACCCCACTTCTTTTCCATCCTCTACTGCGAAAAGCACCTCTGCCTTGTTTTTTTCAAAAATCCATTCTTTAAGAAGCTGCTCTGTTGCCACAACCTGATCAGACATTTTTTCATATTTTGCAAGATTCTTTATAAAAAATAAAATCTTCCCCGTATCTTCCGGGGAAGCAAACCGAAATTCCAGCTTTTTCTCCAATGTTTTGCACCTCTTTTTCGCGTTTTTCCCACATAGAAACATTATATCAGTTTCTGCCTGGTGGTTCAAGGAAAACCCAACAGATGAAATTGAGTTACCGCAGCAAAACAGGGCAGGAAAACGCTTTCCCGCCCCATATAAAACACTGATTTTAAAACGAATTGCAGCACTCCCTTAAAATACCATCCAGAGCATTGGCACTGCTGCTGTGAGAACGCTCCACCCGTACATCATAACGTTCCGCCTCCTTCAGAGCGCAGTGTACCATTTTATGGGCTACTGTAGCAGTAAAAAGAATAATAAGATCTGGACGGCCAATCTGTGTTTTTAGGTTTCCTGCCATTCTCGTAAATACTTTTGCCTTACAGTTATATTTTTTACAGATTTGTTTATATTGACACTCCATACGCTCATTTCCGCCAATAATCACAACGCTCATTTCTGCTTCTCCTTTCTGTCCAAATCCTTGTATTTTCCTTTATTTGACTGCTTCCGCCAGTGCTTTTCCTGCATTTTCACATGCCCTCAATGCTTCTTCGCCCGGCGCCTCATTTGCAACCACTCCCGAATCGCCAATCAGCACGGCTCCTGCTTCTTTCATACGTTTCTCCCAGATGCGCATCCACTCTCCGTCTCCCCATCCAAATGAACCAAACAGAAGGAGCTTTTTTCCAGTTACCTTTCCTTCCAGTTTCTGTATAAACGGCTCCATTTCTGTTTCTTCCAACTCTTCTGCACCCATAGACGGACAACCAAGTGCAATCACTTCTCCCTCTGCAATCTTTGACACATCTGCCTGATCCACAAAAATAATCTCTGCTTCTTCTCCTGCCAGGGCAATTCCCCTTCCAACAGCTTCTGCCATTGTCCGTGTATTTCCCGTCCCGCTCCAATATACAACTGCAATACTCATTTACGAATCCTCCTATCGTGTAAACGTAAAATAAACAGATCTATTAAGCTGCACACATCACAATCTCCGCAAAGGTTTTTCCTGCCAACAGCTCTTTTACCGCTTCATTCCTAGCCTTATCATATGCCTGGAATTTTGTTCTTGCCCGCTCCGGATCATGATAAACTTTCCAGTAGCCGGACAACAGATAATCTTTTCCATCATTTTGAATAAACCCTTCCACATCTGGAATTGGATAATCGAGAAATATTCCAATCTCATGTGGAAACGAAATATCTTCCCTAGAATACATGCAGATGCGTTCTGACAAGTGATCCAGCACTTCCTTCACCGTATATTTCCTGTACCCATACGAAGAAAGAAAATGACGAATTTTTTCAATTCTCATATATTGGGCAAAGGCCTCTTCCCGATACAAAAACACAAGGCAACGTTTCTTTCTCGAAACAAGGATGCGGAAAGATATCCCGGCCCCCTCCAGTACAGTTTCCAATCTTGCACAAGCATCCGGAGTTATGTTCATGATCGCCGCAAGTTTTATGCCTTTTAGGAACGGCGCACATTGCAGCACAATCTGCGATTGTACTCGCTTCACTTCATCCTTATCTGACAAAAGAAAAGATATCACTTCTACTGGCATAACTCCCTCCTTATTTGAAATTGATTATCATTTGCTTTTAATAATATACCATATATATATCACAATATCAATATAATTTTTGATAATCTTTATCATTTTGCAAAAAAAGACGCCGGAGTTCCCGACGCCTTTACTATTCAACATATTTACTCTATTGAAATTTCTCTATGATCTTGATGCCTTTTTATGGTTCTGACACATTATACAATACCCGGCTTAACATCTTCTGCAAAGCCTGAACTTCTTTTTTGGACATTCCGATCGTAAGCTGTTTATCAATTTTCTTTCGGTCCGCCTCCATTCTTTTTTGTATATCATAGGCTTTCTCCGTGAGATAAATATTTTTACAACGCTTATCTTTTGTACTTGGAACAATCAGAATAAATCCCTTTTCATCCAGTCTTTTCAGTAACCCTGTCACCGTAGGATTTTTCAGGCTTAACGCTTTTTCCACATCCTTCTGATTTATCTCTTCTTTTCTGCTGTGAAACAGGTAATCCAGCACTGCACACTGAGATGCTGTAATCCCCAGTGTACGAAGTCTATTGTTAAAATCCTTCTCATATACATTGTTAATCTGCTTGAACAAAAAACCGATGGGGAGCCGTTCCTGCATCAAATCATCCTCTCTTTATCTGGCTGGTTTTGCAAATACAGAAAACACCTGCGTCCTTCCCAGAACCTTGGTAACTGTAAAAAACAGTACAACATCTATCGGAAGTAAAATGGCTTCTTTTATAATTCTGGCTGGAATAAGCACAGCAAATGTATTTCCATAAAGTACTGTAAGCCAATACGTATTTAAAAGTAAATTAACTAAAATTGTCACAAGAGTATTTGCTATAATAATTCTTTTCAGACTCACTGGCCTTTTATAAAGTACAAGTCCATAAATGAGACCTCCCGCCAATCCACTTATAGTAAAACCAGGGAAAAACGCTCCTGTAGGCTTTACTATATATTTGGCAATATCCGCAACAGCCCCCATAAATCCGCCTGCTACCGGTCCGAACAGCATACCTGTCAACTCATTTGGAATAAATGCAAATCCTATCTTCAGATAGTCTCCTATCTGAACGGTTGCATAGAATCCAAGTACAACAGCCAGGGCAAGCAACATTGCCATTACTGCAAGTTTTCTCACATCCTGAAATTCATGAAGAGAGTCTGTAAATAGTTTCTTAATTTTTTTCATAAAAAATACCTCCTTTTCGCAGTAGTCCTTTAAGCTACCCATAAGCAGGTATTTCTGTCTATGTGTAGCAGCGGGATGCGAAATATGTACCGCAAGCATTTTGCTTTTCGTCCTGTTGGCAACTCCCCGTCCAACTGGCACTTAACGCACACATTCCTACTCTGCTTTCCATTTTTCTTATTTAGTCCGATTTAAATTAGGACCTTTTCCTGTTTCTACTCTAATATACTTCCTCTTATAAAACAATGTCAAGATGAATTACCTTTTTAATTGTCTATTCATCAAAAAACTTGCTAGTATTCCCGGAGCACACTGCTTATCTCATATACAACATCAAGCTTTTTCAGATCATCCAGCGCATTCGCCATATGATACTCCTTTACTGCTTCTGTCCCTATGACAAGTTCAGCCATTTCACTCTTAATCATTTTTTGCACTACCTTGGAGATACTGACTTTGTGAATAGCAAGTTCTCCTGCAATGGATGCCAGAACACCTGGCTTATTCATTACCTGCATTCGGATGAAAAACTTATTTTTGATATCTCCTGGTTTTTTTACCTGTGTTTTTCGATAGCAGGTACATCCAATTCTTCCCGAACATCCATACTGCATATTTCGCATGATATCAATAACATCTCCCACAACAGCACTGGCTGTAGGAAACTCACCTGCTCCCCGCCCATAAAACATCACATCATCTACAGCATCTCCATGTACAAACACTGCATTAAAAGAATCTCTTACTGTAGCAAGCGGGTGATCTCTGGAAATCAGCATAGGATAGACCGCCACTTCGATTTGTCCGTCACGCTGCCGTGCAATTCCCAATAATTTAATTACACTATCAAATTCCTTTGCATACTTAATATCTCTTGCAGTGATTTTCGTAATTCCTTCCGTGTATACATCATCAAACACAACTCTGGAATGAAAAGCAGTGGAGGCAAGAATCGCTACCTTTCTTCCTGCATCCAGCCCCTGTATATCTGCTGTAGGATCTGCTTCCGCATAACCAAGCTCTGTCGCCTGATTTAAAGCCTCCTGAAATTCCATATTATCTTCAAACATGCGAGTCAGGATATAGTTGGTTGTTCCATTGACAATTCCTACGGCATCTGATATTTCATTTCCTGCCAGGCACTGTTTGAGAGGACGAATAATCGGAATTCCTCCTGCTACTGCTGCTTCAAAAAGAAAATCCACTCCGTTTTCGGCAGCAGCTTCATATAACTCCGCTCCATGAACCGCTATCAGGTCTTTATTTGCTGTAACCACACTCTTTCCCGCACGCATTGCTTCCAGAATAATCGTTTTAGCTGGTTCAATTCCTCCCATCACTTCAATAATAACAGATATTTCCTCGTTTTCCGTGAGATCCCTGTAATTATCTGTCAGAAGATTTTCATCTACTCCCTCTCTTTTCTTTGAGGTATTATGCACAAGAATACCTGCAATCTGTAAAAAAGCTCCTGTTTTTTTCTCCAATTCGTCCTTCTGTCTTTCCAGAAGCTTGTAGACTCCACTTCCTACTGTTCCAAGGCCAAGAAGCCCTGCTTTGATTATCTTTTGTTCTGCCATATGATCCCTCCGTTTCATGCCGTAAAGTATATCATAGTTATTAGGGTTCTTCCAGAATAAATAAATCATTAACATAGTTATCAAAATGAAAGCAAAACATTTTATACCGCAACGACAAAAAAGCTATTAAAACCATTATCTTCAGATAATCATTTTAATAGCTTTAAAGAGCGACAGACGGGGCTCGAACCCGCGACCCCGACCTTGGCAAGGTCGTACTCTACCAACTGAGCCACTGTCGCATATCTTGTAGTTTGTGTTCATCAGAACAATACATAATATACTACATGATGTTTTGTTTGTCAACACTTTTTTCAACTTTTTTAAATTTATTTTTTCTGTTTTATTAGTCTGACAAAATAACGGATTAAGGAACCATAAAAACTATCCTGACAGGCGCTGTTGATTTTATACAGCACCTGCCAGATGTTTCTTATTTTTCTATTTATTTCGACTCCTCTTCCTGAGTAATCTGAAGCCCAAGTTCATCCAGTTGCTTCTGATCTACAGGGGTCGGCGCCTCTGTCATAAGATCTGATGCATCTTTCACTTTAGGGAAGGCAATTACATCACGAATACTGTCTTCTTTAGCCATCAGCATCACAAGTCGATCCAGACCATATGCAAGTCCTGCATGAGGCGGTACACCATATTTAAACGCATTTAACAGGAATCCAAACTGCTCCTGAGCCTGTTCAGGAGTAAAGCCCAGTACTTCAAACATTTTACTTTGAATTTCCTGATTAAAGATACGCACACTTCCCCCACCAATTTCATTTCCATTCAGAACAATGTCATAGGCTTTAGCACGAACCCTTCCTGGTTCTGTATCTATATACTGCAGATCTTCTTCCATCGGCATAGTAAAAGGATGATGCATTGCTGTATAACGGTTTTGCTCCTCACTCCATTCAAGAAGCGGGAATTCCGTAATCCAGATAAATTTATACTCATTTTTATCCAGCAACTCCATCTGGCGGGCCAGCTCAAGACGCAGATTTCCAAGTACATCCCAGACAACTTTATTTTTATCTGCCGCAAACAAAAGGAGATCTCCATTCTCTCCTTTCATTGCCTCAATCAGAGAAGCCATTTCTTCCTCTTTCATAAATTTAGCAAAAGAGGATTTTACAGTTCCATCTTCCTGAATAGCAATATATGCAAGGCCTTTTGCACCGAAATCCTTAGCAAAATCTACAAGTTTATCAATTTTCTTTCTCGGCATTGCCCCCTGCCCTTTGGCATTAATGCCGCGAACTGTGCCGCCTGCTTCAATCGCACCTTTAAATACGACAAACTCACAATTTCTTACAACCTCTGTTACATCCTGAAGTTCCATACCGAAACGGATATCCGGTTTATCAGAGCCAAAGCGATCCATAGCCTCCTGCCATGTCATTCTTGGAATCGGCAGAGAAACTTCCACTCCCAGCACTTCATGGAACAGTTTTTTAAGAAGTCTTTCATTTACATCAATTACATCATCTACATCAACAAAAGAAAGTTCCATATCAATCTGCGTGAATTCAGGCTGCCTGTCTGCGCGGAGATCCTCATCGCGGAAACATTTTGCGAGCTGGAAATAACGATCACATCCTGAGCACATTAAAAGCTGCTTAAACAGCTGTGGTGACTGTGGAAGTGCATAAAAATGTCCATGATGAATTCGGCTGGGTACAAGATAATCTCTTGCTCCTTCTGGCGTGCTTCCCACAAGAACAGGAGTTTCTATTTCCAGGAAGCCTTCCTCTGCCAGAAACTGTCTTGTCAATGTTGCCACCTTACTTCTCATGAGAAGGTTTCTTTGCATGTCCGGTCTTCTAAGGTCAAGATAACGATATTTCAGACGTACCTCTTCCTTCGTTTTAGAATTTTCTTCTACCTGAAACGGAGGTGTTTCCGCTTCTGACAAAATACGCAGTTCTTCTGGAATAATCTCAATCTCTCCTGTAGAAATATTTTCATTCACAGCCCCTGAACGCTTCTCCACTTTTCCAACAATTGCCACTACATATTCTGCACGAAGCTTTGCTGCTTTCTCCAAAAGCGATGCATCTGTCTTTCCTTCCTCAAATACAGCCTGAATGATTCCGGAACGGTCTCGCACATCAACAAAAACCAGTCCTCCTTTGTTTCTGTTTTTCTGAACCCATCCCATTACGGTAACTGTCTCCCCGATTTGTGCTGCGGATAATTCCCCACAGCGGTGAGTTCTTTTTAAACCCTGCATTGATTCTGCCATTTTCTTTCTCCTCCTGTTACAGCCTGTCTACGGAATCTGCATAACAGTCCACAATTGTCTCATATCCATCTTCCATAAGCTGTTCCTTTTGAAATTTCTTATTCTTTTTCATATTGGCTACCAGAACCTGTTTTCCTTCTTTTCTGTCTTTCTTGGCAAGCTCCAGTACTTTTAACACACCATCTTTTGGCATGTTCTTTTCCATGAGGTAAGCCTTTTTCTCTCCCCCTCCCGGAACTTTATAACCATTTTCCAGAAGAAGCATAACGATTCTTTCAAAACCAATGGAAAATCCACAGGCTGGTGTATCCTGTCCGGTAAATTTCCCGATCATTTTGTCATAACGTCCTCCCCCGGCGACAGAACCACCAAAATCATCCATAACTACTTCAAAAATAGTTCCTGTATAATAAGACTGTCCTCTTACCATTGTTGGAGTAAATTTAATTTTAAACTCAGCTTCTTTTGCAGCTTCAACACTGGACATAATCATCTCCATGCTGTCCGCTGTCTCATCTTTCAGAAAATCTCCCAGCTTTTCTTTCAGAAAACGGATACCACCTGCATCTTCTGGTGTCTCCTCAAAAAGCTTAAGATACGTATCCACATTTTCTTTTTCATAGCCCAGTTCTATCAACTCTTCTGCTACAGCTTCTGGACCTATCTTATCCATTTTGTCCAGGATAATAAATACATCATCATAGTCTTTTTCAGCAAAACCGCTGTAAGCCGCCATTGCTTTAAGAATATTACGGTCATTGATACATACCGTAAAATTGTGAAATCCCATTTTTCCAAGCATCGCTGTAGTAGCAAGTATCAACTCAATTTCTGCCAGATTTCCTGGTTCTCCCAGAATATCAATATCACATTGTATAAACTGACGAAAACGCCCTTTCTGCGGGCGGTCAGCACGCCATACATTACCGATCTGCAGTGCTTTAAATGGAGATGGCAGATCATTGGAATGATTCGAATAATATCTTGCAAGTGGCACAGTCAGATCATATCTTAGACCTCCATCCACTACGTCCATTTCCTCTGTCGCTTCGGCAATTTTTAATTTTTCTCCACGTTTCAGAATTTTAAAGATAAGTTTCTCATTATCTCCTCCCTGCTTGCTGCACAAATTTTCGATGTGCTCCACGCATGGCGTCTCCATAGACATGAATCCATAAGTTTTATAAGTATCTTTGATCATCTGAATTACATAATCCCTGATTTCCATTTCTCTGGGAAGAATATCTTTCATTCCCGTGACTGGTTTTTTCTTCAGCGCCATAGCCATTCTCCTTTTCGTTCTATCATTTCATCAATACGTCCAATGTAGTCTTTCACATTCTTTACATTTTCAACTCGCATCAACGTAGTTTTTCTTTGATTTCTACTTCCCGGAACAACAATAGGTTTATCCAGAAGAATCTTAGTGGAAGATCCTGCTCCAGCCGCAATAATTGACTGCTTTTCTTCCATAATAAGTATATTGTATATTCCTGCTTTGTCAACCTTTGCATAGCCAACATTTTCAAAATTACCAGCAATATTTTTCTGACGATACAGATAATAAGGGACAAGATCCATTTTGGCTGCTGCTTCATAGGCTTCTTCGATCATTTTAGGAAGTTCTTCTCCCATTTTTGCTGATGTCCGCTCCAACGAAGCAATCGTCCCCGTATTGGTTTTTTCCTGACCCATTTTAGCTGCCCGCTTAATAGCAAGCGCATGAACTGTCAGGCTGTCTGGAGCCATTTTACTTATTTTGGACAAAGTATCTTTCATGTCTTCTGTCTGTTCTCCTGGAAGACCTGCAATCAAATCCATATTAATGTTATCAAATCCCAATTTTCTCGCAAGCGCATAGGCCTCTTCAATCTCATGGACTGTATGTTTTCTTCCGATCAAATCCAGCGTTTTTTGCTGCATTGTCTGTGGATTTATTGAAATTCTCGTAATTTGATGTTGCCTTAAGACCTTCAGTTTATCTTCTGTAATACTGTCCGGCCTACCTGCCTCCACTGTGTATTCCAAAAGAAAGTCTCGCGAAAATGTTTTGTCAATATGGGTAAGCAAACGCTCCAGTTGATGCTCGCTTAATGTAGTCGGCGTTCCTCCTCCA
Organism: Lachnospiraceae bacterium; assembly: GCA_019423745.1. Classification (GTDB taxonomy): domain Bacteria; phylum Bacillota; class Clostridia; order Lachnospirales; family Lachnospiraceae; genus Claveliimonas. The sequence goes on from JAHZAV010000002.1 coordinate 131,239, forward strand.
ATATAAATTGTATTCAGCTTCTTATTCTTTCTCTTTGCCTGTGCTCCGATATAAGACAACTCTTTTAGCAAAGCTTCCAGATACGGTTCTATATAATCCTTCCATGCTTCAACAGAACCAGAGCTGAAGGAACAGTAACTGCATACAGAAGGGCAAAAAGGAATACCAACATAAAGGCTGTAGCCATTTTGACAGTCCAAACCACTTAGAATCTGTTTTTCACGCCCCGCAATCTCATAGGCAAGCCTGGCCTTTTTCAAACTCACAAAGGAATCCTTCGTAAACCAATCCACGAATTGATCCTCATCCATTCCCTCATTCAATTTCTGCATAGCCAGCTTTGTAGGACGTACCCCGGTCAAAATTCCCCAGGCCAAGTCTTTTTGGGTATATCTTCGACAAGCTTTATAAAGCTTCACATCTACTACATATTTCCGCTGCTTACGGTCCTCTATTTCAGCTAACTCACTATCCTCAACTGTTAAAATCTGTCCGTCAGGAAACTCTATCCGAAATGTTTCCGCAAGCGTCGGGACCACTGCCTGACGCACATCCTCCTCCGGAAAAAAGGCCTTCGTCAGATGATATGTGTTATATGTATATAAATCTTCTTTACAGCTCAAAAAAATCATAATATTTCAGCCTTTCTTACACTTTTGCCCAGGGCTGTTAACACTTTCACCCAGGGCTTAACGCAATTTGGGACGTAACACTTTTAAAGTTTGTTACGTCCCAAATTGCGTTAAACAAACGGATTATGTTCTCTCTCATAACCAATCATGGTTTCACCCATATGTCCCGGATATACTTTCACATCATCCGGCAAAGTTAAAATTTTTTCACGGATTCCACGAATTAATTCCGCCATACTGCTGCCTGGAAAATCAGTTCTTCCTACAGAATTTTGGAATAATGTATCACCACTGAAGAGCACTTTTTCTTTCTCTACATAATAGCATACTCCTCCCGGTGTATGCCCCGGTGTATAAAGCACCAGAAAGTCATATCCTGCCAAAGACAGCACCTGACCATCTTGAATATAAGAAGCCCCCGAAAAACTAAAACCGGACGTATAACTTCCAGAAAGGTTCAAAGCTGGCTCTTTCAAGGTATTTTCCTCTTGCTCATGTGCATATACTGGCACATCATACCTTTCCAAAAATCCATTCAGCCCCATAGTATGGTCAAAATGTCCATGCGTTAAAAGAATAGCTACTATTTTCAGTTCTTTCTCTTTTATATAATCAAGAATAGAAGACGGACAGGCCGCCGGATCAACGATTACTGCCTCTTTTGTCTCTTCATTAGAAACAACATAGCAGTTTGTACTGATAATACCTGTGACAAATTTTTCTACCTTCATGCTTCCTTCACCTCATATCTCATCTTCTAACCTGCTGCACGTTCGATATCTATGACGCCTTCCAACTGTCTTAACTTTTTCACGACAAAAGAAAGTTCTTCACGCCCATGAACGATAAATCCTGCCTCTATAGTGGCTGTTCCCTGCTTACTGGTTCGTACATTCATAGATTTCACATCAATTTTGCATTCTGTAAAAATTTTCGACATTTCCATCAATAACCCCTGTCTGTCATGAGCGTACATCTTGATTTCTGCCAGATATTGTCCGCCGGCCTTTTCCGCCACATCGCTTTCCCATTCTGCGTCAATAAGCCGCACTCTCTCCGCTTCTGTAAGATGAATCATATTGACGCAATCTGTTCGATGGATGGAAAGACCTCTTCCCCTCGTCACAAATCCTACAATTTCATCTCCGGGAACTGGATTACAGCATCTGGAAAATCTGACTGCCACATCATCGATACCTTTTACAACAATTCCGCTTTTTGACTTAGCAATATGCACTTTATTTTTAGCGGCCTCTGCTAATTTTTCAAGAACAACTCCATCTGTTATCTCCTGTTTGTGTTCCTTACCGTATTCTTCTACAAGACGATTTACAACCTGTCCTTCTTTCAGACCACCGTGCCCAATTGCTGCTAAAACAGAATCCCAATCCCGAAATCCATACTTTTTCTGTACAACTTCCTGATACTTGGGCTTCATTATATCGCTCAATGTAATCGTTTTTGCTTTACAGTAAGCAGATATCATTTCTTTTCCGCGGATAATATTTTCTTCTTTAAACTCTTTTTTAAACCATTGATTAATTTTATTTTTTGCCTGAGTACTCTTTACAATATTAAGCCAATCTCGGCTTGGTCCTCTGGAATTCTGTGAGGTCAAAATCTCAATACGATCGCCATTTTGGATTTTATAATCAATATTTACCAATTTTCCATTGACCCGGGCACCAACCATTTTGTTGCCAACTGCACTGTGAATGGCATATGCAAAATCCACAGGTGTGGAGCCATTCGGCAAACTCTTGACATCTCCATTGGGTGTAAAACAATACACATCTTCTGCGAAAAGGTCCAGATCCCCTTTAAGCATGCTTAAAAACTCCCGGTTATCGGACATATCTCTTTGCCATTCCAAAATCTGTCTCAACCAGTTGAGTTTCTCCTCTTCCTGAGCTTTAACATTTTTCTTGCCATCATTGGATTCTTTATATTTCCAATGCGCCGCAATACCATATTCCGCTGTTTTATGCATCTCCTGAGTACGAATCTGTATCTCAAAAGGCTGCCCTACTGAACTCATCAGCGTTGTATGCAAAGATTGATACATGTTGGCTTTAGGCATAGCAATATAATCCTTAAATCTTCCCGGAATAGGCGTATACATTTCATGAATTACCCCAAGCGCTGCATAACAGTCTTTTACAGAGTCTACAATAATACGCACAGCAAAAAGATCATAAATCTGATCCACAGTCTTATCCTGATTGACCATTTTCTTATAAATGCTGAAGAAATGTTTTACTCGTCCATTAACCTCTGCCTTGATTCCTGCATTTTTTATATGCTGCGACACTTCTTCTACAATCTGCTGTACAAATTCCTCCCTCTCTGTTTTACGGGAATTAATCTGATCTACAAGATCATAAAACACCTCGGGCTGAGAATATTTTAACGCAAGATCATCCAGCTCTGTCTTAATTTTAGAAATACCAAGTCTCTGGGCAATCGGCGCATAAATGTCCATCGTCTCTTTCGCTTTTTCCTTTTGTTTCTCCGGACGCATGAACTGTAAAGTACGCATATTGTGCAGTCTGTCAGCAAGTTTTATAATGATGACTCGAATGTCTTTTGCCATAGCCAAAAACATTTTCCTCAAATTTTCCGCCTGGACTTCCAGTTTATCTGACGAGTAGGATAGTTGTCCCAATTTCGTCACGCCATCTACAAGGAGCGATACCTCTTCCCCAAACTCTTCTTTGATTTCCTCTTCTGTCATGACAGTATCTTCTACCACGTCGTGAAGCATTCCTGACACAATGGTCTCCTTATCCATTTCCAGATCTGCAAGGATAATTGCAACCCACAGAGGATGAATGATATATGGTTCTCCAGACTTTCTCAGTTGTCCTTCATGGGCATTCTTCGCAATTCTATATGCCTTCTCCACCATAGATACATCCGTAGAAGGGTGATACTTTCTAATCCGTCCGATCAGCATTCGATAAAGCTCATCCGGATCCTGATAATCAGCCGGTGCTTTGACCGCATGTCCATCCACAATTTCCAATCCCAGCATTTGATTTTCCATAATCGATTCCGGCGCTATACGGTTACGGCTGTCAGATTCATAAGTAGTACTTCCTGGCATGCCTATTCCCTCCTTTCTCCTCTTCACTCTTCCTTTTATATATTCTATAACAAACTTCTATTTCCCCGGATAAATGATGACAGAATCCATATCATAATTTTTCATTCTTTCACGACCATGCAACCCCGCCAGTTCCATAAGAAACACAATCTTTACTACTTGACCTCCCAGGCCTTCTACCAGTTTTATAATCGCTTCTGTCGTTCCACCTGTAGCCATCAGATCATCAATGATTACAACTTTCTCTCCTTCTTTAATAGAATCGCGATGCATCTCAATAGATGCTGTTCCATACTCCAGCTCATACTCTATAGATACAGTCTCTCTTGGAAGTTTGCCTTTTTTACGGACAGGAACAAATGGTTTATTCAGATTGTACGCCAGTGGTACACCAAAAATGAATCCTCTGGATTCCGGTCCGACAATGGCATCAAATTCTATTCCATCTAACTTCTTCTGCATTAGATCCACAGCAAGATGCAATCCCTCTGCATCCTGAAGGATACTGGTTACATCTCTGAAAATAATTCCCTGTTCTGGAAAATCAGGGATACTGGTTACATATTCTTCTATCGGCTTCATTTTTAAGCCCTCCTATTAAATATTTCGGCAGATAACATTATATTTTTTAGTATATCATTAATTCCCCTTTATTGACAAGAGTCAGACTTACGTGATCTGATAGTGGGTCAATACAATCTGTACCTTTCTTTCTCCCATATATTCATTAACTCCCGGATAATAAGTAATAGACATTTGGATTCTCTGACAAGCTCCGGCAAAAAACTTCTCCCTGATTTCTTTATTATAATGCTGTTCCACTTCATCCATGAAACAAGCTATATCACCAAAATACACGGCTTCCACACAAGTTCCATATCCATCCTGCAGCCGCATCTTAAGTACATTTTGATTTTTTCCCAATAACCGTGCCGAAATCACTTTCACCTGTTTTTCTGCAAAAACCGGTTTAGGATTTCCCTTTCCAAAAGGTTCCAAAAGTTCCAGTTCCCGGATAAACTCTTCCGTTACCCTAGCAAATGGAAGTTGCATATCAATGGATACTTTTTCCTGCATATCTTCCTCTTTCAAAGTACAAACAGCATTGATTCCCTGACGAAAACGCTCAACATTTTCTTTGGGCAAAGACAGTCCTGCCGCCAGTTTATGCCCTCCGAATTTTGTCAGAAGATTTCTGCATTTATTAAGTTCATCATACATATGGTAGGCTTCAATAGAACGTCCGGATCCTTTTACTTCATTTCCCGAATCTGTCAGCACAAAAACCGGCTTGTAATACCGCTCCCGAATTCTTCCTGCCACAATCCCCGCCAAGCTTTCATGGCAGTCCGGAAGATAAAGAACAAGCACTCTGTCTCGACACACCGGCGTTTCTTCCATCTGCTCTATAGCTGTTTTTACCGCTATTTCTGTCATGTCTTTTCTACTGTCATTTAATGCTTTTAAATCTCCGGCCAATACATCTGCCTGTGTCTTTGTCTCTGCAGCCAAAAGCTCCAGGGATCTTTTGGCTGTATCCAGCCTGCCACTTGCATTCAAACAAGGCCCCAACACAAACCCAATATGGTAACTGCTGATTTTAGAAGCATCCGTCTTTGTACATTCCATTAAAGATTTGAGACCCAGATTTGAAGTAGACTGTAGCATTTCAAGTCCTTGTTTCACAAAGATCCGATTTTCTCCAGTAAGATCCATCACATCTCCAACCGTGGCTATCGCCACTTCTTCCATCAAGTAGTCTATATCTGCAGAATCTTTTCCTGATGCCTCATACAATGCTTCCATCAACTTATATGCAACTGCTGCACCGCACAGCCCCTTAAAAGGATAAGGACAGTCCAAACGCTTAGGATCCACTACCGCATCCCCCGGAGGAAGGATATAACTCCTTTCCCCATTTTCCTCCCTATATGGGATCTCATGATGATCTGTCACAATAATTGTCATCCCAAGACTTTTTCCATAGGCGATCTCCTCTGCAGCTGCAATTCCATTATCACATGTTATAATTGTATCCGTCTCCGCTTTCGCCGCTCTGTCTATAAGACTATGATTAATCCCATAGCCATCTGTCATACGATCCGGGATATCAATATCCACACAAGCACCAAGACCTCTTAATCCCTCCCAAAGGATATATGTGGCATTCACTCCATCGATATCATAATCCCCGATCACTCGAATTTTTGCTCCTTCCCGAATCTTTTCCAAAAGGATCTCTACCGCTTTGTCCATATCCTTCATTAACATTCCATCATGAAGATCTGCAATTGTTCCATAAAGATAATTTTGTATTTCCTCATCGCCAATAATCCCTCTGTTCCTTACAAGCACCGCAAGATAAGGACTGATATGAAATTTTCTGCTGATCGCCTGAAAATCTGCACCTTTTCTAAGTAAAACCCAACGTTCCATCTTTCTCTTCCTTACTATGTAAAAGAGAGGTGCGACAAAACTGCACCCCTCTCTTTTCTTCTATTTTTTCTTTTTCCCTTTTTTGCTGACTTTTTCCGGTACTTTTTTCACTCCAATTTTGGCCTTCATCACATACCACAAAGAACCTGTGATACATACAGAAGAATAAGCTCCACATACAATACCCACCATCAAAGGTAGTGCAAACTCCTTGATGGAGCTGACACCAAGAATATACAATACTGCAATCGTCATGAATGTAGTTAATGAAGTATAAATACTTCTGGTTAAGGTCTGCGTGATACTCTTATTTACCAAATATGCAAGATCTGTCGTTTTGGTTTGCAGACGTAATTCTTCACGGATACGGTCAAAAATTACTATTGTAGCATTGATAGAATATCCGAAAATCGTCAACAAGCAGGCGATAAAGGTGTTTCCCACAGATATTCTTGATACTGCGTAAAATATAATTACAATAAGCACATCATGCAACAGTGCCAGAACAGCACTGGTCGCAAACCGGATATCTTTAAACCGCAGCCAGATATAAAGCAACATAAATACAGTTGCTACAATTACAGCAACAACTGCATCCTTACGCATCTCGCTGCTGACAGTAGAACTAATATTTTCTGATGTAATCTTACTTTCATCTACCTGGAAATTATCAACAAGTGCCTGATTTAATTCCTCACGTTTATCCAGATCCAGAGTCACTGTCTTAATCACAACCTGATTGGTTCCTGCAACCTTTTGAGTCTGTACATTTTTATCTCCCGTTACCTTTTCTACAACCGGAACGATTTCAGAATCAATCTCATCAATCGTATAGTCCTCATTAAAGGTTACATTGGTAGAAGTACCCCCCTCAAACTCCAGACTGTAAGCCATAGCACCTTTTCCTCTGGCAGAATTGATACCCATATATGCAATACCGGCAACAATTACCACAAGTGAAATTGCAAAAAATATTGCTTTCTTTCCAACAAAATTAATGGGTTCTCTTTCCTTCCTTGGCCGATAGTAAAGTTTTTCATTTTTTAATCCTACCGCATAGAATGCAAATACAATCACTCTTGTAATCACAAGTGCAGTAAACATAGAAACAATAATACCAATTCCCAATGTCTGTGCAAAACCTTTTACACTTCCACTTCCAAGGAACCATAGAACAACCGCTGCGATCAAAGTTGTTACATTACCGTCTACAATAGCTGACATTGCCTTATTGAAGCCGGATTTCAAAGCATTGCGAACGCTCTTTCCTTTTGTCATTTCCTCTTTTACACGGGCAAAAATAATGACATTCGCATCCACAGCCATACCAATACTAAGGATGATACCTGCAATACCAGGCAGGGTCAACGTTACATTAAACGCATTTAAAATTACCAGGACGAGACCTGTATAGATCAAAAGTGCTAAACCGGACGCCAAACCTGGCAGAAGATAAACAAAACACAAAAATACAAATATGAGCGCCAGACCAATCGCTCCGGCAAGCAAGCTCGTACTGATTGCCTGCTCTCCAAGCTGTGCACCTACTACATTAGAACGAAGTTCCTCAAGTTCAAGCTTCAAACCTCCAATACGGATCGTAGATGCAAGATTTTCTGCCTCTTCATACGTGAAATTTCCAGTAATAAAAGCCTGTCCTCCTGTAATAGCATCCTGTACAGTAGGCGCGCTGATTGTTTCTCCATCATAAATAATAGCAATCTGCTTTCCAATATTTTCACTGGTAGCATCTGCAAATTTCTTTGTTCCTTCTTCCGTCAAGTCCAATTCTACCGAATACTCTGTTGCCCCAGTTGTCTGATTTTGTCCTGACTGAACAGATGCTGTCTTTACATCTGACCCCGTGATAACTGTCTCGCCGTCTGTTGTCTGAAATGCCAGTGATCCTGGTTTCCCAAGTTCCTCCAGAATCGCATTGGCATCGCTTACTCCAGGAATTTCGATATTAATACGGTCGTCTCCTTCCTGGTAAACGCTAGCCTCAGTACTATACTGTTCTACACGTCTCTGAAGCTTATAGATTGTATCACTCATTTCTTCACTGGTAGGATTCTCATCCTTTACCTGATAAGTAATACTAACACCACCGGCCAGGTCCAGACCTAGCGTAATATTTCTGGTTGCCCCTGTTCCCAGCTCACCAAACCCTTTCACACAGGTAAATGCAAGAAGCACCAGCAGTGCCGCTGTTAAAATCAGGCTTAATATGCCCTTCTTCTTATTCATTGCCTACACTCCTTCTTCTTCTATTTGTGCCATTGCCGCTTTCATCATAATCGCACACTCTACACGTTTCCGTTGCATTTCACAGCCAATATCATAAGTATCATGAATGGTACCATGGAAATTATAGGAATTAGCCATACATCCGCCGCTGCAGTAGAATTTTGCAAAACAATCCCTGCATTTTTCCTTGGAATATACACTGCATCCTCTAAATTCTTCTGCAATCTCCGGTTTGGTAATTCCTTCATCCACATTTCCCATCAAAAACTCTTCTTTACCAACGAACTGATGGCAAGGATATAAATCCCCCCACGGTGTCACTGCTAAATATTCCGTACCAGATCCACAACCGGATAAACGTTTCGAAATACAGGGACCTCCTTCCAAATCAATCATAAAATGGAAGAATTGGAAGCCTCTTCCTTCTTTTTCCCTCTGTATCATAATTTGGGCAAGTTTATCATATTCTTCACATATCTTCGGGATATCTTCCTGTCTGATTGCATAAGGATCAGATTCCTCCCCTACTACTGGTTCAATAGACATCTGTTTAAATCCAAGATCTGCAAAATGAAGAATATCATTAGAAAAATCCAGATTATTCCTTGTAAAGGTTCCCCGGATATAATATTTCTCCTGATTTCTGCTCTCGGCAAGCTTCTGAAATTTAGGCACGATCAGATCATAACTTCCTTTTCCATTTCTAAAAGGTCTCATCTGGTCGTTAATTTCCTTTCTTCCGTCCAGACTTAACACGACATTATCCATTTCTTTATTAATAAATTCCTGTATCTCATCATTAAGCAGTACACCATTAGTTGTTACAGTAAAACGGAAATGTTTATCATGAAGTTTTTCCTGCTCTCTGCCATATGCCACCAAATCCTTGACTACCTGCCAATTCATCAACGGCTCCCCTCCAAAGAAATCTACTTCCAGATTTCTTCTGCTGCCAGAATTCTGTATCAGGAAATCCAGCGCCTTACGCCCTACTTCATAGCTCATCAATGCCCTGCGTCCATGGTATTCTCCCTCTTCAGCAAAGCAATATTTACAGGCAAGGTTGCAATCATGTGCAATATGAAGGCACAGTGCCTTAACCACAGTCTTTCTTTTCTTTACTTCTCCTACATATGGCTCATAAATATCCTCTGTAAAAAGCCTTCCTGCCTGTGTAAGCTCTATAATATCATCCAGTGCATCCTCAATTTCTTCTTTTTTATATGTATCTTTCATTCTGTCAAGAAGCATTTGTTTCGTTTCCGGTTGTTCCAGGCTTTTAACCGTCGGTTCCTCTTCTCCCTCCTGCAAGAGCTCCAGCATCCGGTAACACAGATCATCTACCAGGTGCACTGCTCCGCTATACACATCCAGAACAATATTATAACCATTATTACGGTACTGATGTATCACCCTTTCGTACCCCTTTCTGTTTTTGTTTCCTCTTTTTTACTCTATTCGAAAAATAAAGCGGAATCTATCCACTTTATTATTCTTTTAATATGTAACAATATATTTTTGTCTTTCAATCTGCTGATACAGCGCTGAATAAATCTCAGCCGCAAAAAATTCTCTAAAAAAGCACAAAATGTATCGTATAGGGAACCCAGTTTCCTATACGATACAAACATTACCTCTTATTGAGCTTCTTTGTTCATCAGTTCCTTATTTCTTCTGTTCGCATGTCTGATTTCCTACTGTACAGGAAGTTTTGCAAGCAGATTGACAGGATGTCTGACATTCTCCACAGCCACCTTTTTTCATTGTATTATTTAAGGTCTGTGTATTCAATGTTTTTATATGTTTCATCCTTGCAGCCTCCTTCTCTTTCTTTAACTTATGCTATTATAGCACATGCCCCTGCTTTTTGGAAGTATTTTTTAGGAAATCATTCCTCCGATCATTCCTCCTCCAGCGCACAAAAGAAAGGTTGTCACCATGTGTATTCCGCTGCCATCAAAACTCCTATATACTCCCAAAGTAATAAATACAAGGAGCAGAAAATACAACACACCGATTGTCATTCCCCATACAAATCGTCTCACTTTAGCAGTTTTTCCAATTACAATACCTCCCACCAAAGTAGCTGCAATGTAGATGGCTACAATCCCTGCAGATACTGCCTGTTCTCCCAATTTGAGTTTATACAGCAGAAAAGCAAGCCCTATAAGAAGCACTCCTGTCACAATATAAGAAATCAACAGCGCTTTTAATACCCACAGTATTTTCGTTTCTTTCCCCATTTTTCTATCCATATCCTTTTCTCCTTGTCCAGTCATTTCCTATCTAATTGATATGAAAGGATAAGACAGTTTATGAATAGGATATGAGATTTTTTATTGCTCCATCTGACGCCCCAGAAAACCCGACCCACAGGAGGCAAGCTTCATTTCCGTATCGCCCATTTTCTTTTTTCCGTCCTCTTCTAAAAGAATGACTCCTCCAATTACGTCGCCTTGTGCAAGAATTGGACAAATCACTTCCTGACCATAACCATTATGATCATCTGTAATTTTCACAAATCCTTTGTCTCCTTGTAATGCCAGGATATCCTTGCGTCCTTCCAGTGCCTTTTCAAGAGCTTTCGTAATATATTTCTCCTGAAATTCTTTTTTTCCACTCCCTGCCGCTGCCACAATCTGATCCATATCACAAATACACACCAAATGGCCTGACGCCTGCGCCAGACTTTCTGCATACTGACCTGCAAATGCTGACAGTTCTCCAATGGGCGAATACTTTTTTAAAATAATCTCTCCTTCTCTATCTGTAAATATTTCTAATGGATCGCCTTCCCGGATCCTCAACGTTCTTCTAATTTCTTTTGGTATGACCACCCGTCCCAGATCGTCGATTCGCCTTACGATTCCTGTTGCTTTCATAATAAAATTTCCTCCATTTTACATTCTTCCCATTTATCTTTCTTTTTGTAGATAACGGTAGTATCTGTAAAATAGAGGAAATTATACACTTCATTTTCTAATCTTTAATTCTGAAAATTCTAGCTCTGAATCTGGTCCACAAATGAGCCTGAAAATACTCGTATGCATTATCATAAATCCACAAAAGGAACCATCCTCCAATAATCACAACTATTTTCAGGGCTCCTGAAAGTTTTCTGGAAAATAATAGTTCCTGAAAAAACAGCACGAGGGGAATATACATTGCATTAAACAAAATAAATTTTATCCACCAAAAAACAGCTCTATTCTGAAGTTTTTTGGGGCCTTTAGCAAGAACTCTCCATATCCCTTCCACAGCGATAATGTACAACCCCATAGCAGCAAAGGAAATTACATAAAATTTGTTGGGCGCCAAAATCACTCCAAGAAGTACTGCTGCAAGATAAAATGCAACACCCATTTTCATTCCCATCTCGCGAATTACGATTCCGACAAAATAAGAGCCCGCTGCCAGAAAAAACAATGTTCCTGTTTCAATTACACTTCCCAATACCATGCAAAGTACACACAGGGCAAGCAGCAGCCCTCCAAAAGCCATCATCTTCGTCTTTACATGCATTGACAGAGGTCTCCTCCCATACATTCACAGCACTGATCTGCAATACAGAGATCACAGCACATATTTCCTGTTCCGCAGCTTCCTCCTCCCATTCCATAACCACCGTAAGAGCCACTCTGATATCTGCGGCTGTTAAATTCAATCTGGTTGAGAAGCTGCCTGTACTGCACATTATTAGGTTCCATATTCACAGCCTGTGCTGCATGATCCCTTGCAACAATATTATTTCCAAGTCCAGCATTTGCAAAGGCACTGGCATAATACCACATAGATGTCCGGTTCGGCATACGATTTAAAAGATTTAATGCTTCATGATATCTTCTGTTATTAATAAAATTGATGACCGCCTGCATCTCTACATCTTGATCACCAGACGATTGCTGGTATCTGCCATAGTTGTAAGAACCTGTCGACTGTCCGGCTCCGGAAGATCTCTGCCGCATAATCTCATCATACGCTTCCTGTATCTCTTTAAATTTTTCTTCCGCAAGATCTGCCAGTGGATTGTCTACATTTGCATCCGGATGATATTTCCGGCTTAAATCTCTATAGGCTCTTTTCACTTCATCATCGGATGCATTGGGAGATATCCCCAGAACATCATATGGATTTTTTGTCATTGTTTTGTTCGTCCTCTCTTTTATCGGTTTCTTTTGTTTCTTTTGCATCTGCATGTATGCTTCGATAACGATTCCATACTCCATCATACAAAATATTTCTCAAAATGTCTATATCTAATAAACATGGGAGTTTTTCAAATTCTGCACTACACTCACCCATCATCATACACAGAATATCCCACATTTTTTTTTCATAATCTTCCTTTTCAGCAAGTTCTTTCAAAGGATTATATCTGTTAGCTTTCTGATCCTCTTCCAAATCTTCGTAAGCATCCATAATATAAATAAATTTCCCCAGAAAAAAACCCATTCTCCTTAATGTTTCTGCCCACACATCTTCGTGGATAACCAGAAGTTCTCCCATCATACGTCCAAAGCATCCTGCAACACGATCGATATCAGTACTATTTTCCCTTTCCAAAATAGCCAACTCTTTCAGCGCGTTTTCAAAGACCATACTTTGACGCTCATAAACGCAGGAAAGTTTTTCCTTTTTGGCCTGAAAAAGCTTTTTACCAATCAGGCTTTTCTTTTTCCTGTCATCCTCCCAATCATCTTTAAAATGATAATAACTCATTAATATATTCATATCGGCACAATAACTCGTTATTTCATTCAATAACATTTTCTGTTTTTTAATGGGATGAAATTTACAGCGATGTTCCTCCATCTCATTTGCAGTCTCGTACAAAGATCCCAAAAGAATCACCACAAAAGTCATATCATACGTAAGTGTCATCTGCCCCATAGCCCCGTACCTTTTTTTCAGTTCCTGGCATAGCCCGCAGTAATACGCTTTATATTTTCTGAAATCTTTCATTTTAAGCTCTGGCTCATAAATTCTGATATATCCAAACATTTACTCTCCCCGGCGCCTTTATACATATATGAGTAGATCTACAAAAAACGCCCTTCTACATGAAATATTCTGCCAGATATTGTATCAGATTTCCTACTTTTCCGTCAATTCACCTTCCAAGCCTTTTCATTTTTCTTTCTCTTCGCTATAATAAAAGAAAAAATACTAGGAGGAACATAATCATGAGCAAAATTGATGAAGTAAGAAGCGCTATGGTACAGGCAATGAAAGCCGGCGACAAAGAAACAAAGGAAACTCTGTCCATGCTCCTTGCTGCTTTAAAAAATAAAGCAATCGACAAACGATCTGATCTGACAGAAGAGGAAGAAATTCAAGTAGTTCTAAAAGAAATTAAACAGACAAAGGAAACTCTTGAAATGACTCCGGCTGATCGTACAGAAATCATTGAAGAATGCAAAAGCAGACTTGCCGTTCTGGAACAGTATGCACCTGCCATGATGGGAGAAGCTGAAATTCGAGATATTATAGCTGCCACTCTTGCAGAACTTGGTATTGAAACTCCGGCACCATCCGATAAAGGAAAAATTATGAAAGCCCTTATGCCTAAAGTAAAGGGGAAGGCTGATGGAAAACTGGTAAATGAACTGGTTGGCAGTTATATGAAATAGTTAAAAAAGTAACAGGGGACGTAGTAAAATTGAATTTTATTACGTCCCCTGTTACTTTTTTAACTATTCAGCAGCCTCTGCCTGATCATCCGTCTGAACTTCATTCGCATACGGATCCGACTCATCAATCTTCATTGTTACACTAAGTTTGTTGAAATCAACCTTCTTCCATACCCGTTTATTTACATCAATCTTAGCGTCATCTCTCCATTTTGATAGTGTATCATCCAGTAATTCCTGCTGTCTTTCCTGCACAATCTCAGATTTCTTGGTATCTGTAGCTTCCCGGTCAAGGAGACTTGTTACTCTGGCTACGTAATATCCTCCATCACCTTCTACTACACCAGTAGTTCCACCTTCTTGGAGCTGATCCATCTCTTTCACCAATGCTTCCGGATATCCGGTAGACTCAGAATCAAAGGTCCCTTCTACTGCTTCATAACCTTGCTGGGAAGCATAGGCAGAAAAGTCTGTCGCGCTTGCTGCTCCCGATGCAAATTGCTCTGCCTTGGTTTTCAGTTCAGCCTTTTCTTCATCTGTCATCTCAGCAGAATTTCCCTCTTCATCTGTAGTGGTAAAACTGAAAGTAACATACTGCATCTTTTTCTGCGCTGCTTCTTCATCGGAAACTTCTGTATCTGCTCCAGCCTTTACTGCGTCCTGTACTTTTTTCTGAATTGTCATAAGCTCCAGAATTCTCTCAACTGTCTCTGTATCCCCGGATACTTTTTCTTTCTCTTCCAGCCCATTGTTCTCATCAAACTGCTTAGCAGCTGCCTTGATAGAATTTTCTTCTTCTTCTGTCAAAGAAATATTGTAATCGTCCATATGTGCTTCCAGCAGATACATGTTTTCCAAAGATTCCAAAATAGAGGATTTCACTGTCTCCTCATAAGATTCTTCATCTGCTCCATCACTGTTCCACATATCGTCGCCTAAATATCCGGCATAATAAGTCTCATATTGTGCCTGTGTATAACGGGCCAAAAAATTGGCAAGATCTGCCGTAATCTCTTTATCATCTACAGTCACTACTACATCACTGCCGTCAAAACTTCCGCAGCCGGACAGGGATGCAGCTGCCAGCATCCCCGCCAGCAGACAGATAACTGCTCTTTTTTTCATGGTTTTTACACCCTCCTTCGTATTGCTGACTCTGTCATTATACCTTTTTTCTCCTATTCAAGCAATCCTTGCATAGAAATTAACACATTTTTCACTACTTCCAGAATATCTTCATCTTTCTCTCTTTTATTCACGCCCTTCTTGTGATATACAAAACATGGCGTTTCCTCTGCACGGAAAACAAGATTTCCTCTATAAGATTCCAGCATGGATGGAATCTTAGCTGGATTTACTTTTGCCTTTTCATACATCGTAAAAATATACTGTTCTCCCTTTTGTTCCACTGCTGTAACATATACCTTATGAGCCATTGCTTTAAGATTTGCAATCTTCAAAAGCTGATGCACTTTCTTAGGAATATCACCAAACCGATCGATCAATTCTTCCAGCATATCTTCCATTTCTTCTTCATTTTCAATCGCTGCAATTCGTTTATAAATATCCAGTTTCTGATACTCATTAGGAATATAAGATTCTGGGATATACGCATCTACATTTAAATCGATCGTTGTGGTATAAGTTTCTTCTTCCATCTCACCTTTCAAATGCTTTACTGCTTCATTAAGCATTTTACAGTAAAGATCATATCCTACTGCTTCCATATGACCATGCTGCTCTGCTCCCAAAAGATTTCCTGCTCCTCTGATTTCCAAATCCCGCATAGCAATCCGAAATCCAGAGCCAAGATCTGTAAATTCACGTATCGCAGACAGGCGCTTTTCTGCTACTTCTTTCAGAAGTTTATCTTTTCGGTAAAGTAAGAAAGCATAAGCCATCCGATTGGAACGCCCAACTCTGCCTCGAAGCTGATACAACTGCGATAACCCAAGTCTGTCAGCGTCATGAATAATCATGGTATTAACATTGGAAATATCAAGTCCTGTTTCAATGATAGTTGTAGAAACAAGAACATCGATCTCTCGGTTAATAAATGCATACATAATTTTTTCTAATTCGTGCTCTTTCATCTGGCCATGGGCAAAAGCCACCACTGATTCCGGGACTAATTTCTGTATCCTGCCGGTCACTTCAGCAATGTCTTCCACTCTGTTGTAAACATAATATACCTGTCCCTGCCGGGCGCACTCTCTTTGAATGGCTTCCCGCACCATTTCATCGCTATACTCCATCACATAGGTCTGTATGGGCATTCGCTCTTGAGGTGCTTCTTCCAGGACACTCATATCCCGTATGCCAATCAGGCTCATATGCAAAGTACGTGGAATAGGAGTAGCTGTCAAAGTCAAGACATCAACATTCTCTTTTAGCTTCTTTATTTTTTCTTTATGCTGTACGCCAAATCGTTGTTCTTCATCAATAATCAAAAGGCCAAGATCTTTGTATTGCAGGTCATCACTCAACACACGATGGGTACCTATTACAATATCTACCAACCCTTTTTTCGTATCCTCTATGGTCTTTTTTTGCTGTGCCGGTGTACGGAAACGGCACAGGAGATCAACACGAACGGGGAATTCCTTCATCCGCTGCAGAAATGTATTATAGTGCTGCTGAGCAAGAATCGTGGTAGGAACCAGATAGACTACTTGTCTGTCCTCCTGCACTGCCTTAAAAGCTGCACGAATGGCAATTTCTGTCTTGCCGTATCCTACGTCTCCACAGATCAGTCGATCCATAATCTTCCGGCTTTCCATGTCCTTTTTCACTGCCTCAATAGCAAGAAGCTGATCTTCTGTCTCTTCAAAGGGAAACATCTCCTCAAATTCTTTTTGCCAAACCGTATCTTCTCCATATACATAGCCCTCTTTTTCCTGCCTCGTCGCATACAGCTGGACTAGATCTCTGGCTATTTCTTTCACTGCCCCCCGAACTCTTGTTTTCGTCTTAGTCCACTCCTGGGTACCAAGACGATTTAACTTCGGCTTTTTCGCATCAGCACTGGCATATTTTTGAATCAGATCAAGCTGGGTAGCCGGTATATAGAGATTTCCGCCCTTGGCATAGGAAATCTTCATATAATCCTTGGATACTTTATCTACAACAATCTTTTCTATACCCTGATAAATTCCCAGGCCATGATTCTCATGGACAACATAATCTCCTACTTTCAGTTCAGAAAAGCTTTGAATCTTACGCCCTTCGTAGGATTTTCTCTTCTTTTTTTTCCGAACTTTACCAAAAATATCTGTCTCCGAAATCACCTGGAATTTCAGCATAGGATATTCATAACCTTCCGCCACATGTCCATAGGCTGTCATAATTTCCCCCGGAAGCACCTGCCGGTTCAATTCATCACTGTAAAAACTGCTAAGATTATAGTCCCGCAAATCCTCGGCAAGACGTTTTGCCCTTGTCCTGGAACCAGAAAGAAGAACAACTTTATATCCTTCCCTTTTCAGTCTCTTCAAATCTCTTGTCAGCATTTCAAAGCTATTATTATAAGGATTAATCCCTTTTGTCTGTATATGAAATTTAGCTCTTATTTTAAACAAAGGACATTTTGTATCAAGAGAACAGAAACCAATACTGGAACATCCGTTAATCTTTTCTGCAATTTCTGCTGTATGATACAGCTGCATCTCTCTGTCGCTTACCTCATACCCGCTTTCCAGCCTCTTAGCCTGTGCCTCCACAAATTCTGTCTCTACAGCTTCTCCTTTTTCCAAAAGCCTGGCCGGCTCGTCCAGAAAAAATAAGGTTCTCTCTTTTGGAAAATAATCAAGAAATGATACTTTCCTGCTTATCTTCTCTTCCATATCCTCTGCCGGATAAATCCGAATTGTGTCAAGATTTTCTATAGATCGCTGACTTTCCACATCAAAAGTCCGGATTGAGTCTACTTCATCATCCCACAACTCAATCCGTACCGGCAGTTCTTCCGTAAGAGGATAAATATCAAGAATTCCTCCTCTTACGGCAAATTGTCCCGGGCTATCCACCTGTTCTTCCCTGTCATATCCGTTATCCGCAAGAGCTTTTTGAATCCCTGAAAAATCTATGACTTCTCCATTTCTGATTTCCAATACTTTTGACTCGATCTCTTCTCTGGATTCCAGAACATCCATAAAACCATCAAAGCTTGTCACTACGGTTATATTTGTCTGTTCCAAGATTGACTGTATCACCATCATACGCTGGCGCATCAGCTCTTTACTCCGGATATCTGCCTGATAAAAAAGAAAATCTTTAGCCGGATACAGATATACGCTCTTATCCAGAAAACGGTATTCTTCATAAATCTGTTTTGCCTTTGAGTCACTGGAACAGGCGATGACCTTATAATCACAGCCATCGCTAAGCGCAAACATCAGATGAGTCTTTTGGGAATTCACACATCCGGATATTTGCAACATTCCCGACCCTTTCTTTCTCTGTTTCCATATTTCTTCAAATTCCGCCAATTCATGAAGGGGCCCTGTCAAGGCTTCCATAGTCATTTATCTCCTATCCTATATTCTGTCTTATAATCTTTTTGGCTCCTCACCAGATTTAGCAGCATTTTTTTTGACTTTTCGGTTAAACTCATTCATTGCTGCCTCTATTTGTCCAGATACCATCATTTTTACGGCTTTGACTGCCTGGTGATATCCATCTTCCATCTGCTGCCTTTCTTCTTTTGAAAAATGGCCCAGCACATAATCTGCCAAGTCATATTTCTTCGGCTTTTCACCGACCCCAACCTTAATTCTCAAAAAAACATCTGTTCCAAGATGAGAAATTATACTTTTAATCCCATTGTGTCCTCCTGCACTCCCTTTTTTTCTTATGCGCAGCTGTCCCACATCGAGACTTACATCATCATATATAACTATCAGCTCTGTCTCCTCATCAACCTTATAATAATCTACCAGTCCTCTAAGACTTTCTCCGCTTAAATTCATATAAGTCTGGGGTTTTGCCAGAATCACCTTTTGCCCCTCGATAATTCCCTTACCGATAAAGGCTCGGTTTTTCCGGTAATCTACGGAAATATTATATTCTTTTGCAATAGCATCTATGACATCAAATCCCACATTATGTCTTGTTCCTTCATAAGGAAGACCAGGATTTCCAAGTCCTGCAATAATAAACATTTGTTCTTACACCTCATTTCTTACTTTTCCATTCTACAGGAACCCGACTGATTTGTCACGCAAAACCGGGACAAGAGGAATATTTCTTAAACCTGCATCATATATTATATAGAGTACAAATCCATATTTACACACAGGAGGCCTTTATGAGTTCCAAAACTAAAATTTTTGTGATACATATGAAAGAGATCATATATACTGCTGTTTTTGCTGTACTGGCTATTGCCCTGATCCTTCTCCTTGTATTTATGTTTCTTCCCGGGCACAGTAAAAACAATTCTTCCGAGAAAAAATACAAAGAAGGCGTTTACACATCTTCTTTCACCTTAAATAATACGGAACTGGAAGTAGAGGTATCCGTTAACGAATCGGAAATTGATTCTATCCGCTTTTCCAATATGGATGAAACAGTCGATGCCATGTTCCCACTGGTTCAACCCGCCATGGAGGATATTGCACAGCAGATTTGTGAAACTCAGTCACTGGAAAATATCCAGTATTCGGAAGAATCTGCATATACGTCCCAAATTATTATAGATGCGATTGAAAATGCGCTGGAAGGAGCAGAAATTAAATAAGAATACAAAAACGGCTTATACATTTTTAAAGCTTGGGCATTCCCCTCATCTTTAAAATGTATAAGCCGACTTTCTTGCCGTCTGTCAGCAACATAAAAAAGAGGGAATCATACGCTTCAAAACATAGGATTCCCTCTATTCTGACACCTAACCTTCAACAATCAAATATTTGCCACTTGGAAGTGCAAATACTTCAGAAGCTTCTTCCAGTTCTTCCATAGACATATCTTCCATGTCAACGCCCTCTTCTCTAAAAAATGTGGCTACTTCTTCGATACTGTCCACCACTACTGCCATACATTCTTCCAGAAATGCTTCTGCTTCTTCCAAAGTCTCGGCTACCGGCTCATCAAATAGCTGGCTCTGATTTTCCAAAAATGCCTTTAAACATTCCTCATCATACTCATACATTGTTTTGTCCTCCCTCTTTTATTACACACTCTGTCTGACATGAAACTTTTGTTCCTCTGCCTTTTTCAGCTTACACATATGTAAGCAGCTCCTGCGGGCTGTCTATTAAAATATCAGCCCCTTCTGTTTTCAGCAATTCCCGATCGCGAAATCCCCACGTCACAGCAATTCCTTGCATACCGGCTGCTTTAGCAGTCTTCACATCCACTTCCGAATCTCCGATATACAGACATTCCTCTTTGGATATCCCCATCTCTTCAAGAAGCTTCCATACTCCGGAAGGATCTGGCTTTCTGGCCAAAGTATCACACTGCCCCTGCACATAGTCAAAAATACTTGCCCCAAATATCTGCTTTACTACGTCCACAGTCTGTCCGTGAGGCTTATTGGAAAGTACCGCCAGCTTAATCCCCCGATTTTTAAGCTGACCAAGTAATTCAAGAATTCCTTTGTACGGTGTTACATGATATGTACAGTTTGCACTGAATATTCTCCCATACACCTTCATTCCTTCCTCAATGCGCCTTAATTTTGTATCTCCGGCAGCTTTTAATGCTTTTTCCATCAGACACCTGGCACCATTTCCTACAAACAGCCGGCATTGTTCCTCCGTAATCTGAGGCAGTCCCATTTCCTCCAACGTCAGATTAACTGAATGAGTCAGAGAATCCAGGGTATCTGTCAATGTTCCATCCAAGTCAAAAATACAGCCTCTCATAACTATTGCTCCTTTCTTCTTCATCTATCATAGTATGAAGAGAAAAAAATTTCAATGCCCTGGAGGAAAAAACATTCCCGCCCACTTTATGATTTTCATCCAACTCACGGGAATATTTTTTCTCACATCCTCCAGTCTATTCCTCCTTCTATTTTCCATATCCGTGCACTCTTTTATAAAAACATTACTATGCACTCAAATACTGCCTCATCACCTTTAAAGCATGTTTTTCCAGACGACTGACCTGTGCCTGAGAAATCTCTATTTCTTCTGCCACTTCCATCTGTGTCTTCCCTTCAAAGAAACGAAGCTGTATAATATATTGCTCCCGATTGGTCAGATGCTCCATAGCTGCTTCCAGCGAAAGATTCTCAATCCATTTTTCTTCTCTGTTTTTCTTATCGCTAATCTGATCCATTACATACAATGCATCTCCGCCATCGTTATAAACCGGCTCCTGAAGACTCATCGGTATCTGTATCGCATCAAGAGCAAACACAATATCTTCTTTCGAAATTCCAATCTCATCCGCAATTTCCTGTACAGTAGGTTCTTTTAAATTCTGACGCATATAGTTCTCTTTTGCATAAATTGCTTTATATGCAGTATCCCTTAAAGACCTGCTGACACGAATCGAATTATTGTCTCTCATATAACGTCGTATTTCGCCAATAATCATTGGCACTGCATAAGTAGAAAATTTAACATCAAGTTCTATATTAAAATTGTTAATCGCTTTAATCAACCCTATACAACCAATCTGAAAAAGATCATCTGGATTTTCATTACTTCCCGAAAAACGTTTGATTACACTTAGCACAAGTCTTAGATTCCCTTTAATATATTCCTCTTTTGCAGCATCATCCCCCTCCTTCATACGTACCAGTAATGCTTCCTTTTCCTTTTCTGAAAGAAGCGGCAGCTTCGCTGTATTTACACCGCATATCTCTACTTTCCCCTGTGCCATAATCTAAATCCTCCTTATTGAACGTATCTGCTGTCGTTTGATTACGTACAATAAGATTTTTCTCATTATGGCTTTTCCTTATACTGTATAAGCTGGAAATAAAAAAAGTTTTAGCCCTTGACAAAGAGCTAAAACTTTTCCTCTCTTATTATGGTTCCCACTTATCTGCCAGATTTTGGATTTGCGACTCCAGCTTTGCAAGATCTTTATTGGAAATACCTTCATTCTTCATAACAACGTCTACCAGATGCCTTGCTGCTGCAACAGCCCTGTCAAACGCATTCTGGGCTCTGGTTCTTGCCGGCTTCTCAGCCGCTTTCTTAGGGATCTTTATCCCATCACTCAATATCTTGTTTTCTGCCAAATCAATACATCCACCAGAGTAAGGTGCAAATGCCGGACATCCAATTTCGTTTTCCACTGATTCCGCAAAAGTATCCGTAACTGTATCCTCACCATGAACTACGATAACACGGTCTGGTTTCTTCTCAAATTTCTTCAGCCAGTTTAAAAGTCCGGTTCGATCTGCATGTCCGCTGATTCCTTTTATAGACTCAATCCTTGCATTGACCGTAATATTTTCTCCAAATAATTTTACACTCTCAGCACCTTCTATCAGTTTTCTTCCCAGTGTACCAACTGCCTGATACCCCACAAAGCAGATCGTACATTCCTCTCTCCACAAATTATGTTTCAGATGATGGCGTATTCGGCCTGCTTCACACATTCCGGAAGCGGAAAGTATCACTTTAGGCTGCTCATTTAAGTTAATCTGTTTTGATTCCTCTGTTGTAATCGTGATCTTAAGCCCTGGAAAAACAAGCGGATTAATTCCCTTCTCCACTAATGCCATAGCTTCTTCATCAAAACAAGATTTTACATTTTTATTGAACACCTGGGTTGCTTCAATAGCAAGCGGACTGTCCACATAAACCTGAAAGTCCTGATATTTGGGGAGAAGGTGTTTTTCTTTGATTTCACGGATAAAATACAGCAGTTCCTGCGTACGTCCCACAGCAAAGGAGGGAATAACTACATTTCCGCCTTTGTCAAATGTCTCTTTCAGTATTCTGGTGAATTCTCCCACATAATCCGGAATCTCATCCCCATGAGTCCGATCTCCATAAGTAGATTCTATCACAATATAATCCGCTTCTTTTACCGGCTGGGGATCTTTGATAATAGGCTGGTTAATATTTCCCACATCTCCGGAAAAAACAATCTTCTTTGTAATCTCGTCTTCTGTTACCCAGACCTCTATGCTGGCAGAGCCAAGCAAATGTCCCATATCGTTAAAACATACCTGTATTCCGGGACACAAATCAATTTTTTGTCTGTAATCGCAGGGAGCCAAAAGGGAAATAGCCATATCTGCATCTGCCATTGTATAAACAGGTTCATAGAGCTCTTCTCCGCTCCTTTTTGCTTTACGGTTTCTCCATTCCGCCTCAAATTCCTGGATATGTGCACTGTCACGAAGCATAATACTACACAAATCTGCAGTAGCAAATGTAGTTACAATATCACCATGGAAACCTTGTTTACATAGAAGTGGAAGGTTTCCAGAATGGTCAATGTGGGCATGAGTCAAAAGCACATAATCCACAGCTTCGGCACTGACAGGCAATTTCTGATTCTCATAAAGGTCTGGTCCCTGCTCCATACCACAATCAACTAATATATTTTTGCCACATGCTTCCAGAAGATGACAGCTCCCAGTCACTTCATGGGCGGCTCCAATAAAACTCAGCCTCATATCATCAACCCCTTTTTCTTTTCATTGTATCATTTTTTTCAAGAAGTGACTATGAATATTTCACCATTTCCCTTCTTAAACGCTGCATAATCTTCTTCTCCAGCCTGGATATGTACGATTGAGAAATCCCCAGCATATCCGCCACCTCTTTCTGCGTTTTCTCTTCTCCATCCGGCATACCAATACCAAACCGCATTTTTATAATAGTCTGTTCCCGACCAGATAATCTTCCAAGCGCTTTGATCAGCAGCTTCTTCTCTACTTCCTGTTCCAAATCCCGGTAGATCGTATCTTCCTCCGTTCCAAGTATATCCGACAGAAGAAGTTCATTTCCATCCCAGTCTACATTTAAAGGTTCATCTATAGATACCTCCATACGGGTCTTGTTATTTCTCCGGAGATACATCAAAATTTCATTTTCAATACATCTGGATGCATAAGTTGCCAATTTAATATTTTTTTGCGGATCAAACGTATTAATTGCTTTAATAAGTCCAATTGTCCCAATGGATATCAAATCTTCCACTCCAACACCGGTGTTGTCAAATTTTTTTGCAATATACACCACGAGGCGAAGGTTATGTTCAATCAACATTTTCCGGGCACTTTTATCCTCCCCTGTTCCAAGCTTAGCAATTGCATGACTTTCCTCTTCCACTTCCAAAGGCGCCGGAAGGATATCTGACCCTCCAATGTAATGCACGTCTTTTTTATCAGGAAATAAAAAAGTACGAAAATTCGGCATTACTTTAAGTTTAAATTGATTTGGTACAGCTATTTTTATCATCATGTTTCATTTCCTCCAATCTATGCATCAGGATTTATAATCATCCTGTATTCTCCATCTGAAGATATTTTTTCTTCACTGATTCCTATCATCGGCTTATCAACCCATTTTTCACCTTCTCCGACAATACGTAGTCCATCCAGAACCACAACAGGCATGACCGCATTTTTTCTACCTATCGTATGGTAGGAAATGTACCGGAGCCCTTCCGGAATTTCTCCATCCAATAGTTCCTGTGCCGTCTGGCTCTCTATGATACTTACTGCCTTTCCTGTAAATTTGTCTCTCAACGTGTTTCCAGTGTCTATTAAAGCCGGAACCGTTACACATCGCCCATTCATGTATAGATCCACATCACATCGACACTGCCCGGTTTTAAAAATCAGAGACAAAATCTTCCAGACACCTGATGAGACGTAATAGCATCCTATTGCTAATACAAAGAAAAGACTCCCTATCTCTACATATTGTCGTACATATTCCAGCATTCCTCCCAATAAGAAACTGCTGATATACAAAAGAAAAATCGCTTTCCATAATTTTTTGTCCCACTGGAGATGCAAGGCAAGCTTCAACATAAGAACATTTACGCCCACATGGTACAAAAGAAATTTTATAAACCACCAGGGAAGAGGAAGTGCGACTACCAGACAGGTAAGAAGCGCCCCTACCAGTGCTCCCAATGCGATATTTCCAAGTGTGGCAGTACATTTCAATATCTTTTTCACCAGCAGGAGCAATATGTAGTCCATCATAAAATTAATAAGAAACAGTATGTCTACATACAATTCATAATACACGTTCCACCTTCTTTCTCTTTTGCACTTCCGGCATGGGGAGATTAAAATCGTCGCCATGCCCCCGGGCAGGATTAATTATAAAGAAAAGAAGGGTTCAGAATTTGTCAGATACTGTTGGAAGGAGTGAAGATTTTTTCGACAAAAAACAGCCATGACAAATGTGGTCTTTTTTCGACCACATTTGTCATGGCTGCATATTTAAGTTTAAATAGCTATTTACTTTTTAAAGAAATCCGGAATCTTAATAGACTGTTCCTTCACTTTGCTGGTAGGTGTCCTTGGTGTATCCAATGTAGGAGTTGTTCCGCCCACCGGTCTCTTCAGACTGGTACCTCCATTTGTTGTTGGAGCAGCTCCTAAATCCACTTTAGGACTGTGACCTGAATGCGTAGCATGAAGCTGTTTATCATAACTGCTTGCCGGCGGAACCATACCAGACCGCTGTACACCTTCCAATCTTGATTTCAGTTTTGAAGACGTACCGCCCACATTATGTAATCCTGTGGCAATTACTGTAATCGTAGCCTCATCAGCTCTTGAATCATCATACATAGCACCAAAGATGATATTTGCATCTTCTCCTGCCAGTTCTTGTACAAATTCCGCTGCATCCGATGCATCCATAAGAGTAATATCACCGGATACATTAATAATAACATGAGATGCCCCTGCAATTGTTGTTTCAAGCAGCGGACTTGCAACTGCCTGTTTTACAGCCTCCAGTGCCTTATCATCGCCGCGTCCCTGTCCAATACCTATATGTGCAATTCCCTTATCTGTCATAACTGTCTGCACATCTGCAAAGTCAAGATTGATAAGAGACGGTACATTGATCAGGTCTGTAATACCCTGAATACCCTGTTGCAGAACCTCATCCGCCTTTTTCAGAGCTTCCGGCATTGTTGTTCTTCTGTCTACAACTTCCAACAGCTTATCATTTGGAATAACAATCAAAGTATCAACGCTTTCCTTCAATTTTTCAATTCCAGACAGCGCATTATTCATTCTTGTCTTAGATTCAAAACGGAAAGGCTTGGTAACAACGCCTACTGTCAGCGCTCCCTGTTCTTTTGCAATACGTGCAACAACAGGAGTCGCACCTGTTCCGGTTCCGCCGCCCATACCGCAGGTTACAAATACCATGTCAGCGCCCTTCAAAGCAGCTGAAATTTCCTCTGCACTTTCTTCTGCTGCCTTTTCTCCAATCTCAGGACGTGCACCGGCACCAAGGCCTTTCGTAATTTTATCCCCTATTTGCATAAGGGTCGGCGCCTTACATAACTGAAGAGCCTGTTTATCTGTATTGATTGCAATAAATTCAACACCAGCAATCTGTTCATCAATCATACGGTTTACGGCATTATTTCCGCCACCACCGACTCCCACAACAATTATTTTTGCTGCCGCTTCTGATTCGTTTGTTTTAATTTCTAGCAAGGGTTTCTCCTCCTTTGTTCTATCCTTATTATATAATTATACATCCCATAAACGGCAGACTCGGAGTCCGCCATATATAGTATATAATATAAGCTTTTGTGCAAAATATCAATAGAATTTTCGCTATTTTTACGGATTTTCGCCCGTTTTTATTGATTTTCTTCTACGTTACCCTCTGTCGCTTGATCCTCTGGTTCCGCTTCTGCTCCAGGCAGCTCATCTTTATCGAATGTTATCACATCACTCTCGTCTTCAAAATATTCCAAATGCAATGTCCCTTTCTTACCCTCCAGCTTTTCCAGGATAGGTGATATCTGAGATACTTTTTCCGTAGTAATGCTGCTTCCAAGGGCTACACACACATCTCCAAAATATACATAAATCTGATTTCCGTCACAAACAATACGATCCGCTGACAATTTAAATTTCTCCAAATTCTCTGTCAGCTCTGCCAGTTCTTTAAACAGCCGTTCTTTCCCCTTGCTTAAAGAATCTCCCATTCCAGCATTTCCTACATCAAGTCCTTCTACAGCTATTACACCATCAAGTAATGTGGTACTCTCCCACACGATCTCTCCGCTACTGTCAAAATATAAATAGGACTTTTCCCCTACAGCGTATCCGAGAATTGGCTTTTCTTCTACTTTTACCTGCACAATCCATGGCGCTTTCAGACTAACTTGCATACTCTCTACGCTGTCCGGCTTTTTATAATCTGTAAAATGATATTTCCATAAAAGATACAGGGAATTAAAAGAACCTTGATCCTCCTGTACCATACTTACAATTTCGTCACTCGATGTATATTCATTTCCTTTGACCTCAATCCGCTGCACATAAAACAGCAGAAGCCCAGCCAGAGCAATAATGGCCAGCCCAAGCAAAATTACAACAAGTGCATATATTTTATGGGATTTTTTGTGCCCCTTATTTTTCTTTCGTTTCACAGAAGTATCCTCCTTATACACCAATGTTATTATTTTACCAGAGATGATACACTTAATACAACCCCCATTTCCATCAAAAGAAACACTACTGATGTTCCTCCATAGCTGATAAAAGGAAGGGTTATACCCGTGTTCGGAATGGTATTGGTAACCACAGCAATATTTAATATCACCTGAATCATCATATGCGCCATTGCTCCTGCTGCAATTAATGCGCCAAAAAGATCTTCTGCATGAGATGCAATGCGAAAAAAACGCCAGATCAAAATCAGGAAAAGAAGTAATATAAGTCCTGCACCAAACAATCCTAACTCCTCACAGATAATCGAAAAAATCATATCATTCTGTGCTTCTGGAACAAACCCCAACTTCTGTACACTCTCTCCCAGTCCTCTTCCAAACAGTCCTCCTGATCCAATCGCATATAGCCCCTGAAGCGTCTGATATCCCTTTTCATATGCTTCTGGATTTCTCCAAATTGCCAACCGTTCCAAACGATAACTTTCTAATGCAAGAAATACAGCCATAAACCCGCAGCCAATTATCCCCATCCAAATGAACTGACCATATTTGGGGCTTGCAGTAAAAACAAGGGTGACCGCAATTCCAAGAATAATGATTGCAGTACTTAAATTGCTCGCCCCCACTAATCCTGCAATCGGAAGAATAGCAAGCATAATCTTCAAAAGTGTTTTCATTTGCCCCATTTTCCCTGCATTCTTCGTCACAACAGACGCAAGAAAAAGTATAACTGCTAACTTGGCAAATTCGGACGGCTGAAAAGAAAAAGGGCCCAAAGACAGCCATCTTTTGGACCCGTTATACTCATCTCCCACCAAAATTACTGCAATTGACAACAGTACTGCTCCTATATATGCAGGCACAGCAAATTTCTGTAATATCCGATAATCGATCTGTGCCATTAAGAACATAGCTGCAATCCCAAGACTGGTGGCAAACACCTGTTTTTTCAGATAGTAAAAGGAATCATGAAACTTTACTTCCCCATTATAAGCACTGGTGCTGTACAAAATAACAAGACCGATAATCAGCAGCAAAAACAGTGCTGTAAGAAGTGTATAGTCATATTTTCTTTTTTTGACTGAACCTGGCAATCTTGTTCTCTCCTTATAAGGAATTTACAATCTCTTTGAACTTATCTCCACGTTCTTCATAGTTTTTAAACATTCCCCAGCTTGCACACGCCGGCGATAATAAAACAGCATCTCCAGGCTGTGACGCCTTTATCGAAGTAAAAACAGCATCCTCAAATGTATCTTCAAAAACTATATTCGTAAAACCACATTCACGCGCTTCTTTTGCAATCTTTTCTTTTGTAGCACCAATCAGAACTAAGAGTCTGACTTTACCATCAAAACTTTCTATCCATTCTTTGTAAGTTGAATTCTTATCATACCCGCCTCCAATCAAAATAGTCGGGCGCCGCATTGCCTGGATTCCTTTGATGGCTGCATCCGGATTTGTTCCTTTGGAGTCATTATAATAGAAAACACCATTCTTTTCCGCTACAAATTCAATTCTGTGAGCCACGCCTGCAAACTCGCGAAGCGTTTTTTTCACAACATCAAAGGATACCCCATACACAATAGCCATCGCAGAGGCTGCCATAACATTTTCATAATTGTGAACACCGAGAAGTTTCAGCTCCTCCACATTACAAATCAAGGTTCCTTCTGCATTTCCGTCATCCGGGTTCTTATAAATTATATTCCCCTCATCCAGATAAATACCTTTCTCCAGTTTATGAGCGCTGGAAAAAAACAAAACATTTGCTTTTACCTGTTCTGCAAACTGACGCAGAACTTCATCTTCATAATTCAAAATGCAAAAGTCCTCTTCTGTCTGATTTCGCGCAATATTCATCTTCGCTTGAATATATGCCTCCATAGTGTGATGGCGGTCCAAGTGATCCGGTGTCAGATTCAAAATTGCAGATACTCTTGGTCGAAATGTATGTATTGTCTCCAGCTGAAAACTACTCATCTCTGCAACAATAACAGAGTCTTCTCTGGTTTGATCCACCACTGTTGTATAAGGATTTCCAATATTGCCTACTACAAACGCGCTATCTACCGCATTCTTGATAATTTCTCCCAACAGAGCAGTTGTAGTTGTCTTTCCATTTGTTCCTGTAATCGCAAGCACTTCTCCTTTTCCACATAGGTAGGCAAGCTCAATTTCTCCCATTATCTCAATATTCTTCTCTTTCATTTTCAGAACAATGGGAAGATCTGTCGGCACACCGGGACTGATTACAACAAGATCCAACTTCTCCAACAATTCTTCCGGAAAAGAGCCTGTAACTATTTGAGCCTTTGTCCCTTCTCCCAGTTTGGCTAACGTCGCTGCTTTATCCAGTTTTTCATTGCCATCATAAAGAATTACATTTACTTTTCTTCTTTCTAAAAGCTTTGCTGCTCCTATGCCGCTGATTCCCAAGCCAAAAACCAGCGCTGTTTTCCCTGCCATTTGCATTTCCTGCTCTGTCTCCATCATTTGTTTTGCCTCCTTACATGCCCATAAGCGCGATCAGACACAAGATCGCTGTGATAATTGAAAAAACTGCTACAACCTTTGTCTCCGACCAGCCGCACAATTCAAAATGGTGATGGATTGGTGCCATTTTAAAGAATCTTTTACCACCTGTCTTTTTGAAGTATGTAACCTGTATCATAACAGAGAGTACTTCTACCAGATAAATCAGACCTACAATTATAATGAAAATCGGCATCTGAAGCATGTAAGCTGTCGATGCTACAAAACCGCCAAGCGCCAGTGAACCTGTATCTCCCATAAATACACTCGCCGGATAAACATTAAAAAGAAGGAATCCCATCAGCGCCCCAACTACAGCGCAGGTTATCGGTTCTATACCGCTTTTGGTACCTATGGCCACCACTGTAAAAAAGGTAGCTACAAGTACCGTAACACTGGACGCAAGGCCATCCAGACCATCTGTAAAATTCACCCCGTTTACTGTTCCAATGACTGCCACAAAAAGAAGCGGAATTGCAAGCCATCCGATATCCAGATATTTCCCTCCCGAAAAAGGAATCAGCATCTCCAGAGAAATACCTGTAAATTTCACCATATAAAATGCAAATACGGCTGTCACAAGAATCTGAAGTGCCATTTTCTGTTTAGGAAACAATCCATCCGAACGTTTCAGTACTACTTTCAAATAATCATCCAAGAAACCAATTAATCCGAACCCCAACGTAACAAAAAGAATCGGAATAATATTAGGATACTTGGGGATATAAAATACGGAAGTTACTACAACAGCAATGAGTATAATCACACCGCCCATCGTAGGTGTTCCTGCTTTTTTCAGATGAGATTTTACACCCTCTTCTCTTTCTGTCTGTCCCATTTTCAATCTGCGAAGGACAGGAATAATGACCGGTCCCATCACAACGCTCAATGCAAATGATATCAATACTGGAATAAAAATTGTATAATCCATAGATACACCTCTTATCTCTTTTGTTATTTAACTTAAAACAGTATACTTCATTTCTTATCCTTTTTCAATGCCAAGATAGGGAAGTACATTCTCAAATATTTCCCGCATTACCGGTGCAGCTATGGTCCCTCCATAATAGATCCCCTGTGGATTATAAATAATACACATTCCCAGTACCTGCGGGTCATCCGCTGGTGCAAATCCCAAAAAGGAAGAAATATATTTGTTGGCACTTCTTGGAAGTGTCTGTGAAGTGGCCGTTTTACCTCCAACTCGATATCCCTCTACTGCCCCATTTTTTCCTGATCCTTCTTTCACGACTCCTTCCAGAAGCTGACGCATCTGTTCGGAAACCTTCTCCGAAAGGATTCTGTCACCTTTTTTAAACTCCAGCTCTTCTTCCACTTC
Source organism: Lachnospiraceae bacterium (assembly GCA_019423745.1). Classification (GTDB taxonomy): domain Bacteria; phylum Bacillota; class Clostridia; order Lachnospirales; family Lachnospiraceae; genus Claveliimonas. The sequence continues at coordinate 162,745 of JAHZAV010000002.1, forward strand.
TCCATCGTAAGAGATTACACTTTTCCCTATATGCGGTGTCACTCGGACTCCCCCGTTAATAAGGGAGCTTACTGTAGAAGCCAGCTGAATAGGGGTAATTTGAAAAGATTGACCAAAAGTCATGGTTGCCAGCTCTACGGTTCCTATATCTTCCTTTTTGTGCATAATAGTCCCTGCCTCTCCCGGCAAGTCTACCCCAGTCAAATTTAATAGTCCAAATTTTTCATAATAATCATAAAATTTATCTGCCCCAAGCCTAAGACCTATGTCCATAAATACCGGATTACAGGAATTTTGGACGCCCTCCGCAAATGTCTCCTGCCCATGCCCTCCCACTTTGTGACAGCGGATTTTCCTGTCCTCCACAATCCGGTACCCCGGACAATGAAAGGTATCTTCCAGCGAAACGACTCCCTCCTCAAGGCAGGCTGACGCTGTAATGATTTTAAAAGTAGATCCGGGTTCATACGTATCGTTTATGCAACGGTTCCGCCACATCTGATTCAGCTTATCCTGCTTTTCTTCCTCTGACATTCCGCCAGTATCCTCTCCTGTATTTAAGGTAAAAGGATCATTGAGATTAAATTCCGGAACATTTACCATTGCAATAATCTCTCCGTTCTGCGGATTCATAAAAAGGATAGATACTGCATCAGCCTCCTTTTCTTCCATTACTTTTTCTGCCATTTGCTGTGCATACATCTGAACATTATAATCCAGCGTAATACGAAGCGTATTCCCTGGGACCGGCTCTACCCGGTCTTCCGCTACTCCGTCCAGTTCTATGCCTCTTGCATCTGTAGTAGTCAGTATTCTTCCATTCTTGCCTTTCAGATACTCCTCATATTTTACTTCAAGACCGATGATTCCCTGATTGTCTCCTCCGGTAAACCCCAGTACAGTAGAAGCAAGATCCTCATAAGGGTAGTAACGTTTAAAGTCTTCATCCACCTTAACGCCATCGAGATTCATATCCCGGATCTGGTCTCCGATTTCTTTATCCACATTTGTTTTAATTCTCTCCATGGAGGAAACCTTCTCTACCTTCTCACGCACAGACGCTTCCTCCATATCCAGAGTCCGTGAAAGTGCTCTTATTACCTCTTCTTGATCTGTAATCTGACTATGGATGACAGAAATGGTACATACTGTACGATTTGTTGCCAGAATATTTCCAGAAGCATCTATAATCTCCCCTCTTGCAGCTTTAATTTCTCTCTCTCTTTCATGAAGCGCCTCTGCTTTCTCCTGATAATATTCTGCATCAAATACCATCAAATAAACAAGCCGCCCGATCAAGAAAAAGATAATGAAGACCGCACACAAAAAAACAATCAAAATTTTTTTCTTATTATATGTTTTATTACGCACAAAAAACCTCACAAAAGCCTTTCTATACTTTATTACTGCTTTTGTGAGGTTATTCATTTTATTCAGCTGATGCAGCTGATTCTGTATCTGATGTTTTTGTAATTCCCAAATAGGGGAAAATTTCTTTCATAATATCACTGGCCATTTGTACAGCCAGAGAACTCTGTGCCTGATCATATTCATTTGGCTCGTCGATCACAACGTAAATCGCAATCTCCGGATTTTCCTGTGGAGCATACCCAATAAAGGATACCAGGTTCTTTCCCTCTGATCTTGGAAGTTTTTCCGCTGTACCAGTTTTTCCTCCCACTTCATATCCTTCCAGATCCGCCAACTGACCACTGCCGTTTTGAACAACTCCACGCATATACTCTTTTACAAGAGTACTGGTCTCTTCAGAAATTGTTCTTTTGACGAGCACAGGTTCTTCATTTTCTACTACATTACCGTTTTCATCCTGTATCTGCTTTATTATATGGGGTTCATAATACTCCCCGCCATTGATGAGCGAACAAAATCCTGCCATCAACTGTGTCATTGTCACGTTAAAGTTCTGTCCGAATGCATTGGTCGCAAGGCTGGTTTCATCCATATTATCCACCGTATAGAGCAACCCCTCTGTTGAAGCTTCTCCCGGAAGATCAATCCCAGTCAGTTCTCCAAAACCAAATACGTGCTGATACTTAACAAAATCTTCCGCACCAATTTTTTCCCCGATCTGCATAAGAGCAACGTTGCATGAGTTTTCTACCGCTTCTTTCAGAGTCTGCGTACCATGTCCCTCTCTGTTAATACAATGAATATCATATCCGCCAATATGAAGACTTCCTTCACAGTAAAAAGTCTCATCTCCAGTAAGTGCACCCGTCTCCAAAGCAGCTGCTACTGTGAAAGGTTTCATTGTAGAACCTGGTTCATAAGTATCACTGACACAGAAATTTTTCCATAAAGAGTTTAATGCCTCCAGCTGCTCTTCGTCTGACATAGCATCCAACTCTTCCTGTGTATAGTAATTTGACAAATCTCTTGGATTATTCAAATCGAAATTCGGATAGCTGGCTTCCGCAATAATCTCACCATTTTGGGGATTCATAATCATAACAGCTGTGTTTTTACTTCCCTCTCCAGGAGTCGCATTATTTTTTCTTTCATCGTTGAATTGTTTGATATACTTTTCTACAATACTCTGTACCTGAACATCAATTGTAGACACAACTGTTTTTCCGTTAATCGGCTCTTTTACAGTCTGTTCCATAGATGTTCCCCCATCGAGATATCCGTACTCTCTTCCATCCGTACCATTCAATATGGTATTATAGTAGCCTTCTATGCCTCCATTTCCTACATTTCCATCAACTGTAAACCCTATCACATCACTTGCAAGCGTATCATAGGGATATGTTCTGACATAGTCCGCTTCCAGCCATATTCCTTTTACATCCGGATAATTTTTATCATCCTCATCAATGTTCTCGAATTCTTTTGCTGTATTATAGTCTATCCCCTTTTTCAGCACACTATATCTGCTGTTAGGTGACTCTTCAATCAGAGTATCTACCTCTTCCTCTTCTATTCCAAAGCAATCCTTAAGAACCTGTTTTGTCGGTTCCACATAATCTTCATCGCTCAGCATGGTTTTGACATCCAGAATAACATTATAAACCCTTTCACTGGTAGCAATCTTTGTACCATTGCGGTCAACAATATCACCTCTTTTATAGGGAATAACCCGACTGTCATATTGCTGCTGATCCAGAACAATTTTCGTATATTCTTTCCCGTCAGATGCATTAATATAGGTAATTCTCCCTATTAGAAAAACAAAAGCTAGTATAATCCCCAAATAGAGGATGACTAGCTTTTTTTGCATAAATTTGGGAAATTTCTTTCTCAAGCGACGTGTAATCTTTTTTGACATATTCCCACCTTAATTCTGTACATCCTTGGAACTTGCAAGCATTCCATCATCTGGTATTTCTTCATACTGCTTTACGTAGTCCCCATTCGGATTATCATACTCTACAATCTGATCCTTGTCGGCATAAACCATTCCCAATTCATTGATGGCCTTATCCCGTACTTCTTCCAGATTTACAGAATCCATAATTGTATTATATTTTGTTGTATTTTCTTCCTTCATATCTGCCAGTTCCTCCTGCATTGCAGTAATATTTCTGGAACGGCTTGTAATCTGCGACTGAAGTCTCACATAATTAACACAGATTACTAATGCAAGTACAGCAGCCACTGTGAGGAAAATAACATAGCCCTTATTGACTTTTAAAGCTTTCCTCTGATTTTGACGAATCTGACGGCTCCGTCTAGTATATTGCGGATCTCTTCTTCTTTCCCTTTGCCCCTGCTGTGGAGCGTACTCTGGTTTAGGAACAGTATTCCCATATACATACATAGACTGGGGATTACTTCTTCTGCTGTATGCTGTTGTCTGTCTTTTTGAAGTTCTTCCTGATGCCATCGAATCGTCCCCTTTCTTTTTATACTCCTTTTGTTACCGGTTCTGTCCTTTTAACTTCTCTCAAAAATACGAAGCTTCGCGCTTTTAGAGCGACTATTCTCTTCCAACTCCTTCTGGCTGGGCAGAATCGGCTTTTTAGTAACAATACTCCCTTTTGAAACTTTTCCGCACACACATACCGGAAAATCTCTTGGACAGGTACACGGATCCTCATTTTTTTTGAATGCACTTTTTACGATCCTATCTTCCAGTGAATGGAACGTAATAATACATAATCTCCCGCCCGGTTTCAGCAATTCAATCATATCGTCCAGTGAATTTCTTAAAACTTCCAGTTCTCTGTTAAGCTCAATCCGAATTGCCTGAAATGTCCTTTTCGCAGGATGCCCTGATTTTTTCTGATATTTCATTGGTATCGCATGTCTGATAATCTCTACCAGCTGTCCTGTTGTTTCGATGGGTCTTTTCGCGCGTTCCGCCACAATATGTCTGGCAATATTCTTAGCGAACTTGTCCTCCCCGTAATCACGGATCACGCGATAAAGATCCATCTCACTGTAGTCATTGACGATGTCTCTGGCCGTCATTTCCTGACGCCTGTCCATTCTCATATCCAGAGGTGCATCTTCACGATAGGAGAATCCCCGTTCTGCCGTATCCAATTGATAAGAAGATACGCCCAGATCAAGCACGATCCCATCGACCTTGTCAATGCCTAACTTTTGGAGCTGCGACTTCATATCACAATAGTTGCTCCGGACTATTGTAACTTTCTCCCCGAAGTCTTTTAAGCGGATTCCTGCTGCTTCCACAGCAGCTTCATCCTGGTCTATTCCTACAATACTCCCCTTGTCACCGAGACGCCTGCACACTTCATATGCATGTCCGCCTCCACCAAGCGTTCCGTCCACATATATACCGTCCGGCTTGATGTTAAGTCCATTTACAGTTTCTTCAAGTAATACTGATTTGTGACTGAATCCCATATCTTCTCCCTCTTAGATACTGAATCCGTTTGCTTCCATATCTGATGCAATATCTTCAATAGAAAGCTCCACTTCAGCATTCTTTTCATCCCATCTTGCTTTGTCCCAGATTTCGGCACGCTTCCCCATACCGATAAATACAACTTCTTTTCCAAGCTTGGCGTATTCTCTAAGAACAGATGGAATTAGTGTTCTACCTTGCTTATCAAGGTCGCCGTCTGTTGCACTTCCCTGAAAGAAATATGCAAATGCTCTGGCTTTTTTATCTGTGGTTGTTGGTAAGGCGTTCAGTTTTTCTTCAAAGGCGTTCCATTCGTTTTCCGGATATACATACAGACAATTTTCCATCCCTTTTGTTATAACGAAATGCTCCCCTAAATCGTCACGGAATTTTGCTGGAATAATCAGCCTTCCTTTAGGATCGATATTGTGACTGTATTCTCCTTTCAACATTAGAACTCACCTTCTTTCAAAGCGGTCTGCCACTTTCGTACCACTTTATACCACTTTTCGCCACTTTCTACCACTTGAGACCATTGTAAACCACTTCACCAGCGATTTCAAGCCTTTTTTTCTAAAAAATCCCTAATAGCGCAAAAAAAGAACAGGAAAAATTTTCCTGTTCTTTGCTTCTGTTTCTCTATATTTTACAAATCTATTATTCCGCCTCATTTAAATTTGTTTCATAATCAGTGATAGCCGAATAGTCTACTTCCGCTGTCTCCTGAGGCCTGCTGTCTTCATATACGCCATATGCAGAATATCCGATCCAGCATACCAGAGCTAGTCCCAGTACAGCCACCACACAACGTCTTAAAAGATGGCGTACTTTCTGCTTTTTCATACTCTGCTTGCGCTTTGCTTTTTCCTGTTTGTATTTATCTACTTTTTCCTGGCTCATATCTTCATACTCCTTTTTCAATCAACTGCTATTATATCATACAGGCCAGGATTATACAACCACGATTATACCGCCGTCCGCCGCATACATGCTACTGATACCGGCTGTATCCAAGATAATCACCTTTTGAGGTGAAATTTTCTCAAGAATCATCTGCTTTACTGCTTCAGCCCTTTCTCTACAGTTACAGTGACTGATAGCAAGTATTTTATCCTCAGGTCTTTTCATGTCTTTGACAACCTCATCTACCATTTTTACCAGAGCCTTCTTGATCCCTCTTGCCTGTCCAAGCTGGCAGATAAGCCCCTGCGGGGTAGATCCCATCACTGGTTTGATGTTCAATGCTGTTGCCACAATCGCCTTTAAACCTGTCAGGCGCCCATTTTTCCTCAAGGTTTCCAACGTTTCCAAAACAAAATACGTGTTCTGCTCTTCAATATATTCTTCCACCTGACGGATTACTTCCTCAAAACTCATATTCTTCTTCTCGCACTCTTCAATTTTCAATGCAATTAAGGTCTCCCCTACAGAAGCCGAACGAGAATTAAACACATAAATATCTTTTTCACCATATTCCTCATGGTAAAGATTTTTTCCGAGCACCGCACTATTATAAGAGCCACTAAGTTCGGCAGACAAAGTAACTGCATAGACTCTTTCCGCGTCGCAATGGTACCCTTCCATATAAGCTTCCGGCGACGGACAGGATGATTTCGGACAGTTGGGACTTTCCGCCACAAGTTTCAAAAATTCTTTCTGATCAAAAGTTTCATCATCCACAATATGATAATTGTCTATGTCTATACTCAAAGATGCTGTTTCAAACAACTTAGATTCTTTCATTTCTTTTGTCAGCTCTCCACAGCTGTCCACAATTACTTTATAGCTCATATTCCTTCCATCCTTCCGATTTTATCTTCCACATCCGCCAAAAATGTCATTCGCCTCTAGTGTATGTAGTTTCCAAAACTACTTATCTATCATAACATATTATAGAAGGATTGAAAAGGCTTTTCTTACTACTGCATCCTTATTTTTCTAGAAATTCCAAGAGCTATTCCCATTTCCAGCATCAAAAACAGCAGTGACGTTCCTCCATAGCTGATAAAAGGCAATGTAATACCGGTATTAGGAATTAAATTAATTACAACCGCCACATTCAGGAAGACCTGAAGCGCAATGTGGGAAAAAATACCACTTGTAATTAATGCCCCATACATATCCGGCGCATTTTGTGCAATAACCATAAGCCTGTACAGCAAAAGTCCAAAAAGGACAAGAACCATAATAGCTCCAAACACTCCCAATTCTTCACAAATAACGGAAAGAATCATATCGTTCTGAACTTCAGGTATAAACTGTTTCTGCGTACTGTTTCCAAGACCTTTCCCAAAAAAACCTCCGGAACCGATGGCATATAATCCCTGCATAACCTGGTAGCCATAATCCGAAGCATGTTTTTCAGGATCAAGCCATACGATAATACGGCGGAGTCGGAAATTATCTCCCAAATCTCCTGCCTGTATCATACTTCCAAGAACAGTTGCCCCTACAACGAGTACAATAATTCCCACAACAACCAGTATAATAAACGGAGCCGTTTTAGGATGAACAATAAAAACCATCATACAGGTAATTCCCAGCACAATAACTGCTGTACTCAGATTCTCAGTAAGAAAATATACGCAGGCTGCTGCCAGCAGCCCCCAGCTAATTGCACGAATCACTCCTGCTAATGTCCGTATTTCCTTTCCCATCTGACAGATTACAATGGGAATAAAAATAATCACTGCAATCTTTGTCACTTCTGATGGCTGCAGCTGCTGACCAAATGGGAGCGCAATCCATCTCGTTGCTCCATTAACTTCCATTCCCAATGGCGTTTTTACAAGCGCCATAAGAAAAATAGAAAAGAAAAAGAATTTTTTAGCATATTTGGCATATTTGTGATAATCCACCAGAGACACTACATAAGCCGCTGCCCCTCCTACTACACAGAAAAACAACTGCCTTTTAAAATAGTGCATGCTATCCCCTGAATAATTAACCTCCGCCGAATAAGCACTGGCACTATAAAGCATAACAAGACCAAAGCATACAAGAAATACAATAACTGCCACAAGGCTGTAGTCAAAATATTTCATACTGCTTTTCATTTTTTTCCCCATACTCTCTTTGGGACGCATCGAACTGTGCTTTTGTCCCTCACGCCCTCTTTCGGGCATCTGTGTTACTTTCGTATTTTCATTCTTCATTTATTTACACTCCAATCGCTATTATTATAACGGCATATGTCTGGAATGACAATGAGGAATTTTTTCTAACTATTCAGCCATGCGCCCAAAGACACCAGCAGCTACATGGCTGAACAGCTTATCGACTAAATAATTAATTGGCTTTTATTCTATTTGTTGCATCTGCCCATGTCAAATTCAGGATTAAAAGCATAGAAGTTTTTACTGTCAAGATGATCCTGTACGATACGAAGACTTTCACCAAACCTTTGATAATGAACAACTTCCCTAGCTCTCAAAAAACGAATAGGATCTGCCACCTCTGGATCTTTTACAAGCCTCAGAATATTATCATAAGTGGTTCTGGCCTTTTGCTCTGCCGCCATATTTTCATGAAGATCTGTAACAGGATCTCCCTTAGACTGAAAAGTCGTTGCGCTCCACGGCACTCCTCCCGCTGACTGGGGCCAAAGAGCCAGTGTATGATCCACGTAATATTTATCAAACCCTGATTTTTCTATTTCTTCAGGAGTCAGATTCTTTGTAAGCTGATAAACAATTGCACAGATCATCTCAAGATGAGCCAATTCCTCTGTCCCCACATCGGTGAGAATCCCTGTCACTTCTTTATACGGCATAGTATATCTCTGTGAAAGATATCGCATAGAAGCTCCAAGTTCACCGTCCGGGCCTCCGAACTGGCTAATAATAACTTGTGCTATTTTAGGATTTGTCTGTGTGATCTTTACAGGATACTGCAGCCTCTTTTCATAATTCCACATAAATTAGCATCCCCCTTCCTGCCATGGCCACGGTTCATTGATCCAGTTCCATCTGTCTGTCTGTGACAAATCTACTGTATCCACGGTCAGAGGGCCATAAAATTTTGCATACTCTTTCAATGCCCGGTTTCTTTCTTCCTTGCATTCCTCAAAAAGAGCAAGTGCCTGCGAATTACAGGGATGTGTATCCAGAAAAAGCTTCACATCATCTACTGCAAAACTTACTACATTAATCCATTGAAGCAGGTCTTTCCTGCACGGTCTGTTATCTGCCATTATCTCCTGCCTCCTGCTCCTAAAAATGGTTTATACAGTTCACGAAAAATCGTACCGCAGCAAAATCCTTTCTCCAATTCGTAGATTTCCCGCCATTCCTGCCATGGTACATATGCCATGGCAAGCGCCAAATCTGAAAGCCCGGGAATTTCTTTTCTTTCCACACAACAGGAATTCCGCATCTGCATTCCCTGTCCGGAAAAGCCTCTTTGTTGACCTCTTCTGCAGTCCTGTGTCTGATACCGGCAATTCTGCATGTGTCATTACTCCTTCCATAATAATCTGCAATATTATTGTATGGAATTGGAATAAAAACGTGATTGCTTTCATAAACAAAAGAGCAGCTCTCTCTTTTCAAAGAAGCTGCCCTTTTGTTTATAAGATTTATTTCATAAGCTTTTTGATAGACTCGCACAATTCGTCTACCACTTCTGTATTTCCATTCTGTATCTCGTTTACTACACAAGAATGTATATGACTGGATAATAGTTCCTTGTTAAAAGAATTAAGAGCTGCCTGAATTGCAGATACTTGTGTAAGAATATCGACACAATACTGTTCTTCTTCCAACATTTTCTTTACTCCCCGAACCTGGCCTTCCACGCGGTTCAGACGATTCATCAGCTTTCTGTATTCTTCCTCATCTCTGTGTTTTGTTTTCATCCTTTCGCCTTCCTCCTATATTTCAGGCCTGTACAATCTGTGTTTAAATCAGATCAACGGGTATTTTTTGGTAAGTTTCGCTACTATTTCCTTAGCTTTTTCAATATTTTCCTCGCTCCTGATCACAAGAGAAATCGCCTCTGCAATGTGAGTCATATCCTCTTCCTTTAATCCACGGGTAGTAACAGCAGGTGTTCCAAGTCTCACTCCACTTGTCACCATTGGTCCTCTTGAATCATTTGGAATCGTATTTTTGTTACAAGTAATATGAGCAGCATCTAAACGTTTCTCCAACTCTTTCCCGGTAACTTCTTCCTGACTCAAATCAACCAGCATCAGATGATTGTCTGTTCCTCCTGATACCAGTTTCACACCTCTTTCCATGAGTGCCTGAGCCAGAGCCTGTGCGTTCTTTACAATCTGTTCCTGATATTCACGGAATTCCGGCTGAAGTGCTTCTTTAAAGCATACTGCTTTTCCAGCAATTACATGCTCCAAAGGTCCTCCCTGAATGCCAGGGAATACAGCTTTATTGAAATTGAATTTATCGGCCGCTTCCTGATTGCAAAGAATCATTCCACCTCTTGGGCCTCTCAGCGTTTTATGTGTTGTTGTAGTTACTACATCTGCATAAGGAATTGGGCTTTGATGCAGTCCTGCCGCTACAAGGCCTGCAATATGAGCCATGTCTACCATCAGGTAAGCTCCTGCCTCATCAGCAATTTCACGGAATTTTTTGAAATCTATTTTTCTTGCATAGGCACTTGCGCCGGCAATAATAAGCTTAGGTTTTTCCTCCAGAGCGATTCGACGCACCTGTTCATAATCAATAAATCCTTCCTCATTTACTCCGTAAAAAGATGTCTGAAAATAGTTTCCAGAAAAATTCACCGGTGATCCATGAGTCAAATGGCCACCTTGATCCAGATTCATTCCCAGAATTTTATCTCCTGGTTTCAACATGGCAAAGAAAACTGCCATATTTGCCTGTGCTCCTGAATGAGGCTGTACGTTGACATAATCACACCCAAAAAGTTTCTTTGCTCTCTCCCTTGCCAACTCTTCCACTACATCAACGTATTCACAACCACCATAATATCTTCTTCCCGGATAACCTTCTGCATATTTATTTGTCAAGGGGCTTCCCATGGCTGCCATAACTGCTTTGCTTACCCAGTTTTCTGACGCAATTAATTCCAAATGGGAATCCTGTCTTTCCATCTCCTTTGTAATAGCATCTGCTATTTCACTGTCTGTTTTTCTAATGTCTTCAAATGCGTACATGCTCTTCCTCCTTTTCCTGCCAGCATTTTCACTTCGCCGTACTTACTCAGACCCTTCTTGCATTTCTGCACGGCTCATTGCCTACGCGGATATTATAACACATGCCGAAAATAATAAAAAGAAGTGCGGAGGATTTTCCTACCGCACCTCTTTATTATTCACTTGCTTTTCCCAGTGTTACAGATACTGTCTGTTCCTGATAGGAACCGTCATTAGCTGCCACCTGCACAGTCAATTCCACGCTCTCACCCACTTTATAATAAGTAAGCTGCTCTTTCAATGTAGACATTCCGTCAACAGTTGTTCCGTTGATTGCCGTAATGATATTGCCTTGTGCAAGCCCTGCTTTCTCTGCTCCGCTGCCTTTAGATACTTCTCTGATATATACACCTGTAGGCATATTATACATTTGAGAACTATCCTCTGAAACATCGACTCCTGTAATTCCAAGATATCCCTGCTCCTCTTCAGAAACCTTTGTTTTTGTCTCCTGATTCATAAGAGAAGTAATAATCTCGCTGGCGTCACTGATAGGAATTGCATATCCCATTCCTTCTGCCACGCTTGAATCAATCTTGGCTGTGTTAATACCAATCACCTGTCCATTAGCATTCAAAAGAGCTCCTCCGCTGTTTCCAGGATTGATTGCCGCATCTGTCTGAATTAATTTTCCTTCAAATCCATCCAGTTCCCGCTCTGTTGCAGAAATGATACCCGTTGTCACAGACTGACCATAACCAAGTGCATTTCCAATCGCAATCGCCGGCTCACCAACCTGAAGTGCATTAGAATCTCCAAGTGATGCAACACTTATCTCATCCATTGTAGAATCCTTAATGGAATCTAACGATACAGCAACGACTGCTAAATCTCTGGTAGCGTCTGTTCCTTTAATATTCGCTTCCACACTCTCGTTATCCACAAATGTAACGGTAAGTGTATCTGCCCCTTCTACTACATGATTATTCGTTGCGATCAGAAGTTCTGAATCGCTTTGGTCAATAATAATGCCGGAACCAAGACTTGTGCTTTCTTGTTGTTGCGTCTGTCCAAAGAAATTCTGTACTTCCTGTACACTCATGTTTGTAATGGATACAATAGACGGCATTGCCGATTCTACAATTTGTGATACATCTGATGTCACTGTAGTTGCTGTCTGTGTCAGCTTTGTATTTCCAGATGTGGAAGCCTGCTTCACTGTCTTTGTATCATTTCCTGTTACTTTGTCAAATACTATATTGCTTGCCTGGAAAGCTGCACTTGCGACAACTCCAAAGGCCAAAGCCATTCCAAGAACTTTCGTCCATTTCGGTATTTTCTTCTTCGGCTTTTTAGGCTTCTGCTGCTTTGGCTGTTCGTCAAATATATTGTTATTATTGAAATCCTCTGGATTAGGATTGTAATAATTGTACTCATTACTCATAGTTAAGACTCCTTTCATGTCTTTCTTTTGTTTCTATGACTGTAGTCTAACTTATAATTGTGTTTAAATTGTGATAAATAAATTAAAAAATGTTGAAACCCTAATCCAATTCCCTTTTTGACAATTCTAATGCTGCCAAAATTACTTTATCCATATCATAATATTTATATCCGCCCAGTCTTCCTCCAAAAACTACATTTTTCTCTTTCTCTGCCAGTTTTTGATATTTTTCATACAAATTACTGTTCCGTTCATCATTCACCGGATAGTAAGGCTCATCCCCCACCTTCCATTCCGATGAATATTCTTTTGAAATAACAGTTTTATCAGAGGTTCCAAATTCAAAATGTTTATGTTCAATTATCCTTGTATAAGGCACTTCTCTTTCTGTGTAATTTACAACAGCATTTCCCTGATAATTTGAACAGTCCAGTACTTCTGTTTCAAAACGGACACTCCGATATTCCAATGCTCCTAATGCATAATCAAAGTATTCATCTATCATACCAGTGAAAATAATACGGCTGGCAATATCCTTATATTTTTCCCGTTCTTTTAAATAGTCAGTATTAAGCCTTATTTCCGCCTCACAAAGGAGCTTTTGTACAATAGCAGTGTAGCCTCCTATCGGTATCCCTTGATATCTGTCATTAAAGTAATTATTATCGTAGGTAAAACGAAGCGGCAGCCTGCGAATAATAAAAGCCGGAAGCTCTGTGCATTTTCTCCCCCACTGTTTCTCTGTGTACCCTTTCACAAGCTTTTCGTAAACATCGGTTCCAACAAGGGACAGCGCTTGCTCCTCCAGATTAGACGGATCTGTAATATTCAAATCCGCAATCTGCCTGTCAATGATTTCCCTGGCCTGTGCAGGTGTTTTAATATGCCACATTTTGCTGAAGGTATTCATATTAAAAGGAAGATTGTAGAGTTCATCTTTATATATAGCAATAGGCGAATTAATATAATGGTTAAATTCCGCAAATTGGTTTACATACTCCCACACTTCTTTATTGGAAGTGTGGAATATATGTGCCCCATATTTGTGAACCTGAATCCCTTCTACTTTTTCTGTATAAATATTTCCTCCGATATGGTCTCTCCGATCCAGTACCAGGCACTTCTTCCCTTTTTTCGCCGCCTCATGGGCAAATACTGCTCCAAACAGTCCTGCTCCTACAATCAGATAATCATACTTCATCTCTTTATGCTCCTTTATTCTACGGTAACAGACTTTGCAAGATTTCTCGGTTTATCAACATCACATCCTCTGCCCACAGCAACATAATAGCCAAAAAGCTGCAACGGAATAATTGCCAGTGAATTCGTAAAATACTTATTTGTCTTCGGAAGATAAATCACATAGTCTGCTGCCCTTTCTACTTCTGTGTTATCCACATTTGTGACAGCCATCACGAATGCACCCCTTGTTTTTACTTCCACCATATTACTGATTGTCTTTTTGTAAAGTTCCTCCTGGGTAAGGACAGAACATACCAAAGTCCCTTCTTCAATCAGAGAAATTGTTCCATGTTTCAATTCCCCGGCAGCATAGGCCTCTGAATGAATATAGGAAACCTCCTTCAATTTCAGCGATCCTTCCATTGAAATTGCGTAGTCGATTCCTCGCCCGATAAAGAATATACTCTTAGCTGCAAGATACCGGTTGGCAAATTTCTGTATTTTATTTTTATTATTCAAAAGCATTTCCACCTGTGTAGGCAATTCTTTGAGTTCTTCTATCATATCTGCCAACCCTTGATCGCTCAATTCTCCTCTGACATGAGCAAACTTCATAGCAAGCAGATACAAAGATATCAGCTGTGCAGAATATGCCTTTGTCGTTGCTACTGCTATTTCCGGACCAGCCCATGTATACATTACATTATCTGCTTCTCTTGCAATAGAACTTCCTACTACATTGACAATCCCAAGAACCTTAATGCCCTTCTCTTTTGCCTCCCTTAGGGCTGCAAGCGTATCTGCTGTCTCGCCTGACTGACTTACTACGATAAGCAGAGTCCCTTCATCCAAAATCGGATTCCTGTATCGGAACTCTGAAGCCAGATCTACTTCTACTGGTATTCTGGCCAATCCTTCAAAGACATATTTACTTGTCATGCCTGTATGGTAGGCACTTCCACAAGCAACAATCATAATCTTACGAATACTTTTGATATCCTCATCTGTCATTCCCAGCTCTTCGATTACAATATTGCCATTTTTAAGTCTAGGTGAAAATGTATCCATAATTGCTTTAGGCTGCTCATACATTTCCTTCAGCATAAAATGCTCATATCCGCCCTTTTCTGCTGCATTGACATCCCAGTCAATATGAGTTACTTCTTTTTCAATGGTCTCTTCATCCACATTAAAAAATTCCATATTTACTTCTGTCAGACGCACAATCTCTTCATTTTCGATAAATACTACATCTCTTGTGTATTTCAGAACTGCTGGAACATCAGATGCAATAATGCTTCCTCCGTCTGTATGCCCTACGATAAGCGGACTGTCTTTACGCACCGCATATAATTCTTCAGGATGATCTCTGAAAATAATTCCAAGAGCATAAGAACCTTCCATACGATGCATAACTTTCGTAATTGCACGAAGAGGATTCCCATCATAATAATAATCCAGAAGATGCGCAATAATTTCCGTATCTGTCTCTGATATAAACTGATATCCTTTTTTCTCCAACTTTTTCTTTAATTTCAAATAGTTTTCAATGATTCCATTATGAACAACAACTATACTTTTATCTGCATTGAAATGTGGATGGGCATTAATATCAGAGGGCGCACCGTGAGTTGCCCAGCGTGTATGTCCGATTCCAAGAGTTCCCGGAAGTTTTTCTCCTCCGTGGCTGATTTCATTTAAAACTTTCAACCGTCCCTGTGCTTTCAGCATATTAATTTCCTTGCCGTCATAGACTGCAATTCCAGCGGAATCATATCCGCGGTACTCAAGTTTTTCCAGCCCATCAAGAAGAATAGGTGCTGCCTGCTGTTTTCCAATATATCCAACTATTCCACACATAATTTATCTCCTTTGCCTTACTTTTGTACAAACATCCATTTTTTTTGCACTATCAAGTGGTATTGTATCAAATTTACATCTATATGTAAAGAAAAAAGGAAGATGTGCAACTGCATCTTCCTTTTTAACCTGTTTTTAATCAAGATCAATAATATCCATTTTAAAGGTATCATCATCCTCTGCGTGACTTCTCTTCTTTGGCGTACGTGCAGGTCTCTTAGCTGGCTCACGAACTCTGGCATCTAAAAGGGCATCCAGATCCTCTATATCGTCATCATCCGAATTGCGACGCTGTACACGGAATATATCTTCGTCAAAATCTTCATCCGACTCAAAGTCTTCAAAATCTTCATCTACCGAAAAATCATCCTCTTCAAAATCTTCTTCATCGTCGTCGTATTCATCGAAGTCATCGTCATATTCAAATCCATCATCATATTCGTCAAATTCATCATCAAAATCTTCATCTTCTGGCACTGCTGCTTTTGCTTTTGATGCTTTTTCTTTCTTTGCTGCAGGAGCCTGTTTATCCTTTGCTCCTTTTTTCGTCAGTTTTTTGTCTTCCTCTTCATCTACATCAATATCATACTCATCATAAAGATCATCCAATTCCAGGTTACGATGACGAAGCTTGATTGCCAAAATGATAATGATAATCAGGAAGATAAGGAATAATACCCATGTCCCAACAAGGAATTTATCAATGTTATCGCGCAGTGCATCAATTGCTTTTCCAAGCAACGAAGAAGACTCTTTATCTTCTTTCTCTGTAGAACTCTCTGGAGTATATCTCTGATAAGTATCGTCTACAGAATCATACTGATAAAAACCTTTTTCTCCATCACTGTTCAATGCATACAATACATAGTAGTCCGTTGCATCCACATTCTGCCAAGCCGGAAAATCTTTCCCGTTAACTGTAAAAGTTGTTTCCTGAAGATTACTTGGAAGCTTACTTCCTACATCCTCTGTAAGAGGAATGATATATCTATCCTGTGAAACATTAATCTGTTCAAAAGGTGAAAATGTACCTCCATCAGGATCATAAAGGAAAAAGTTTTCCTCTCCCTCTGAATCAGCTAAATAAACTGCATATTTTCCGCTGCTCTCCTGCAAAGCGGCTGGACAACTCTGTCCTTCAAAAGTCATTTCTGTCTTGGTAAATCCTGTAGGAATCAAAATATCCGAAAATTCCACCACACTATATGTCTGACCGTCAACATCCACCTGAACACCGGTTGCAGTACCTGTTTCTCCAGTAGAATCCGAATTATTGATCAGAGAAGGATCTCCCTCCCCAATTGTAATGGTAGAACTTCCCTGTGCCACCTGAAAAGAAGAGCCTTCCGTTGAAGAAGCGCTTACAGAAGCAATTGTAATATTAGTTGTCTGCACTGCCAATGCCTGAAACTTCAGTGTCCATTTCATTTCAGTACTTCCGCCGCCATTTCCGGTCAGCTGAATTTGCCCATTGCTGGCTGTCGCCCCGTCGCCACTAACAAATTTTAATGCTGCTTCATCGTAAGTCAAAGTTGCATTTACATTACCGATACCTTCATCCGCATAGAAGGTTGCTTCTACATCAAAAGTTGCCCCCTGTGTCGTCGTAGGATCGGAAAACCGAAGCTGCGGTTCAGCTGCATCTACGCTGAAAGGCAGAACCAGAACAGCCATACACAATGCTACGATGACTGCTGTCATTTTTTTCAACACTTTCATACTGTTACCTCTCTTATGCATTATTTATTCCATACCTGAATTCTCTTGGCCGCCACCGCCTCCGCTGTCATCTACATTCCCATTATTAACTGAGCCGTCTCCGGGAACTGTATCGTCCGTCCATTCATTCGATGATTCCGTATCCGTATCTTCAGTCCATCCGGAATTGTCTGTTTCAGTATCATAATAAGAAGAATCATATCCCGTATTATAGCTGTCATCATAAGTTTCTCCGCTGTTATCTTCCCAGGTATCTTCAGAACTCTCATAAGAAGAACTGGAGACTCTTTCTGAAATTCCATACTCAATATCTTGAACAGTACTGGAAACGGTATAACCATCATTTCCAAACAAAAACTGGTGAACCTCCTGCACATTACTGGAAAGCGTATCCGGAATAACAACGCTTCCTACTTCGTTAAGCATATCTGTTGTATTCTTGGATGGGAATCCTAACGATTCACCTAATTTGTATTTCGTAAAATCTTTCGCATAACTTACCATCTCAGTTAACGTGAAATTCGTTGAAATCTGTGGAAATACTTTGTCTATAATCTTATTGATCGTTCCCAGGCTCATATGTTGTACTTCATTAGCAATCAACTCTAGTACATGCCGTTGCCTAGAGGCTCTTTCAAAATCTCCTCCTGCTGTATATCGGATTCTGGAATAAGAAACTGCCTGTACTCCATTCAAATGATAGGTCCCTGCCACCTCTGGCTCAATTTTCGTATAACTTTTCCCGGTCACTTTAGAAGTCTCTACACAGTAATTATTCATATGAACAACTTCTTCTTCTGTCATCTCTATATCCAGACCGCCTACTGCATCAATCACATCTACAAGCGCATTAAAATTAACTGTGACGTACTTTTCTATATTCATATCCAGATTTTTATTAATCATGGAAATAGCGCCTTCCGGACCATAAAACGAATAAGCTGAATTCGCTTTGTTATAGCTTCCATCATCCAACTGAAGCAAGGTATCTCTGTATATAGATACAAGCTTTACTTCCTTCGTCTCATTATTAAGGCTTGCGATCATAATCGTATCGCTTCGGTTTCCCTTCCCAAGACTGTTTTCCCTGGAATCCAAACCAAAAAGAGCAATATTGGTATAGCCTTCTTCATGCTCTACTTCCGAAGATATATTCAGCTGGTCTGTATCGATTGTGGTTGTCTCAATCTTGCTCATCTTCCCAGCCAGCAGTACTGCTGCTGTTGAAAGCACTGCAAATGCAACTCCGCCAAAAATAACTCCGATCTTTTTTCCAAGCGACCACGCTGCAAAACTGTGTCGCCTGCGCCGGCCTGTTCTTCGCCTTCTTCCCGCCATGGTAACATCCTTTCTTTGGTACAGTTTTCTTCCGCAATCCAAACATTTCAAACTACATAATACATTACTTTATGCTTTTTTTCAATATTTTACCCCTGTTTTTTCACATTGTTCGATTCCAGTATGCCGGAAACATGCTACAACAACGTATCAGCCTTTTGGGCAAAATCTGATAATGTTTTCCCATCAAAAAACCTAAATATTTTACTGCACTTCCCCAGAACAAGGAAAAGACATGAAATGGTCTTCCTGTTTTCAAAAGATAGGCTGCTGCGCTTCTCACCATGCGGATTCCTTCTTCTTCTGATTTTATTCCCTGAAAAATTTCCGGATGCTGTGCCTGTGAAACTGCCACGTCAAAATTTCTTCTGAACTGCTGGACATTCGTATAATTATGAGAATGAATGACTTTCGCTTCCGCGGTATAGGATACGCTGTATCCCTGTTTGATACACTTGGCAGCAAACAACATATCTTCGTTTAAAATGGTACTTTTTTCGAAACCACCAATTTGATGATAAATCTTTCTATCATAAGCAGCACATACATTAGAGCAAAAGAAGGTTTTAATTCCTAATTCTTTTATATCCTCTGCCGATTTTATCCGACTTCTCTCCGGATAGTTGAATTTTCGGACATACCTTTCAATAATACTACATTCCTCTCTCGGCAGCTGCCGGGCAAAAGAAACTGCTACTTTCTCATTTTCAAACGGTTTTATCAACTCTTCAATTAATTTCTTGTCTTTCGGCAGCGCATCCTGTGTAAAAAACACAAGAATATCTGCATCTGACATATGCACCGCCCGGTCTCTTGTCCCACCATGATCAAATTCATCCTGCTGGATTTCCGTAATCAGAAGGTTCTCATATCTTCTGGACAAATCCTCCAGATCCACACCATCTACTGTATGCATAATATAGATTTTCCTGATAGGAACGGTCTGCTTTTCCACTCGTTCTACCAGCTTATAAAAATCTTTTCCCGGCTTATATACCGGAATAATCACATCTATGATCTGTTTACTCGCTTCCGGCTTCATTTTGACTATCCTCCGTCTGCTCTTCATTTGTATCCGGATATATCCCCGTCATTTCACAAAGTTCATCACTGATTCCCTGAACAACTTCCGTAGGTTTATAGTCTTCATCTCCAAAAAGAAATTCATGCGCCTGCCGCACATTATCTGCAAGTCCCGCTGCCACCACATAAGAGCCTGAATATCCAGGAATAGATTCCGGCGTTTCCGGTGTGAATGGGAAGCCACAATTCTCACCCAGTTCATAATTAAAGACATCTGCAGCAAGTCCGATAATCTCAGACGAAGAAAAGCTTGTTGATATTTCCGGGAAAACAGCATCAATCACTTTATTTATAGTTCCCAAATCTGCGTTTTTTGCTTTTTCTACCAATTTTTCAATAACAAGCCTCTGGCGGGAAGTACGCTCAAAATCTCCCCCTGCTGTATAACGGATTCTGGCATAGGATACCGCCTGCACACCATTCAAGTGATAGGTTCCGGCAACTTCCGGCTCAATTCTTTCGTAATCCTTGCCAGTGATTTCAGAAGTTTCCACACAATAATTATTCATATGGACAACCTCCTCATCTGTCAGGTCAAGTTCAATCCCCCCCAACAAATCTACCGCATCTGCCAGCGCAAGGAAATTTACAGTAACATAATCTGTAATATCCAGATCCAGATTTTTATTCAGCATATTGATAGCAGCTTCGGCGCCGCCAGTAGCATAAGCAGAATTGGCTTTATCATATGTACCATCCGCCTGCTGAAGCATCGTATCACGGTACACAGAAAGCATTTTCACTTCTTTTGTTTTCGTATTAATACTAGCTACAATAATACAGTCGCTTCTTACTCCCGACGTCTCTCCTGCACGGTTATCCGTACCAAACAAAGCAATATTTTTAAATCCTTCCTGATTAACCCCATTATTTAAAATGCTGTCTTCATTAAAAATAGTATGATTCAGCTTGTCCAGCTTAAACATACCAAAAGCAATTGTCCCAAGCACACATAAAATAATCAGTTCAATTATAAGAACTGCCACACGCCTTTTTCTTCTTTTTCTCCGTCTTCTCTTTTGCAGTTCTTGTTCTCTTCTCTTTATTCTCTTTTCTTCTTTCATATATCTTCTCCATAGTTAACAGGCCTTTTACTTAAATAAAAGCGTCAGCAAACACTAACGCTATAGAAACACTTTACTTATGATACAATACTTTTACCACCAGGGCAAGGGAAAGTATCTTAAGACTTCATTAATAACTGTCAACGTTTTCGAAAAAGATTTATCCACAGCTCTACCTGTATTGCCAAATAATTCTTTAAATTCCTCTTCTGAAAAGCAACCTTATTTTCCTTTCTGCACATTTTCACACCGGACAACAGCCCTTTTACATAATCCTTGCCCAATCCTTTCCGGAAAAAAAATGCTGTTTTAACTGCAAAACCAGCAAAAAGAAATGGACTGTTTAAAAGGATCTGCCCGAATGGCATATTCTTATATATAAGATAAACATTATTTCTGGAAGAATACTTGGTTTTGAAAACATTATACCGGGAACCGCTGGAAGCACTCCCCACATGTATCACTTCAGCGGTTGGCTCATACAGATTCACATAGCCATGTATTCTGGCACGATAGCCAACATCAATATCCTCCAGATACGCAAAATGTCTCTCATCAAAATATCCGATTTTTTCAAATACATCCCGACGATATATAGCTGCTCCTGCACATGCTGCAAACACTCTGCAAGGTCTGTCAAATTTGTCAGCTTCTCCATCACGCCCTCTGGCAAAAGCCCATCCAAAGGCATTATAAAATGTTCCTGCACTGTCCATCTTTGCAGAATCATTATACTGCAGCATTTTTGCTTCCACTGAAAAACACCTTTCATTCTCTTGAATGCTGTGAAGCAGATTTTCCACAAAACCTTTTCTTACTTTTGTATCATTATTCAGAAGTATAACATAGGGTGAATGACTTGCTCTGATCCCCGCATTAACTGCATGACAAAATCCATAATTTTTCTCAAAAAGAATGAATTCCGTATCCGGATACAACCTTTTTGCCCGCTCAATACAGTCGTCTGTAGATCCATTATCCACAACGATAACCTGCATTTGTATTTCCGTCATTTCATACAACGCTTCAAGACAGGGAATCAGATATTTTTCACCCTTATAATTTGGTATTACAACCGTTACTTTACACATAGCTTTATCCTTTTTGATTGTTTTTCAGGGAGTAATCCCACTTTGTCAATGTCAGATTTTTATTGTACATAGGATCTCCATTCTTAAGAATCTCCAGATGGTGACTCCTCATATACTCAATCTCTCCTTGAAACCTGCGAACTTTTTCTTTCGTATCTTCTGCTCCTCTTGTTTTAGATTCATAATGATACAATTCCGCATAAGGAGTATAAACGACCAGGTAGCCTGCCTTCCGTACTCTGAGGCAGAAATCCACATCATTAAATGCAACCTGAAGGTTTTCATCCAGACCTTTTACCGTCTCATAAACAGAACGCTTTACCATCATACAGGCTGCTGTCACTGCAGAAAGATCCTGCTGAACAGACGCTTTGTGGAAATAACCGGTATACCTCCTTGGAAGTCCCACAAAAATATTGCCGGCAATCCCTCCGATCCCTATGATAATTCCTGCATGCTGTACGGTATCATCCGGATAATATAATTTTGCACCAACGATTCCCACTTCTTTCCTCTGGCAATTTCCAAGCATTTCCTCCATCCAGTCAGAAGTGATCACTTCCACATCATTATTAAGAAGCAAAATATAATCGCCTTTTGCATAGCTGACACCGTAATTATTGATAGCGGAATAATTAAAACCTTTCTCCCAATATATAACTCTGATGCCTTTAGCTTCTATCTTTTTATAATAAGCAAAGGTCTCGTCCTTTTCACTATTATTTTCTACAACAATAATCTCATAATTTTTATAGGTGGATTTTTCTATAGACCGAAGACATTTATCCAGACTCTCCGTTTCATCCTTATTAGGAATGATAATAGAAACCAAAGGAGTTCCTTTCACCTCATATTTGACTCTGTAATACCCCAGATCCTTAGCATGGGAAACCTTTCCATCCTGACCACACCTCTTTAAATGATCCTCGATGGCTCTTTTCCCTGCATCAAACGCATACATTTTACTGGCAGGGTTATCCGCAGTAGAAGCTTTATGCACACGCCAGTGATAGAGGATGCGTGGAATATGCACGATTCCCGCTGCTTGTTCACTGCACCGAAGAATCAGATCATAATCCTGTGCCCCGTTGAAGTCTCCCCGGAATGATCCCACCTTTTCTACCAAATCTTTTTTAGCCACAAAAAAATGACAGATATAGTTATTGGATCTTAGCAGATCCAGATTAAAGTCCGGTTTCATATAAGGCTGGAAATGTTCCGAAAGATCAGTTGTCACTTTATCCTCATCGGAATAAATCATCTCCGGTCTGTCGGACTGATTCAGAGCCTTTACCACTTCATAAAGGGCATCTTTTGTCAAAAGGTCATCATGATCTAACAGACCAATATACTCTCCAACAGCAATTTTCAAAGCTGCATTCGTATTTTGCGCAATCCCCTCATTCTCAGGTACATCCGTCACACGGATCCTTTTATCTTTTTCTGCCGCAATTCTAAGAATATCTTCTACCACTTTATTCTCCGGATTCGCATTGGCAATGCACAACTCCCAATTTGCATAACTCTGCCTTCTTACAGACTGAATCATCTGTTTTAAAAAATCCTCTGGCGTATTATATACCGGCACCAAAATGCTGATCAGAGGCATATATTCGAATCGTTCCTTCCTCTGACGTTCCAGTTCTTCTTCTGTAGGCCGATGATTCCGATACCATTCCTCATAATTCACATCATCCGTCTGAAACCGTTCTGTCAGCCTGATCCAGAACTCCCTGGGACCAAAATGTTTAAAATATAATATTCCTTTTTTTATATTGTAGGGAGATAATTTCTTCAAAATTTTTATCCAGCTAATCTTATATGTCTCCATATACCTCTATCCATTTCCTCACTTTTTCTTTTCTGCCAGGTTCCCGTTACAATGGGGGCCTTTTGTCATGGGCATCGTTTCTGTCATTTTACCACAAAAACCGCATAACTGCCACTATAAATCAGAAAGGCAGAAGTTTCTATCACTTCTGCCTCTTACTCCCTTTATTTTAAAAATGGAAAGTATCCTTAAGCCCCTTCCAAAGCTGATCCTTATCACTTAAGTTCAGCTTTGTTCCATCTTCCAAATGATATCCTTCCCCAGATGCACTGCCTTTATACTCACCTTCAAGAGACGGCCACTCAATACCAATCTCAGGATCATTCCATGCAAGTCCACCCTCATCACCAGGATGATAGAAATCTGTGCATTTATAGCAAAATTCCGCTATATCACTCAACACCAGAAAGCCATGAGCAAAACCTTCCGGAATGTAGAACTGCTTCTTATTCTCCTCTGTAAGCTCAATACCAAACCATTTTCCATAGGTATCACTGTCACTTCTTAGATCCACAGCGACATCAAAGACTGCACCTTTGATCACTCTGACAAGTTTTCCCTGTGGAAACTCTTTCTGAAAATGGAGTCCTCTCAAAACACCTTTTGAAGAGCAAGACTGATTATCCTGTACAAACTGCATGGTAAGCCCTGCTTCTTCCATATCTCTTTGATTATACGTCTCCATGAAATAACCTCTTGCATCGCCATGAACAGCCGGTTCAATCACACACAGCCCCTCTATGCCGCCTACATTCTTTTCCACCTTGATCTGTCCCATCTTAGATCTTCTCCTTTAATTTCTGTGTTCACTATTTTAAAATTCAATTTCTTTCAAATATCTGTTCAGCGCATCCTGCCAGGTAGGAAGCAGATGGAAACCATTCTCTGCCAGCTTGCTCTTATCCAGCCTGCTGTTAAATGGTCTTGCTGCTTTCGATACACCATATTCAGCTGTTGTAACCGGAATTACTTCCACTTTATCTTCTCCATACTCTTCATGGCCCATTTCTACAGCCTGACGGAAAATTTCTTTTGTGAAATCATACCAGCTGATATAGCCGCCTTCATTTGTAGCATGATAATAACCGTATTTTTCAGTTTCAAGCATATCAACAAGAAGCTTAGCTAAATCAAAAGTATAAGTCGGAGTTCCGATCTGATCATTCACTACCTTAATCACATTATGGTTCTTACCAACGTTTAGCATGGTCTTGATAAAATTCTTTCCATTTTTTCCAAATACCCATGCAATACGTACAATAAAATACTTTTCCAAAAGCTCTGAAACCGCCAGCTCCCCTTCCAGTTTTGTCTGACCGTACACGTTCAAAGGTTTATAATCTTTACAGTCCGGATCCCATGGTTCTTCCCCTTGACCGTCAAATACATAGTCCGTGCTTAAATAAACCAGCTTACAGTCCATTACTTTGCAGACTTCAGCAATATTTCTTGTGCCATCTGCATTTACTGCTTTGACAATCGGCTTTTTCTCTTCTTCCTCAGCAAGATCAACTGCTGTCCATGCTGCACAATGTACCACAACGTCTGGAGCAGCTTCCTCAATCACTCGTTTTACACATGATGCATCCGTGATATCCATCTGCACATAAGGCATTGTTGTTACTTTTGTTCCATCCTGAATTCCGCTATATACTTCCTGAATATCAGATCCAATTCCCTCATAGCCGCGTTCTGCAAGCTCATTCATCACATCATGACCCAGCTGTCCTGCCACACCTGTTACAAGAATTTTCATTATTCCATCTCCTTCCGGTTTCCATACATCTCCTCGTAATAGTTTTGATATTCTCCAGAGATAATCGTCTCCCACCATTCTTTATTATCCAGATACCACTGAATTGTTTTCTTGATTCCATCAGCAAATTTTGTTTCCGGCAGCCATCCCAACTCACTATGAATCTTAGTAGGATCAATCGCATAACGCATATCATGTCCTTTTCTGTCTTCAACATAAGTAATAAGGCTCTCCGGTTTACCCAGTTCCTTACAAATAATCTTTACAATATCAATGTTCTTCATCTCATTATGTCCACCGATATTATATACTTCGCCCACTCGTCCCTTATGAATAATCAAGTCTATTGCCTTACAGTGATCTTCTACATAAAGCCAGTCACGCACATTTTCTCCTTTTCCATATACCGGAAGTGGTTTATCATTTAATGCATTGGCGATCATAAGCGGAATCAATTTTTCCGGGAAATGATAGGGACCATAATTATTGGAACATCTGCTGATCGTCACAGGAAGACCATATGTTCTATGATATGCCAGCACCAAAAGATCTGCGGCTGCTTTTGATGAACTGTAAGGACTGCTTGTATGAATCGGTGTCTCTTCTGTAAAGAAAAGGTCCGGACGATCCAGAGGAAGATCTCCATAAACTTCATCTGTAGATACCTGGTGGTATCTCTGGATTCCATATTTTCTGCAAGCGTCCATAAGAACAGCTGTTCCTTTGATATTTGTATCAAGGAATACTTCCGGATTTTCAATTGAACGATCCACGTGACTTTCAGCTGCAAAGTTTACCACGATATCCGGATGTTCTTCTTCAAAAAGTTTATAAACTGCCTCACGGTCTGTAATGCTTTCCTTCACAAACCGGAAGTTTGGATTATCCATTACAGGCGCCAATGTAGATAAATTTCCTGCATAAGTGAGGCAATCCAGACAAATAATCCGGTAATCCGGATACTTATTTAACATGTGAAAAACAAAGTTGCTTCCGATAAATCCGGCTCCGCCGGTTACAATAATATTCATAATATTTACTCCTATCTACTACAATATAAATATGGTTAATATCCCTTACAGCCAGTAAGGATTTATCCA
>JAHZAV010000020.1 GCA_019423745.1 Lachnospiraceae bacterium
GAGAACAGAAAAGGATAGCATGTATGAACTGTCCGCAAAAAATGACCGACTGAGTAAGCGCTTCTTCAGGATCGTGAGTTACAATAATTGTTGTAAGATGATATTCTTTGGCAATCGTCTTAATTCTGTCCTTGATCGATTCCTTAATTACCCCGTCAAGAGCACTTAATGGCTCATCCAGAAGAAGTATTTTGGGTTTCATTACCATAGTCCTTGCAAGAGCAACTCTTTGTTTCTGTCCTCCGGACAACTGTCCAATTCTCTTATTCAAATGCTCTTCCAATCCAAGAAGCTTAATTAACTCCTTCACTTCTTCATCCGTTGAAATAGAAGGATTATTTCGAAGTCCATATGTAATGTTTTGGTATACATTCAAATTTGGAAAAAGAGCATAATCCTGAAAAACAATATTAAACCCTCTTTTTTCCATAGGAACATTCGTCAGATCTTCATTGTTATAAATAATCTTTCCTCCGTCCGAATCTACAATTCCAAGAATCAGATTCAAAAGTGTCGTCTTTCCACATCCGGAAGGTCCCAGTATGGAAACAATTTCTCCATCTTCGATATTAATACTGATATTTTCTAAAACAGGTACTCCGTCATAGCTTTTCTTTACATTTTTCAATTCAAGCATAAATTACAACTCCTTTTTTCTTTTCCCAAATTTTGTTTCCAAATAGACAGTTTAAATTCATTGCAAACTTCTTTGACAGCGGATTGTTTTTACCGCTCCAGCCATGACAAATTATAACAACAGCACTTAACTCCAGCTATCAAATTTGTTTTAAACCCATGTAAAGGGAATGTAAACTTTACATAGTTTTTACTTTATTTACCTTGTAGAAATCCTACGGATTTTAGATCTGTTTTATATATCCTCTATAGACTTTCCTAACGATCCGCATCAGAAAAACAGAACTCCCCACCTGTTTATCTGTCAGGTGAAAAGTTCTGTTTTTTGTATATAACACTTATGTACTTTTTCTACAAATCTGTATAATTTCTCTTCGTCCTTTCCTGTCGCACACCTTTTCCTATCAGCTCACTCCAAAGATATCTTTTTATTTGTTAAATCTTCGTAAATGCGGTCATTTCCTCTTTACTGGTGTAGGCTCGCTCCATAACAATATCACTTGTCTTTCTAAGCTTTCCAGAAAGATGAGCATAATCTCTGTTCAATACTCCTGCATAAAGCATATCCACTAAAGCAAGCTGAGATATTCTGGAAAAAATAGTATCTCCATACAGAAACTGACGGTTACTTGCACACAAAAGAATATCTGCATACTCAGAAATCAATGCATTTTCAAAATTTGTGAGAACAAGAGTTTTGGCTCCTGCCTTCTTTGCCAGACGCATCATCTCCACTGTATTTTTAGAATATCCTGAATAAGAAATTCCAATTGCAAGATCTTTTGAAGTCATATTCACTGCACTGACATGTTGCAAATAATAATCGCTGTACTGCCTGCAGTTCATTCCCAGATAAGTTAGCTTAGTAAGAAGATCATTTGCCGTACATACCGAATTTTCAACACTGTAAATAATGATATTTTCTGCTTTCAGTATAGCTTCTACTGCTCTTTTGTATTCTCTGGACTGTATACTCTTTAACGTTTCTTCAAGCATCTGTATGGAAGTGGTAATGATTTTTCCCGGAATTTCCTCCAGCTTATCTGAACTGGTAAGCCTAAATCCATATAGTTCAATGTTTCCGTTTTCTTCTGACTGCTCGCTTAAAAGCTTCTCCTCTATCATAGCGTACTTAAAATCTTTAAACCCTTTATACCCAAGCGCTTTTACAAAACGCACAATCGTAGGCTGACTTACTTTAGCATTTCTGGAAAGTTTTTCCATAAGCAAGTCTCCCGGTCTTCCCTGATAAGCAAGAAGATAATCTGCCACTTTCTTTTCTGAAGGCCGCAGTCCTGTATATGCTTTCTGTATCTTTCTTCTGATTCCATGTTCCATTTTTAGCTTCTCTCTTTCCGGCTCATCTTCTTATCCATATGCCTTTTATTTACCACTGTTTTTACACACTCTATCCTTAACAAATCTTGCTTCCATTAGCCACTAGTTTAAATTTACATCCCAAATGTTCTGCTGCTCTTTGGCACATCATCATACGTTTAAGAAATATTTCAAAGTAGTCCATAACCGTACAAATTTTATCATCCAGCTCCAGATCCATCCGTATAATCCTCTTTTCCTTATCAATCTCTACCTTGGAGGACAGCGCTGCATAATTAACACGATCATGGATATCAAAATTTGCAGTCACAGGATTTTGCACCCTGTTTCTTCTGACATCTGTCTTATCAGCAAGAATAAGAGCAGCTGACACTTCATCCACTGCTGCTCCCGTTCCTTCATCGTGATGACCAATAGCTGATGTTATTGTAAGGACATCTTTCAAAGGCATTTGTCTTTCCTTTAAAATCTGATATGCCAGCACTGCCCCACTGTGAGGGTGATCATGCCGGTTAATGCTGTTTCCGATATCATGCATATAACCTGCGATTTTAGCCAGTTCTGTCTTATGCTTTCCATAGCCCAAAGCTTTCAAAATTCCCCCCGCCATTTCTGCTGTCCTGGCCGCATGTTTTCTGGAATGTTCCGTATATCCCAACTCATTTAAAATTTTGTTTCCTTTTTCAATCAGTAGATTAATCTCCTCGTCACTACGTATTTGTTTATAATTCACTGCCAAATTTAATTACTCCTTCTTTTATAATATTCGTACTACAATCGGCGTACAGCATCCATAGCCAAATCCGATCTTTCACACTCTTCCGCTGTCATTGTAATCTGCCAGCAAAGCGGACTTCCCTTCATATGCTCAGACGCATAACTTAGTCCGTTGGTCCTTTCATCAAGAAACGGCCGGTCTATCTGATCCGGATCTCCAAGCAAAATAATCTTTGTATCTTTTCCTGCCCGAGTAATAATTCCTTTAATCTGCCCAGGTGTCATATTTTGCGCTTCATCAATTATCATATACGTTTTTACAATAGACCTTCCCCGGATATAATTTAATGCCTCTGTCTGTATCAATCCGCGCGAAAAAATTTCCTCAATTTTCCCCTGAAGTTCTGTTTCATCCTTGTACCTTTCTTCTTCGCTGGAATCAATAAGCTGCTCCAAATTATCAATCAGGGGACGCATAAGAGGAGAAATTTTCTCCTGCTCATCTCCTGGTAAAAATCCAATATCTGAATCAAACTGAGCATTAGGCCGGCATACCAATATCCTCCTGTACTCACCAGTAGGGTTATTCAATACTTTTTCCAAGCCCACAGCAAGTGAATAAAATGTCTTGCTTGTCCCGGCTTTTCCTTTGACAATCACAAGAGGCGCTGTTTTGGCAGGCTGCATCAATGCTTCCTGCAGAAAATACTGACCGGAATTTCTCGGTCGTATCCCATAAGGTGCAGCCTTTTTATAATCTAATTTACGAATATATTCTCCTTGTACTCGCCCTAAATGTGTTTTCTTAGAGGACTGATCCGCTTTCAAAATTACAAACTGGTTTTCTGTAAGCTGTACTTCCATCCGCTTTCCACACTCATCCACCTGATATACTTCATTACAGGGAATCCCTTTTTTCTTAAACTCTTTAAAAAGTGCTTCCGGAACATACACATCTGCCCTTCCTTTATACTGTTTTTCGTTATCAAAAACCTGTTCTGTTGTGAAATCCTGGGCACAAATTCCCAGGATCTGCGCCTTAATGCGAAGAAGGATATCTTTTGTAACAAGAACCACCTGCTCACTTCTGCCATTAGAAAGTCCAATACACACCTTCAGTATCCGATTATCCGGTACTTCAGCTGCAAGATCCTCTGGAAGCGGCACATCTGAAAAATTTTTTTCTATACGCAAAGTTCCGCCACCTTCTATTTCTATTCCCGAAAGCAAATCTCCTTTTTGCCGAAATTGTTCCAATATTCGAACCACTTGTCTGGCATTACTTCCCCTGTCTCCTTCTGCCTTTTTCAATCTGTCCAATTCTTCCAGAACAACCATAGGAAGTACAACCTGATTATCCTCAAAACATTCTATAGCATGCGGGGCCTGAATCAAAACATTGGTATCAAGAACGTAAATTTTTACCATATAACAGAAAGCTCCTTTCCGGTTCTATTTACTTTGTCTCCAGTATAACGTTCTTTCTTTTTTATCTAATAAAACACAGGTAAAATCTACGTAAATTTTTCTCCGTTCATAATTTGTTCATTTATCTTTTAAAAAACCTTCATTTCTTGAACACTATTTCTTCATAGCTATACCGTATACTAAAACTATCAAATGAAGAACCAGACGTTACGTAGTAAAATACTTTTTGAATAAACTTTTTCATAATACATGCCGGGAACTGTTAAAACAGTTACCCGGCATCCTCCCTTTTATCCCTTAATTTGATTTTTAGCCTTCTATTTTATCTTCTCTTGCTGTTCAAAGTTTTATGGCTTTAAAGCTATTTTCATTACATTATCTTGTTTCGTTTCAAATAATCCATACATTCTCATCGCATCCGCAAGAGGTGCTCTGTGGGTAATCAAACATTGCCCTTTCAACTTTCCTTTTTGAGTCAATTCCAGAATCTCTTTGCAGTGACAGGCATCTACCCCTCCCGTTTTAAAGGTAAGATTTTTCCCATACATTTGCGGAAGTGGAAGAATCTGATTCTCCTCATACATAGCCTCTACCACCACAATACCACCAGGCCTTGCTGCCTGCCATGCCATCTGAAAACTTTCCGTGCTCCCGGCTGCTTCAATAACCACATCAGCGCCTCTACCATTTGTTAATTTTTTCATTTCTTCTTCCAGTGATACTTCTTTCGGATTATAAAATTTCCCCGCCAGATTCTGTTCCCTTGCAAATTCCAGCCTCTCTTCTTCTATATCTGCAACGGCAATAACTGACGGATCATACAGTGCTGCGCACATCATCGTACAGAGTCCTGCCGGTCCGGCCCCTATCACCAGCACTGTGTCATTTTTACAAATTTCTCCTATTTTAGCCGCCCAATAACCGGTAGATAAAAGATCTCCAGTAAACAAGGCCTGCTCGTCTGTCACTTCGTCTGGAATTGGTGTCAATGCCTGATCTGCAAATAGAATACGTACATACTCTGCCTGTCCTCCATCAATTCTGCAACCTAACGCCCAGCCACCGTTTTCGTCCTGACAATTGTTTACAGATCCTCTTTTACAGAAAAAACACTCTCCGCAAAAGGTTTCTACATTGACAGCAACTCTTTGTCCAACTTGTACCTTTTTTACCTGTGCTCCTGTTTTTTCTACAATCCCAATAAATTCATGGCCAAGTATTGTTCCTGGTACTGCCTTGGGAACTGCTCCATTTCTAATATGAAGATCACTGGTACAGATACTTGTCAAAGTGACTTTGACAAGTGCATCTTTTTCGGATTTAAGTTGTGGAATGGGCCGTTCTTCCATCCCGATTTTACCGTTTCCCTGATAAACTACCGCTTTCATCTTACTACTTCTCCTTTTCTTATAAGACATATTGCTTCAAAAAAAGAGCAGAGTAATCTTTCCACACTCCACTCTTCACTAAAATCTTCTAAAAACAAAAAAACATCGCTAAAACATTAGCAATGACATATGCTCAGGATTCTTCTCTGACAATATATTATTTAACAAAAAAGTCGGGGTAACAGGATTCGAACCTGCGACCTCGCGGCCCCCAGCCGCGCGCTCTAACCAAACTGAGCCATACCCCGTCAACAAAATCTATTATACTCGAATTGTGTCGGATAATGCAAGCTTTTTTTATAATTTCTGTATTCTTTTCCTATATTTTATATTTCATATAGATTTTTGCCTTCTTTTTTATAATATATGCTAAAATAAATATAAAATTACAGACGAAAGGAGCCTCTGATTTATGAAACTTATCGTAATAGGTCCCCGTGGAAAAATGGGAAAGCTGATTACACAGGTAGCTGCCAGCCGTGAAGATATACAGCTGGTTGCCGGTGTAGCTCCAAAAGGAAGAGACTATATCGGATCTGACTTAGGGCAAGTTGCAATGGTAGGATACAATCTGAATGTGCCTGTTGTAGATAGTCTTGAGTCAGTAATTGATCTGTGTGATGTTATCATTGATTTTTCCACGAAAGAAATGGCAATGGAAGTAGTCGACTGCGCTGTGCGCCATAAAAAAGCATTAGTCTGCGGTACAACAGGATTTTCAGCAGAAGAAATGAAAAAATTTCAGGATGCTTCAAGCCAAATTCCTATGCTTTATGCCGCAAATACTTCCAAACTTGTCAATATTATGAATAAACTTCTGGAAATTGTCACTTCTTCTGTCGGCAATGAAGCAGATATTGAAATTCTGGAAATGCATGACCAATGGAAAAAAGATGCTCCCAGTGGTACTTCTAAAGAGATGGGGGAAATTATGGCACAGACCATGGGAAAAGAACTGAATGACATTGCTGTTTTTGGCCGTCATGGTTCTGCTCCAAGAGAAAAAGGCACGATTGGTTACCACTCCTTGCGAGCCGGAAATATCCCCAGCAGCCACACCGTATATTTTGGTTTTATGGGAGAACGCCTGGAAATTACCCATCACTCCTATAACTGGGAATGCTTTGCAAGAGGCGCCTGCGACTGTGCAGTCTATCTTTCAGGAAAGGCTCCAGGATTTTATTCAATCAAAGACGTGTTGAATCTCTAAAAAATATCCCGCAAGAGCGAAAATATTTTTCGTTCTTGCGGGATATTTTTACCTCTGCATTGAAATTCTACAACTTGTCAGAATCCAGAATAATTGTAAATGGTCCGTCATTCGTCAGGCTGACTTTCATATCCGCTCCAAATTGTCCCCTTTCTACTACCGGAACCTTTTCTTTGCATTTTGCTATAATATATTCGTACATCTCTTCTGCCATCTTTGGCTCCCCAGCCTCAATAAAACTTGGACGATTTCCCTTTTTACAGTTTGCATACAGGGTGAACTGGGAAATCAAAAGCAGACTTCCTCCTACCGTCTCTAAGGACAAATTAGTCTTGCCATTTTCATCTTCAAAAATACGAAGACCAATCATTTTTTTAATCATTTTATCTGCAATCTCTTTTGTATCGCTGTCTGAAACTCCAATGAGAACTACAAATCCTTGTCCAATCTGACCTATTGTCTCTCCTTCTACCTTAACATCTGCATTTGTAGCACGCTGTATAACAAATCTCATATTTTCACTTCTCCTTTTATGCCAAAATTTCATATTTTCTATCATCTACGAAACTGGAGAAATTGTCAATATTTATCCTGGAATTTTATTTTCCATTATCTCCATAATATAGCGTTCCACATCATTTTTTTCTATTCCCAGGGATACAGCCAGTTCTCCATACAAATTTTCTCTTGCTGCATGGAGACACCTTTCATCTCCTGCCGTTACTTTCTTTCCTTGTTCCTGCCGTCTTTGTTTCCTGGCATTCACTGTTTTAATTACCCGAACCCACTGCCTTATATCACAGGTACGCAGTGCTCTTTTCATAATTTCTTCTCGCTGACGTTCGTTATCAATTCCAAGCATATCCATGTCCTTTATTTCGCCGATCAGTTTCTTCGCTTCTTCTTTTGAAATCACATAACGCATAATAATTTTTTCACTGTCGGCAGGAACATAGATAACACCGCCTTTTGAATACAACGGAGCAAGTGTATAATAATCCTTGTCCGCTGATGCTTCAGAAAGCCGGATAGGACCTATATTTTCCACCCTGCACACACCGTGTTGCCCGCATATAATGTAGGCTCCTGTTTCAAACATCCCGATTCTCCTTTCTCCTAATATAATACCAGTGTTGCCCAAAATCTCTTTTCAAAAACAATCTTATATCTGACATAAAAATCCGCCTATCCCAAAATGGATTAGACGGATTTTCATATCTGTCTTTATTAATTTTATCAGACAAATCATCTGTTTGTAAGCTTTTTCCAGTAAAAAGTTGCTTTTCATCATTTTTGCCTATATATTAACAGGTTCCCTTTTGTGCAATTTTACCACTTGAGTCAGGAAGCTGTGCAAGAATGATCGCCCCAAACATCAAAAAACATCCTATTGTTTCCCGGGCAGATAAACTCTCGCCCAAAATCGCCCAGCCTGCCAGCACGGAGATACATGATTCCAGACTCAAAATCAAAGATGCAATCGTAGGATTCATATTTTTCTGTCCAATAATCTGAAGCGTATACCCCACTCCACTGGAAAGCACTCCTGCATATAAAAGCGGCAGCCAGCTATTCATAATACCATCTGCTGTAGTTGTCTCCAAAAATGCCATTGGGATTAAGGAAAGAAAACCTGCCACAAAAAACTGGATACAGGACATTTTCACGCCATCTGCTTTTGGTGCAAAATAATCAATTACCAGAATATGTAAGGAGAACAACAGTG
Source organism: Lachnospiraceae bacterium (assembly GCA_019423745.1). GTDB lineage: Bacteria > Bacillota > Clostridia > Lachnospirales > Lachnospiraceae > Claveliimonas. The sequence goes on from JAHZAV010000020.1 coordinate 8,444, forward strand.
CTCCGATAAACACATATATATCGCCTTTTCCAATAGAAAAAGATTCTGTAATACACAGAAAGTACAATCCAGCTAAAGCAATCACCACTGCCAGCCATACTTTCCATCCTGTTTTCTGTTTCAGAAATATTCCCAAAACAGGAACCAATACAATATAGAAAGCAGTAATAAATCCTGCTTTTCCTGCTGTGGTATATTGAAGACCTATTTGCTGCATGCTGCTTGCAGCAAATAAAACCACCCCGCAGCTTAATCCCCCTTTTATCAAATCCTTTTGACTGGTATTAATTTTTTCATTTCCGTCATCTTTATTCAACTTTCCTAAAAGGAAAATACAGGGTAAAAGGGCAATACCTCCAATCAATGATCTGATTCCATTAAACCCAAAGGGTCCCAGATAATCCATACCTACACTCTGGGCTACAAAGGCTGTCCCCCAAATAAAGGCTGCCAGAAACAGCATACATCCATTTTTCTTTTTCATACTCTTGTCATCCTTTTTTCTCACCATTATTACCTAATTATTCAAAACACAGTACATTAGTATAGCATATTCATGAAATTTTTCAAATGGTGTATAATATTTAAAAGGTTTTAAACCCTCACACTCGGTAGAGGAGACTACTATGAAAAAATATAATTCTTTCTTTTTTATATGTGGCATAATTATGTTTGTATCAGAAATGTGGAAACAATATACACTCACATTCATTATGGGGAATGGCAGCTATAATCTGTGGTACCTTCCATTTCAGCTATGCAGCATCCCTATGTATGTTTGTATCTTTCTTCCTTTGATAAAAAATTACAATTTCAAGAGTATTCTTGTAGCTTTTCTGACTGACTACGGACTCATAGGAGGAATTTTTGCCTTTTTTGATACAAGTGGAATGCATTATGGATATGCTCCTTTAACTGTTCACTCTTACTTATGGCATATTCTCCTTATTGTTATTGGTCTGACTGCTGCCTTTGCATTCCCTTCTTCTTCCAGCTGGAACTTCTTTTGGGGCAGTACTTCCCTCTTTCTCACGTGCTGTTTTATAGCACTTATACTGAATCTTAATCTGGATTCCTATGGTTCTATCAATATGTTTTATATTAACCCGGATTATCCTATGACACAGAAAGTGTTTTCTTCCATCGCCCGTGTAATTGGAAACACTCCTGGTATTTTGTTCTATATTGCTGCGATCATTTCAGGTGCTGCTATCTTCCATACAATATGGAGACGGGCTATGATCTATCTGTCCGGATCGGAATCATAATTTTTACAACATAAGTATCTCCCTCTCCTCCTGCAAGATAACTGATCATATCATAAGCATATCCATCACCAATAATTTCCAGATTTTCTTTTTTAATAAAATCGGTCAGACATTTCATCCCCTGCCCAAAAGTCGAATAATCTCCTTTATGATTAACCTCTGCATAATATCCTGAAGGCTTAATACGGAGATTCTCATCTTCAACTCCGGAGGTTTTTCTCCACTTTGTACCTTCTGGAATCTTACTGAAATACGCATTTTCTTCTTCAGAGCCAGCTAAAAGAACAGATTTAGGAATAATAGATCCAAAAACGGCTCTGTTTTTCAGACCGTATTCCTCACATTTTTTCATATGCTCTCCCATTCGCCTGGCTACACTGTGTATATTCTCCCCCTCCGGTGGAATAATCTGAGTAACCAGAAGCAACTCTTCTTCTTCATATTTCAATTCGGGTCTGTCGTAGACATCATCCAACGCATTTTCAGTCATTTTTATTGTGTCTGAAAGGAAATGGCTTATTTCCTCCAGCTCCTGTTTTTTCTTTGCTATCTCTTCTTGCTTTTTCCGAAATATTTCCAGAAAATGAGCCGTATTATAATGACTGAAATACCATTTTATATCGTTTAGACTGCTTCCCGTGTATTTCATCATCCGAATCAAATCATAATCAAAAAACTGGGCCGGTGTATAATATCTATATCTGTTTTCTCCAATCCATACCGGCTTTAGGATCCCTATTTCATCATAGTGAAATAAAGTCTCCTTTGTAGTTCCGCACAATTCTGCAAATTCTCCTGTTGTAAGAAAATACTCCTTTTTCATACTCTTCTCCTTGACTATAGTCTTACCCTATAGTTTACTATGTCCTACAAAGGAGGACAATAACCATATGAGTAATACAACTACATTATATAAAGAACAAAATCGAATCTTTCAGGAAATGGCCCCCGCAAAACTTTTCTTGCGCTGTGCACTTCCTAATATGATCAGTATGGCTGTAGTCTCTCTTTATACAATTGCCGATGGAATCTTTGTAGGACATTATATAGGAGCAGAAGCCCTGGCAGCAATCAACCTGGTCATGCCTTTGATTATGATGAGTTTCGCATTGTCAGATATGGTTGCTGTGGGTTCCTCCGTTCAGATTGCCATATGGCTCGGAAAAGGAGATGAAAAAACAGCCGGAAGTATTTTCTCTTCTTCCTGCCTTTTCATTTTACTTTCTGCTATTATCATGGGAACTGCCGCCTATGTTTTTGCCTGGCCTCTTGTTCATTTTCTTGGCGCATCCGGCGATGTTGCCTCCCTTGCCGTTCGATATATGCGTATTTATGCCGTTTTTTCTATTTTTATTATGCACTTTTTTGCTGTAGATAATTATCTCCGTATATGCGGCAAAGTCCACTATAGCATGGCAATGAATGTAGGTATGGCTCTTGCCAACATTTTTTTAGATTGGATTTTTATTGGTATAATGAGATGGGGAATTGAAGCTGCTGCCCTGGCCTCATGCTTAAGCCTGATGGTTGGAAATTTCATATGCTTCTATCCGTTTTTCCGTGGAAAACTGCTACTGCGCTTTACTAAAAAATTAATTCCCATGAAAATGGTCTCCAATATCATTGCTAATGGAAGTTCTGAATTTTTCAATAATATTTCCGGTTCTGTCTGTATGATGATCTTTAATGCAGCTCTTATGTCTTATGGAAATTATTTAGCTGTAGCTGCCTTTAGCATTATCATGTATGTGGACAGCGTAGTAAAAGCTCTGATGTTTGGTATGGCAGATTCTCTGCAGCCAGCTATCAGTTATAATTTCGGAGCAGAAAATCCTTCGCGGGTACGTGCAATTGAAAAAATAGGACAAATCAGTGCCTTCCTCTTATCTCTCCTTGTCTTTATTCTGATGGAGACTCTGGGAGACACACTCATTTCCTGGTTCAGCAACGGAAATGCAGAGCTGACTTCCATGAGTGTCCACGGAATGCGGATCTTTGCTTTCTCCTATTTACTGAGCTGGTGTCCTGTCCTGTCTGGTTCCTTTTTTACTGCCCTGAACCGGCCTGTTTTTTCCCTTATCACTGCCTCTTGTAATACCCTGATTTTCCCAGTTTCATCCCTTTTATTTTTGGCTGAATTCCTAGGCTTAGACGGCATATGGATCTCCTCTCCGACTGCTGCTGCCGGCTCCTTCATTCTTTCACTAATTTTTCTTAAAAACACGTATCATCAGTTAAATTGCAGACATTAGCAAAACTACCCTTTTATATGTAACCTCTTCCTCCGAAAGAAATAATATCCTGCCATGCTTACACCTGTCGCTAACGGTATGATTAAAAAAACTTTCTTTATTCCACCTTCATAGTTTTTATCCGGCTCTTCCTTCTGAAACTTTTCCTCTTCCAGCCCAAGAGGTTTTTGAACAGGTTTTAAAAGCTTTTGAAGGACTGTTTCTTCCGGCACAATCTCAATCATTGCTACTTTTACTGCCTTGTTTTTGGCCTCATCTTGTGCACAAATCTCTATCTCATGAATGCCAGCATCCCTTAATTCCACAAAATGTTTCCTGCTCTTTTCCGGCAATATTATTTCTCTTCCATTTATTTTTATTTCTGTAATCCAGTCGTTCTCTCCGTTCACATAGATATCAAACTCTGCCAGCTCTTCATAAGACTTTCCATCTGATATTCCATTAATCACTATTTCAGGTGCTGTATGGTCTATTGTAAAATCCGCTCTTGCTTCTGAACGATTATCAGCCTGATCCACTGCTTCTACTTTCAATTGATGTTTTCCCTCTTTTCGCAGGCTCTGCCCCGGAGAATAAAATTTCCCATCCAGCGTCACACTATAAGAAAAACTAGTTAAATCCTGTATAAATTCTAGTTTTGAATAATCCCAACAAAATTCCTGAATCTGAGTTCCATCCAATTCTTTAACCTGAGAAATTACTGGAGACTGTTTATCAATCGTAATCTGTGTTTTCTCATTCGCTGCAAATCCAGCCATATCCTCAGCGTATATCTCCATCTGATACTTCCCTTCTTCTGTTAGTTTTTCACGATAAATTTTCTTTCCATTTTCTTCTGACCATTTCCCCTTTTGACACAAAGTTTCTTTTCCCTGGATATCTGTTTTTACAATACGTACCTCTGCTTTCTTCAATATATTTTCGTCCGATGCTGTAAAAACAGCCTCCACTTCTTTGTTCGTAATCATATAATCTGTTACACCCTTTATTTCAACAGTTGGATATACTGCATCAATAAATACACTTTTTTCCCAGGTTCGGGTATTTCCTGCATAATCCCACACAACAATACAGACCTTAACATCCTTTCCTCCATAGGAGCTTTCCCTGATCCAGAACTTTGCTTTCTCTCCTCCAACATTTTCTATTTCCTTTCCATTTACATAGCATGCAATATTTTTGATCCCGCTTCCCAAAGCATCCTCTTGTGCTGTTACATCCACATATACTTCTTTTTGGTGCCAGCCTCCCTGAGGAATCTTCACATCTATTTCTGGCGCTTTTGTATCGATTTTAAATTCTATCTGTTGATACCGAATCTTTTTTCCCTCGTCTTCCATCCATATTTCCAGAATATTATTTCCTTCCTCAAATTCATCAGCCGACAGCACAGCAACACTTCCTTCCTCTTTCAGACATCCTTCTTTCTTTCTATCACCGGCTTTAAAAGAAAAAAATGTTTTTCCTCTCTTTCCCGGATGGATAATCTTTATCGTTGGCGGTACTGAATAATAGGATTTCCCTTCCTCCAGCAACTCGTACTCCAACCGATATAATATAAGGGGATTTTGCTGTTCCTCATCTCTGCTATTTCCATCCTGTGCAAAACTATCCTGATGAAAGTACAGCATAGCCAGAATTGCTAAAAAAACCAGAATCTTTCCTTCTATCTTCCTACCCATATGTTCCCTCCTTCCATTCTAATATCATAGATTTCCTGAAGCTTCTTAAATTCCTCACTGGATACAATTTCCGGAACTTCTTTCAGATATTTTTGTATAGTCTGTGCACATATTTCACGGTCTGTGCTGGTATTTTCACACTGCATGCGGATAAACTGTATTCTAAGCGCACTTGACTTCTCCAATTCTTTTATGCCCTGTTCACAAATTTCCCATGCCTTCTCCTGATTATTATTTTTTTCGTACAAATACACCAGCTTTTTATAAATCTGTTCCCGTTGCTCATCCTCCTCTTCCAAATCCAAGAGTTCTTCATACACTCTTACTGCCTCCTCTATTTGCAGTATTTGCTCATATGCGTCTGCCAGTCCTGTCAAAATCTCCTTTTGTCCTTCTCCCGTCTTCTCTTTCCACCCTTCCAGCTTCAGACAATGTTCTCCTGCCTCTATTAATCTTTCTTTCGCCGAATCCGTTGTAAGAATCCTGTACCCCCTAACTAAACTGTAATAATAACGATAATCCTCCTGATCCGGTATCTGTTCTTCAATCTGTCCAAGAAGCTCTTCTAATTCCTGCTCTTCCAGTTCTTCCTTAGAAGCCAAATAGGCTGAAAATTTTTCGTAAGCCGAACCAAGGGCATCTGTCTTTGATATTTCTGCAAAAACTTCTCTGCTTTTTTCATAATCTTCCAGATCCAGAAAATATAAAAACCCAAGATCATATTTAAACTTTGTCTCCAGAACATCCTCTTTTTCCCCCTGATATTTAGACAAATTTACTTGACTATCCGTTTCCTGACACTCTGCATATTTTTGTTTTTCATTCTTCAATGGCTTATTTTTTAAGCCCACGCTCCTGGATAATGCCCAGACTCCTCCAATAAAAAGACATGCCAGTGTTGCTGCTCCTACTGGCAGCCATAGTCTTTTTTTGAATTTGATTTTCTTTTCATTTTGTATATTGGAAAATTGATCTGATATTTCTTGAAAATTTTGATACTGTTTTTTGAATTTCTTGCCAGTTTCCCGATCGGGTTCCTGATTTAAACATCCGGCTATAATCTTACGCAGTTTTCGTCTGTCTTTCCTGCGTATCTGCGGCACTGTATCTACGACTGCAAATACATATTGGTACATTCTTCCCAGACTATAGATGTCATCCGGGATACTTATTCTTTGATAGTAAAGATTATCTTCTTTTAAGAAGCTTTCCCGTACATCTCTTCTTCTCATCATTTTCAGTAGTTCTTTCTGCTTTTCACTTTGAAGATTAAGAAGATAAATCGTTTCCTCTGAACTGATAATAAAACTAAAAGGATTTACATATTGAAAACATGGATTCCCTCGACACCTGTGAAATTTTTCCAGTTCTCTTGGGATCTCTTTCATCCATCGTAAAAGAAGCTCGCGGGGAATGATAGGATGATATTTTAAATAGCCGGCAAGACTTACTCCCTGAATACAATCTGTGCTGGCATAACACCGTCCTTGATTCTCCACAAGCTTCCATACTTCATACTCTGCCTGCTCCTGCATCTGCCCACCTCCTATTTACATAATTTATTATATGTTAACCTATTTGTTGTGGAGATGCAAGATTTTTCTCAATTATTAATTTGTCTTTATTGTGTGTTTCTCTAATTTTTTCATCTGTCCCAATTCGCGTCGAACTAAAATAACAGTAGTTATAAACGCAATCGTATCCGCAGCCGGTGCTGCAAACAGAATTCCATCCAATCCCATAAACAACGGTAAAATTAAAATAAGCGGAATCAGGAAAATAACCTGCCTTGTCATGGATAAAACAAGACCTTTTATCGGCTTTCCAATGGCTGAAAAGAAATTAGAAGAAATAAGCTGAACTCCATTTGCAAGTACCATAAATAGGAAAATTCTCATAAATCGTACTGCAAATTCAAAGTATAACTGATCGCCTGTCCCGAAAACTGAAATAATCTGATACGGGAAAAACTGAAACAGGATAAATCCGATGGCTGATATAACCAAATTTGCCCCAATGGCCAGTTTATATGTCTGACGCACTCTATCATATTGCTTTGCGCCATAATTGAATCCAATGATCGGTTGTGATCCTTGCGAAATTCCAATAATGAAGGCAAGAAGAATCCCGTTTGTCTTCATTACAATACCACATGCGGCCAACGGAATTTCCATACCATAAACGGAGTCTGCCCCATAATAGGTTAAAGAATTATTTAATACGATCTGCACAAAGGTAATTGCAATCTGATTTAAACTATTACTCATCCCTAAAGATGCCGTTTTTGCACACTCTCGGGGAATCAATCGTATTTGTTTTATATTAATTTCTACACTTTTGAATTTTCTAATATACAAAATAGCCGCGATAAAAGAACAAAACTGACCGATAATGGTCGCCCAGGCTGCACCTGATACTCCCAGCTGAAAAACGAAAATAAAAATAGGATCTAAAATTGTATTTATGACTGCTCCAATGAGCATACATGTCATAGAATACTTAGGACTTCCATCTGCTCTGGCCAGATTACTCATTCCGTTTGTCACAATCAAAAACGGCATTCCAAGCGCAATGATTCTTGTATATTCTTTCGCATACGGCATAATCTCCGGAGTAGCCCCAAACACCGTAAGAAGGAATTCCATAAAAATTTCAATTATGATTGCATAAATTATTCCAAACACAACCATCATACTGATTCCGTTTCCAACGGCCTTTATTGCATCATCCTTTTCATCAGCGCCAAGATGAAGAGAAAACCGGGACGCGCTTCCAATACCGATCAAAAGGGCAATAGCAAGGCATATTGTCGTCAGGGGATAGGAAACATTTGTCGCCGCATTTCCAAGATATCCAACCCCCTGCCCAATAAAAATCTGATCAACTATATTATAAAGTGAGCTCACTACCATAGCAATAATACTTGGAATAGCAAAACTTCTAAGTAACTTTGATATTTTTTCGTATCCTAACGGGTTTTCATGTTCTATCATTGTTTCTTTCCTTTATCTTTATTCCTTTATTTTTATAATCTGTACAGCCCCCATTCTCTGTGCCTCTTCTTCCTTGTGAGTCACAAAGATCACGGTACGCCCTTTGCATTTTTCTTTCGCATATGCGATTACTTTTTGTTCCGTTTCTTTATCCAGTCCTCGAAAAGGTTCATCCAGAAATAAAATATCATATGGTGCCAGAAGAGCTCTAAGAATTGCAACCCTTCTTTTCATCCCTCCTGACAATTCACTGACAAGCTGATCCTCGCTACCGTTTAAATCCACTTCTCGCATTTCCCTCAAGATTTGTTCTCTTGTTTTTTCCGGACAAACCAAACGGATATTTGCCAGGATACTTAAATTCTCACAGAGTCTGTCTTCTTGAAATACCGCACTTCTTCTCAAATTTTCTATTCCCTGGCATTCTCCTTGATCCGCCCTCTCCAATCCCATCATAATTCTAAGAAGGGTTGTTTTTCCGCTGCCTGATTTTCCCATAATGCAATTAACTTTTCCTTTTTCCACTTCCATAGAAAAGTCTCTTAGCACTTGATGATTTCCATAAGATTTTCTTAGCCTTACAACTTTTACTGCAATTTCTTCCATCTGGTTTCTTCTTTCCTTTTATCCTCTTCCCATACTGTTTAAACGTAAAACAAAAAAATCTATCAATCTTAAAAACCCCTTTTCAAATAGTACACTAATGCAGATAATAACCATAGTCCAGGCAAATAGTTCTGCCGTATCCAGATAAATTTTAGCATTATAGAGATTTTCTCCAATAGAATTTTGCGGGATACCTATAACCTCCGCTGCTACTCCCGCCTTCCAGCAAAGTCCCAGCCCTAATGAACATCCTGTTCGGAAAAACGGCATAATCTGAGAAAGATAAATCCATCGGATTCTTCTTGCCGCCGGAATCTGAAAAACCTCTGCCATCTCTCTTAGCTGCATATCCATATGATTAATCCCATCCAGAACATTTGTATAAATAATTGGAAACACCATTAAAAATGAAATCACAACAGATAAATTACGGGAAGATACCCAGATCAGTATAAGAATCACAAAAGATGCCACCGGTATAGATTTCACGGTTACAATAAATGGTTCCAGAAATTCCTGAACTTTCTGAAACACTGCTGCAAGTGATGCCAAAATAGTCCCGACAATAACCGCCAAAAGAAACCCTCCTGTAATCCTCAGCAATGAAGATGCAACAGACAGCCAAAATACCTTCTCTGCCATCAGCTTTATGAAAGCAGAAAGAACAGTGACAGGAGACACCAGTAGTATCTCCTGCCCAATCCACATACTTACCGCCTGCCAGATTACAAGCCAAACAGTCACTGCCCATATTTTTATTTTTCTTTTGTTTTTATTCTTCAATATAGTAGAAGTCATCGTCTGGCAGTTTTCCTCCTACAGATTCAGAATTTTGTTCCAATAAAACTGATAAATAACCCGAAAGTTTCTCCTTCATTTCCTTCCCATCTATATAGGTAATGTTACATTCAGGCATAGCTTTCTCGGCAACATCTGCTGTTACAATTTCATACTGACCTACAAGCTGCGCTGCCTCTTTTATATTTTCATTTACATAGCTTACGGAAGCCTTATACCTGTCCATAAAATCTGCAACTGCTTCCGGATTTTCCTGTGCAAACTCACTGCGCACAACAATGACTCCTGTAAGCAATGCACTTTGCTCCTCTTCTTCAGTCTGAATCTTATCCCATTCTTCTGTCAGATCCAACGCTATCTTCAGATTTGGATTTTTTTCCATAGCTGTTGTAACAAAAGGCTGGGGAAGCATTGCAATTCCAGCTGTATCCTGGGATAAAGCGGCTACACATTCAGAATGTTCACTTTTCCACTCAATTGTTACGTCTGTTGTGGGATCAATTCCATTATTCTCCAGTATATAATTCAATGCATATTCGGGAGTTGCTCCTTTTCCGCTGGCATAAATGGTCTTTCCTTTCAAGTCCGCAGCAGATTGAATTGAATTCCCATTTTCTACAATATATAAAACGCCTAACGTATTAATTGCTAAAACCTTTATTCCGCCATCTGTCTTATTATAAAGCACAGAAGCCATGTTTGCCGGAACAGCTGCAATGTCTGCTTTTCCTTGTGAAATAGCAGGTGTAACCTCATCGACAGAAGCTGCAATATCAAAATTGTAATTTTCTGTATCAATTTCTCCTTTGTCTGACTCGTCCATCATCTTTACCATTCCCATGGCAGTAGGCCCTTTTAAGGCCATTACATTGACATCCACCGGCTCTGCATCTGTTTCCTGTTTTACCTCTTCAGTTGTTTTCTTCGTGTCATTTCCACATCCCGCCAGCATACTGACAGTCATCATGGCTGCCAGAAGGACCGCTGTTGCTTTTTTCATTTTCATAATCCTTCTTCCTCCTTCTATCCTTTCAATACCTGGCCTCAACGCCTGTGTACACTGTCGATATTATATCCCTTTTTTTTAATATTTGTAAAGGGACAAAAAAGAGTTCCGCAAGCGGAACTCTCATTTGCTTTTACGACTTACAAATTATATGGACGGAATAAATGTCTTGGAATACCATCAACCATGACAGGAGATACATCGCCCTGAATCAATGGGCGAACATACGCAACAAACTCATCAGTCACACCTGTTCCTTCTTCATTTACCCATTCTCTTGGCACAAGCTTTTCATCGTTGGCAATCTTGTGAACATCCTTTACCTCTGTTCCGCACTGGTACGGATCATCGGACAGTCTCTGAAGTACAACCATTTTTCCGGAATCTCCTTCATCTGCTGCCTTTACTGCTGCACCACCCACCTGATATGCTTCCAGAATATCAACTCTGGATGCTGCATGGGAAGCCGAACGCTGAAGTGTACTTAACTCAATTGCTCTTGTTTTACATCCGATTTCTCCTGCAATAAAGCTTGCAAGATAAGAAGCTGTTCCAGACAATTGTTTATGTCCAAAAGCATCTACAAAGTCAACACTGTTTCCAAGTTCACATACATAAGTTCCGTCTGTTGTCCGAATTCCTTCAGAAACAGCAACTACAACTGACGGTTTCTTGGAAAGAAGTTCCTTTACTTTTGCACTGAATGCCTCCAGATCAAATGGCAGCTCCGGCAGATAAATTAAATCCGGGCCGTCACAGTCTTCTCCTTTTGAGAGAGCTGCTGCACCTGTCAGCCAACCCGCATTTCTTCCCATAATTTCTACAATACTTACCAGACCTTTACTATATTCCAGGCAGAAACTATCACGAATAATTTCTTTTACAGAAGTTCCGATATATTTCGCTGCACTTCCATAACCAGGCGTGTGGTCTGTAAGTGCCAGATCATTGTCAATTGTCTTTGGACATCCGATAAAACGGGTTGGATGACCTGTCACAATAGCATAATCAGACAATTTTTTAATCGTATCCATGGAGTCGTTTCCTCCAATATAAATAAATGCTTCAATATCCAGCTTATCTAAAATTCCAAAAATTTTCTCATACACTTTTTTATCTTCATGAATCTCCGGCAGTTTATATCTGCAGGATCCAAGGAATGCTGCCGGTGTTCTTTTTAAAAGTTCTGCATCAAGCTCTGTAGTGATATATTCAGAAAGATCCAAGTATCTCTCCTGAAGAAGTCCCTGTACCCCATGAAGCATACCGTATACTTTATTTGCCCCTCTGTCTTTTGCTGTACGATACACGCCTGCCAGACTGGAATTAATTGCCGCTGTAGGTCCTCCTGACTGTCCTACAATTACATTTCGTCTCATACTTTTACCTCCGTCCCAGTGTGAATATGCCAAGAGAAACCATAGATAAAATCTTCTCTGTGCACACCCGCACTATACTCTCAATAAAACTATTTTAGTACATTTCAACATATTTGTCCACAAAAATAATTTGTTTTTGTGAGTTTTGACAACTATTCCTCTTTTGCCCAACCATAGGCATACTTCACTGCCCTCTTCCAGCCCTTCAACTTTTTATCTCTTTGCTCTTCTGAAATTTGCGGAGAAAAAATACGGTCGGATGCCCATTTATCTCGAATTTCATTCTGGCTGCTCCAATATCCGGCAGCTAAACCTGCCAAATAGGCTGCTCCCATCGCAGTAGTCTCTACACATTTCGGCCTGTTTACCGGAGCATTGCTGACATCCGCCTGAACTTGCATCAGAAAATTGTTGGCACTTGCTCCCCCGTCTACTTTAAGAGCGCTAAGCGTAATTCCTGAATCTGCTTCCATGGCTTTTAGTACATCATTTACCTGGTAAGTAAGAGATTCCAGCGTAGCACGGATAATATGATACTTATTTACGCCCCTTGTAATTCCTACGATAGTTCCTCTTGCATAGGGATCCCAATGTGGCGCCCCAAGCCCGGTAAACGCCGGTACTACATAACATCCGTTTGTGTCCGATACCTTTCCCGCCATATATTCAGAATCCTCTGAAGAGTCAATAAGTCTCATTTCATCCCGCAGCCATTGAATCGCCGCACCCGCCACAAAGATGGAGCCTTCAAGGGCATAATTCACCTTTCCATCCAATCCCCAGGCAATTGTAGTCAGCAACCCATTTTGCGAAAATACAGGACGTTCTCCGGTATTCATCAAAAGGAAACATCCTGTTCCATACGTATTTTTAGCCTCTCCAGGCTGAAAACATGTCTGCCCAAAAAGAGCGGACTGCTGGTCGCCTGCTGCCCCTCCAATCAGGATACGACCTCCAAAGTATGAGGGATCTGTCTCTCCGTAAATATAACTGGATGGTTTCACCTTAGGCAGCATGGATGCCGGAATATTTAAAAGCTCCAAAATTTCTTCATCCCACTGTAATGTATTGATATTAAAAAGCATAGTTCTGGACGCATTAGAATAATCTGTTACATGTATTTTCCCCTTAGTCAGTTTCCAGATCAGCCATGTCTCAACCGTCCCAAACAAAAGCTGTCCTCTGTCCGCCTTTTCTCTGGCCCCTTCCACATGATCCAGAATCCACTTAATTTTTGTAGCTGAAAAATAGGCATCAATTTTCAGCCCCGTTTTCTGCCGGATCATATCTTCCAATCCATCCGCAATCAGTTGATCGCAAAATTTGGCTGTTCTCCGACACTGCCACACAATTGCTCTACATATAGGCTCTCCTGTTATCTTATCCCACACAACTACAGTTTCTCTTTGATTTGTAATTCCAATTGCTGCAATATCCGAAGCTTCAGCCCCTATCTTGCTCATGGCTTCTACTGCCACACCAAGCTGGCTGGACCATATTTCATCTGCATCATGTTCCACCCAACCCGGTTTCGGAAAATATTGAGTAAACTCTTTTTGCGCCATACTGCAGATTCTTCCTTCTTTGTCAAATAAAATACAGCGGTTACTGGTTGTCCCCGCATCCAGTGCCATTACATACTTCGCCATAGTCTCTCCCTTCTTTCATTTGACACGTAATAAAGTTTAAAAGTATTACGTGTCAGATTGTGTGAAACGGTGTGTAGAATTGCATATAGTGGTGCGTTTTTTTGTAAAAATCACTTTGACAAGCCAATGAAACCATGTTACATCCGCACACGGAAACTTTTTTCGTCTTCTTCAAGCGGAATCTCCTTTGTGTCCATCCACCTGATCTCTATAAAACTATCGTGGTTTAATCCATACAAAAGTTTATCAATCAGCTGCTGTCTTCCTTGTATTTCTAATGTGACCGTCCCGTCTATCTCATTTCTCACCCATCCGGTAAGACCCATGGATTTTGCGAAATATTTTGCTTTATATCGAAATCCGACTCCCTGTACAAGTCCCTGAAAGTTAATTCTTTTTCGCACCTCTGACATACTGTTTCCCCTCCGAATCGTGTTCTGCCCTCCATTTTAATTCTTTTTGTCATGTCTGGCAAGTAGCACTGGATGTCTATATTTTTCTCTTTTAAACGCGCATGGCTTCTGACATAACACAGCCACCTGCTGCCCCCGCATTCATCACTTCTTCCAACTGTCCTCCAGCTACGTGAATCCCTCCTATTGCATATACAGGGATACTTACCGCCCGGCATATTTCTTTTAAAAAATCAACTCCCCGGGGAGCTACTCCTCTCTTACAGTCTGTCTGATATATGTGTCCTGCTGTAATGTAAGATGCCCCCAGCTTCTGAGCTTCCCTGGCCTCTGTTACGGAATGAATAGAAGCTCCAATAATCTCAAACTTCTCCAAAGGTTTCTTACCGTTCCAGTCTTTCAAAAGAGACAGTGGAAGGTGAATTGCCCTTGCTTCTGCTTTCCCGGCTACCTGTAGAAATGTATGATAAATGCACAGGATTCCATGTTTTTCACATATTTTACTCACTTCTGACGACAATTGAAAATATTCTTCCTCTGTCAGATCTTTTTCCCTCACAATCACTGCTTTGGGCTTCTGATAACAGATTCGTTCAATTTGTTCTAAGTAAGGATACCTTGTCAACTTTCGATTTGTTACTGCTATTACATATTTCCAGTCCTCCATCCTTGACCTCCTATACATAAATAGCATCTGCCATGACAGGCTGTAGATGATGTTCTTTTAAAGCGTCATAAATTTCCTCTACAGAACGGTCATCGGAAATTTCAAACTGTTCATCCCCCTTATCCTGGACTTCCTCCCCGTGTTCTCCGATTCCGGTACTTACTCCGGCCGAGATTTTAGTAGCAGCAATCTGCATCAGATGATCTCTCACTCTTGCACACTCCCGGCTGGACACAGTAATTCCAGCAAACGGCATAAATAACCTATATGCACAAATCACCTGTAATAACTGTCTTTCATGTACATCCATAGGATTAATCTTGTCATTGTTTATAATTGGCCTAAGTCTTGGACAGGAAAATGAAATTTCTGCATGCGGGTATTTTTTCTGCAAAAGATAGGCATGCATTCCTGTTGCGAAGGCATCTTTCCGAAAATCGTCCAGGCCAAGAAGGGCTGAAAGTCCCACCCCGCGCATTCCCCCCATCAATGCTCTCTCCTGTGCATAAAACCGATAAGGGAAAATACGCTTATGACCAGCCAGATGAAGCGTTTCATATTTATCTGAGTTATAGGTCTCCTGAAAAACAGTCACATAATCCGCCCCACATTTATGAAGATACGCATACTCCTCCGTGTTCATTGGATATACTTCCAGCCCGATTACTTTAAAATATTCTCTTGCTGTTTTAACTGCTTCTCCTATATATTCTACGTTAGACCGCTTCCGGCTTTCCCCTGTAAGAATCAATATTTCCTGAAGACCTGTCTTAGCAATAGCTTGAAATTCCCGACGGATCTCTTCGCTGTTAAGCTGTGCCCTCCGAATGTGATTATGGCAGTTAAAACCACAGTAAATACAATAGTTTTCACAATAGTTAGCTATATATACAGGGGTAAACATGCTGACAGAATTTCCAAAATATTTCTGCGTCTCTATCTGTGCTTTCTTAGCCATCTCTTCTAAAAAAGGCAACGCCGCCGGAGAAAGAAGCGCCTGAAAATCTTTTGGTGTTTTTCTATCTTTAGCAAGTGCATTTCTAACATCTCTTTCTGTAAAGCAATCATAATCGTATGCTTTCATTTCTGACAGTACCTGCTCTAACATCTCTGATGATATCTGTTCCATATCTGGCAAGTACGTCATATGATCAATGCGATGTTCTTTCTGATGTTCTCTGATCTCATCACTTAGAATGCTTTCATTAATTTTTTCCATCTCTTCTTCCTCCTAGTCTCTCAAATATCCGGTCAAGGGTGAAGATGCACTGCCACCTCTTGCGATAGTCTGTCCCATTCCTGCAAGATAAGCCTGCCGTCCAGCCTTCACAGCAAGCCCCATAGCTCCGGCCATTGCTTTAACATCGCCGGAAGAAGCAATCGCAGTATTTGCCATAACTGCTGCTGCTCCCATTTCCATAGCTTCACATGCTTGTGAGGGACGTCCTATTCCGGCATCTACAATAATTGGAAGATCAATTTCATCAATAAGAATCTGGATAAATTCTTTTGTACAAAGTCCTTTGTTAGAACCAATAGGCGCTCCAAGAGGCATGATACATGCGGCGCCTGCATCGGCCATATCTCTTGCCGCATTAAGATCCGGATACATATACGGCATCACCACAAAGCCCTCTTTTGCCAATATTTCTGTCGCACGGACTGTCTCATAATTATCTGGCAGCAAATATTTACTGTCACGCATAATCTCAATTTTGACAAAATCACTGCCGCACACTTCCCTTGCCAGTCTTGCAATTCGCACTGCTTCCTCTGCATTTCTGGCTCCTGAAGTATTAGGCAGTATGGTCACCCCTTCCGGTATATAATCAAGAATATTGGCAAGCCCTCCTTCATTAGCCCGTCTAAGTGCCATTGTTACAATTTGTGCACCTGCATTCTCTACTGCTGCCTGAATCAAATCCAGAGAATATTTGCCAGATCCTAAAATAAATCTGGATGTAAATTCATGATCTCCCAGTTTCCATACATCGTTATTTTTAAACATTTTATTTCCTCCTTACTATTTACCTTCCCCTAAAATCAGTCCCACTACCATATTCGCCTGATGAGCTGCACAAAGAGCAACCCGGGGAGCCATCAGCCCCGGCATTTCCCCACCTGAGGCTGACTGATCGCCACACAAATAAAAATAATCCGTAATTTTTTTTGTACATATTTTGTTACTATCTGCATATCCAGCCATTCCACTTGCTGCCACAATATACTTTCCCGGTAAATTCTCCATAACAGAATTAACAAGCATCGCCTTATATTCCGGAACATCAAATGCCTCACAGATATACTCATCTGATGCAAACAATCCACAGATATTTTCTTCTCGAATTTTGATACAGTCTGTGTGCACATCAAGATATGGATTAATTTTCTGCAGATTCTCTTTTATGGCATCTGTTTTATACATACCTATCTGATGGATAAAATACTGCTGCCGGTTTAAATTTGTAATATCTACTCGGTCAAAATCGACTAAATGCAAATGCCCCACTCCGATTCTGGCAAGGTTGACTGCAATATTAGATCCAAGCCCTCCCAGCCCCGCAATTGCTACTCTCGCTTCTGCCAAAGCCTCCTGTATCCTCAAGCCATGTCTTTCTTGCAGCGCATTTACCAATTGTTCTTTTGAGATCATCTTCAAAGCTCCTCTCTTTAGCCTCCTCCTACAAAACTCACTACTTCCAAAACATCCCCATCTTTCAGAATAATATTCTGATAGGAAGATTTTGGAACAATATCTCCATTTCTCTCCACAGCGATGCGCTCCATACGATAGCCTTTCTCCTGTAGATACACCTGCAGACTCTTTCCTTCCAAATGCAGTTCTTCCACACCGTTCACCCGAATCATTTTCTTCTCCTTTCCTGTCCTACAACTACTGAACCTTCCTATTCTTCACTCTTCTATATCACAAATCTTTCCCGCGATATAAAAAAAAGGTTCACAAAGAAATACACCCGCGGTGGTGCACCCCTTCATGAACCTTTGGCTCACTCAATGTCTGACAATATTCTATTTTAAATAAGTCCAAGCTTTGGCTCATGGCCAACAAAAAACGGGAAATGGATCTCTGCCATTCCCCGCACTGAAACAACTTCTTTCCCTACGTTGGCATTATCCAAATCAGGTTTTGGGTCGAAACTCTTACGCTTCCTCTCAGCCTGTTTACAAGCTCCCCGTTTTTTACATATTTATATTAAAACTTTCATTTGCGAATGTCAATCCCTCTTTCCCCCGTCAATAGGAAACCGTATTTCCACAACAAACCAGGTGCACGGCATTCTGTAATTAAAGCTAAAACTATACTCAATCATTACTCAATGTGATATAATTTTGTCATATATTGACATCTTAGCCTTGCTGCGGGACCATAACAATACTCTATCCCGCCTCGCAAAATCATCAGAAAGAAGGAAAAATTTATGAAATTATTTGAGAATAAGAAAATTGCTGTAATTGGTCTTGGGGGAGTAGGCGGCTATATTGGCGCTCTGCTTGCTGATACCTATCCTCAAGTTTCCTTTGTTGCAAGAGGACCCAGGAAAGATTCCATCGATAACTATGGTTTGACGCTTCACAGTGATTACCGCGGAGAGCGTATCGTCCATCCTGCAAAGACAGTAAAATCTGCTGAAGAGCTTGAAGTACAGGATTACATTTTTATCTGTGTGAAAAATTATTCTCTGGAGGATGTCTGCCTCTCATTAAAAAACTGTATCAACGATCATACGGTAATCGTACCGGTTATGAATGGCGCTGATCCCGCAGAACGAGTCAGAAAATATCTGCAAAAGGGAACGGTTATCGATTCTTTAATTTATATCGTAGCCTTTGCCAATCCGGATTTTTCCATTACACAACAAGGCGCATTTGCCAACCTTCATATCGGCATTCAAAATGCAGATAATAACCAGTGGAATAAAGTTCTGGAAGTCTGTGAACTACTGAACCACGCAAGAATTGATTGTGACGCTGATCGGGATATTCAGGCAGAAATATGGAAAAAATATATTCTGAATTGCGCTTATAATGTAGAGACCGCTCTTTATAACAATACCATAGGGCAACTCAGATCAGACCCTCAAAAAGCAGCACAATATGAAACTCTTGTAAATGAAGCCTATCAGGTTGCTGTAGCAAAGGGAATACACGTGGAACCTCAACATAAAGAGGCTATCATACACCGGTTTTATTATGAATTGGCAGATAATGCCACCAGTTCTCTTCAAAGAGATGTAAATGCGAACCATCAAACAGAACTTGAAACTTTTGGCGGCTACATTGTAAAAGAAGCCAAGCGCCTTCATATACCTGTTCCTGTATCAGAACATATGTATAATAATCTCAAAAAAATCTGCTCTGAAGCTGGAAAGGCGGAAAAATAATGAAACATTTGCTTACTTATTTAAAAAAGCATCCTGTTATTACAATACTTGCTCCTCTATTTAAAATGTTGGAAGCCACCTTTGAATTATTTGTTCCCCTTGTTGTGGCACAAATGATTGATATTGGCATAGCTGGCAATAATGGACCATATCTCTGGAAGATGGGCGGGCTTTTGATTCTTCTTGGAATCATTGGTTTTTCTTTCTCATTGACAGCACAGTATTTTGCTGCCAAATCAGCAATCAGCGCTGGTATGTCTATGCGAAGTGACCTCTTTGCCCATATTAATACTCTATCCTATCAGGAAATCGACAATATTGGTACTTCTACTTTGATTAATCGAATGACAGGCGATGTAAATCAGGTACAAAACGGTATCAACATGTTTCTTCGTCTTTTTCTTCGTTCTCCCTTTGTTGTATTGGGAGCAATGATTATGGCATTTACTGTGGATGTTCAGGCTGCACTCCCTTTCGCAGTTACCATACCTGCCCTTCTGATTGTTGTATTTATCATTTTACTGGCAAGTATGCCGCTTTATAAATCTGTACAAAAACAGGTGGATCGTGTCCTTCTGTCCACCAGAGAAAACCTTCTTGGAATACGGGTCGTCCGAGCATTCGGCAGACAGGATAAAGAGATGCAGTTTTTCCGCCAGGATACCGAGGAACTGTATAAAAAACAAATTTTTGTAGGGAAAATATCTGCTCTTTTAAATCCTCTTACCTACGTCATTATTAACCTTGGAATCATCGCAGTCCTCTATTACGGTGGCCTTCAGGTAAACCAGGGACGCCTTACACAAGGTCAGGTAATCGCCCTGATTAACTACATGTCGCAGATTTTAACTGAACTTATCAAACTTGCCAATCTGATTATCCTTTTATCCAGAGCCCTTGCAAGCCTTGGCAGGGTAAATGCTATATTTAATATTCAGTCCTCGATTCCAAAAGAGGGAGACATGTTTACTCCCGATTCTGATACTCACTATCCTGCTGTAGAATTTGAAAATGTAAGTTTTTCCTATAGTAATTCCAAGAATGAAGTTTTGAAAGATCTAACTTTCCAGGCTATGCCCGGAGAGACGATTGGAATTATTGGTGGAACCGGCTCTGGAAAATCTACACTTGCCAGTCTGATTCCCAGATTCTATGAATGCTCCGAAGGTAGTATTCGCCTATTTGGTAAAGATATCCATTCCTTTGCCCCAGCATCCATACGGAAGCATATCGGGATGGTTCCTCAAAGGGCTGCCGTATTTTCCGGCTCACTACGTGAAAATATGCAATGGGGAAAAAAAGATGCCTCTGATTCAGAAATTTATCAAGCCCTTGATGTCGCCCAGGCAAAAGAATTTGTAGACTCCAAAAAGGAGGGGCTGGATCTTAAAATCCAGCAGCAGGGAAGTAATCTGTCAGGCGGACAAAAGCAGCGTCTTACCATTGCCCGGGCACTGGTAGGTTCTCCAGAAATTCTTATTTTAGACGATAGTGCGTCTGCTCTTGATTTTGCCACCGATGCAAGACTTCGAAAAGCAATCCGAGAAAATACTGAAAAGACTACCGTATTTATTATTTCTCAGCGTGTATCTGCTGTTCGAAATGCAGACCGTATTCTGGTTCTGGATGACGGTCGAATTGTTGGAATTGGTACACATCAAGATCTTTTGGCTACTAATGCTGTTTATCAGGAAATCTGTGCCTCACAGCTTTCCGGAAAGGAGGCCTGCAACAATGCCTAAAAACAGTTCATCAGCTCTTAACAGCAAGACCGATAAAAAAGTAAGAAATCGCCAAACCCTGAAACGGATTCTTCGCCATATCCGCCCCTATCTTGGATATGTTATCCTTTCCCTTTGTCTTTCAGCCTTTACTGTTGCTTTAACGCTTTATGTCCCAATCCTCACAGGACGGGGGGTAGATACTATAGTTGGAAAGGGAAACGTAGATTTTGACGGTCTTTTAGCAATAATTTCCTCCATTGTGATTTCCATTATCCTTACCAGTATCGGCCAGTGGATCATGAATCACATTAACAACAAAATAACTTACCATATTGTAAAAGATCTTCGTGTTCAGGCCTTTGAAAAATTACAAAAGTTACCATTATCCTATGTGGATCAACATTCCTCCGGAGATTTAATCAGCCGGGTCATTACAGACATCGATCAGTTCTCTGACGGATTATTACTTGGATTTACCCAACTCTTCACAGGTGTTGCAACCATTTTAGGAACGATATGTTTCATGCTCAGCATCAATGCATGGATTACACTTATCGTGGTGGTATTAAGTCCACTATCCTTCCTGCTGGCTAATTTTATATCAAAAAAATCTTTTGCTATGTTCCAGAAGCAGTCGCAGACACGCGGGGAATTGACTGGTTTTACCAATGAGATGTTAGGCGGCATTAAAGTTGTTCAGGCTTTTGGTCATCAAGAGGATGCTCAAAAAGAATTTGATGAAATCAATGAACGACTTTCTGGTTATTCGCTGAAAGCTACTTTTTTCTCTTCTATAACCAATCCTGCCACCCGCTTCATGTATTCCTGTATCTATGCTGGAGTCACTATCGCCGGATGCTTTGGAACTATGAAAGGAATGCTGACAGTCGGACAGCTATCTAGTTTTTTAAGTTATACAAACCAATATACCAAGCCGTTCAATGACATTACAAGCGTTATGACGGAATTCCAAAATTCACTTGCTTCAGCTGCACGTGTATTTGAACTGATTGATGAACCGGATGCTCCAAAGGAACCGAATGATGCTATCGTATTAAGCAATCCTTCTGGAAAAATTGACATTAATCATGTAGATTTCTCTTATATTAAAGAGAGACCTCTGATACAGGATTTAAACCTGTCTGTACGCCCTGGCCAGCGCATCGCTATAGTAGGGCCTACCGGATGCGGAAAGACAACCGTCATCAATCTTTTAATGCGTTTTTATGATGTACAAGCCGGCTCTATACAACTGGACGGCCATGATATCCGAAAGATCACCCGCCGCTCCCTTCGCACCAGTTACGGAATGGTATTACAGGAAACATGGCTGAAATCCGCTTCCATTAGAGATAATATTGCCTACGGGAAACCGGATGCCTCTATGGAAGAAGTCATCGCTGCTGCAAAAAAAGCACATGCTCACAGCTTTATCATGCGCATGCCTGAAGGATATGACACGGTCATCAGTGAAGGCGGAGAAAATCTCTCTCAAGGTCAAAAGCAGCTTCTTTGCATTGCACGCATTATGCTCTGCCTACCGCCAATGCTGATCCTGGATGAAGCGACCTCATCCATCGACACTATGACAGAAATTCGAATTCAGCGCGCTTTTGAAACCTTAATGAAAGGACGCACCAGCTTTATTGTAGCTCATCGTCTTTCCACCATCCAAAGTGCAGACATGATTCTCGTTATGGATCAGGGACATATTATAGAGCAAGGCACCCATCAAGAACTCCTTCAGAAAGGCGGATTCTATGCAAAACTGTATAACAGCCAATTTGCCGCAGATACGTAAAAGTAAAAAGAATCATTTGCACTGCAGCTTTCTTCAAAGCATGCAGCTGCAAATTTTCTAAAATAAATAGTTGACATTCTCATCATCTTATAATATAATTATTTTTGCTGTGAGGGATACAGCAAAAGATGTGGGCGTAGCTCAGCTGGATAGAGCGTTTGGCTACGGACCAAAAGGTCGGGGGTTCGAATCCTCTCGCCCACGGGTCAGAAAGAACTGTACTTTGTACAGTTCTTTTTTTGATTCATAGAATTTTTTCTTTTTTTCACACATATTTAATAACACATTCACATTTTCAACACAAATAAGAAGTATATTATAATTGTTCAAAGGATAAAACCTTGAACAATATAATTTTCTTTTTCATAATTTCCCCTCCGGTCAGAGTTCCCCGCTCTGACCTTTTTTTGTACTAAAAAATGCTACCCAAACCCTGTTTGAGGCAGTATAATAAATTCTGTTATATATTGATAAAGGACGGTGAAAACTAATGACAAAAAAAATTGCTGTAATTAACGATCTTTCAGGCTTTGGACGTTGTTCACTCACAGCGGCAATATCTGTCATCTCCGCTATGGGAGTTCAACCCTGCCCTCTCCCTACTGCAATCTTAAGTGCGCAGACTGGATATGAGAGTTATTACTGCGACAGCTATACAGATAAAATGCCCCTGATTCGGGCAGAATGGGAAAAAATGAATGTCTCTTTTGATGGTATATATACGGGATTTCTTGCGGATGAACGCCAGGTTAACCAAATCTATATGTTTCTGGACAGTTTTCTGACGGAACATACCTTTTTGCTGGTAGATCCTGTCTTGGGAGGTGACGGAACCCCCCACTCTCTTTTCACATCCCGACTTTTAGAAAAAATGAAAGAACTCTGTTACAGAGCAGATCTGATTACCCCCAATCTAACGGAACTTTGCCTGCTCACTGGAGCCGATTATAAAGAGTTGTCACAAATCCGGACACCTCTCCTTCTAATGGAGGTCATTGCAGAACTGGGCAAATCTCTTTTCCAGGACAGACTGAAACAAATTCTGATCACAGGTATCCGCTATACAGATGAAGATGGAATCGATCAGATGGGGAATCTCTTTCTGACTGAAAAAGATCAAACGCTCATTCCCTTTCCCTATATCGGAGGAAGTTATTCCGGCACAGGCGATCTTTTTGCTTCCTGTATTGCCGCTGGAATTGCCCGGGGCGATAAAACAGAAAATGCCGTAGAACTGGCTGGCGAATTTATTAGTTGCGCTATTTCTGATTCTATAAAAGAACAGGTACCTCGCAATGACGGTGTCAATTACGAAAAGTACCTGTCTATGCTTGCTCCTTCTCAGGAAAGCATTTAAACTTATCTTCTAACGAAAACCTCTAAATCGATTCAAGCAGGCATATAATTCCTGTTTCCTTGTCATTGCCAGGGAAACAGGAATATAAGATCCTTTCACCAGACTGGCAAGACCTTTTCCCTGGATCTCATTCCACAGCTCTTCTGCCTGCTCTTCCAGGCTTTTTTTTGTCCCCGTTTCCATCTTCTCAATAATACTTTTCAGGGCATAACTAAGAGCTGCTGTCTGCTCGACATCAACAATCTGCTCCACATACTTCAGTTCCACTGTATCCTTTCCAAGAGAAAAACTGTCTTTTCCATACTGTTTGATCTTGATCTGACCATGTTTTTTCTCTATCTTGCCAAGTTTGGGATATCTGGACATTTCCTCCCACCGCAGAATATTTTCTGTCTCCTTACGATGCATTTCCATAAAATTTTTTTCTTCTGCATTTTGGCTGCAGATCGTACGGACCTGCTTTGTAATATCCTTCGCGCGATAAGTATCCATCTGAATGATATGATCTGCAATATAAAAATAGGCTCCTGAACTTCCGGCTACCAAAATAACGGAAATTCCTTTTTCTTCATACAATTTTCTCGCCTGCTCAATAAAAGGTGTGATAGGTTCTTGTTCCCTTGCAATTACGGACTGCATCAAAGCATCTCTCACCATAAAGTTTGTGGCTGAAGTATCTTCATCAATCAGAAGGGCTTTTGCCCCTGCCTCCACTGCTTCCACTACATTAGCAGCCTGAGAGGTAGAACCACTAGCATCCTCTGTTGAAAAATCCACTGTATTCTTACCGTTGGGCAAATGATTGATAAAGGGTGATATATTTACATGAGATACCGATCTTCCGTCCTCTGCGCGGATTTTCATTGCCGTATCATCCGTAATAACATATTCTCTCCCATCCCCTGCAATATGATTATATACACCTAACTCCAGGGCTTTTAAAAGAGTAGATTTTCCATGATATCCCCCACCTACAATCAAAGTAATTCCTCTTGGAACTGCCATGCCACGAATTTTACCTTTATAGGGAAGATCCAGTTCTATCTCCATGCTTTTGGGACTTTCAAATACGATCGCTTTTTTCATTGGCTTATCAGAGACACCGCTCTCTCTTGGCAGAATGGAACCATTTGCTACGAATGCTGCCAAATTCCTCTTTTTCAGCTCTTCTCTGATATAAGTTTGATCCTGAGCCAATTCTGTTACTTTTTGTACTGTCTGTTCATTGAG
This sequence comes from Lachnospiraceae bacterium, assembly GCA_019423745.1. Classification (GTDB taxonomy): domain Bacteria; phylum Bacillota; class Clostridia; order Lachnospirales; family Lachnospiraceae; genus Claveliimonas. The sequence goes on from JAHZAV010000020.1 coordinate 33,672, forward strand.
ACTTTTATAATACAGGGCCTTATTTACACACTCTGGAATATAGTGAAATAAAATCTTTTTCAATTCCGGCGCATTAATAGTCCTTCCATTTGCCGGGAATCCTACTTCAAAACGTACCAGAAGCCTTTTCTCATTCATTTCAAGGGCCGTACGTTCCAAAACTTGCTGCCCGCATCTGCTGATACTGATAAGCCCACTTTTACCTGAACCTTTTGCCTGAAACATATAAGCCGATATCTGACGCCCAAACTCTCTTGTCAGATAATCCTGAAGTGCAATTCTTTTATCTTCTCTGTCGTACAGCTCCTTCGGAAATCCTGCTGTCTTAGATGCAATCTCAACGCTTAGTTTAGAAGGCCCTGCAAAAGGATCTCCCTGCACATGGTCAATATGAAGAATGTATCCTGGAAAATGCCAGCTTCCTGCCAGGCTTTTATATGCCGGATAACTCTTTCGATGTATACTCATAAGCTGTTGCTCTAACTGTACCGATGTATTCATGTTACACTCCCTGCTCTCTAAATTGAATCATTCCTGTTTTTTCATCCATGGCATCTACAATTGCGAGAGATTCCAACTGATATCCAAGATTTCGAATAATGCTTCCGCCTGCCTGAAATCCCTTCTCTATGACAATTCCAATGCCCTCAACGGTTGCTCCTGCTGTCTGCACAATTTGAATCAATCCTTGAAGCGCACATCCATTGGCAAGAAAATCATCTATAATAAGAACATGGTCCTCTTCATTCAAAAATTTTTGGGAAACAATCACCTGGTTTTTACACTTATGTGTGAAGGATTCCACCTCTGCCACATACATTTCCCCCTCCAGATTAATGCTCTGAGTTTTCTTTGCAAACACAACCGGCACGTGAAAATGCTGGGCTGCGACACAGGCAATTCCTATCCCGGAAGCCTCGATCGTCAGAATTTTATTAATAGGTTTCTGAGCAAATCTTTTCTTAAATTCAGCTCCAATCTGATCAAACAGCTCAATATCCATCTGATGATTTAAAAAGCTGTCTACCTTCAACACATTTCCCTCTTTAATAATTCCATCTTTTGCGATACGTTCCTCTAAAAAATTCATCACTATTCCTCTTTTGCATATTTTTGATTTTAAACATTATTATAGGAGAAAATATCACACTTGACAATCTGTTTTATGCATCTTTTGCTGCTTCATTGACACAACGAAGTCCATTCAGGCTCCTGGGATAACCAATATACGGCAGACACTGAGAAATAATATGAATTAAAAACACCTTATCATTTCCAACTTTCATATTTCCTGCCGCATGGCTAATCAATTGTGGCTCACAGCCACCCTGAGCTAAAAGGAAACAGAAGGTAATCATTTCTCTCTGTCTGTAATCCAGACCAGATCTTGTATAATAATCACCAAAGCAGTTGCCTGACAGCCACCGATTAATATGTCTGGATTCCTCTGGTCCTGATGTTGCAAAGCCTTTCATTCCATCTCCAAAAATATCTACCTGCGCCTGTTCTCCCTTCTCTATCCTTTCCCCTCTTCCTATTGTTGCCTGCCCTGAAAGCGGAATAGAAATTCCTTTCTTTTCAAATATCGCATTCACCTTATTAATAAATGGAAGTACACGGCCAATCCCCAGATAAGCTGCCCCCTGATATACAATTTCTTTTACCTCTACCGGCGTAACTCCAGCGTTCAAGGAAGCTGACAGCATAATCTCAAATGTGTCAATCCCCTGGCATCCCATCAATGCAGCAAGAATTGCCATCATACGAGTGCGATCATCAAGCTCATCACTATTTACCACTTCATCAAATACAAAATTCTGAAAAAAATCCGAAAATTCCGGATCCGTTTTGTCCAGACCAAATCCTTCTGATCCAAATATTTTTTCACAATAACTTTTTGCTTTCTCTGTCATTTTTATTCCTCCATTTCACCATCAATAACAATATTTATTGAGTGGCATGGCCTAATGCCAGCCCTGTTATATCTATAGTAATCAATATAATCTACAAAGTCTAATACCTAGTCCGAATACACTGCTATGCTCTTCCAGCATAGTTATATTCCGGGCCACTTTGTTGCATTTTCAAAAAATGTGATATAATAAGTCCTGCAGAAAGGTGAGAACTAATATGAACATTGTAAACAAATATATTGATCATGTAAAAAACGAAGCCATAAATCACCCCGAAGGAAGCTGAGATAAAATCCTCCTGGGATTCCGGGCAAATAAATGGCGTACAAAACTTCTTCCCAACAAAAACCTATCTAAGGGTTATCAAAAACTGGAAACAATGATGATGAGTCTCGTAGCTGATTCTTTATGCAAGGAAGGGAGCTATGTGTGGGGAAATATTTTTGCCCCTTGTGAGCTGATGCAGTGTTTTGACCTTCATACACTTTCCATCGAATGTCTTTCCTGTTATATGAGTGGTTACCATCTGGAAGATTATTTTATTGACTATGCACAAAATATGGGAATTGCTCCTACTCTTTGTTCTTATCATAAAACTTTTGTAGGCGGCGTAGAAAGTAAAGTCGTTCAGAAACCGGATTATGCCGTCACAACTTCTCTATCCTGCGATGGCAATTTAAATACCTTCCGTTATCTGGAAAAAAGAGCCCATGTTCCCTTTACTTTTCTGGATGTCCCATACTCCCAGGACGAAGAATCTATTTCTTATCTTGCTGATCAGCTAAGAGAGCTTTCCAGAGTACTGGAAGAACGTACCGGCAAAGTATTTCAGGAAGAAAAACTCAAAAAAATACTCCAAACTGAAAACGAAACACGAAAAGAATTAAAAAAATTCTTTGCATACCAAAAAGACTATTATTACCCAGGGGAATTGATCAGTTATCTCTATATGATGATGGGAATGCATCTTCTCATTGGCACCGAAGAATTTCTGGATCTCATTCGTTTTATGAATCAAGAAATTCAGCAAGGCGAGCCTTTCACCGGAAAAAAAATACTATGGATCCATCTTCTTCCATTCTATCAGGAAACCCTAAAGGAATACTTCAACAGTAATCGAGAATATCAGATTATAGCAAGCGATATTATTCTGGATTTCATGGACGAACTGGACGTAGGCCGGCCTTTTGAAGCTTTGGCCAAAAAAATAATAAAAAATGTGTACAACGGTTCTTATAGCCTTAAAGCGGAAATGATCGGAAATCTTGCTGAGCAGCTCAATCCGGATGCTGTCATTCACTTCTGCCATTGGGGCTGCAAACAGGCTTCCGGCGGAAGTATTCTTCTGAAAGAAAAAATGCAGAAGCTGGGCATTCCTATGCTGATTCTCGATGGAGACGGAATTGACAAAAGAAACAGCCATGACGGACAGATCAAAACCCGTCTGGAAGCGTTTCTAGAATTGATTGGAACAGGAGATAAAACAATATGTTAGGTTATATCTGCAAATATGCACCTATAGAAATCTTTTTGTCTATGGGAACAGAAATGAAACGAATCGAGCCTTGTGTCACAAATTTCACTCAGGCTGATATGAAAATGCACCCTAATATATGCAGTTTTGCAAAAGGGGTTCTGGAAGATGTGCTTTCCAACGATTATGAAGGGATAATTCTAACCACTTGCTGTGACAGTATCCGGCGACTCTACGATGTTCTAAAGGAAGAGCTTCCAGACAAATTTATTTACATTCTGGATACTCCCAGAATTACAAAAGATGCCGGTATCACACTCTATGAAAACCGCATTCGGAAAATGATTCAGGCATATGAAAAATTCTCCGGTAAAACGTTCGACGAAGAATGTTTTGGTAAACTTATAGAAACTCGTAAAAAAGAACAAAGTATTCAAATAAAACCCGGCAAAAAAAATATTGGAATCATCGGGGCACGGGCAAATGAAAGTATTGTACAAATTTTAAATGAGCGAGGTATCAACATTGCTTTTGACTTAACATGTACTGGTCTTATGAGAAAGTATATTGTAGAGCCTGAACAGATATTAACTGGTTATACACGAGGTCTTTTAAGCCAATTCCCCTGTATGCGTATGGAAGCTGCTGCAGGCAGAGATGAACTGATCACCCGGTATGCCGAAAGTACAGACGGTATCATTTATCATACAATTCAGTTCTGCGACAATTATTCCTATGAATACGCCTGGCTGAAAAAAATACTGAATCGCCCCATTCTCCAACTGGAAACAGACTATACGAAACAAAGCTACGGTCAGATACTTACTCGAATCGAAGCGTTTCTGGAATCATTAACACCGGTTGGTTCTTCAAAAACTTCAATAGGAAAGGATGACTCTAAAAAAATGTATGTAATGGGAATTGACAGCGGCTCTACCTCCACCAATGCTGTCATTATGGATGGAAACCGAAAAATCATTGCTTCGGCAGTTGTACGGACCGGAGCCAAATCAGGAGAAAGTGCCCAGAAAATATTAGATCAAATTTTGAAAAAATCCGGACTTCACCGGGAGGATATCTCAAGGATCGTATCCACCGGATACGGCCGGGTAAGCATTCCATTTGCAGATGAAAATGTAACAGAAATCAGCTGTCATGGACGAGGTGCCCACTATTTTAATCCAAAAATAAGAACCATCCTGGATATCGGCGGTCAGGACAGCAAAGCCATCCGCCTGAATGAATCCGGAGAGGTGGCCGATTTTGTTATGAACGATAAATGCGCTGCCGGAACTGGACGTTTTCTTGAAATGATCGCACGGACACTGGAAATCGATATAGATGATCTGGGCCCAATTGCACTTGAATCCACAGAAGAAATCGAAATAACCAGTATGTGCTCTGTATTTGCAGAGTCTGAAGTCATCTCTCTGATTGCCAACAATAAAGAAAAGTGTGATATTGCCAATGGTGTGTGCCACGCAATTGCCAATAAATCTTATTCTCTTTTAAAGCGGGTTGGTATGGAGGAAGAATTTATGATGACAGGCGGTGTCGCTAAAAATCCTGGCGTTGTCAGAGCAGTAGAAGAAAAAATTCAATCCAAACTTTACATTTGTCCGGAACCGGAAATCGTAGGTGCCGCTGGGGCAGCACTTTATGCTTTAGATCAGATATAAAACGCAGTTTGACACGTAACAAAGTTTAAAAATGTTACGTGTCAAACTGCGTTTTACCGTGAATTTTTCTGCGTTATATCCCTGCAACAAGCAATCTAACTTCCAAATATTTACTCTGTCCTAAGTGCTGAAACCGGATCACTCTTAGCCGCCTTTTTAGCCGGAATTAATCCGCCCAACAGCGTCAATATAACACTCAGTGCAATCAATATGACTGCTGCCCCTGCTGGCAGTACTGCACTTACATCCGTTGTTCCTGCAAGATAATGAATAAATATATTACCTGGAATCAATAAAAGCAAAGTAATCACAATTCCCAGCACACCGGCACAAAATCCAATAATAAAGGTTTCTGCATTAAACACCTGAGAGATATTTCCCTTTGATGCACCAATGGCCCTTAAGATTCCAATTTCTTTTCTCCTCTCCAGTACACTAATATAAGTAATTACTCCAATCATAATAGAGGAAACGACCAGTGATATTGCCACAAACGCAATCAGTACATAACTAATGATATCAATAATATCTGTCACAGACGACATCAAAGTTCCTACCATATCGGTATAAGTAATCACCTGCTCTTCCTTTCCCTCCTTCTCCATATCATTGTTATAGTGATCCAGGATTTTTACAACTCCTTCTTTACTCTCAAAGTCTTTTGGATATATATCAATCTGACTAGGTACATCGAAATCCACATATCCCAAACTCCGAAGATTTCCTTCATAGGAAGCGCTCTCTTTAGAACTCATGGACATCATCAGCTCTGCAAATTCCTGTCCACTCATATTCATAGTAAATGCATTCGCAAATGCATCCGCATCAATCGTAAGGGCATTTTGGATATTGGATCCTATTTTCACTGCCGCCTGGCTCATTGCATCTGTGATACCAGCACTAATTTGAGTCATAATCTGTTCCATGGCAGATCCTATCTGGCTTTGAAGAGACTGCGCTACATTGCCTCCATAGGAAACCATTGCCTCCTGCATATAATTTTCAAGAGCGCCTGAAATCTGCTCCTGCAGACTATCTGCATCCACCATGCCAAGCATAGCCTCTGTCAGTTTACTCTGTGCTTCTTCTGTGCCCAGATATGCCATAAAATGTTCTCCCATTTTACTTGGATCGGGCAAGCCGTTAGATGCTGCATATTTCTGATATCCATTCCCCAGCTCTTCTGCCAGCTTTGCAATTTGATCCGAAGATATAGTAATATCGCCACTAATCTGGAAAATTTCAGATCCCCACTTTTCCATAATATTCTGTGCTTCTGATGTTGAAAGATACTCCAAAAGGTATTCGTCAAATTTATCAGCATCTGTATATCCCTGCTCTGAAGCATACGCCTGATACCCCTGCATAATCTCTTGTAAAAACCCTTTTGTCTGATCCGGAAGTGCAGTAATATTTCCATTTGCCTGAATGATATCCTTAATGTTCCGAATTAAAATCTCCTGTGCTTCACTGGTATTAAGATAGTCAAGAAAATCTTCTCCTAAAGTAGAATAATCCGCCTCCGGATGCTCTTTTGCATAGTCCTGATATCCCCGCAAAAGTCCCGTTACCATCTGATTCATTTCTTCCGCCGACACATCCAGCTTAATACTTCCTAACAATTCATTCAGCCCCAACTGTGGTGCATTCGGAATATCCACTTTAATATTTTTCAAATCAATCATATTAGATAAATCCAAGCTGCTCCCTGTGGAAAGCTGTGAAAGATCAAATGCTCCCTCAAGCCCTTCGCTAAAGGCATTTTCATTAAACCCAAATGCATTTTGAAGTACGTCTGCATTAACAGATACAAGGGAGTCCATATCAAATTGGTCCTGACCACTCTCTGCACCAAATGCTTCATTGGTAAAAACATTAATATCTTTATTTTTCAATTGACTCTGAACGATATCACTTTTCTCTGCCTGTGAAGCAGTATGTTTTGTCAGGTCAGGGGTATATCCGATTCCTGTAGTAAGCAGTGTCCCTTTGGCACCTTTCGCTGGCTGTACCACGCCTACAATTTTCAGATCCTCACCTTCATTTACCAGCTTTTTCATATAGTCTTCGTTATCTGTTTTATCTCTCCATACCTTGTATTGACTGTCATATTCATAATAATCGGCACTATTGACCAGTTTAAAAGTAACTCCAAGAATATCCTCATACGTATAGGATCCCATATTAGAAGGCGTCTCCACATTCTCCTCATTTGCAAACTGGCGAATCATTTCGTCCAACTCCATAGAATCTCTAAGTCCAAGAGAATATAACATAAAATCACTAATTCCACCGCTGGCAGTAAGAACAACTACACATTCATCATAGCTTTTGGGCCATCGTCCCGCTTTTACTTCATACTGTTGCTCATATAAATCCGTATCCTCTGGCATTTCATAGAATGTATCTGTACTCATCATAGAAGACATCATACTATTTGACGCTGTAGAAGATCCCAATCCCAGCGCATCAAAAGATTTATCTGGATTCACCTGCCGTATGCTGTCCCCATCCTGACGGTAAATCTGCGGTGTAATGTTATAAGAATATTCAATCGCTTTTACATACTGATCAATATCACTTTCTCCACTTTCCAAATATGCTTTCAGCGACTCCAAATCATTGGAATCCATAGTAGAAAACATACTGGTAAGCATATCAACCACCTGCACGTCACCTGATTTTTCTTCAGTTTGTCCAGAACTGCCCGATCCATCTTCCATCATAGAGCTAAGGTCAATTCCCGTGCTTAGTATCTGAAGAGGATATTCGGACAAGGTTTCCTCCTCCACACTTTGAATATAATCATTTACTCCATTTGACAGTGACAGGATCAAAGCAATTCCTATAATTCCAATGGATCCCGCAAAAGAAGTCAAAATTGTACGCGCCTTTTTTGTTCTAAGATTATTAAAACTTAGAGAAAGCGCCGTTAAAAAAGACATGGATGCCTTTCCCATATTCCGATGTTCCGGTACCCCTGATTCCTCTTCCGGCTCAAAAGGTGCAGAATCTGAACGAATCTGTCCGTCTTTCAATTTGACAATTCTTGTGGCATATTCATCTGCAAGTTCTGGATTATGTGTAACCATAACCACTAACCTATCTCTGGCTACTTCTTGCAGAAGTTCCATAACCTGAATACTCGTTTCACTGTCCAGTGCCCCTGTCGGTTCATCCGCCAAAAGAATATCCGGATCATTTACCAAAGCTCTTGCTATCGCAACTCGCTGCATCTGCCCTCCAGACATCTGACTGGGCCTTTTGTGAAGCTGTTCCCCAAGCCCCACCTGTTCCAGCGCTTTTTTCGCTCTTTCTTTCCTCTCGGAAGGACCTACCCCCGAAATTGTAAGGGCCAGTTCTACATTCGAAAGCACACTTTGATGTGGAATCAAATTATAACTTTGAAAAACAAATCCGATAGTATGATTTCTGTAAGAATCCCAATCCTTGTCTTTATACTTTTTAGTAGAAATCCCATTGATAATCAAATCTCCACTGTCATATCGGTCCAATCCGCCAATAATATTAAGAAGTGTCGTTTTTCCCGACCCACTGGGGCCCAAAATTGCCACAAACTCATTATCTCTCAAATTTAAGCTCACATCATCCAAAGCTTTTTGCACTAAATTTCCAGTTTTGTATTGCTTACAGATATGTTGAATTTTAAGCATGCATTCATCTCCCTTTTATTTGCTCATCCCCCACATAATAAAATTACCCGTATGATAAAAATATAGGCGATTTTTACTCATTTCACAACCTTATTATTCATAAAAGTTTTATTTTTTTATCACATTATAAACAAATATTTACTCGTTTCCTTTTTCGCATTATAATATCGTTGATGCATAAAACCGGGAGGACAATACTATGGAACATATATCAAACATAACAACCGTATTATTTGATTTAGATGGAACCCTGCTCCCTATGGATCAGGATCTTTTTGTAAAAGACTATTTTAACAAACTTGGCCAGAAAATGGAAACTTGGGGATTTGATCCAAAACTCCTTTTGAATCATGTATGGAATGGCATATCTTGTATGATAAAAAGCCAGGATAATCGTCTCAACGAAGAAGTTTTCTGGGAATATTTCCAAAAAGTTTACGGAAAAGATGCGCCAAAACTCAAACATATTTTTGAAGAATTTTACAAAACAGAGTTTCAAGAGGTACAATCGGTATGCGGCTTTACTCCTAAAGCAAAGGAAACCATTCTCTTCTGCCAGGAAAAGGGACTTAACACGATTCTTGCTACCAATCCTCTTTTTCCATCTATTGCAACTTACAGCAGAGTATACTGGGCCGGACTTCAACCTTCTGACTTTTCATACATTACAACGTACGAAAACTCCTCCCACTGTAAACCAGATCCTAAATACTACCAAGAGATTTTATCCCGTCACAATCTAACCCCCGGGGAATGTCTCATGGTAGGAAATGATGCATCAGAAGATATGATAGCCGCTACATTAGGCATTCATGTATTTCTGCTCACTGATTGCCTAATTAATACCCAAAACGCAGATATCAGCAAGTATCCCCAGGGGAATTTTTCTTCCCTGATTCAGTTTATAAAAAACCAAATTCATCCCTAGCATTTTTTACATATGGAGGTAACTATTCATGGACAACTCACAGAATACGATTCAAAATTTATTTTCCTTTATTGAAAAAAGCCCTACCAGTTTCCATGCTGTTCAGTCAGCAAGAAAACTTCTAGAAGCCAACGGCTTTCAATCCCTTCAGGAAAACACTTCCTGGAAGCTTACTCCCGGAGGCCGCTATTTTGTAACCCGGAATCTATCTTCTATTATTGCCTTTTGTTTGCCGCAAAAGGAACCAAACAGCTTTCATATCATTGCCAGTCACAGTGATTCTCCCTCTTTCAAAATTAAGGAAAATCCAGAACTTCCCTCTGATAATATGTACATTCGCCTTAATGTGGAAAAATATGGCGGTATGCTTATGGCGCCCTGGATGGACCGTCCTCTGTCTATAGCAGGCCGCATTCTTCTTAACAATGGAGATAAGATTTTCACCAAATTAATTAACATAGACCGTGATCTTCTCTTAATCCCTAACCTGGCTATACATATGAACCGCCAGGCAAACGATGGTTTCCGCTACGATCCTCAAAAAGATATGCTTCCTTTATATGGAGATTTTTCCGACAAAAATACCTTTTTTAAACATATTGCTGAAGCTGCTCAGATTTGTCCAGAGCAGATCATCGGCCATGACCTCTTCCTTTACAGCCGCACTCCAGGTACTATTTGGGGTGCTGATCATCAATTTATTTCCTGCCCAAGGCTGGATGATCTCCAATGCGCCTATGCTTCCCTTATAGGAATACTGTCGGCAGACAGCTATGCCGATATTGCTGTTCATTGTATGCTGGATAATGAAGAGGTAGGAAGCAGTACAAAACAAGGCGCTGCCTCCAGCTTTTTAAAAGATACTTTGACACGGATCTGTCTATGCCTTGGCAAAACTCAGCAAGACTATTACTCTATGCTGGCTTCCAGCTTCATGCTTTCTGCTGATAATGCACATGCCGTTCATCCAAATCTGCCTGAAAAAACTGATCCTACTAACCGGCCTTCTATGAATCAGGGAATAGTTATAAAGTACAACGCAAATCAAAAATATACCACAGACGGCGTATCTGCAGCTATTTTTAAAACAATTTGCCAAATTGCAAACGTGCCCTATCAGACTTTCTTAAATCGTTCTGACATGGCAGGTGGCTCCACCCTGGGAAACATCTCTAATACACAAGTTCCCTTAAATACGGTGGACATTGGATTAGCTCAGCTGTCTATGCACTCTCCTTACGAAACAGCAGGAGCTAAAGATACCGATTATCTGATACAGGCTGCCCGCACATTTTTTCAGAGTTCTATATACTGTCTGGAAGATGGTCAATATACGGTTAAATCAAATAATTAAAAACAATATTCCTGTAACCAAAAGAGAGTCAGAACTTTTCTGACCCTCTTTTTTATCCCCTATTTATTCCCTTCATATGCCAGCCAAATCTAATATTTCCAAGTATCTCCTGTTCCTGTCTCCATTTCATCTACATTGCCAAATCCGGTAATATCTACTTTGTACCATGTATCTCCATTTACAATCGTGTAACTGTATTCATTCCACAAACCTTCACTACTTATTTCACTTTCTACGATCTCCCCTCCTCCTGTCTGGTTTAATGCAATCTGCTGCGCTTTTGCAATATCTACTCTAAGTGTCATAATAGCAATAACTGCTATAACAACTGCTGCCACTACAACTCCTATTATTATCCCAATTGTCTTTTTTGATATTTTTTTCATCACTTTATTCCTCCGTGTATCTTTTTCTTTGTTGTATTTAATATAACAGCAGAAAATTAAAAGAACATTAAAAGAGCTAATTTTTTATATAAAAATTTTTCAATTTTCTGCACATTAAAGCCATTGGGATTTTTGAATAAAAAGAAACGCTGTAAATCCAGCGTTTCTCTTATGTTTTTCTAATATTGAACCCTAAAATCAAATTATCCTAATTTATCACAAATACTAATTCAAATAGAAATCCGTGTACAACTCATTCCCTTTTTCAACGATTTCTTTTATTTCTTTTTCTGAAATTCCCAACTCATCCCCTAATTTCTTCATATCCGTAAAGTCACTTTCAGTTTTATTTGAAACAAAAAAATAAGAGAAACGCTATAAATCAACGTTTCTCTCACTTTCATCAATGCCGCAGACCGGAATCGAACCGGTACGGGAGGTTAGTCCCGCAGGATTTTAA
>JAHZAV010000021.1 GCA_019423745.1 Lachnospiraceae bacterium
TTTCTCTTATTCAGAGCAGTGGAGGTACAAAGGACCTGTGAAGCTGCGGCAACCCCGGTAGTCGGAAGGTGCCAACCTGAGCGAGTAATCGAACAATAAGAGGATTGGCTTGGTTTATGACAGTCCGCTTATTTCAATAAGCGGACTTATTTGTTTTATAGGAAAGTCATCTGCCGGCTGGAGAAGAGAAAAGAAAAGGAGCAGATATGGAAAAGAGATTATTTACATCCGAATCAGTAACAGAAGGACATCCGGATAAAATGTGCGACCAGATATCAGATGCTATTTTGGACGCATTGATGGAGCAGGATCCCATGAGTCGCGTGGCGTGTGAGACTTGTACAACGACAGGACTTGTTCTTGTTATGGGAGAGATTACAACTAACGCATATGTGGATATTCAGAAAATCGTAAGAGATACTGTTCGCGAAATTGGTTATACAAGAGGAAAATATGGATTTGACGCAGATACTTGCGGTGTTATAACAGCGATTGACGAACAGTCTTCAGATATTGCAATGGGCGTGGACAAGGCTTTGGAAGCAAAGGAAAATAAAATGTCTGAGGAAGAATTGGATGCGATCGGAGCCGGAGATCAGGGGATGATGTTTGGATATGCGACAGATGAGACAGAAGAGCTGATGCCGTATCCGGCAGCACTGGCACATAAACTTGCAAGAAGGCTGACAGAAGTGAGAAAAGATGGTACACTGCCTTACCTGCGACCGGATGGAAAAACACAGGTTACGGTTGAGTATGATGAGAATGGAGTACCATACAGATTGGATGCAGTTGTTCTTTCTACCCAGCATGATCCGGATGTGTCGCAGGAGCAGATTCATGAAGATATTCGCAAATATGTGTTTGATGCTATTATTCCGGAAGGAATGACAGATGAGAAGACAAAATATTTTATCAATCCGACCGGACGTTTCGTGATCGGTGGTCCACACGGTGACAGTGGCCTGACTGGAAGAAAGATTATTGTGGATTCTTACGGCGGAATGGCACGCCATGGAGGTGGGGCATTTTCTGGAAAGGATTGTACCAAGGTAGACCGTTCTGCAGCTTATGCAGCCCGGTATGTTGCCAAGAATATTGTTGCGGCAGGATTGGCGAAAAAATGTGAGATTCAGCTTTCTTATGCAATAGGAGTTGCCCATCCCACATCTGTTATGGTAGATACATTCGGAACGGGAAAATTAAGTGATGAGAAGATAGTAGAAATTATTCGTAATCATTTTGATCTTCGTCCGGCAGGAATTATTAAAATGCTGGATCTTAGACGACCGATTTATAAACAGACTGCGGCATATGGACATTTCGGACGTACAGATCTGGATCTGCCATGGGAAAAGACAGACCGTGCAGAAGAATTGAAAAAGTATTTATAAAAAGTTTATAAAAATTTATGAGCGCTTTTTTGGGAAAGCGCTCTTTTTATGCTAAAATAGAGAAGGAGGTCTTTGCGTATGAAATTTAAAACTCGTTTAATTATTGCTTTTGTAGCAGTGATTATGGTGCCGGTACTTTTGACCAGCCTGTTTATTATGCTGATCGGCCAGTACCAATTAAGTGCGATTGAAAAAACATATGGAATCTCCGGAACTTCTCTTGATACTTTAACAAATCCGCTTCAGGTGATGGGCAGACTGACAGAATCGTCTTATCACGAACTACAGGAAACAGTTAGGGAAGATCCTTCTAAGCTGATAGATGCAACATATCTGAATGATTTTAATTCCAAGCTGAATAAAAAGAAATCTTATTTAATTGTGAGGGGAGAAGGAACGATCCTCTATATTGGAGTTGAAGTAGAGGAAGCAGAGAGTGTGATTGGTCAATTGCCTGGATATGGGGAAACCAAGACAACATCAGAAAATGGTATATACCTGGGAGGGACGGATCAGGTCCTTGTCCGGCAGGTAGATTTTCAGTTCGATGATGGAACCAGGGCCAGCGCATTTATTGTAACTAATGTGGGAGATGCGATTCCGGAGCTGGAAGATTTCGCTATGGATGTTCTGGCAGCGGTTGCGTTGATTTTGATTTTTACGGCATTTATTCTTGTTTTTTGGATTTACCATACAGTTATGGCTCCTTTAAGGAAAGTACAAAAGGCGGCACAGAGTATCAAGGAAGGTAATCTTGACTTTGAGATGAAATGGAAGACAGATGATGAATTGGGACAACTGTGTCAGGATTTTGAAGAAATGAGGAAGCGCCTTAAAGCTAATGCAGAAGAAAAACTTACATTTGATAATGAAAATAAAGAGCTTATCAGTAACATTTCCCATGATTTGAAAACTCCTGTGACAGCCATTAAAGGATATGCAGAAGGCATTATAGATGGAGTTGCGGATACACCGGAAAAAATGGATAAATATGTCCGGACAATCTATAATAAAGCCAGCGAAATGGATACACTGATCAATGAGTTGACCTTATATTCTAAAATTGATACAAATCGAATTCCTTATAATTTCAAGATCATATCGGTTAATGATTATTTTAACGACTGTGCAGAAGAGTTGTCTCTTGAATTGGAATCCAGAAATGTAGAGTTTGGTTATTTTAACTATGTGGAAGAGGATGTAAAGGTTATAGCAGATGCGGAACAGATTAAGAGAGTAATTAATAATATTATAAATAATTCTCTCAAGTATATGGATAAACAAAAGGGAAAGATTAATCTGCGTGTGAAAGATGTAGGAGACTTTGTACAAATTGAGTTGGAAGATAATGGAAGAGGGATTGCTACAAAAGATCTCACCAACATTTTTGAACGATTTTACAGAACGGATGCTTCTCGTAATTCTTCTAAGGGAGGAAGCGGAATCGGTCTGTCAATTGTAAAGAAAATTGTAGAAGAGCACGGGGGAAAAATCTGGGCAACCAGCCGTGAAGGAACAGGAACGACCATGTATTTTGTATTACGTAAATATCAGGAGGTACCAATCAATGAGTAAGATTTTGATAGTAGAAGATGAAGAAGCGATTGCTGATCTGGAGAAGGATTATCTGGAGCTTTCAGGATTTACGGTAGAGGTGGCAAATGATGGAGAAAGTGGACTGGAGATGGCTCTTGGAAAGGACTATAACCTATTGATTCTGGATCTGATGCTGCCGGGAGTGGACGGCTTTGAGATATGCCGTCAGGTAAGAGATAAGAAAAATACCCCCATTATTATGGTTTCAGCTAAAAAAGATGATATTGATAAGATACGAGGGCTGGGGTTGGGAGCAGATGACTATATGACGAAACCCTTTAGTCCCAGTGAACTTGTGGCTAGGGTAAAGGCTCATCTGGCCCGGTATGAGCGGCTCATCGGAAGTGCAGCAGAAGCGAATAAGATTATTGAAATTCGAGGACTTAAGATTGATACAACAGCACGGAGAGTGTGGGTTAACGGAGTAGAGAAGAACTTTACTACCAAGGAATTTGATTTGCTGACTTTTCTTGCAAGTCATCCCAATCATGTGTATACTAAGGATGAATTATTCAGCGAGATATGGGACATGGAATCCATTGGAGATATTGCCACTGTTACAGTGCATATCAAAAAGATTCGTGAAAAGATTGAGGTAGACACAGCTAACCCGCAGTATATTGAAACAATATGGGGAGTGGGATACCGTTTTAGAATGTAGAGAAATGACATGTCCTTTGCATGAAATGTGGAGGCTGTAAAATGAAAAAGAATATTAGATGGAACACAATGAAGATACTTGCGGCGGGGTTTCTGGGAGTGATTCTCATAGGAGGTGTGCTCCTTACACTGCCTGTATGTAATACCCGCCCTATTGATTTTATGGACGCATTGTTTACATCGACATCGGCTGTCTGCGTAACTGGTCTTGTAACAGTAACCCCGGCGACGCAGTTCACCTTACTTGGGCAGATTGTACTATTGATCTTGATTCAAGTAGGAGGACTGGGGGTCATCGCATGTATGACAGCCTTTTTTCTTATTTTACGAAAAAGGATTACAGTAAAAGAACGGATTCTGATTCAGGAGACCTACAATATGGATTCACCGGGCGGAATGGTGAAATTGATTTACAGGATCCTGAAGGGAACCTTTATTGTAGAAGGTGCAGGAGCAATATTATATGCCTTTCAGTTTATACCTGAGTATGGAATGCTCAAAGGCATCTGGTATTCTGTGTTTCACTCCATTTCCGCATTTTGTAATGCGGGGATTGATATATTAGGAAGCAGCAGTTTTACCCAATATGTAAATAATCCATTAATTAATATAACAACAATGTTGTTGATTGTTCTGGGAGGATTGGGTTTCATTGTCTGGTATGACTTGTTGGCAGGTATTCGCCGGGCATGGAAAAGGGAGAATCCGGGCAGATGGTGGTTCACAAGACTTTCCCTCCATTCGAAGGTAGTATTGACTATGACAGCTGGAATGATCTTGGCAGGAGCGGTAAACTTCTTTTTGGCTGAGTATGGAAATCCGGATACTTTGGGGAATCTGCCGATAGGAAGTAAGATTATGGCCTCTTTCTTTCAGTCTGTTACAACAAGGACAGCTGGATTTGCGACTGTATCACAGGCAGGTTTGAGCACAGAATCACAGATGATAAGTTGTGTGTTCATGTTTATTGGCGGTTCTCCTGGAGGAACGGCCGGAGGAATTAAGACAACTACAATCGGATTAATAGTGATCTGTTGTATAGCCGTGGTGAGAGGGAGAGATGACGCGGAATGCTTTGGCAGAAAGGTGGCAGAGCAAAATATTCGAATGGGGTCAGCTGTCATCACTCTGGCTGTAATCGTACTGTTTGCCGGAACGGCTATCGTGGCGGGCATTGAAAGTGATGTGTCATTTATCAGAGTCCTCTATGAGACATGCTCGGCAATAGGAACAGTAGGCTTGACTGCTGATCTGACGCCGGATCTTGCAAGAGGCAGCCAAATAGTTATTATGATCATGATGTATATTGGAAGAATTGGACCAATGACACTGGCTCTTTTATTTGGCGGACGGACGAAGCAGAAAGGGCTGGAGAGAGAGTTGCCTACGCAGAGAGTAATGGTAGGATAGAAATAAGAGAAGGTAGGGAGATAAAATGAAAGGGCAGTATGCAGTCTTAGGTCTTGGAAATTTTGGAGTAAGTGTAGCGCTTTCCCTGCAGCAGCTGGGCTGTGAAGTGATTGCGGTAGATGGAGACATGGAAAAGGTGCAGGAGATTTCCGACCATGTTTCCTATGCTATGAAGGCCGATATCGGAGATCCATCTTTAATGAAGTCTCTGGGAGCCAGAAATCTGGATGGTCTTATTGTAGCTATTTCAGAAAATATGGAAGCGAATATTATGGCAACATTGCTTGCGAAGGAACAAGGAGTTCCTTATGTGCTTGCAAAAGCACAGCATGAGCACCACGCTGCAATTCTGCGAAAAATCGGAGCAGACGCAGTAGTTCATCCAGAGTGGGAGATGGGCTCCCGGGTAGCAAAAAATCTAGTGTCAGCAGATTTTGCAGATTGGATTACGCTGTCAGCAGACTATAGTATGGTGGAAGTGGAAGCGCCTCGTAAATGGATTGGAAGAACGCTTGAACAATTGGATATACGTAAAAAATATGGTATCAGTGTCGTAGGTATAATGAGGGGAGAAGAGGTAGAGGTCAATCCCGATCCTTCTGTGCCTCTGAAAGATGATGGCATATTGATTTTGATTGGAAAAAATCAAGATCTGCAAAGATTTAGAAAAGAGTGAGAAAATATGATTACGAGTACATCAAATCCCAAAATAAAAAGGCTGGTGGGACTTCAAAAAAAACGTAAGATGAGAGAAGAAGAGCAGGTGTTTCTGACAGAGGGACTTAGAATGTTTAAAGAAGCGCCTGGAGAAGAATTGCGAGAGCTTTATGTATCGCAGAGCTTTATGGAAAAAGAAACGCATCTGGTGCATCAGAAGGAAAAAGAGGCCAATCTTTATGCAGAGATTCTTGCGGATCAGGTCTTTGCGCATGTTTCAGATACAAAAACACCGCAAGGAGTTCTTTGTGTGATGGCAAGACGAAGACAGCCTTCTTTTGAAGAATTGTTTGCCATACAAAAGCCTGGAAAGAAACCGCTTCTGATGGTGCTTGATAATCTGCAGGATCCGGGAAATCTGGGAACTATTCTTCGGACTGGGGAAGGAGCAGGAGTGACAGGAGTTGTTATGAGCAGTGACTGTGTGGATCTCTATAATCCTAAGACAGTTCGTTCTACGATGGGATCCATTTACCGTATGCCTTGCAGGAGAGTAGATGATATGCAAAGTTTTCTGCATCAGACGAAGGAAGCGGGAATTCGTATCTATGCGGCACATCTGGAAGGATCTGCGAATTATGATGAAGAAGATTATACAGGTGGCAGTGCCTTCCTAATTGGAAACGAAGGAAATGGACTTAGACCCCAGACGGCTCAGATGGCAGATACTTATATCCGTATTCCGATGGAAGGAGAAGTGGAATCTTTGAATGCTGCCATTGCAGCTACCATACTGATGTTTGAGGCTGCCAGACAGCGAAGAAGAGGTTGAAAAGAAAAGACTGCTGAAGATATAATATTGAACAAACCCCTGAACAGTGGTATTATGAAAAGAAATCAAACGGTCCGGATACAACCGTGCGCCGATAAGACCAAAAGAAGAGAGGAACGAGTGATATGAATTTAAAAGGACGTAGTTTTTTGAAGTTAAAAGATTTTACTGCTGAGGAGATTTTATATTTGGTAGATCTTGCAGAGGATCTGAAAGCAAAACGGAAAAAAGGAATTAAAGGAAACAGCTTGCAGGGTAAAAATATTGCCCTAATCTTTGAAAAGCCGTCCACAAGGACAAGATGTGCATTTACGATTGGAGCGCAGGATGAAGGAGCAACAGCAACATATCTGGCCGGATCAGAACTTCAGCTTGGCGAAAAAGAAAGTATTGAAGATACAGCACGTGTTTTGGGACGTATGTTTGATGGAATCGAATACAGAGGATTTGATCATGAGTTTGTGGAGGCACTTGCACAGTATAGCGGGGTCCCGGTATGGAATGGATTGACAGATCAGTGGCATCCTACACAGTGCTTAGCTACATTGCTTACATTGAAAGAGAATTTTGGACACATCAAAGGTCTGAAAGTAGTTTATCTTGGTGACGGACGTAATAATGTGGCAAACAGCCTTCTGGTGGGCTGCAGTAAGGTTGGCGTAAATGTTGCAATTGCGGCTCCAAAACGCCTGTGGCCGGATGCAGACCTTGTGGAGGAATGTAAAGGCTATGCGAAAGAAGCTGGTTCTGTTGTAGAAGTGTCTGATGAACTGGATGTAGTAGAAGGAGCAGACATGCTCTATACAGACGTATGGTTCTCCATGGGCGAAGAGAAGAAAGAACAGGAAAGAACAAAACTTGCTCTTCCATATCAGGTAAATGCAGAATTAATGAAACGTACCGGAAAAGAGACTACTTTGTTCTCCCATTGTCTGCCGGCAAATAAGGGAAAAGAAGTAACAGAGGATGTGTTTGAAAGCGACAAATCAGTTGTGTTTGATGAAGCAGAGAACCGTCTGCATACGATCAAAGCTATTATGGTCGCAACTCTTGGAGAATAATCACAAAATGAAGACAGAAATTTTATCCATGCTCCGGGCAGCAGATGGATATGTATCCGGGCAGCAGATCTGTGACAGATTTCATGTTTCCAGAACTGCTGTCTGGAAAATAATAGAACAACTGAAAGAAGAAGGATATGAGATAGAGGCAGTCCGCAGAAAAGGGTATCACCTGACACAAAGTCCCGACGTGATGTCAAAAGCAGAGATTGAGAGTCGGATAGGGACAAAATGGGCAGGGCGGAATGTCTTTTATTATGAAGAAATAGATTCTACGAATACAAAGGCAAAAGCATTGGCAGAACAAGGTGCCATTCATGGAACTCTTGTGACGACAGACAGACAGAAAGCAGGAAAAGGCAGGCGGGGAAGAGTATGGGAGTCCACGCCCGGGGACAATATTTACATGACAATTCTTCTGAAGCCGCAGATTTCTCCTGTTCAGGCACCGATGCTTACACTGGTAATGGCTCTTAGTGTTGTGGAAGCAATCAGGGAAGAGACGGGACTTAATGCAGGAATTAAATGGCCAAATGACATTGTGATAAACGGAAAGAAGCTGTGCGGTATTTTAACGGAGATGAGTCTGGAAGAAGGGAATATCAGTTATGTGGTGAGTGGGGTAGGTATCAATGCCAACGGCGTGGAGTTCCCGGAGGAGATAGCTGAAAAAGGAACCTCTCTGAAACTGGAATCAGGAAAAGAGTGGAACAGAGCCAGGATTATTATTCGCGTGATGGAAAAATTCGAGAAAAACTATGAAATTTTTGTGGAGGAAGGAACTCTTGTAAAGCTTAAGGAACGTTATAATACATTTCTTGTAAATAAAGGAAAAGAAGTGCGTGTATTGGATCCGAAAGGGGAGTATACGGCATTTGCTTTTGGAATCAACGAAAAGGGAGAACTTCTGGTAGAACGAGAGAACGGCAGGCAGGAAGCTGTGTTTTCCGGCGAAGTCTCTGTAAGAGGAATATATGGTTATGTATAATGATAAGGTTGTGCTCTGCGGAGCAAATTCATACGAAGAGAAATATTATCTCAATCCGGATTTTGAGCAGCTTCCGGATCATGTAAAAGATGAACTGAAGATCATGTGTGTACTTTATGTGCACGATGTGGGTGGAATCCTGACACTGACTTATGAAGAAGATGGGAAACTTTGTTTTGAGGTGTCGTCTATAGAGGGTGACGCCATGTTTGATGAAATCGGAAGTCAGCTGAAAATTAAACAATTGCAAAGAGAGAAGGAAGAACTTCTAGAGTCTTTGCAGTTGTATTATCAGGTGTTTTTCCTGTCCCAGGAAGAACAGGTAAAGGAGGATTAAAGGATGCTGCTTGTAATGGATGTAGGCAACACGAATATTACGATGGGGTTGTATCAGGGCAGTCAGTTGCTGGCAAAATTTCGTATGACCACAAAACAGCCCAGAACCTCAGATGAATATGGAATTGCAATTCGTGAAATGATTCGGAATCAGGGGGAAAATCCGGAAGAAGTGGATGATATTATTATTGCATCTGTTGTACCGGATATCATGCATTCCCTGGGAAGCTGTATTATAAAATATTTTAATAGAAAACCCATCATTGTTTCCGCTGGAATCAAAACCGGAATCAAGGTAGCAACAGAGAATCCCCGTCAGACAGGACCGGATAAAATTGTGGATGCTGTGGCAGCATATTATTTATATGGAGGTCCGGTTATTGTCATTGATTTTGGTACAGCAACAACCTATGATTTGGTAGAACCAGATGGTACTTTTGCGGTGGGGGTTATTGCACCGGGAATTCGTACATCTGCAAGGGCGCTTTGGGGAGATGCGGCCATGCTTCCGGAAATTGAAATACGTAAGCCGGATACCATTCTTGCAAGAGAGACAGTGTCCAGTATGCAGGCCGGTCTGGTGTATGGATACATCGGACAGACAGAATATATTATCGACCGCATGAAAAAAGAATCCGGTTATCTGGATGCAAAAGTGGTGGCAACCGGTGGTTTGGGAAATATCCTTGCAGCAGCGACGGAAAGCATTGATATTTATGACCCTATCCTTACATTGGAAGGTTTGCGCCTTATATATGAAAGGAATCGCTTTCGGGGAAGAAAAAAAGATCAGGAAGCGGAAAGGACATCTGACAGATGAAAATAGGAAATCTCACAATAGAGCACCCATATGTGCTGGCACCGATGGCAGGCGTAACCGACCTGCCATTCCGTTTGCTCTGTAAAGAGCAGGGAGCTGGACTTTTGTGCATGGAAATGGTAAGTGCAAAAGCACTTCAATATGAAAATCGTAATACAAAGGAACTCCTTAAAATTCACCCCAAGGAGTATCCGGTATCTCTGCAATTATTTGGTTCAGATCCTGAAGTGATCAGTGAGCAGGCTAAAAAGATAGAGGAATTGCCTTTTCAGATATTGGATATAAATATGGGGTGTCCGGTTCCTAAGGTAGTCAAAAATGGAGAAGGCTCTGCACTGATGAAGCAACCTAAGCTGGTGTATGAAATTGTTTCAAAAACGGTAAAAGCGATTCAAAAGCCGGTAACTGTAAAAATTAGAAAAGGGTTTGATGATTCCAGTATAAATGCTGTGGAAATCGCAAAGATTATTGAGGAGGCCGGAGCGGCGGCAGTAGCAGTACATGGAAGAACAAGGGAACAGTACTATTCTGGAGAAGCGGACTGGGATATCATCGGTCGGGTAAAAGAAGCGGTTCATATCCCTGTGATTGGAAATGGAGATGTAACTTCGCCGCAAAAAGCTGCAGCAATGATGGAGCAGACAGGATGCGACGGCGTAATGATCGGGCGGGGGGCACAAGGAAATCCCTGGATTTTCCGGGAGCTGAAATACTATGATGAGACTGGTAAGATTCTCCCAAGACCTACCAATACGGAGATTCGGGATATGATGCTTAAGCATGCGGCACTTCAGATTAAGTATAAAGGAGAGTATCAGGGGATTCGTCAAATGCGAAGCCATGTAGCCTGGTATACAAAAGGAATGACAGGTTCCGCCAAACTTAGAGATGCTATTAATCAGGTGGAAAGTTATGCTGAACTAAAGGCTCTTGTGGAGGCTAAAATCTATTGACATTATAAAGTCTATTATGTATAATATTGAAATTGCGAAAGTAGATTTATACAGGGGGAAAAGCCCTGCCAGATAGATAGAACAAAGTAAAAAAGAGGAGAGAATAATAATGGAAGAAAAAAAGACAATTCTTACCTACACCGGTCTGAAAAAGCTGGAAGAAGAGCTGGAAAATCTGAAAGTGGTAAAGCGTAAAGAAGTAGCTGATAAAATTAAAGAGGCAAGAGAACAGGGAGACTTATCAGAAAATGCGGAGTATGATGCAGCGAAAGATGAGCAGCGTGACATTGAAGCAAGAATTGAAGAGTTGGAGAAAATTCTCAAAAATGCGGAAGTTGTCGTTGAGGATGAGGTAAATCTTGATAAGATTAGTATCGGCTGTATTGTTACAGTATATGATGAAGAATTTGAAGAAGAGATAGAGTTTAAAATTGTTGGATCAACAGAGGCCAACAGTCTGCAGGGAAAGATTTCCAATGAGTCACCAGTGGGAAGAGCACTTCTTGGACATGAAGTGGGAGACAGTGTAAAAGTGGAAACACAGGCAGGAGAGCTGGAATACAAAGTTTTGAAGATTGACCGTTCCCTTTAAAAGCAGAGGGCGGGATGATGCAAATAGGATAAAAGAGAAGAGGAGTGAAGATCAGTGTCTAATCAGCAGAAGAATGCCCAGGAACCAGATTTAAATCAGCTTAGAAAGGTACGCCGTGAGAAACTGGCGGAACTTCAGGCAAATGGAAAAGACCCCTATCAGGTTATGCGTTATGATGTAACATGTCATACATCTGATATTAAGGATCATTATGAGGAGATGGAAGGAAAACACGTTACAGTTGCCGGTCGTGTAATGCAGAAACGTGTGATGGGAAAGGCATCCTTTTGTAATGTTCTTGATCAGAGTGGAAATATCCAGTGCTATGTTGCAAGAGACAGCATTGGTGAAGAAGAATATAAGGATTTTAAGAAGCTGGATATCGGAGATATTGTCGGTGTGGAAGGTGAAGTCTTTAAGACAAAAACAGGCGAGATTTCCATTCACGCATCTGCAGTAAAGCTATTATCTAAAAGTCTGCAGATTCTTCCGGAAAAGTTCCATGGACTGACAAATACAGATATGCGGTATCGCCAAAGATATGTAGATCTTATTATGAATCCGGAGGTGCGGGATACGTTTATCAAACGTTCCCATATCATCAGTTCTATCAGAAGATACCTGGATGGTCAGGGATTCCTTGAAGTGGAGACTCCTATGCTTGTAAGCAATGCCGGAGGAGCAGCGGCAAGACCATTCGAAACACATTTCAATGCTTTGGGTGAGGATTTCAAACTCCGTATTTCTCTGGAGTTGTATTTAAAACGCCTTATTGTTGGTGGTCTGGAAAAAGTATACGAAATTGGACGTGTGTTCCGTAATGAAGGATTGGATACCAGACATAATCCGGAATTTACTTTGATGGAATTATACCAGGCATATACAGATTATAATGGTATGATGGATCTGACAGAGAATCTTTACCGTCATGTGGCACAGGAAGTACTGGGCACTACTAAAATTGTATATAACGGCGTCGAGATGGATCTTGGAAAGCCGTTTGAGCGTATTACGATGGTGGATGCTGTCAAGAAATATGCGGGAGTTGACTGGAATGAGGTAGAGACAACCGAAGATGCCAAGAAACTTGCAGATGAACATCATGTAGAATACGAGGCTCATCATAAGAAGGGAGATATTTTAAGTCTCTTCTTTGAAGAATTTGCAGAAGAACATCTTATTCAGCCTACATTTGTTACAGACCATCCGATTGAAATTTCACCGCTTACGAAGAAAAAACCGGAAAATCCGGAATATGTTGAGCGTTTCGAATTCTTTATGAACGGATGGGAAATGGCAAATGCTTACTCCGAGCTGAACGATCCTATCGACCAGAAAGAGAGATTCAAAGCACAGGAAGAATTATTGGCTCTGGGTGATGAAGAAGCAAATACCACAGATGAGGACTTCCTTAATGCTCTGGAAATCGGTATGCCACCTACAGGAGGAATCGGATTTGGTATCGATAGAATGTGTATGTTGCTGACAGATTCTGCAGCAATCAGAGACGTATTGCTGTTCCCCACAATGAAGTCACAAGGCAGTGCAAAGAACGAAGCAAACAATGCAGCTCAGGCTGGAAAAGCAGAGGTAACACCTGCAGCAAAGATCGATTTTTCCAATGTAAAGATAGAACCTCTTTTTGAGGAGATGGTAGATTTTGATACATTTGCAAAATCGGATTATCGTGCGGTTAAGATTCTGGCATGTGAAGCAGTACCGAAAAGTAAGAAGCTTTTGAAATTCACTCTGGATGATGGTGTCCGTAAAGACCGTGTGATTTTAAGCGGAATTCACGAGTATTACGAGCCGGAGGAACTGGTTGGTAAGACAGCCATTGCGATTGTAAATCTGCCGCCGAGAAAAATGATGGGTATTGATTCCGAAGGTATGCTGATTAGTGCAGTACACGAGGAAGATGGAAGAGAAGGATTGAATCTTTTGATGGTAGATGAGAGAATTCCGGCAGGTGCAAAGTTGTATTAAGATTTAAGTAAGGACGTACCGTTTTACATGATTTGACGCTTGAAACGGTGCAGAGTGAAAAAATGGCATAATAAGCAGAATGAATGGGCAGTCCTGAATGGATTGCCCATTTTTAGATGAAAGTGAATTGCAAATTAAAACTAATGTTGTCTCTTCTTTCTCCAGATCAGGCATCCTGCCGCTGTGCCGGCGCTGATCAGCAGTACCAGTAGAATCGGAAGAACGTGACTGTTATCACCTGTATGAATAGTCCCATTGCTTTTAAGGATGTTTCCGGTATTCTGTCCTTTATCCGTTCCCGGATTCACTGCTTTATTTCCTTCAACTGTGATTACAGAAGTTGCTTCTGCTGTTCCTGCTTTTGCAGTGATCACGGCTGTTCCTCCGGAAATTGCGGTCACAGTTCCGTTTTCATCCACACTTGCAATTTCCGGTTTGCTGCTTGTCCAGAGGATCTCATCATCCATTGCGTTTTCCGGTGCGGTAGAAGCCTTGATCTGAGTTGTTTCTCCTTTTTTCAGCGTTATTTCTGCCGGATCCAGTGTGATACTTTCTACGCCCTGTTTTGTAATATTCACTGTGCACTGTGCAGTAACTGTCATATCTGCATCACTTTGAGCTGTGACAGTTACAATGCCCGGTTTCAGAGCAGTAAGTACCTGGACCGGCTTGCCACTGAAGCTTTCGCTTTGTTCCATTCTCACACTGTCCACATCGCCGCTGACGCTCCAGTAGATTTTCCCGCTTGCAGGATTTTGGGCACCTACAAGTTCTGCTGACAGTGTAAGCGTCTGTTCCGGGTTATCCTTTGTAAGAAGCACTTGTTGTTCATAACAGTCCAGACTTAGAGACGTCGGATAATCCTCTGCAAATCCTCCGCTTCTGGCCAACGTATTTTCAGCGCTTGCCATTGCTGCAAATGTCCAGCAGCTTCCGATGCTGCCCTGATTCCGGACTGGCGTCAGAGTTCCCGTTTCCCTTAGATCAAAACATTCTGGTAACTCCTCAACAGAAGGTGCCAAAGCACCATTCGCTGCATCAATAGTAACATTTAGTCCGGCGTCGCTATTCTGGATTTCCACGCCTCCCACAGAAATTGTTTCAGGAAGTGACGTTTCCGGGACAAGGTTCGATTTATCTGTGCTAAGTTCCGGTGCTGTTGTCTCATAATCATCCATGTCTACATTACAGGTATATGCACGTACACATGGGAAGCAAGCCTGTGCGCCGATATCGGTCCGTTCTCCGTTTGCATCCAGGAATGAAACTCCCTCTATCGGCAGAAGTCCACTTGTGGTTCCGCTTATATCACAGCTAATTCCTATTCCGGGGTCCTGTCCGTCATTTAAGCTTTCCAGATAAATGCTGACAGAAAACTCACTACCGGCAGGAATAAGTACCGGATCACTTAGGCGTTCCGTGTAAAATCCCGCATAATTTTTTATCCCTTCCAGAACCTTTTGCGTAGAACCTTCACAAGTGATGCTGACTTCATACCTGACATTGGAACTCATGATCTGGAATGATACTGCGCGAAGTAGCTCAGCTGCATCTGTTGTATTTTCAAACTTTTGCTCTATTGTAAAGCTGCTTCCTCCGGAGATCATGTCTGTTGCTCCCAATATATCATAATAGTACTGGTGGTTATAATTATCTGCAGCTTCATCCGTTAGAAAAACAGCCGGGTTATTATTGTACAGGAAAGAATCTTCATAGGAAATATAAAAATATCCATTTTCCCCGCTTTGTTCTCCCCATGAATTTTTAACGATAAATGCACCGTCATGCTCTGGTTTGGATATCTGCACATTTCCTTCTCCGTAAAAAAGTTCTGCCAGTTCCTCATTCCCGGTAAAATTATCTTTGCTGTAATTGTCATCCCAACCTACAATTGTAACAATGTGTCCCCCGTCATAGGGAGTGGCATATTTATAATCACCTACGTAAACATTTTTCTGATCCGACGTCATATAGGATTGTGCACTGAGTATGTAAACGTCTACAGCTCCATAATTATAGATTGCATTTTTTATATGACTGATATTTTCCTCGCTGAAACCGTCAGGCATATAAAGTGCGTTTGTGACATGGTACTGTGCTTTGTCCGACAGATTTTTATAAGAATAATCTGTGTCCGGGGCGAATTCTGATCCAGGAGCCGGATAAGGATCATCTGACTCTGATACGGGGCCTCCCCAGTTTGCAAAATAGGCCATTGACATTAAGAAATGTCCGCCTCCGTTTAGTCCCAGATCATATGCATAGCCGCTGCTTTTATCTGTTAGGGCGGTCAGCATATTTTTCTCAGAGAAGTCCAGAGAATTTGTTGTTTCACTATCCATTTCTTTCATAAGGCTAAGTTCATAGGGATTAGATGAAGCATCCTGCATTTTAATACTTTCTATTTTTACAAAATATCTGCCGCTGTTTGCTTCATACCGGATGCTCTGGCTTTTTCCTTCTATTGCAGATTTTTTAAGTACTTGGCCCTGCTCATCCAGAAGCGTCAGTGCATAATCCATTCCGGAGGGAGGAGTCAGAGTCAGGTTCAGTGCGGCTCCATTATCCAGAGTAAAGGAATAATAATCTACATCTTCCCGCTGGTGCAGTGTACCGCTGATTTTCCCCGGAAAGCTTAGAGATACCGCATCTTTCAGTGTATCATTGGGTTCGTAACGGTCACCGTCCAAATCAGATGTTTCATATACAAATGTTTTCACATTACTGAGTAACAAATCTTCACGGTCTGGAAAATATGCCATCGCTTTGATAGTTGTTGTCTGTTCGATTTTAAGAGGATCTTTGTATACAGTTCCGTTTTCCGCAGAAGGAGAGCTTCCGTCTGTTGTATATATGATGGCAGCCCCATCTGCATCACAGGAGAGAGTAATTTCCGTCCCCGGTTCTACAATTCCAGGAGAAATATCCGCTTTCACAGAGGGGACCTTTACATTATTGATCTCCCAAGATGAAGTCAGGGAATAATCCCCTTCATTGTTGATCGAACATGCGGAAAGAACCATCGGACCTTGTACCGGAACCGGTTCTGTGTATTCTGTTCCGTCAGTTAGAGGATTGGATCCATCTGTGGTATAGTATATCTTTGCATCCGTATCCATGGTATACAGGCTGATTTCCTGTCCGAATGTAAGAAGAGAGGGCAATGGATCTGTAAATACTCCCTCCAGAAACGTTTTGTCGATTCCGGCATATTTCATATCATTTCCAAAGCCGGAAGGCGTAACAGGAACTCCTGTGTTTCTGTTATATACCCAGCAGGCAGATCCACCTCCCGGGATACATTCCGGAGCAGTATCTACGGCATAGATGGGGGCAATCTCAACTTTGTCTACTTCATTTGGATTTTCCGGATTATTACCTAATGCGTAGATGCCTGAGCTTTCTCTAAGATAGAGAGCAATATTATAGTTGGTAATTACGTCCTCTATAGTTGCTGCCGCTTTTCCGTTCCCCAGATATCCCACCACCTGGAGAGCCTTTTCAATTGCATCAAGAGAGGATTCTCCTTCAGACAATGTCATCCATTGTTCCAGAATTGTCTTGAAAATAGAATCTCCGCCTCCGGCCAGTTCTTCTGTCTGATGGGAAAGATAACGGCCAAACAGATACCAGCTGCCATATGGCATTCCCAGTGTATCTCCGGAAGGAACATAATAACCTTCATAAATAAACGGAAAGGAATAGCCATTTTTTTCAATCCATGCTGTTGTCCATTCAGTTTCATAAACAGTATCTGAATTGGATAGTCCGGTTACTGCAATTGCACTTTGAGAAAATACTTCATTGAGCCAGATATCGAAATCCTCGCCTGCTTGTGCCCAGTTAATAAGGTGCTGCAGTTCGTGTACCAGCACACCTAAAGTTACGTCTTGGTCCGTGGTGGAAATATCCATATGGAGCATGTCCATATGAT
This sequence comes from Lachnospiraceae bacterium, assembly GCA_019423745.1. GTDB lineage: Bacteria > Bacillota > Clostridia > Lachnospirales > Lachnospiraceae > Claveliimonas. The sequence continues at coordinate 17,220 of JAHZAV010000021.1, forward strand.
TTCCTGATGCATATTCCGTTTCTTCCTTTGTGTATAAATCTGTCGTTTCAAAAAAGCCGGCATAGGGAATGGAATAAAAGACAAATGCTGTTTTTCCGTCCTGGTCCACATCGGCAGCGCTCCAGTCCCCAAATGTTTCTTTCATTACATCATAAAGCTGATCATCGAGTATATCTGCATAAGCTTGTGCCTGTTCATCCGGCAACAGTTCTCTCTCATTTACACTTCGCCAGATTGTACATGTGTCCCCGGCAGCAGCCAGTTCAACTTCAATTTCTTTTTCCCCACTTAAGGCATATTCAGAATAAATGGTTTTTCTTTCACCGAGTTCATATACCTTCTCTTTTCCGGACGCATTTTGCACCGATGGAAGAGCCGCCAACGAAGGAAGTTCCTCATGCTGCATAAACGGAACACCGCATCTGACTTTTTGACCTTCTTCGGTGTCCCATTCGGCAGAATCCATCTTCTCTCTGCCAAGAGGTCCTCCCATAGAATCAAGTCCTACATTTTGTGTTGCTTCCAGTTCTTCATCTGAACCAATCGGCATGCCCATATTTTCTGCCATGATGACGGTTCCTTCATAAGACGGGCCTTCTGTATCAACGACTGTTCCGTTTTCCTGAACTTCAGATGCAAGTACAGAAGACGGCAAAGCCAGCGATATTGCCAGGACAGAGGCTAGAAGCTGCTTTTTCCATTTCCTTTCCCTCATAAAACTCTCATTTCTCCTTTCGTGATATAGAATGCTTATCCCATTTTTTATTTTACGATTTTTTCAAATATTGTTTTTGCTTCCTCTTCTTTGGAAATATCATCTGTTGTTACGGCTGCCACACGTTCATTCATTCGCACTGCAATCAGCACTCCGTCACTTCCAGAAGCAGAATATTTGCAATACATATCGCCAAAATCAATGTTCTGTGTCGTGTCCGCATCATCTTCCGGGTATTCTGCACAGTACTGTTCAAAAAGCTTTGAGGCTTCTGTGATTGATTCACACTCAAAAACGGAAGCGGTTATTCCGTCAGCTGTTATTGTTGCCCCATAATCTCCATTGGTGTAATACTCGGTTTCTTCTTCCGTAGAAAGCCTTTTCAGTTCTTCTGTTCCGATAATCTCTTTCCTGTTTGTAAAAAAGAAGATAATCCCCCCAACAATAACAAAAAGCAGCACTCCCAAAATGAAGTGGCGGATGATCTGTGAAGAGGCAGTTTTTCTTGACAGATCGCGTTTTTTATACCAGAAAAACATATCATTCCTCCTATAACAAATTTTAGAAACACAGTTATTATTTTATTTCATATTGGGTAAAATGTAAACGAAATATGATTGTGTTTATCATTTGGAAAATCTAAAAATATTTGAGTGATGATGCTATTTAAAAGGTAAGGTTGGAATATGATATGAGATTGTATAAAAAGAATGAGATTGCTATCATTAAGTTAACATTTGTATTTATGGAGGTTATTATGCCGAAAGAAGTAAAGCCTGAGGACACTAAGCATGCAGTTGTATATGAATTTTGTATGAAAGGCCAAATCCAATGGTGACTTTTTTAAAACCTTTGATGTTACAAATTTGGTGAAGATTAGGAGAGAAAGAAATGTGAAATTTAATAAGTAATATATAACATGATAGAAACAGTATATGCTGCGATAGATAAAAATAATGGAAGGAATATAAATATAGGATGGTCTGTGAAATGAATACCCATTATAATAAAATTAGATAGTATTTATAAATTGCCAAGAGAGGGATAATCTATGAAAAAAAGAATCGGTATTTCATTAGTAATTATTTTGGTTTTGGTAATAAGCGGCTGTTCAAAAGAAAGCAGCAAGCAGGAGAAGGACAAATGGGACTGTACAGTCGCAGGAGTGGAAGAGTCGAAAGAAAACAGCTATATTATTGTGTATAGCGAAGAAAAAATCTGCTCTAGAAAAGGGAAGATTTCTATTCAAAATCCAAACGATTTTTTTATAACAGTTCATCTTTCATCGGATGAAGAGGAAGGATGTATGATAGAGGTTCCTGGAGGCGGAGGAATCATTCTCTGTGACGTAACAAAAGGTGTCAGTTATAAGGTTGGCTTGCATGCAGATGTAGAAGAAGGTACGGAAATTGAATGTATGATCTTTGATGGAGAAATATCGGAATACGATCAACTTTAGGAATTAAGTGTATTTTTGTTATTAGTGCTAAAAGAGGTCTTTGATAATAGAAGTATTGTATGCAGACCGCTGAAAATAAAAGTTTTTCTTACGAAGAAGAATTTTATTTCTTATAATACCTTTTGGAACGCAGTGAGATATACATAGTCAGTGATGTCGCAGCGAGTTTTGCGATATCACTGTTTTTTTGAGAAAAGGAGGAAGTAAAATGCCACAGAATAAGAGGGAAAGTTTGATTTATACTTTAATTATGTGTTTTGTCATGGTGTTTTGGATGAGTATGTACAATGTAACATTGCATATGGGAAAATTTGACTTGGAAACATTAAAAGAAGGTTGGCTTGGATTTCCAATCGCATATGTTTACGCTATGCTGTTTGATTGGTTTCTTGTTTCCAAGCTTGCCAAAGGATTTGCTTTTCGGTATTTAGTTACACCGGACAGTAGTGTGGTAAAAAAAGTCATTTCCATTTCCAGCTGTATGGTAGTGCCGATGGTAATCGTAATGTCGTTTTATGGCGGATTGGAAGCTTGTGTGAAGACAGGAGAATGGAATTTATTGCTTGTAATTTGGCTTACGAATATTCCGAAAAACTTTATTATGGCTTTGCCGTTTCAGCTAATTATTGCAGGTCCGTTGGTCCGTAAGGTGTTCCGGACTGCGTTTCCAGAAGGAACAGTTCTTGCTTAGATGATTAAGTAGTGAAGTATGGTATGCAATGAATTGCAGCAACATAATTTAAGAAAAAAGTAGTAGATTGTATGTAATCTACTACTTTTTTGTTGCACTTAAATGTTATTAAGAATAGAAATAAGTTTTAATTTTACTAGTCTTCCAAAGAAAGTGTCGCTTCGGCAGCAAGTAACAAAAGGCGTTTAAATTCTTCACGTTCAGAGGCTGTCATATTTGCTGTCATACGCTGAAAAGAGTTATCGATTTGTTCTTTTAAAAAAGGATATACTTCACGTGCTTTGTCAGTTGGCAGAATATCGTAAGTTCTTTTATCTTTTGCATTTGTTTTCCGGATTACAAAATTTAGTTCTTCCAGCTTAGTTACTGTTTTTGCAATCACACTTTTGTCAAGGGCAAGTCGTTTGGTAATTTCATCTTGGGTCAGTATTCCAAAATCACAGACGATCAGAATGATAACTGCCTGTGCGGCGGTAAGAGAATACTGTGTACAGCTGTTATTAAGCCAAATGTGAGATTTTCTGTATAAGATAGAAATAGCTTTAAATGGACTTTCTGTAATGTTAAGCATAAGGTTCCCTCCTTACTTTTGTTTTAATATTATAAGCTTTATTTCGAAGATGTGCAAATGAAATATGGTGGCATATGCTACTTTCTATTGACGAAAATGAAAATGTGTGATATTTTATAACAAGTGGCATATGCCACTTGTTTTTATATAAAGTAAAAAGGAGTTATATTTATATGGAAAAAATAACAAAAATCTGGAACAGGAAATTTGTACTTCTATTTATAACAAATTTGCTGGTATTGGCAGCTTTTTATGCATCGATTCCGATTATTCCGGTCTACTGCCAGGAAATAGGGATTACTGGCTCAAAGATCGGAATTGTATTGACAGCAATGTCTGTCGCAACTATTTTATTTCGTCCTGTAGCGGGATATCTGCTGGATAATTTCAACAGATACCATGTGTATTTGATATTTTTAGCATTATTCTGTCTTTCTTTTCCAGCATTTGTTTTATTCCCGGTATTTGCAGTGTTGATTATTATTCGCCTTTATATGGGGGCCGTATATTCTGTGTGCGGTTCTGCTACTATGACACTGGCTGGAGATGTTCTTCCACCAAAGAAAATTACGGAAGGAATCAGTCGCTTTGCTTTTACAATATCGATTGGTATGGCAGTGGGACCTTATGTAGGGATCCAGGTACAGAATCATATGAACAGCACAGCTTCTTTTCTTACGGTTTTTGCTATTACAGTACTTGCATTCATCTGTGTATTTTGCTGCAGAATTCATTATCCTAAGGTGGAAAGAAAAAAGTTTTCGCTTAAAGGGGCTATTTACAGGCCGGCGTTTCCGTTTATGTTAAATATGATGTTTTTGATGATTCCATATGGAGCGGTTATTGCATATTCCTCCATATTAGCCCAGGAAAAGGAGCTTCAGTCAGTTCTTCCATATTTTTATATTTTTCTGGTTGCCGGCATGCTGCTTTCTAAACTTTCAACCCAGAAAGCAATCGATGCAGGAAAACATCGTGTTTTGGTCTGCGGAAGCCTGGTGATTCTGATTTTAACTATGATCAGCTATATGTGGCTTTCTACAGGATTTCATTTGCTTGCAGCCGGATTTTTCTTTGGTATTGGGTATGGAATTTTACAGCCATTATTTCAGTCTTTTGTAACAGGAACAACCCCGGTGAGAAATCGAGGAGTTGCTAATGCTACGTATATGTTATCTTATGATGTTGGTATAGGCCTGGGTTCGTTGTTGATGGGATTTATGCAGGAAAGTATAGGATTGTCTCAAGGGTTCGCTTTGACATCCATTGCCTATGTGGCCGGTGCTATTGTGTATATTGTTTATGTAGATGGTTATTATCACAGGTTAAGAGGATAGATAACTTCATAGGAATAAGACAGGAGATGAAGCAATGCGATGGACTAAATACAGAACAGGGCAATTATTGGTTCAGTTGGGAAATGCAGTGACGAGTTTTCGAAATCATAGACTGATGATTTATAATCTTACTTCCAGTCAGGCGGGGATTATTGGTTGCCTAAAAAAGAATAAAGATCAGGGGCTTACTACAGGCGAGCTTGCAAGAGAAATGAATTGCGCTAATGCAACAATTTCGCAAATTCTTAAGACAATGAGGAAAAAGGATCTGGTTGTATGCTGTGATGATCAGGAGGATGACAGAAAAAACAGAATCTTTTTGACGCAACGAGGGCGTGCACAGGAAAAGTATTTAAATAAAGTTATTGTAGAAAGCGAGGAAGTTGTTTTAAGGGGAATGTCTGAGAAAGAGCGGGAACAATTGAACACGCTTTTGCTCATTGCCCTTAATAATATAAATATATTTAAAAGAGGCGAAAGAGAATGAATACGATAGTAGAAGAAAAGTATGGATCGAAAGATTTTGAACGTGTTAAAAAATCTTTTGACATTGCACTTGTTGCTTCTGAAATAGTTGCTGTAATTGCTTTTTTGATCTTTCAGCTTTCGCCTATGAGTGTTGTTTCCTTATTTGGATCAGAGGATGGCTTGTACAATGAGTTTGCAGTTATGGCATTTCGAATTTTTCTGTTGTTCTGTCCGTTGACCGGTTTTCAGACAGTAGCTGCTATTTATTTACAGGCTATTGGTAAACCTGTGAAGTCGGCGATTTTATCCCTGGCAAGACAGATTATTTTTTTCATTCCAACGGCAATTATTCTTCCCAGGTTTATGGGAGTAACAGGAGTTTTGTGGACAGGACCAGTGGCGGATGGGCTAGCGTTCTTACTTTCTCTTGGTTTGATTCTTTATGAACGAAAACAATTAAAAAGAGTAGAAGCTGTTGCATAGAAAACAACTGTTTGTATAATTTAAAAAGAAGGGAGATAGACTTAAGATGAGAAACCGGATTATTACGATTAGCCGTGAATTTGGAAGCGGAGGACGTTCAATTGGAAAAATGACAGCGGAACAATTAGGGATTCCGTGTTATGACAGCGAATTGCTTCAGAAGATCGCAGAGAAAAGCGGATTTGATGAACAATATATTGCGGATGCGGGAGAGCAGAGCCCAGGGGGATTTTTTGGATCGGCATTTTCGAATCGGGCATTTGGACCTACGAATGAGGACTATATTTGGCAGATACAATATAGGATTATTACAGAGCTGGCGGAAAAAGAATCCTGTGTAATTGTGGGAAGGTGTGCAGATTACATTTTAAGGGATAAAGCAGATTGCTTAAAAGTTTTTATTTATGCAGATATGCAGTTCCGTGCAGAAAGAATTGTAAAGATTTATGGAGAGCGGGAAGAATCTCCGGAACAACGTATAAAAGAAAAAGATAAACGCCGCGCAGCTTATCACCGTTTTTATACCAATATGAAATGGGGATATGCTAAAAATTATGATATTTCACTAAATAGCGGCGTGCTGGGAATTGATAAATGTGTGGAGTTGATTAAGGGGCTCTACTAAAAACAGGGAGAGGGCATATAAAACTATGTATGTTTGGATTCATAGGGATATATGTCCTCTTTTTTGTGAAATAGGATTCATTTTCTATTAAATAATATTTTTGACCTATATAATTCATCATAAAAAATGCAAAAAGTTGCTTGATATGTTAAAATAAATCTGCATATGTTGAGGAGATTTTCTGAGAACTTAGACAGGCATTTAATAGAAAAATAATTATTATAAGAATGCTGTAAATATCATTATTTAATGTTTCTTTATATTACAAATGATTGAAAAATGTGAGACGGAAAGATTTTAAAGAGCTGTGATTTTTAAGTAATAATCAGGTAACAAAGGGGAATTAAAGAAATATGAAAAAATTGAAATTTAAAGAAACTGTTTTTGTAGCAAGCATGCTGTTCGGCATGTTTTTTGGAGCGGGTAATCTGATTTTTCCGGTTTCTATGGGACAGATGGCAGGAAAATATGTGTGGCAGGCGGCGGCTGGCTTCCTTATTACGGGAGTAGGGCTGCCGCTTCTTGGTGTAGCTGCACTGGGGATTAGTCGCAAAGGTGGGCTTTTAGGGCTTGGAAGTCAGGTGGGGAGAAGGTACGGGATACTATTTACCTGTGCACTATATCTGACGATTGGACCTTTTTTTGCCATACCAAGATGCGCTACTGTATCCTACACGGTAGGGATCGGGGGAATGATTTCGGGACAGGGGAACCGACTGTTTTTAGCCATTTTTTCTTTTGCTTTTTTTGCAGTGGTTCTGTTTTTTTCTCTGAGACCTGGTGAAATAATGACATGGATTGGAAAAGTGATGAACCCGTTGTTTCTTCTCTTGCTTGGCCTCCTTGTTATAAGGGCGCTTAGTAATCCTATGGGGGCAGTAGGGGATATTCATCCATCTGCTTCCTATACTGAAGGTGCATTTTTTACGGGACTACTGGAAGGATATAATACAATGGATGCGTTGGCCGGACTGGCTTTTGGTATTGTGGTGGTTGATGTAATTAAAAGACTTGGGGTGGATGAACCAGAGGAAGTGGCAAAAAGTACGATTCGTGCCGGGCTTATCAGTGCGGTTTTTATGGCAATTATTTATCTACTTGTGTCTGTCATGGGAGCACAAAGTGCAGGAGGCCTCCAAGTAAGCAAGAATGGCGGGGAAGCTTTGCTGGAGATTGCACAAAATTATTTCGGTAGAGCAGGGGCATTCATTTTAGCCGTTATTGTAACAATGGCATGCCTGAAAACAGCGGTTGGGCTTATTACGAGCTGCGGAGAAGCATTTGTACAAATCTTTCCCAAGGGACTGTCCTATCGTAGATGGGTCATTGCTTTTTGCGTTTTTTCATTTTTGATTGCGAATCTGGGATTGGATGCAATTATAGCTTACTCGCAGCCGGTACTTATGTTTCTTTATCCACTTGCTGTTGTATTGATTATTCTTACATTATTTGGAAAACTTTTTGAGAATGACAGGACAGTATTTGAATGGGCACTGGGATTTACGGCAGTAGCAGCTTTGTTTGACGGATTTAGGACTTTGCCTCAAAATGCAAGGGATTATTTACATACGGATGACTTGGTGGAGTTGGCTGATCATATTTTGCCTTTGGCGGATAAAGGATTTGGCTGGCTTTGTCCCGCAGTAGTGGGAACAGTTATTGGATTAGTTTTATATAAGATAAGGAGGCAGAAAGGTGAATGACATCAGTATAAGATATGAATTTAGAAATATTAAGGACGATGAAGGAGAATATGCGGCGGAAATAGAGAAGATTTGTTTCCCCCCTCATGAAGCCTGTTCCAGGGAAATGATGATAGAAAGAGTCAAGACAGCTCCAGAATTATTTCTGGTGGCAGTAGATAAAAAGAAGGGAAAAATTGCTGGATTTTTAAATGGTCTTTCCACAGATGAAGAGGTTTTTCGTGACGAATTTTTTCAAGATGCAAGTCTTTATCAGCCTGATGGGGCAAATGTTATGCTTTTGGGATTGGATGTTCTTCCAGAGTACCGGCGGCAGGGGCTGGCAACGGAAATTATGAGACAGTATGTATGGCGAGAAAAGAATAAAGGGAGAAAAAAACTTCTTCTTACCTGCCTGGAATCTAAAGTGGAGATGTATGAAAAAATGGGCTTTCAGGATAAAGGAATTTCGGCATCGTCCTGGGGCGGAGAACAGTGGCATGAAATGGATCTTAGCTTGTGAAGAAAGGGCAGGATCAGTTGCGCAAAATTTGAAAAAATAGTATGATATATAGAAAGGTTTTGATCGTCAGAAACAGAATTTTTTGCTGTATCCATTGGGGGGATGCTGCAATAAATAATAAAAAACAGAAGGAGAAATGGCTATGAAATTAACATTGGAAGGGCTAAAAGACCGCCAGGCGTGGGAGAAGGCAAAGATTACATTGCCATCTTATAATGTAGGGGAAGTGGCAGAGGCAACTAGAAAAGATCCAGTGTGGGTACACCTGGGGATTGGAAACATTTTCCGTATTTTTATTGGAGGAATTGCAGATCAGTTATTGGAAAAGGGATTGTTAGACAGGGGAATTACCTGCGTTGAGACATTTGATTACGATGTTGTAGATAAGATCTATGATCCTTTTGATAATTTGGCTTTGAGCGTGATTCTTCACGGAGATGGGACGATAGACCGTAAAGTTCTTGGTTCTCTTACAGAAGCTGTTAAGGCACAGTCTTCTGATGCAAAACAGTGGGACAGACTGAAAGAAATTTTCCGTAATCCAGGACTGCAGCTTGTATCCTTTACGATTACAGAAAAAGGATATGCGTTGAGAAATGCAGAAGGCGCATATTTTGGATTTATAGAAGAAGATATCAAGAACGGTCCTGATAAGGCAGTTAGTGCGATGGCTGTAGTAACAGCAATGTTATTAGAACGATATAATGCTGGTAAGGTACCGCTGGCGCTTGTGTCTATGGATAATTGTTCTCAAAATGGATCAAGACTTCGGGAATCTGTTTTGGAAATGGCGAAGGAATGGAAAAAGCAAGGTTTTGTAGGTGATGATTTTATTGCTTATATCAGCGATGAAACAAAAGTGTCTTTCCCATGGACCATGATTGATAAAATTACACCGCGTCCCAGTGAAAAGATTGCAAAGGAACTGGAAGAAGCTGGGCTGGAAAACATGCAGCCGGTGATTACATCTAAAAAGACATATATTGCGCCGTTTATCAATGCGGAGGGACCGCAGTACCTTGTGATAGAAGATAGTTTCCCCAACGGGCGTCCGGCAATGGAAAAAGCGGGAGTATATCTGACAGATCGTGATACAGTAAATAAATCCGAGAGAATGAAGGTAACCACATGTCTGAATCCCATTCATACAGCGCTTGGTCCATATGGCTGTATGCTTGGATATGAGCTTTTTGCTGATGAAATGAAAGATCCAGATATGTTGGAATTGGCAAGACAGGTGGGGTATGTGGAAGGAATGGCAGTTGTTCCTGATCCGATCATTTTATCCCCGAAGGCGTTCCTTGATGAGTGTATGGAGGAAAGGTTCCCCAATCCGTATTTGGGAGATACAACCCAGAGACTTGCGGTGGATGTTTCACAGGGAATTGGAATTCGTTTTGGTGAAACGATTAAAGCTTATATGGAGAAATATGGGGATGCGAAAATGCTGAAAGCTATTCCAGTTGCTATTGCAGGATGGGTGAGATATCTGATGGCATTGGATGATGAAGGAAACGAGATTGAACTGGCGCCGGATCCAATGGTTCCGGAACTTCGGGAACAAATGGCATCTATTGTATATGGTCAGCCGGAAAGTTTGAAAGATCAGTTAAAAGGAATCCTTTCTAATGAAGTGATTTTTGGAGTGGATTTGTATAAAGCGGGAATTGGTGAAAAGATCGAACAAATTATTCGGGAGGAGATTGCCGGACCGGGCTCTATCAGAAAAACAGTAAAGAAATATCTGGCATAATTTGGGAATGGGACGGAAGTTTGTAATACCTCCGTCCCTAAGATAATTTATAAAGGGAATTTAGTTATTTGACAACGCTTGGCCCCTTGGGTATAGTGATTTTGCAAGCAAGGGAACTGTGGCAGGAACAGTAATTTACCGAAGAAGGAGAAAATAATGAAAAGATTATTGATTTTAGGAGCTGGCGGTTTTGGCCATATGATTCAGGAGACGGCTCTTATGGTGGGATATGAAGAAGCAGTATTTTTGGATGATGCAGTTAGGGATAAAGATGTTGTGGGAAAATGCTGTGACTATGAGAACTTTCTGGGGAAATACGATATGGCTGTGGCTGCGCTTGGCGACAATAATATGAGATTGCACTGGACAGAAAAATTAATGGAAGCCGGATATGAAGTTCCTTCAGTGATTCATCCGTCTGCAGTGGTAAGCCCTAGTGCTGTAATCGGTAAAGGCAGCTTTATTATGCAAAGAGCGGTTGTTAATACGCATACTGTTGTAGAGCATGGTGTGCTTGTGAATAGCGGAGCGGTTATAGATCATGATTCTTATATTGGATGTGGAGCACATATTGGTTTGGGAAGCGTGGTAAAGGCTAATTGTACGATAGGATCCAGAGAGAAAGTAGAGGCTGGACAGGTAATTTTTTCTACGAGAAGAAAAATTGATGGTGTGAATGATCAGAATTTAGAGGACGCGGTCTATGCGTTTGGGTTTGGAAACAGATGCAGTTATGTAAAACCTTTCGGAGCTGGGCATATTAATGAGACGTATGCTGTTTATATGCCGGGGAAAGATAAAGACGAGCTTTCTTATGTTCTGCAGAGAATTAACAGTAATGTATTTAAGGATCCCCAGGGAGTCATGGAAAATATTTTCGGAGTGACAGAATATTTAAGAAATGTGATTCGTCAGGAAGGCGGTGATCCGGATCGAGAGACATTGTCTTATATTAAAACAAAAAGTGGGTGCAATTACTTTGAAGATAGTACAGGGCAGCCATGGCGGTGTTATAATTTTATTCCGGATTCGGAATGTTATCAGGTGGTAGAAAAACCGGAACAGTTCTATCAGTCCGGCAATAGTTTTGGACATTTCCTGAAGCAGTTGGGGAATTATCCGGCTGACCGGCTGAATGAAACCATTCCTGATTTTCATAATACTGTAAAACGTTTTGAGAATTTTAAAACAGCACTTCAAAGAGATTTGAAGAATAGAGCAGCTTTCTGTGGTCCGGAAATTGCATTTGCATTGAAAAGAGAAAAGGATTGTGAAGTTCTGGTAAAATATCAGGAGGAGGGAATACTTCCTCTTCGTGTAACTCATAACGATACAAAACTTAATAATATTTTGTTTGATAGCAAGACTGGAAAAGGGCTGTGTATTATTGATCTTGATACCATTATGCCGGGGCTTGCGGCAAATGATTTCGGAGATTCTATCCGCTTTGGGGCAGCTACAGCCGAGGAAGATGAGAAGAATTTAGATTTGGTACATTTTGATTTGGAACTTTATGAGTTATATGTAAAAGGTTATTTGGAGGAAACGAGAGGTGTTCTGACAGAGGCGGAGATAAAAAGTCTTCCCTGGGGTGCAAGGCTTATGACATTAGAATGTGGCATTCGTTTTTTGACAGATTATCTGCAGGGAGATACCTATTTTAAGACTGACTATTCAGAACATAATTTAGTTCGAACTCGTACACAGTTCCGGCTTGTTGACGAGATGGAGCAGCATTTTGATGAAATGGAAGAAATTATACAAAAATATATGGAAGGATAATAACGATGAATCATAGAGAGAGAAGAGATGCACAGCTTCCTTATATTTCTGACGATGCAGTAATGGAGGAACAGAAAGAATGCAGAAAAATCCTCCAAAAACTGAATTTTGCAGATCGTTCAGATTTTAAGGCTTTGGCGGAGATTGTAAAAGAACTTTTGGGAAAGTCTGAGAATGCCTTTATTAATCCACCTTTCTACTGTGATTATGGAAAACACATAGAGGTGGGGAAAAACTTTTTCGCAAATTATAATTGTACAATTATTGATGTGGCAAAAGTGAAAATAGGAGATAATTGTCAATTTGCACCTAATGTTTCCATATATACGGCAGGGCATCCTGTTCATCCGGTGGCTAGAAATTCCATGTATGAATATGGAATTGAAGTGACAGTTGGAGATAATGTATGGATTGGAGGAAATACGGTAATTATGCCAGGTGTACATATTGGCAGTAATACAGTAATAGGAGCTGGAAGTGTAGTTACAAAAAATATCCCTGACTGGGTTGTGGCAGCTGGGAACCCCTGCAAAGTAATTCGAGAGATTACGGAACAAGATTTTGAGTATTATTATAAAGATAGAAAGTTTGACAGGGAGTCTATGGAGGAAATACTTCATTATCGGCAACAAGTATCATTATCATAAAAAATACCCGCCCAAATGCAATGCGTTTTGGGCGGGTACACTTTTACATTCTATCGTTTCTTCGAATATATCCCGGAGTTGCAGGATCTGCAATGATTTCTTTTACATGGGTAATCTGTGCATGTTTATCTGCAACCATATTTTCTATATGAACATCTTCACCGACTAAAACACCCGGAAGAATTACACTGTTTTTTACTACGGCGCCTTTTTTGATGATGCATCCGCGTCCAATTACGGAGTTTTCAATCGTGCCTTCAATAAGACATCCATTTGATACAACAGAATTTTTCGCTTTTGCCCCCTCAAAATATTGGGTTGGACAGGAATCATTTGTGCGGGTGTAGATTGGCCATTGATCCTCAAACAGGCTGAGAGCTGTTTTGAAGTCGATTAGAGATATGTTGGCGTCATAATAGCTCTTGAAATCTGTAATAGATGCAAAATAGCCACGGTGCGATACGCCGCGTACATCCAACTCAGTACAGGAAGCGTTCACGATGTCTGCCAGGCTGTACATAGAAGAAGTTTTTTGTGCTTTATGAACCAGATCAATAAACAGATCTTTCTTCATAATATAAGTATCCATGAAAATATGGCGGTTTTTAGCCGTTCCTCGATTCATTTCCAGGGAAAGGACACCTTTTTGTTTGTTCAAATTTATGGTATTACAATTCAGGAATTTTTCTTTTGCATTATCTGTAGAATGATAAAGCAATGTGATGTCAGCGCCGGAATCAATGTGAGTTTCAAGCAGTGTACTGAAATCCTGAGCATAAATCATATAACTTGGAGCAATGACAACGTAAGGACAGTGAACCTTTTCAATACATTCCATATTTTCGCTAAAAGCGGCGATATCATTATTATAAATATCGTGTTCCAGACCAGTTTCCGAAAATAATATATGAAGTCTGCCGCGTTTAGAATTGATATTATAATGACGTCCTGTGCCAAGGTGTTCGGTTAATGAGCGGGGTTTCTGGCGGATATAAACCTGAATCTGATCAATTCCGCTATTACTCATGTTTGAGATCGGAAAATCAATTACGCGGTATCTTCCCAGAAAGGAAAAAGCACCGACAGGACGGTAGGGCTGCAGCCCTTCTACCCAAATATGGTTTCCGGAAAAGTTTACAATACCAAATGCTTTGCTCATACTACTCAACCCCCTTTACACGTTTGGCAACCAGCTCAATATGTTCGCTGTCAGCACTTCCCACAACGGCTTCTTTGCCGATTTTTACATTATCAGCAACAAGTGCGCGTTGTACAACAGCACCTTCTGCCACTTCTACTCCGGGCATCAGAACACTGTCTATGATTTTGGCACCGGCGCCTACTTTTGCACCCGTGAATAATACGGAATTTTGCACCATTCCTTCAATCATACAACCCTGGTTGATAAAGGCCTGATTAATTTCGGCGTCTGGACCAATGTACTGCGGGAGAGTTGTAGCATCCTCTGTGTAGATTTTCCAGGTGGAATCGTTGAGATCCAGTTCATTGTTTTTATTTAGTAGATCCATATTGGCTTCCCAGAGAGAGTCAATTGTTCCTACGTCTTTCCAGTAGCCTTTAAATTTATAGGCATACAGATTTTTCCCTTCTTTTAACAGAGTAGGAATAATATCTTTACCGAAATCGTGACTGGAATCAGGATTTTTCATGTCGGAGGTAAGCATTTTGCGCAGTAGTTTCCAGTCAAAAATATAGATTCCCATAGATGCAAGGTTACTCTTAGGTTCTGCCGGTTTTTCCTGGAATTCAACAATACGTCCGGATTCGTCTGTATTCATAATTCCAAAGCGGCTTGCCTCTTTCATGGGAACCTCAATAACAGCTATCGTGGCATCGGCACCACATTCTTTGTGATATTGAAGCATTTTTGCATAATTCATTTTGTAGATATGATCTCCGGAGAGAATCAGAAGATATTCAGGAGAAAAAGTATCCACAAAATCAATATTCTGTGAAATTGCATCAGCAGTACCTCGATACACATCCAGATTTGCATCAGCTTTTTCTCGTGGTGGAAGAACATAGACACCACTGTTTTTGGCATCAAGACCCCACCGTCTTCCAGCGGCTACATAGCTGTTTAGGAGAATTGATTCGTATTGTGTAAGTACCCCTACAACGTCAATTCCACTATTGGCACAATTACTGATAGGAAAATCAATGATTTTGTATTTACCACCATAAGAAACGGCAGGCTTTGCAACTTTGTTGGTTAGCTCGTGCAGCCTTGTACCACGGCCGCCGGCTAAGATCATGGCTAACATATTATCTTGTTTCATATATGCGCCCTCCTCCTTTGTGTGATACTTCTATTATATCTTTTGAAGCATTTACTTTCCATAAGTTTATGAGAAAAAAACAAGAAATTTCTAAAATAATTTCCAAATATTGTAAATTAGCAGTGTATGAAAATTAATACTTGACAAAAAAATAACAAAAATAGTATAATATTTGTATATTTTTTATGTAAAATATACAAATACTATTTTGAAGGAGGGAAAATTATGAGTGCAGCAACGATATTACTTGTTATTATGTGGGCATTTGCGGCCGTATTTTTAATCGTATTGGTTAAAGATGTCATTGCTCACAAAGATGACCTTGATAAAACCAAGATGGGGTACAATGTGATTGTCAGCCTGGTTTCCAATTTTTTTGATACGCTCGGTATCGGAAGCTATGCCATTGCGACATCGGCATGGAAGTTTAACAAAGCTGTAGATGATGACTTGATTCCGGGTACTTTAAACGTAGCTTTTGGTATTCCTATCTGTGTGGAGGCTACGATCTTTATCCAAAGGATAGATATGGACCCGTTGACCTTAGTTCTTATGATTGTAGCGTCTATTGTGGGTTCCATAATCGGAGCCAGAATTATTTCCAGACTTGATATTATGAAAATTCGAGTTGTTATGGGAGTCGCTCTTATTTTGGTAGCAGTTATCACATTGTGCAAAATCAATGCAGTCGGACCTTTTGGAATACTTGGTACAGCCAGAGGACTGTCAGGTGGCTTGCTGGTGGCGGGAGTCGTTGCTAATTTTATTCTTGGGATTCTTATGACAGCGGGGATTGGACTATATGCCCCGTGTATGGCTATTGTTTTATTATTGGGAATGAGTGCAGATGTGGCATTTCCGGTTATGATGGGCTCCTGTGCATATCTGTGTCCGGCATGTGGAATTACCTTTATTAAAGAAGGAAAATATAATCGAGCATCTACCATACCGATGATCATAAGTGGAGCGATTGGCGTATTGATTGCCGGATTTATTGTTACATCACTTCCGCTTACAGTACTGACATATCTTGTGTGTGTTGTTATGGTGATCTGTGCAGTAATGTTTTTCCATGATGCGAAGAAGAAAAACTAGTGTGTTGTCCCATTCATGATTAAGCTGGAGAGGGCATCAGAGGGAATATGAGTGCGAGAGTGCACTAGAAAAATGAAAATTGAAATTATAATGGCAGTTGCTTTTTAAAGTATTTTTAGAAAGCAACTGTTTTTTTGTTGTGTAAATTTACGATTATCTCGTCCTAAAATGAAATAATTATGAGGAATTTGCAGAAAATTAAAAAAAAAGTTGCCATTAGAAGGGAAATAGTATATCATGTTGCAAAAATGAGACGTAAAAATCGTCTTAAATTTAACAAAGATGGAGAGCGACTATGGAAAAAAAGTATAAAAAAGCGGTCAGTGCTGAGGCTTTTATTTTTCTTGTGATTTTTTTGGTGATTTTTGGCAGTCTTGCTGTAAAAATGGGAGGCGCCAACATGATGCAGACACTTATGGCCACAGCATATGAACTTTTAATGGACACTGTTTTTAACATTATGGCAATAGCAGTTATTGCAGGAGCTTTATCTGGAGTGTTATCCGAGTTTGGGGTTATTGCATTGCTGAATAAGGTAATTACTCCTTTGATGAAACCTTTGTACAATTTGCCAGGAGCAGCTTCTGTTGGGGTTATGACTACGTATCTGTCGGACAATCCGGCGATTCTTGGACTTGCAGAAGATAGGAATTTCCGCCGCTATTTTAAAAAATTTCAGTTACCGGCACTTACGAATCTTGGAACAGCTTTTGGTATGGGACTGATTGTTACAACATTTATGTTGGGAATTAGTATCCCGGGCGAAAATGTTGGAGGAGCGGTATTGGCCGGCAATCTTGGCGCAATTGTTGGAAGTATTATTAGTGTAAGAATGATGATGATTTTTACAAAAAAGGAGTACGGGACAACAGACTATTGTATTCCTATTAAAGAAGGGGAATCTATGGATGATTTCCTGAATCAGCGTGAAGTACGTGGAGGAAGTGCCGGAGGCCGGCTTTTGGAATCTTTATTAGATGGCGGTAAAAATGGCGTGAATGTTGGAATGGCCATTATACCTGGAGTGCTTGTGATTTGTACCCTGGTAATGATGCTGACAAACGGACCATCTGCAGACGGTACTTATACCGGGGCTGCATATGAAGGAGTGGCGTTGCTGCCATGGATTGGCGAAAAGATTGACTTTATTTTGAAACCTCTGTTTGGCTTTACTTCTGCATCTGCAGTTGCAGTTCCTATCACAGCGCTTGGAGCAGCTGGAGCGGCCATTGGACTTGTACCGGAAATGGTAAATGCAGGAACTGCGCATGCGAATGATATTGCTGTATTTACAGCTATGTGTATGTGCTGGAGCGGGTACTTAAGCACACATGTAGGTATGATGTCTGCTTTGAAGTGCCCTCATATGACAGGAAAAGCAATTATCAGTCATACAATTGGAGGGCTGTGTGCCGGAGTTGCGGCAAACTTTATATTTCAGCTTGTCAGTATAGTTATGTAATAAGTGAAAAATAAATATTGGAAAATAAAGTGCTGATACATCTGTTGGTGTATCAGCTTTTTTATATTTATAGGAAGGCAGGAATTACAAAACAATATTGACAATTAAAAATAAAGTTCATATACTAATTGTTAGCTACCAAATTGTTAGCTACAGAACAATATAAAAAAGAAAGGGATGAGGTGGAATATGGGAGAAGATGCGGGAAAGTGGATCAGCCGTGTTTCTCATCAGTTAAAAAGACAGATGTCCTATGAAGAGGACAAGGAAGAGCAAAGGGAACTGACTAACATGCAGAAACATATTCTGCATTTTATTTTGTTGGAAGGATTAAATAGGGATGTTTTTCAAAGAGATTTGGAAAAGGAATTTAAAGTCAGAAGATCCACAGCAACAGGGGCTTTGCAGCTCTTGGAAAAGAAAGGATATCTCTACCGTGAATCAGTGAAAGAAGATGCCAGACTGAAACGGATTGTACCGACAGAAAAGGCGATTCAGCTGCGTTCAAAGCTTCTTGAAAATATCAGAAATAGGGAAGAACAGATCAGAACAGGAATTCCGGAAGAGGATATGGAAATCTTTATTCGGGTGTTGAAACAAATATCCGAGAACCTTTCTTGTGCAGAAAGGGCGAAAGAAAATAGTATGATATATAGAAAGGAAGGGTCAGATGAATAGAATATTACTGAAATCTGTGCGGGAATATAAAAAGCAGTCCTTTATCACTCCAGTCCTGGTGGCGCTGGAAGTGCTGATGGAAGTGCTGATCCCGCTTTTAATGGCTAACATCATCGACATTGGAATTATGGAAGGAAATATGCCATATATTATTAAAATGGGGATTCTTCTTGTAGTGATGGCAATGCTGGCATTGTTGTTTGGGGCATTGGCTGGGAAAATGGGAGCAATTGCATCAGCGGGATATGCCAAGAATTTGCGTCACGATATATTTTATAAAATCCAGGAATTTTCCTTTGGAAATATAGATCATTTTTCAACCTCCAGTCTGGTGACCAGACTAACTACGGATATCACGAATGTGCAGATGGCGTATATGTTTACTATCCGCCTTTTGTCAAGAGCTCCGATTATGGTGGTTTTATCGTGGATTATGACGGCTACAATAAATCTTAAGATAGCTTTTTGTCTCCTTGTTACCATACCAATTCTTGGAGGAGTTCTGATTTTTATCGCCAAGAAAGCGCATCCGCATTTTATTCAGGTGTTTGATGAATACGACGTACTGAATAACATGGTGCAGGAAAATGTAAATGCGGCAAGGGTTGTAAAAGCATATGTAAGAGAAGAACATGAAAATGAGAAATTTCACAAAATTTCTTTAAAAGTATTTGAACTGTTTACAAAGGCAGAGAAAATAGTGGCATGGAATTCCCCGGTTATGCAGTTTGTTATGTATACAGTTGTTTTACTGCTTGTTTTGATTGGCGGTGAAAACATTGTAAGTGAAAATATGCAGACGGGTGAACTGACAAGTATTATGGTATATGCCATGCAGATCTTAATGTCTCTCATGATGGTATCCTTTGTTTTTGTTATGATTATGATTGCAGAGGCTTCTTCTGACCGCATCAAGGAGGTATTGGAAGAAGTGCCTGAAATGCGGGATAAAGAGGATGCTTTGACGACAGTAGAGAACGGAGACATTGACTTTGAACATGTCAGCTTCAGCTATGCCGGAAAAGATGGAAATCTTTCTCTTAAGGATGTAAATCTTCATATTAAAAGCGGGCAGATTGTGGGAGTTATCGGCGGTACCGGAAGTGCCAAATCTACATTGGTACAGTTAATTCCAAGACTGTATGATGTGACAGATGGCTGTGTCAAAGTTGGCGGACAGGACGTACGTAAATATAATTTGGAAAAACTTCGTGATCAGGTGTCTATGGTGCTTCAGAAAAATGTGCTCTTTACGGGAAGTATTTATGAAAATATCCGATGGGGAGATGAAAGTGCCAGTGATGAAGAAGTACAAAGAGTCTGCAGACTTGCACAGGCAGATGGATTTATTAATGAATTTCCTGCAAAATATAATACTATGATTGTGGAGGGAGGAAATAACGTTTCAGGAGGTCAGAAGCAGAGACTTTGTATTGCCAGAGCGCTTTTGAAAAAACCAAAGATCCTGATATTAGATGACTCTACAAGTGCAGTTGATACAAGGACGGATGCGTTGATCCGCCAGGCTTTCAGAGAGGAGATTCCAGATACGACCAAGATTATTATTGCCCAGAGAATTTCCTCTGTAGAAGATGCGGATGTAATTATCGTTATGGACAACGGAGAAATTAATGGCATTGGTACATCAGAAGAATTACTGAAGAACAATGCAATTTATAGAGAAGTATATGAATCACAGGTGAAAGGAGGCGCTGAAAATGAGTAATAGAGAGACAAAGCCAAAAGTTACAAAAAACACGTTAAAGACAGCAAAAAGACTTCTTGGTTATGTGACCAGTACGTATAAAATACAGTTTATCATGGTATTAGTTTGCATTTTAATAAGCTCTATTGCAAGTATTTCGGTATCCTTATCGCTGAAGTTTTTGCTGGATGATTACATTATTCCGCTTATAGGAAACAAAAATCCGGATTTTTCAGAGCTATACACGGCACTAGGTGTATTAGCGACTATTTTTGCACTAGGTGTATTAGCGACCTTTTTCTACACAAGATTGATGGTTGTTATCGGGCAAGGCGTTTTGAAACGTGTGAGAGATGAGATGTTTGAGCATATGCAGACACTGCCGATCCGGTATTTTGATCAGAATACAAACGGATCTGTTATGAGTCTTTATACAAACGATACAGATACACTTCGTCAGATGATTAATCAGTCTATTCCGCAAGTTCTTATGTCAGCGCTTACAATTGTTGTTACCTTCATTGCTATGTTGGTGTTAAGTCCTATTTTAACAGTTTTGGCTGTGGCTATTATTTTTCTCATGATTGCCGTTTCTAAAAAACTTGGAGGAAACAGTGGAAAATATTTTGTTCGCCAGCAATTGGATTTGGCCAATATTACCGGTTTTGTAGAAGAGCGTATGAATGGGCAGCGTGTTGTAAAAGTGTTTAATCATGAAAAGAAATCAGAAGAAGAGTTCGATGTTTTAAATGAAAAGCTTTTTGAAAGCGCTTCTAATGCTCATACATTTGCCAGTATTATGGGACCCATTATTGGAAATATCGGAAATATTCAATTTGTTCTTACAGCGGTATTGGGCGGCTTTCTTTCGGTTATGGGAATTGGAAATATTACATTGGGAGTTATGGCATCCTATCTGCAGTTTACGAAAAGTTTTACCCAGCCGTTTATGCAGGTGGCGCAGCAGTTCAATTCTATTATTATGGCATTGGCCGGGGCAGAGCGTATTTTTAACATGATGGATGAGGAACCAGAGGTTGACGAAGGCTATGTTACTTTGGTTAATGCTAAAAAAAGAGAAGACGGCACTATCGAAGAGTGTGAGGAACGGACAGGAATGTGGGCTTGGAAACATCCACATCAGGCCGATGGAACAGTTACCTATACAGAATTAAAGGGTGATGTGCGTTTTTATGATATGTCCTTTGGATATGAATCGGACCATATGGTGCTTCATGATTTAACCCTCTATGCAAAACCAGGACAGAAACTTGCATTTGTTGGATCTACTGGTGCAGGTAAGACCACCATTACTAATTTAATTAACCGATTTTATGATGTGCAGGATGGAAAGATCCGTTACGACGGTATTAATATTAATAAGATCAAAAAAGCGGATTTAAGACACTCCCTTGGAATCGTACTTCAAGATACTCATCTGTTTACAGGTACAATTATGGAGAATATTCGTTATGGTAAACTGGATGCTACTGACGAAGAAGTATATAGCGCAGCCAAACTGGCACATGCGGATCAGTTTATTAAAATGCTGCCACAGGGATACGACACCATGCTTACCAGCGATGGCGAAGAATTGTCACAGGGACAGAGACAGCTTCTGGCGATTGCGCGGGCGGCAGTAGCAGATCCGCCTGTACTGATTTTGGATGAAGCAACCTCCAGTATTGATACACGTACAGAAAGCATTGTGCAAAAGGGGATGGATAATCTGATGAATGGCAGAACGGTATTTGTTATTGCTCATAGATTGTCAACAATTCGTAATAGTAATGCAATTATGGTATTGGAACACGGACGTATCATAGAAAGAGGAGATCATGAGGAATTGATTGCCCGAAAAGGAACGTACTATCAGCTGTATACAGGAAAATTGGAATTGTCATAGACAGTTTTATACAGGGTATTTCGCAGTTTTATCCAGGGTATATGTTAATTTAGGACGTAACAAAATTTAAAAATGTTACGTCCTAAATTGTAGAAAGGATGTGCTGAGTGGAATATATTATTTTTTTAGGAGATAGTATTACAGATGCTTTTCATAATATGTCTGGAGAGGAGTCTCTCGGAAAAGGATATGTGAGAGAAATTTCCGATCGACTTCGCCTGGATAAGTGGGAGGGAAAAATTTACAATGCCGGGCACGATGGATTTACGGTAGCCGGGGTGCTTAAAATGCTTGATTATGACTGTTGTCAATATTTGCCTAGTATCGTGTCTGTGTTAATAGGATGTAATGATGTGGGGATATGGATGAATACTGGAAAAACATTGGAGGCGCAGGAGTTCAAGAAAAATTATGACAAGTTATTGTATAGGGTAACTTGTGAAATGGGTGCTTCTGTAATTTGTATGGGGCCATTTATTTTCCCTTTTCCACAGGAGTACGAAAATTGGATACCTGCAATCAGGAAAGTAGAAAAGCTTGAGAGGGAGGTTGCGGAAAAATATGGGGCTTTTTTTCTCCCACTTCATGACAGGTTGAATGAAGAAGCCGAAAAACGGGGATATTCTGCAATTACAACAGATGGGATACATTTGACAATAGATGGTGCTCGGATAATAGCCGACGAATGGCTGCAGAAATTTTATAAAAGGGTATGAAAATAAGGATAAGGCTTGACTTCTGTTGTTACACTATGGTATAGTAGTCTGGCGATGGAAGTAGGTCTTTTTTTTATGCCTAAAATTCGGCAGCTGTCGCGGGCTGCCAGTAACATGTCAACATTATGAAATGAAGCGAGGTGGAAGTTGTGCGTACAAGAATTACATTAGAATGTACAGAATGCAAGCAGCGGAACTACAACATGACAAAGGATAAGAAAACACATCCGGAACGCATGGAGACAAAGAAGTACTGCAGATTCTGCAAATCACACACAGTGCACAAAGAAACAAAATAGTCGCTGGCAGAAGGAGTGGTCGTCATGAGTGGAGAAAAAACTCAGAAAAAAGGCTGGTTTAAGGGACTTAAAGCAGAATTTAAGAAAATTATCTGGCCGGATAAGTTAACACTTGCAAAGCAGACAGTAGCGGTTGTTTCGGTAACAGTTGTTCTGGGAGTCATTATAGCAGTAATTGATTTCCTTGCACAGAATGGTGTGGATATGCTGGTTGGATAATCGTAAACTGTAAGCGAGAAAGGTGATTTTATGTCAGAGGCAAAATGGTATGTTGTTCATACTTATTCCGGGTATGAAAACAAAGTAAAGGCCAATATTGATAAAACGATTGAAAACAGACACCTGGAAGATCAGATTCTTGAAGTGCGCGTACCGATGGAAGACGTGGTGGAAATGAAAAATGGAGTGCAAAAAGCAACCCAGAAAAAAATGTTTCCTGGTTATGTTCTGATTCATATGATTATGAATGATGATACGTGGTACGTAGTGCGCAATACAAGAGGAGTGACTGGATTTGTTGGCCCTGGTTCTAAACCGGTTCCGCTGACAGAGGCAGAGATGGCACCTCTTGGAATCAAGAGAGAGAATATTGTTGTGGATTATGAAGTTGGCGACAATGTTCAGGTGATTGCCGGAGCTTGGGCAGATACAGTAGGTGTGGTTCAAGCTATAAATATGGCAAAAGGAAGCCTGACTATCAATGTTGAGCTGTTTGGCCGCGAAACGCCAGTAGAAATAAGTTTCGCTGAAGTGAAAAAAATGTAGTCAGTAGTGGGAGGGGATTTGAAATTCCCGCCAATACCACAAGGAGGTAATGAAAATGGCAAAAAAAGTAGAAGGTTATATTAAGTTACAGATTCCTGCTGGAAAGGCAACACCGGCTCCTCCGGTTGGACCTGCACTTGGACAGCATGGTGTAAACATCGTTGAATTTACAAAGCAGTTTAATGCTAGAACAGCTGATCAGGGAGATCTGATCATTCCTGTAGTTATCACAGTTTACAATGACAGAAGCTTCAGCTTCGTGACAAAGACACCTCCGGCAGCAGTTTTGATTAAAAAAGCATGCAAGATCAAATCTGGTTCAGGCGTGCCGAATAAGAAAAAAGTTGCTACAATTACAAAAGCACAGCTGCAGGAAATTGCAGAAACAAAGATGCCAGATTTGAATGCTGCAAGCGTAGAAGCTGCAATGAGCATGATCGCTGGTACTTGCAGAAGTATGGGCGTAACAGTAGAGGAATAAGCACTTTTTTATAATGTTAATTGCAATTAAGAGTGGGAGGGTTATCCCGACATTACCACAAGGAGGTATTTTTTAATGAAAAGAGGAAAAAAATATACAGAAGCTGCAAAAGTAATCGAAAGAGGAGTACTTTACGATAAAGATGAGGCAGTTTCTTTAGTTAAAAAGACAGCAGTAGCTAAATTTGACGAAACTATTGAAGCTCATATCAGAACAGGATGTGACGGACGTCATGCTGACCAGCAGATTCGTGGTGCAGTTGTACTTCCGCACGGAACAGGTAAAAAAGTTCGTATCCTTGTATTTGCGAAGGATGCAAAGGCTGAAGAAGCAAAAGCAGCAGGAGCAGATTTCGTAGGTGGAGATGAGCTGATTCCAAAGATCCAGAATGAGAACTGGTTTGAATTTGACGTAGTAGTTGCTACACCAGATATGATGGGTATTGTAGGACGTCTTGGACGTGTACTTGGACCAAAAGGTCTTATGCCAAACCCGAAGGCTGGAACAGTAACAATGGACGTTACAAAAGCAATCCAGGATATCAAAGCTGGTAAGATTGAATACAGACTTGATAAGACAAATATTATCCATGTGCCGATCGGTAAGGCATCCTTTACCGAAGAGCAGCTTGCAGACAACTTCCAGACGCTTATTGATGCAGTGAATAAAGCCAGACCAGCAGCTGTAAAAGGTCAGTTCCTTAAGAGTGTGACACTTACATCTACAATGGGACCTGGTGTGAAAATTAATCCGGCTAAACTGGTTTAATTTAGAGATGCATATATTAAAAGAGACGCCCTCCCGGGATTTGGACAGGGGGGTGTCTCTTTTTTACTGTAACAAGCAATATGCAAGATGTTTTGGGGGAGGTGTTGTGATCCGATACATGCATTTTTCTGAGGGATAATTCATGCAACTTGTCGAGCACATACTCTGGCACATATTGCGGAGAGGAGTTTGTTCAGGCATAATAAAAAATACGGCTAATGTTTCGAGAAATTTACCAAATGGATATCCCGAAAACAATGTAATGGAAAAGGTTTGAAGGAGTAGAGAAAAGTGCAGAGGATTTTGGTATTCTGTAAAGAGGGGAAAGACAAAAATGGTATAGAAGCCAGAGTGGGGGAATATTTAAAGGGAATTGAGGAAAATGAAAAGTGGTTTCTTGTGCTTCCTTGCAGGAAAAATGAAATTGTATTGGAAGAAGGAGAAATTAGTTTTATAGAAAGAGACAAACGTGTGACACAGATACATACGGATCAGGGGAATGTTATTACTACAATGAAAATTTCGGAGGTATATACATATCTTGATCATTCCAAATTTGTCCTTTGTCACAACAGCTTTATTGTTAATTTAGAGAAAGTAAGGATTTTTAACAGATCAGAGATTACATTAAGGAGCGGTGAAGTGATTCCGATCAGTCGTTCTCATTGGAAAAGCACGAAGGAAACTTTTGACAATTGGGCTGGGAAATACATGAGAAGATTTCGTGAAAAGAGTAGAGAATTGGAAAAAGAAGAGTATGAAGATGATTATGTGAGTGGGTGTGAAGGGGGTGTCGCAAAATCATCAAATTAGATGATTGAGCGAGACCCTCGCTCTG
>JAHZAV010000022.1 GCA_019423745.1 Lachnospiraceae bacterium
TATTGTTGATAAAGTTATGGAAGAAAAGTTAAATACATTGAAGATTGCAGTTACAAAGCTTAAGAAGGAAAATATAAAATTAACATTGCAAAATGAAGAACTTTTAAAAGAAATTGAAAGACTAAAATTGCAACTGGAAAATAAATAAACATATAAAAAAGAAAATTATGGATAATACGGTAGCTTGATTAGAGACCCAAGATTACCGTATTTCTTTGTTGGATAGAAAAAGAACCAAGGTTCATGCCAGAGGTTACAGGTTTTTTGTAGAATCTACGATGATTGTGATATAATATGCATATATAATAATATGTTTTGATGGTATTATGGAGTATGGAAATTATGCAATTTAAAGTAGTGGATTCTGTATGGTCAGGGGAAATAAATACGATATATCTTGTTAACAATAATTGGGACGATTGGTTCACCTATGAAACGGTTTTTGACGTAGTTTATTTTGATTCAGATGGAAATCGTAAAAGTATTGGTGCTGTGAAGATTGGCCAAAAGAATCAGAAGGGAAGACGACCGGTATTGCCAGCTAAATTTGGAAAAATTGGAGACGAGTTTTTTTCATTAGGAACAAGTGAATCATATTATGAAGAATTAAAGAATCAACCGTTTCGCGAGGAATATTTAAAGAACTTGAACGATATTGCTTTCAATCTAGAATTATTTTCTAAAGTTATAAAATATGATGTAACATCAGTTTCTTTGATGAGAGATATAACGAGCAGTACAGTTAAAGGTCAATTTCATCGTATGGCACATGGAGGCGCTAAACTAACGGACTATAATTTTAAATATATATTGCCGGAAAAAGATTTTATTGATGACAAAAATCTTGAAATGAAGTTTGATGTTGAAATTGAAACGATGCCACCTACTAATATACACGTAGTGATTGGGAAAAATGGCGTAGGTAAAACAACAATATTAAAAAGGATGTTATATGCTCTTGAAATCGATGAAGAGAAGATGGAATATGGAAAAGTTGAAGGGTGGTCATGTGACTTTTCTAATATTGTTTTTGTTTCATTTAGTGCATTTGATAAAGCGGTTGACTTTTCAGAGTATTCGGGTAAATTGCCTATACCCTATACATTTGTGGGATTAGTAGGAAAGGATTCTATCAAAGGAGGTAAGCGATTAGCAGAGGATTTTTTTGATAGTTTATATAAAATAATTAAAGGAAGTAAAAATAAACTGTGGAAAGATACAGTCGATATATTAGAGTCGGATAATACTTTCACAGAACTACATATAAAAGACTGGTCAGAAGTTGATACAAGTAAGAGTATTCTAAATGAAATAAAAAATGATAATCCGAAAAATGAGGGCGAAACTGTGCCTCAATATAGGGTGAGAATAGAACGAGAATGCTATAGAAATGAAATTATACCTAAATTTATGAGGCTGAGTTCAGGACATAAGGTAATCTTGCTTACTATTGCAAAATTAGTGGAACTAGTTGAAGAAAAAACACTAGTTTTGTTGGATGAACCAGAAGAACATTTGCATCCTCCTCTTGTATCAGCATTTATTCGAGCTTTATCAAATCTTTTAATATATAGAAACGGGGTAGGAATTATTTCAACGCATTCGCCGGTGATTGTTCAAGAAGTTCCTAAAAAGTGTGTATGGATTTTAAGAAGATCAGGAAAATATTTGAAGATTGAGCGCCCTAAAATTGAAACCTTTGGAGAAAATCTTGGTGAATTAACAAGCGAAATATTTGGTTATGAGGTTACAAATTCGGGATTTCATAAAATGCTACAAACAGTGGCAGAGAAGAAGAAAACATATAAAGGAGCAGTAAGATTTTTTCATGGTGAGTTAGGAATTGAAGCGAGAGCAATTTTGAAATCTTATATGTATGAAAAAGAGCATACAAAGGAAGAAGAGGATGATTAAGTTAAAAAAACCAATATATAACCAAGAGAATATAATAGATGACTGCATAAGCAATATGCGTGATACAAAGAATTCTACTAAATCTAGAGTAGTATCAAGCAAGAATGAAATTGTTAGTAAAAGCAAGGAATATGATGAACTTGCTCAAAAAGGACAATTAGGAAGATTAAAGGAACATGAAAATATTAAAGGCGGAGCAACAAAAAGGGATATGCAAAAATTGTATGATCAAAAATTTGCCCGTAAAGAACAAGGTGGACGAAAATATTATGATGCAATTAAACTTCTTGCGCCGTATGGTCGCTGTCCATTATGCGGTCAAAGAGAGGTGAAAACATTAGATCATTATTTGCCTAAGTCAAAGTTTCCACTATATGCAGTTACACCCTATAATCTTATACCAGCTTGTTCAGATTGTAATAAAGATAAGTTTAATGATATTTCTATTTGTCGAGAAAAGGAAACAATACATCCATATTATGATGATTTTACAGATGAAGTATGGATAAAAGCAAAAATGATTGAAGAAGATCCGATTACTTTTGAATTTTATGTTAAAAAACCTAAGAACTGGGACGATTTAAAATATAAAAGAGCCTGCTATCATTTTGAAAAGTTTGGTTTGAATAAACTTTACAAGCCTTATGCATGTGAAATGTTTACAGGATGTTTACCAAGACTGCGTAGATTGTTGAAAAAATCAGGAAGAATTGCTGTTGAAGAACATATAAAAGAATGTATTGATGAAGCAAGAGAAGTTAGATTAAATACATGGCAAGCAGCGGTGTATGAGTCAATACTAGAATGTGAATGGTTTTGGAATGAATATTTATAAAATCTAATAAAGAACTTTTAGGGAAGATTAAAAGCGCATACCAAAAATAAATATGCACATAAAAATAAAATAGAAAATTATGGACAATACGGTAACTTGATTGGAAAATTAAGGCTGCCGTATTTTTTTATTCAATAGAAAAAGTAACTAAGGTGCATGCCGGAGGCTGTGGTTACACCCAGTATCCATGCGGTTTCCAGAGATGGGGCTAAATTTATGGTGGTGCTTATTGGTCTTGTCATTATTTTTAAATCTCAGCTTACCAGCTTGGTGGAGACAATATTTCAAAAAATTACAAGCGAAAGTGCCGGTATCTGAAAACGCTGGAAAGCTCTGTGGAGAAATGACAGCATTTCTAGCACTGATTTTTATTTTGTTGATTTCTTTTGCCGGGTGTCTGATGGAAAGTGCATCTATACAAGGCGCAAAAAATTATAGAAGAGCGGATATGAATCGGGCAGTAGAATCTGTTTTTGCGGAATACCAGAAAGAAATGCTGGAAGAATTTGATTTGTTTGTCCTGGAAGGGAGCTATGAAAGCGGCAATTACTCTTTAAATAGAATACAGGACCGGCTGGGCTATTACGGGGCGGCAAATATGGAACATAATGTAAAAAGGATGGAAATTCTGACGGATCGTGGAGGGGAGCCGTTTCTTGAGCAGATCAATCAGTGGGCAATGCATAAATATGGCTTGGACAGGTTGGGGAGTTTTCTAAGTGAAGCACAAAGCTGGAAAAATCAAAATGAAGAAGCACAGAAATTGCAGCAAGAAGTGGAGGGACAGAGTAGACTTTTAGAAGATTTATTGAAACAAAATGAAAAGCAGCTGCCTACAGAGGATAACCCATTAAATACTGTTTTTAAACTAAACAATGCGCCGCTTTTGAATCTTGTTATGCCCAAGGAGAAGGCGGTGTCGGCGAAAAGTTTTGATTTGTCTTCGCTGGTGTTCCATAGAGATAGAGAAGAGGGATATGGCACTTTTCAAGATGTTTCAAATAAAAACGAAGCTAGTTCGCTGGGATTGGGAGGTTATCTTCTGGATCATTTTGAATCTGCAGTTCCAGAAGAGAAGAAGAGCAGAAATAGTTCATCAAGAGTACTGGAATATGAGTTGGAGTATATCCTTGGAGGGAAAGAAAGTGACAGAGAAAATTTGGAAAGTGTTGTTCGGAAAATTCTTTTGATTCGTATGGTTCCTAATTATATTTATTTGCAAAGTGACGATGTAAAGAAGGCAGAGGCAAGAACTGCGGCACTTACAATGTGTACTTTGCTGGCTGTTCCGGCTATTACAGAAGCAGTAACGCAGGCCCTTATTTTTGCATGGGCTTTTGGAGAGAGCGTAATGGATATAAGATGCTTGTTGGATGGGAAAAAAGTATCTTTAATGAAAGACCAGAAAAATTGGCAACTTCAGCTTTCGTCTCTATCTGGCTTGGGACAAAATGGGGAGTGGAATAGCGGCCAGAATGTAGAGAACGGATTGTCTTATAACGATTATCTAAAAATTCTATTATTTTTACAAAATACCCAAGAGACCGCACAACGCAGCTTAAATCTAATAGAACAAAAAATGAGGATCGAATTGGGATTAAAGTGGTTTCATGCAGATTATTGTATTACGAAACTGGAATTTGAATCTGTTTGTAAACTTCGAAGAGGTATTTCTTATAGCTTTTCTACTTATTTTGGATATAACTGAAACCAGAGGCCGGAAACATGGAAAGACGTCCTTTTGAACAAATTATTTTACGATAGGAAGGGGGAAAAGAATGACTTTCACGGAAAAATATATGTTCTCTAATCAGATTATCTCACATCGTCATAATTGTCATTTAAGCAAAAGGGCGTCTTTCTGTGTTTCCGGCAGTATAACAATAGAAGCAGCTTTAGCAGTACCGATGTTTTTTCTGGCGGTGATTGCACTTTGCTATATGCTGGAAGTAATGTCGATTAGAACCAGTATACGAAGCGGAATGCAGTCGGCGGCAAAAGAGACGGCACAGGAAGCGTATTTGAAACCAGTACTTATTCCAGGAGAAATAGAAAAAGGCATTATTCAATCCGTTGGAGAAGAACGGTTGAATAAAAGCATGGTAGAAGGGGGAAGCCAGGGTCTACATTGTGAGAAATCATATATATCTCCGTTCACCGGAATTATGGAAATCCGAATAAATTATCAGGTAATTCTTCCTGTAAGAATTTTCGGAAGAATTACAGTTCCTATGGAAGAAAGCGTCAAAGTAAAAGGCTGGACTGGTTATGAGACAACAGCATTAGGGTATGGGGAAGAAGACGTTGTCTATATTACGGAAACAGGAATGGTATATCACAAAGATTATCATTGTACCTATTTGGAACTAAGTATTAAACCAGTATTAGCAGATGAGGTGGAAAATCTTAGAAATGCAAGCCAGGGAAAATATTATCCTTGTGAAAAGTGTATGGCTATGCATCTAGAAGGACAAGTATATATTACAGATTATGGAAATCGCTATCATTCGTCCATAAGTTGCAGCGGACTAAAACGAACAATTTATGCAGTACCAATAACAGAAGCAGTTGGGAAGGGAGCTTGTTCAAAATGTGGATGACAAAAGTACTTCAGATTATTAGTGTAGATAGTTTGATATGTTTGGGATTTCTTGCTGGAATATCGGTATATGATATATTTTTTAGGAAAATATCAGGATTTGTTCTGGTTATTGGGACTATACTTGCAGTAGGATATAGCATAGGTTTCTCAGAAAATTCCTGGTATGTTTCTGTGGCCGGGGCGGCCATAGGAGGCGTTTTGCTGGTGATAGCATATGCGACAGACCAGTCGGTGGGATATGGAGATGTGTGGCTTTTAACGATTCTTGGGATTTATTTGGGAATTTGGACACTTTTGGAAGTGTTGATGGTGGCGTGGATGATTATGGCGATAGCAGCAGGGATATGTCTTATAAAGAAAAAGTGGTCCAGACATACGGCGCTTCCAATGTCTCCTTTTATAACAGTCGGTTTTATTGTTCTTATGGCAAGTGAATACATTAATAGATAGTATAAAAATAGATAGGGTGGCAGAGAAGGCGGGAAAAGGTTTGGAAAAGATATTAAAGAAAGGATATCAAGGCAGCCTGACGGTAGAAGCGGCATATTTAATGCCTATTTTAGGAATGGTATTAGCAGCTGGCATAATAATATTATTTTATTTTCATGACAAGAATATTATTTCTTCGTGTGCTTATGAAACAGCAGTGGTTGGAAGTACAAAGGCAAGAGAAAAGGAAGGGGTTGACTCGGATATTCTGGTTCAGGCGTTTCGGGAAAGGATCCATGGAAAGTGTATTTTGTTTCCTGATGCAGATGTAGAAGTGCAAGTTGGAGAAAAACAGATTGTGGTTTTTGCTTATTCGCAAAGAAAAGGTATGTCAGTATCAGTAAAACATACGATGAAAGTGACTGATCCAGAAAAATATATACGCGATTTGCGAAAAATAGCAGTGTGAGGGATAGACTATGTTAGAATTAAATTATGGAATAGAAAAGGTGGAATATAGAAGAGGGCTGGAACTGTCAGTAGTGATTTTTGAAAAACAAGAGACCTATGTAGAGGATTATCAAATGCATATGTTGACAGAAAATCACCTAAATGGATTTTTGGAGTTAAAAGGACGAGGGCAAGATGGTGTTAGTTTGTATGAGTATAATATTAGTGGAAAAAGAAGTATGAAGTCAATGTTTGAAGAACAAAAGATTGACAAAGAAGAAATGAAAAGATTTACAAAGAAAGTTATATGCCTGCTAAATGAGGCGGCAAGATATCTTTTGGATGCAGATAGGATTGTACTTGATCCGGAATTCATTTTTTATGAAAATGGAGAATATACCTTTTGTTATTATCCGGCAGGAGGCTGGGATATCTGGAAGGCTTTTCACAAAATAACGGAAGATTTTGTACAGTGGACAGATTATCAGGATGATGACAGTGTAAAATGCGCATTTTTTCTTCATAAAGAGACTATGCGTGAAAACTATAATTTAAAAAAGATATTAAAGGATTTGGAAAAAGAGGAAGAAGAAAAAAATGCAGCAATGCTTGAACATATAGATCCAGAGACAGAAAAATTTGTTTATGACACAAAAGAGCATGATTGGATCAGTAGCCAGGAAAAGGGAAGTAACATACTTCGAGAGACTGACAATATGTGGGATCCCGTAAAAAATTTTCTGAAACGGCATAAAAAACCGGGATGGAAAACTTGGGATGGGATTTATATTAATGAAGAAGAATTATAACAAAATGTGGTATTTTGAAGGAAATGCTTCAATGTGTTGCATAGATAATAAAAATACACACTCCGTTTCGAATTATGCTATAATAATACTATACATTTTAAGTAGATTCAAAAATTATATTTGAACGAATATTGTCGAAGGAGAGAAAAATGTACCAAAAAAAGGCAGTAGTAACGATAGGGTTGATGGCAGCAAATGTGGTCATATTTTTCTTTCTGGTTTTCCAAGGAAGAACAGAAGATCCGGTTTTTATGATAGAGCATGGTGCAATGCTTACACCGCTTGTTGGCCAGGGGGAATACTATCGAATTATAACCAGCATTTTTCTGCACTTTGATTTTTCTCATCTTATGAATAATATGCTCAGTCTGGGATTGTTGGGCTGGCAACTTGAATTAACGGTTGGTAAAATAAAATATGCTATTATATATATGGGTTCCGGAATTGCTGGCAATCTGCTCTCCATGGCTATAGATGTCAGAACAGGAGAGTATGCAGTCAGTGCGGGTGCATCAGGAGCTATTTTTGGAATAATCGGAGCACTTCTTTATATTGCTATTAGAAATCACGGAAGAATTGGCAGAATATCTGGCAGAGGGCTGACATGGATGGTGGTATTTACATTGTATTATGGATTTACCAGCACAGGGGTAGATAACTACGCTCACATTGGAGGGCTTATTTGTGGATTCCTTTTGGCAGTATGCTTATATTGGAAGAAGAACTGTGAATATGGTTCCTTTTCCGATCATTGATTTTACAGAGATTTGACCACCATGGGCTTCAATGACCCGGTGAGCAATGGCAAGTCCCAGTCCGGTTCCTCCGGATTTGTAAGTTACAAAGGGCTGAAAGATTTTTTCCTGTTGTTCACTGGAGATTCCACATCCGGAATCGGCGATTTGTACAGCAATATGGTGGTCTTTTACAAGTGCATCCAGCCGGATAGTTCCGGAGTATTCTACAGCTTCAGCAGCATTGCGCAGAATATTTAAAAAAACTTCTTTCAGCTTTGTACGATCTGCGTTAATAGACGGAAGCGTGGGAGATAAAAAAGAGGTAAATTCAATTGAATTATCTGTACAGGATGAGGCAAAGGAGAGTACAATAAGTTCCATGAATTCGCGAAAGGAAAATGTAGAGCAGCTTAAGGATGCGCTGTGATTTAAAGAGGATAACTCTTCAAGGAGTTGTTTCATATATTCAATATCTTCGCGCATAGAACGCCAATAACGGTCAGAAATAATTTCAGGATGTCGAGATTCCAATAACTGAAGTGTACTGTAAATTAATGTGAGAGGATTTCGAATTTCATGGCTAATGGTTGATATTGCTTCTTCCTGAGAGGACAGAAGTTTCTGGATGAGAACTCGATTTTCATTTTTTTCTGCCATTAACTGTTCTAATTTGTCGTAATCAGTACTTGTAAACATAGGATATTACCGCCTTTCTGGACTTCAAGTTTAGCACTGGCGGTTCAAATATTCAATTATTATTTCATGAAAGAAAGAGGGATAACTGTATGAGAGATGAAAACTGTATTTTCTGTAAAATAGCAAATGGTGAAATTCCATCTGCAACACTTTATGAGGATGAGGATTTTCGCATTATTTTGGATCTTGGACCTGCGTCTAAGGGACATGCGCTTCTTTTGCCTAAAGAACATTATGAGAATCTCTATGTGATTCCAGATGATCTTGCAGCAAAGGCTTTGCCTGTCGCAAAAAAAATGATTACAAAACTTACAGAGGTGCTGGGATGTGATGGTTATAATATTGTCCAGAATAATGGAGAAACTGCAGGTCAGACCGTGTTCCATTTTCATATGCATCTGATTCCTCGTTATAAGGGAGATCAGGTTGGACTTGGATGGAAAATGGGTGAGCTTACAGATGAGGAAAGAGATGATATTTTAGCAAAATTAAAAGAAGATTAAGGTAAAAAGCAATATAAAGGATAAAGGAATATTGATGTGGAAATAGAATTCATAGGAAGATCCGGATTCGACGCCATATATGAACAGCACAAGGACAAAGTGTTTCAGACAGCAATGATGTATGCAAAGGATTGGCACGCTGCTGAAGACATTATGCAGGAAGCATTTCTTAGATATTATATTTACATGGAGCATGCTGTGATTGAGAATACGAAGCAGTGGCTTTTGATCACAACTAGAAATATCGCTTTGAATTATAAAAGAGATCGAAGAAGAGAACAGCTTGTAGATTTTGAAGAATTTAGAGAGGATAAATTGGGCTCCAGCAAAAGCAGTGAAAATATATTCTTTCAAAAACTCTGGCGAAGAGAAGTGCTTACATCAACAACAACGATTTTGGATGCACTGTATGAAAAGAACCGCAGATGGTACGATGCGGTAACCTTAGTCTATTGTATGGAAAAGCCACAGAAAGAAGTGGCAGAGTGTATGGGTGTTAATTTGGATACGTTACATAGTATGTTGTATAGAGCAAGGAATTGGATAAAGGAACACTACAGAGAAGAATATGACCACATCCATGAAGCGTAAAAACAGGTGCCGAAATGACACCTGTTTTTTATAAAAATATTACTCATTGACAGCAGATTCAATTAAATCAATAATAGTGTCAATAGAGTTTTGTTGCTGAGATTTCGCCATAGCGTCTTTGTACTGCTGGCGATTTGCGTACAATTCATGGATGGACGAAAGTAAAGTTTCATTGGTAATATTTTCTTCTTCCAAAACAAGACTGAATCCTTGACGTTCAAAGGAACGGGCATTCAGGATCTGGTCACCGCGGCTGGCGTTGGCAGAGAGCGGAATTAAAAGATTGGGTTTGTGAAGAGCAAGCAGTTCGCAGATGGCGTTTGCACCGGCTCTTGAAATCACAATATCTGTTAAGGCAAACAGATCTTTTAACTCGTCTTTGATATATTCATACTGGACATAGCCGCTTATATTGTTTAAAGTAGGATCGAGCTTTCCGCGTCCGCATAAATGAATGACCTGAAATTCTTTTAATATCTCAGGAAGATTACTGCGTACAGCATCATTAATTGCAGCAGCACCAAGACTTCCGCCGATAATAAGAATAACTGGTTTATCGGGAGACAATCCTGTAAAAGATCTGGCTTTTTCTTTATCGCCTTCTAATAATTCCTGGCGAATAGGAGAGCCCGTCAGAACGGCTTTGTCTGCGGGGAGAAGCTTTACAGTCTCCGGAAAATTACAGCAGACTTTCGTTGCGGATGGGATGGATAGTTTGTTGGCAAGACCTGGAGTCATGTCAGATTCGTGTATGATAGTAGGTACTTTACATTTTTTTCCGGCCATTACAACAGGGACAGATACAAAGCCGCCTTTAGAAAAAATAACATCAGGATTAAGGAGCTTGATTAATTTTTTCGCTTCACCAAATCCTTTTAATACACGGAAAGGATCCGTGAAATTTTGAAGGCTGAAGTAGCGGCGGAGCTTTCCGGAAGAAATTCCATGATAGGGAATGCCGAACTGCTCAATTAATTCTTTTTCAATACCGTTGTAAGAACCAATGTAGTGAATATCATACTGTAATTCTTTTAAACGCGGTAATAATGCAATATTAGGGGTAACATGGCCGGCGGTACCGCCACCGGTTAAAATGATACGTTTCATATTGTTCCTCCGATTCAAACATTCTAAGATAATTGTAAACGTAACTAAGGCAAGGGTCAAGAAAAACTCATAAATGAAAATATTATAATATAGAAAATCAAAAGAGGTATGTCATGAACGAACAATTCGAGAACGAACAATTTAGTCAGTTTTTGAATAAGCAGCTTCAGCAGGAAGCGGAGCAAATAGAGAAGGAGTTAATGGAACATCCGGAGCTTACGGATCTGTCACCGGATGATGGCGTAAAGGAAAAGCTGTATGAACAAATCCGGGAATATGAAAAGCAGAAAGTATTAAGCAGGCTATCTGCAGAAGACCAGGAGGCACTTCAGCTGGGGAGAATGCTACAGAAAGAGCGTGAAGAAGAGAAGAGGCAGCGATTTGCGAGAAAACATCGGATGGGATGGAAACGTGCTGTGGCAGTTGCGGCTGTCATGGTGTTTGTGCTGGGGCTTAGCATTACCAGCGTCGGTGGCCCGGAGAGGGTGTTGGAAGTTATGCAACAGGTTGTGGGCGGAAGAGAGATGACACAGATAGAATCAGACAATAACGAGACATTAAAATCTGGGGAAAGTGAAGAAGAAAAAGCCTATCAGCAGATTAAAGATAAATTAGGGATAGATCCGGTAAGATTATTGACTAATGTTGGAGAACTGCAGTTTATTGGAGTTGAAATTGATGAAATGTTGCAGACGGCAAACCTATTTTTTGACAGAAAAGGAAATGTTATTTCTTATGCCATTAGTCTGTCTTATGTGGATCATTCATTTAGTTTAGATATAGAAGATCAGTTAGTAGATACCTATTATTATGAAACAAATAATTTTTCAGTAAAAATAAAAGAATATTTGCTTTCTGACAGTAATGAAACAGAATATTCGGCAGAATTTGATTATCAGAAGATCCATTATCAGTTGACAGGGGTTATGGAGAGGGAAGATTTGGAAGAAATTTTGGGAAATTTACATTTTTTATAAAAATCCCGTCAGTTTTTGTTAGGTTATGTGTCTTAATATATGAGGAAAGAAAAGTAGGAAGTGTGGAGGGATGATATGAAGAAAAAGATTATATCTGTATGCTGTGCTGCTGTGATGATTATGGGATTAACAATCAGCGCGGGATTCCAAACAAAAGCGACTGAAAGTCAACCTATGAATGAGAACTCATATCTGACACATGATACGGAGGCTACAGGTATAGCAACACCAATGACCAGAGGTGCGGATCTTCAGATTGGGTATTCTAAAATTGTAAGACTGGGTCCGGGTGCTATCTATGCAGGAGGAACGACTATTGCTCAACATGAAGTTCCATCTGTGAAAATTTCTGTAATGGTGGAACGGGCAAAGGATGAAAATGATGACTGGCATTATGTAGAAACCTGGCAGAAGGAGAATGAGGATTCTATTTCTGTTAGTACCAGTAAAAGGCTGGAAGTAGAAGGGGACTGGTATTACCGGGTTCGCTGTATACATTCGGCTGGAAATGACATGAGTAGTTCTTACACCAATGGTATTTACATTGAGGAGCCGTAAAACTTTGTATTAACCACAAACATGACCAAGGCTGCTGGGACTGTTGTATTTACTACTTTGCGGTGCAAATCGGAAACTATATTAAACCTAATTTTTTTATTTTTTCCTTACATTGAGAAGCCGTCATCAGGTCTGAAAAGACTAAAGTCGTCGCAAAGTAGTAAATACAGCAGTTCCAGCGAAAAGAAAAAAGAGAACAAACCAAAAAACAAGGAGAGGAAGGAGAGCATAATCGCTGTCCTTCCTTTTCTCATTATAAATATAATAAATTGACAAAAATACACAGGGTATAAATCAATTTGGCACGTAGTAAACTTTAAAAGTGTTACGTCTCCTGTTAAAGTATTAACAACTTTTTGCGGCGCGAAGAGCTTTTGCCAGCTGATCCGGGCAGGATGTTGGCTTGTTTCCGCAGCGGATTCCTTCCATGCGTTCTATAGCTTCGTCAACATTCATTCCTTTGACGAGGTGCGAAATTCCCATTGTATTGCCGGCGCATCCTCCGACGAACTCTACCGATTTAATTGTGTCTCCATCTAATTCTACATTGATCTGTCTGGAACAGACACCCATAGGTCTGTATTGCATATCTATACCTCCTCCATAATTTAAGAAAATATCACCGCTATTATTATGACAGATACAGTCCCTTGTTTGCAAGTCTATTTAAAAAACTGCCTTTTCCAGTGATTTTCCTGTTGGCCGGGGTAGTATCCTGGACTTGCCAAAGCAACTAAGAACGCATATACTCAATGAAGTGATAACAGTAAAAGGAGGAGAAGTTTATGATAGGTATTATTGGTGCTATGGAAGATGAAGTGGCAGCTTTGAAAGAAGCCATGGAAATAGAAAAAACAGAGGAACGAATTGGTATGACCTTTGTGAAAGGAAAACTTTGCGGCAAAGATGTGACTGTGGTTCGCAGTGGAATTGGCAAAGTGAATGCTGCTTTATGTGCGCAGGTTCTTGCCACAGTATATAAGGTGGATGTGTTGATTAACACAGGAATAGCAGGATCTTTGGATGCAAGGATTGATATTGGTGATATGGTCATTTCCACGGATGCTTTGTATCATGATATGGATGCAGTGAATTTTGGTTATGAACCAGGTCAGATTCCTCAGATGGACATTTTTTCTTTCCCGGCAGATGAGCGTCTGATTCAGCTTGCAAAAGAGGCAAATGAAGAGGCAAATCCGGATATTCATACCTTCACGGGGCGGATTGTGACCGGAGATCAGTTTGTATCTTCAAAAGAAGTGAAAGAAAAGATTGTAGAAAAATTTCATCCACTGTGCACAGAGATGGAAGGTGCTGGAATTGCACATGCAGCCTACCTGAACAAAATTTCGTATGTCATAATCCGTGCGATTTCGGATAAAGCCGACAATAGTGCGACGATGGATTATCCGGCCTTTGAACAGCAGGCAATCAGCCATAGTGTGCGGCTTGTAAAAAATCTCTTACCGCGGATCTAAGAAATGAGCCCTGCTGCTTTTGGCAAAATAGAAGAAAAACCAACAAAAATCAAGGAAACAAGGGCGGAAAGTGTTGAACGGTTTTTCTGATTTCTTCTTCCGGTTCGAGTATAATCGAATCAAAGAAGGAGGGTTTGATGATGTTAGAAGTGGTATTGGATAAGCAGATTCTGGTTATATTAAACGGAATAGCGGCGGTATTAGGAGTACTTAGTAAATGTGTGGCAGGGCTTTCTTTAAAAAGGCTGGTAAGAGCAGCTGGAAATATGAACAAGAGCAATCATGCACTGGTCCGGCTGATCAAGGCGAAATTCGAACATACCTGTATGATCAGTGACAGAGTACAGAATGTAGATGCTTTTGTAGGAAAGTATCTCTATGAATACCGTGTGGCAGGTCTTCGTCTTCATACATGGAGACGGATGGAAAAGGCAGCGGTGTGGCTCTGCCTGATTTTTGGACTTGCCGGAGGAATTGCCTGGTATTCCTTATATGGTATGGCAGATCAGGTGCTGAAGTACGGCGCCGGAGGGGCCGGAACGGCCATTCTTGTATTCCTGTTCCAACTAACAGGAGACGAAAAGTATCAGTTGGAAGCAGTCAAAAATTATATGGTAGATTATTTGGAAAATATTTGCGCTCGTCGGTATGAGAAAGCCCAGAAAAAGGAAATCCGAGAAGAGTGGAAAGAAATGGCACCGCCTGAACCGGAAAGAGTTTCTGTGCAGAATGCAGTAGTTTCACAGGCGGTAACGGAACCACAGGCAGCAGTAGTCCCCCAGTCGGCAGCAGAACCTGTTTCGGCAGACAGAGCGTTCCAGACAGCAGAGACAGGTTTGGAGATGCCGAGGCAAGAGGCTTCTGCAAAGACAGAAGGAACATGGGATGCAGCTAATAATATGGAGCCGGAGATTTCCAAATTAAAAAATTCGCAAGAGCAGAAAAAAGAACAGAATACTGTTTTTAGCCAGCGTACAAAAATCAGTTCTGAAAGAAGTACGGTTGCCAAAAAGAGGGAAGAGCCATCATTAGATTCGAAAAATCAGCTAAGAGATGATAGGGAAAAAGAAAAGGATATACCCAAGGAAGTGCTGATAAGAGAGATTTTGGAAGAGTTTTTGGCCTGATTTTGCACACCGGATTTCCTTGCCCTATTTTTCTTGCCAAGAGGGGGCAATACTGATAAAATAAAAATAACGTAGTGTGCGATACGGACAGAATGTGTTGCGCATACGTCAGAAAGCCGCCAGAGGACACACATTAACAGAGGTGTCCGGCTGGAAATAACATAAGATAGATAGAAGGAAGGTATTACTATGAATAGTAAAGTGACATTTGATTATTCAAAAGCAGCGGCATTTGTGAAAGAACATGAGATAGAAGCTATGAAGAAAATTGTGGGAGAAGCAAAAGATGTGCTGACAGAAAGAACTGGCGCAGGAAATGATTTCCTTGGCTGGATTGATCTCCCGGTTGATTATGATAAAGAAGAGTTTGCCCGTATTCAGAAAGCAGCAGAAAAAATCAAGGCAGATTCCGAAGTGCTGATTGTCATTGGAATCGGAGGATCTTATCTGGGAGCGCGGGCAGCAATCGAATTTTTGCGCCATAACTTTTATAATATGGTTCCAAAGGAAATCCGCAAGACACCGGAAATTTACTATGCAGGAAACAGCATAAGCAGTACCTATCTGAAACATCTTATAGACGTAATTGGAGAAAGAGATTTTTCCGTAAATATTATTTCCAAATCCGGAACTACAACAGAGCCGGCTATAGCATTCCGTATTTTTAAGGAAATGCTGGAGAAAAAATATGGAAAACAAGAAGCAGCAAAGAGAATTTATGCTACAACAGATAAAGCGAAGGGAGCTTTGAAGAATCTTGCTACAGAGGAGGGTTATGAGACATTTGTTGTTCCGGACGATGTAGGAGGACGTTTCTCAGTACTGACAGCAGTAGGACTTCTTCCAATTGCAGTCAGTGGGGCAGATATTGAAAAACTGATGGAAGGTGCAGCGGCCGGAAGAGAGATGGCTTTGAACAATCCGTTTGAAGAAAACGATGCACTTCAGTATGCAGCGATTCGTAACATTTTGCATAGAAAAGGAAAATCTGTGGAAGTATTGGCAAACTATGAACCAAGCCTTCACTATGTATCTGAATGGTGGAAACAGCTGTACGGTGAGAGCGAAGGGAAAGATCAGAAGGGAATTTTCCCGGCGTCTGTGGATCTTACTACAGATCTCCATTCTATGGGACAGTTTATTCAGGATGGAAGCCGTATCATGTATGAAACTGTGATGAATGTAGAAACGTCCAAGGAAGAGATCATTTTGAATGAAGAACCGGTTGATCTGGACGGATTGAATTATCTGGCAGGAAAAACGGTTGATTTTGTAAACAAGAGTGCAATGAACGGTACAGTGCTGGCGCATACAGATGGAAATGTTCCGAACCTGATGGTAAATATTCCGGAGCAGAATGAGTTCTATCTGGGACAGCTGTTCTATTTCTTCGAATTTGCATGCGGCGTAAGCGGATACGTATCTGGAGTAAATCCGTTTAATCAGCCAGGTGTAGAAAGCTACAAGAAAAACATGTTTGCACTTCTTGGAAAACCGGGTTATGAAAAAGAAAGAGAAGAGCTTCTGAAAAGACTGTAGAAATTTTATTCTAGGAGCTTTGTAAAAAACGTATATGGAAACACTATATAGTAGGCTGAAGGCATACAGCAGTGAAGATTACTATGGATTTCACATGCCGGGACACAAAAGAAATATTAAACGTTTTGGCCAGGGGCTTCCCTATGGACTTGACATTACAGAGATTGAAGGATTTGATGACCTGCATCATGCAGATGGTATTTTAAAGGAAGCCCAGGAACAGGCAGCAGCGCTTTATGGCGCTAAAGAAACCAGGTTTCTTGTGAATGGAAGTACAGTAGGTATTTTGAGCGCTATTCTTGGGTCGACGCAAAAAGGGGATCAGATTCTTGTGTCCAGGAACTGTCATAAATCCGTTTATCATGCCATATTTTTAAACGAGCTGGAACCAGTTTATCTTCATCCGGACTTCAGCCGTCAGTTTCAGTTAAATACGGAAATCTCCGTAAGCGCAGTGAAAACTGCGCTTACTAAGTATTCCCGGATAAAGGCGGTTGTCATTGTATCGCCTACCTATGACGGAGTTGTCTCAGACATTCAATCAATTGCAGAAGCAGCCCATGAAAAAGGGATTCCTTTGATTGTAGATGAAGCGCATGGAGCACATTTTGGATTTCATCCGTATTTCCCGGACAACGCGTTGAAAAAAGGGGCGGATGTGGTGATTCATAGTCTGCATAAAACCCTTCCATCGCTGACACAGACAGCGTTGCTCCATGTGAGAGGGGAATATGTGGACTCAAGGAGAATTTCCAACTATCTGGATATATTCCAGTCCAGCAGTCCTTCTTATATTTTGATGGCGAGTATTCACGAATGTATCAGAATGCTCCAGGAAGAGAAGGATCAGCTTTTCAAACCTTATGTAAAAAATCTTGATACAATGCGAAGAAATTTGCAGAATTTGAAACACTTAAAACTGGTACAGACTGAAAGATACGATCGCTCTAAGATTGTGATTTCAGTAAGAGATACAGATATAACCAGCAGGGAGCTTTACTGGAAACTTTTATCGGAATATCACCTTCAGATGGAGATGGCAGCAGGATCTTATATACTTGCCATGACATCTCCCGGAGATACGAAAGAAGGATTTGAAAGACTTGAGCAGGCTCTCATGGAATTAGATGCTACCGTACAAAATGAAAAAAATACACAGGAAGAGGAAATAACGGAACTTCCGAAAAATCCTGTGATTTACACAAGCGCTAGAGCAGCCCTTTGCCCGGAGAGAGAAAAAGAATATTTACCTCTTGAGAAGAGTGAAGGAAAGATTTCTCTGGAATATGCTTACCTTTATCCGCCAGGGTGTCCGATCATTGTACCGGGAGAGCAGATTAGCAGAGAGTGTATAAAACAGCTTGAAATTTATCAGAATCTGGGCTTTAAGGTAGAAGGCCTGGAAAAACAAGGAAGTATTGGAGTCTGGATCAATGGGTAAAATATTTTATATTATGGGAAAAAGTGCATCCGGAAAGGATACGATCTTTAGGGAACTTAAGGAGCGTTGCCCACAGCTTAGAATGGTTGTGCCGTATACGACAAGACCTATCCGGGCCGGGGAACAAAATGGAGTAGAATATTTTTTTACGGATGAAAATGAATTGGCTGAAATGGAAGCACAGCATAAAATTATTGAGATTCGTTCCTATCACACAGTCCATGGAATATGGAAATATTTTACTGCTGCAGATGGGCAGATCGATCTGAATCAGTCAGACTATCTTATGATCGGCACGCTGGAATCATATGGAAAAATGAGAGAATATTACGGGGAAGAATATTTGATTCCCCTTTATATAGAAGTCGAAGATGGAGAGCGTCTTACAAGAGCGCTTCTTAGGGAACGGCAGCAGACACAGCCCAAATATAAAGAAATGTGTCGCCGATTCCTGGCAGACGAAGAGGATTTTTCAGAAGAAAATTTAAACAAGCTGAATATCACAAGAAGATTTGATAACAGTAAAAAAGAACAATGTTTAGAGGAAATTACAGAGGTAATATACAATGGCAAGCTTTAAAGACGTCGTAGGACATAAAGATATTATAAAATATATACACAATGCAGTAGAGGAGAACAAGGTGTCCCACGCCTATATCCTGAATGGAGAAAGAGGTTCCGGTAAAAAGATGTTGGCAAATCTGTTTGCTACAACATTGTTGTGCGAAAAAGGAGGACCGGATCCATGTAATGTATGTCATTCCTGCAGACAGGCAGAGAGCGGAAACCACCCTGACATTATTCGTGTGAATCACGAGAAACCCAATACTATCAGTGTAGATGATATTCGCCAGCAGGTGAATAACGACATACAGATAAAACCTTATCAGGGACCATATAAAATTTATATTATAGCTGAAGCAGATTTGATGACTGTGCAGGCGCAAAATGCACTATTAAAGACGATAGAGGAACCTCCTGAATATGCGGTTATCTTTCTTTTGACAGAAAATGCAGAGGTGCTTCTTCCAACTATTACATCCAGATGTGTTATGCTGAAACTTAGAAATATCCGAGATACACTGATTCGGAAATATCTTATGGAGACAATGCAGATACCGGATTACAAAGCAGATATGTGTACTGCCTTTGCACAGGGAAATATGGGGCGGGCCATTATGTTGGCAAATTCGGAATATTTCAATGAGATCCGGGAAGAAGCAGTACAGCTTTTGAAGTACATTAATGAGATGGATGTCAGTGAGATTGTAAAAGCGATTAAAAAGATCAGTTCCTATAAATTGGAGATTAATGACTATCTGGACATTATTATGATATGGTACCGGGATGTCTTGTTGTACAAAGCGACAAAGGAAATGGATAAGGTAGTCTTTAAAGATCAGCTGACCTATATTCAAGAAAGAGCGCGTAAAA
This sequence comes from Lachnospiraceae bacterium, assembly GCA_019423745.1. Classification (GTDB taxonomy): domain Bacteria; phylum Bacillota; class Clostridia; order Lachnospirales; family Lachnospiraceae; genus Claveliimonas. The sequence goes on from JAHZAV010000022.1 coordinate 19,228, forward strand.
GTTCCTATGAAGGGATTGAGCTGATACTTGAAAGCCTGGAGAAAGCAAAGCAGCGTTTAAAGGCCAATGTTAATTTTGAATTGGTAATGGAGCTTTTGCTTTTGACGATAAAGGAGAATTGACAATATGATAAAAGTAATAGGAGTAAGGTTTCGGACAGCCGGAAAGATTTACTTTTTCTCCCCGGGAAAGCTGGAAATTCAGCAGGGGGACAATGTGATTGTAGAGACGGCAAGAGGAGTAGAGTTTGGTTATGTGGCAGTAGGACCAAGGGAAGTGGAAGAAGATAAAATTACCCTTCCGTTAAAATCTGTAATACGACTTGCCACAAAGGACGATGTTAATAAAGAAGAAAAAAATAGAGAAAAAGAAAAGGAAGCTTTTAAAATTTGTCTGGAAAAAATCCGTAAGCATGGACTGGATATGAAGCTGATCGATGCGGAATATACATTTGATAATAATAAAGTACTGTTTTATTTTACAGCAGATGGACGCATTGATTTTCGTGAGCTGGTAAAGGATTTGGCAAGTGTATTTCGTACCAGGATTGAGCTGCGCCAGATTGGCGTAAGGGATGAGACGAAGATCAAAGGAGGCATAGGAATATGCGGCCGTCCGCTTTGCTGCCATACATACCTGACAGAATTTGCACCGGTATCAATTAAAATGGCAAAAGAGCAGAATTTGTCTTTGAACCCAAGTAAAATATCTGGTGTCTGTGGACGACTGATGTGTTGCCTTACAAACGAAGAGGAAACGTACGAAGAATTGAACAGCCGTCTTCCGGCAGTAGGAGATACGGTAACAACGCCTGAAAAGCTGCGTGGCGATGTGCAGTCAGTTAACGTATTGCGTCAGTTGGTAAAAGTTGTAGTGCAACTGGAGAATGACGAAAAAGAAATCCGGGAATACCGGGCCGATGAACTTCGTTTCCGTTCCAGAAAAAAGAAAAAGGAAATGAAGCTGAGTAAAGAAGAGTTAAAAGAGCTGAAGGCTCTGGAAGGTAAAAACGAAGGGGCATCCAAATTAGATGATGAATAATTTAAAATCAGGTGAACGGTTGGATGATCTTCAGATCAAGGGATATCAGATCATTCAAAGTCCAGGCAGATTCTGCTTTGGCATGGACGCAGTTCTGCTTTCTGCATTTGCAAAAGTAAAAAGAGGAGAGAAGGCACTGGATCTGGGGACAGGGACAGGAATATTGCCGTTGCTTCTTGAAGCGAAGAATCCGGAAGGCCAATCATATACAGGGCTTGAAATTCAGGAAGAGAGTGCTGATATGGCAAAAAGAAGTGTATATTGCAATCACCTGGAGGAAAGGATTTCCATTGTAACAGGAGATATCAAGGAGGCGTCCGCTCTTTTTGGAGCAGCCTCCTTTCATGTCGTTACGGTGAACCCTCCCTATATGATTGGAGATCATGGGCTGAAAAATGAGAATTATGCAAAATATGTGGCCCGGCATGAAGTGCTTTGTACACTGGAAGATGTACTGCGGCAAAGTTCTCTTGTACTAAAAGAAAAGGGAAGGTTTTATATGGTGCACCGGCCATTTCGTCTTACAGAAATTCTGGCTGGTATGAGCAGACATCATCTGGAACCTAAGCGAATGCAGCTGGTCTATCCATTCGAGGACAAGGAGCCCAATATGGTATTGGTGGAGGGATTAAAAGGGGGGCGCCCTCGTCTGACAGTGGAGCCGCCTCTTATTGTATATAAAAAAGACGGAACCTATACAGAACAATTATTAAAGCTGTACGGCATGGATCAGTCAGTCGGAGAAAGGGCAGGGAAATAATATGGCAGGGACTTTATATTTGTGTGCGACTCCTATTGGAAATCTGGAAGATATGACATATCGAGCAGTAAGGGTTCTGGGAGAAGCGGATCTAATTGCAGCAGAGGATACTCGTAATACAATTCGGCTTCTGAATCATTTCGGTATACATACTCCCATGACAAGTTATCATGAATACAATAAAATTGAAAAAGGTAAAAAACTGGTGCAGCTTTTGAAAGAAGGAAAGGATATTGCGCTTGTTACTGATGCGGGAACACCAGGCATTTCAGATCCTGGAGAAGAATTAGTGAAAATGTGTGCGGAAGAAGGAATTTTGGTTACTGCAATTCCGGGGCCGGCAGCTTGTATTACAGCGCTGATTCTGTCTGCTTTGCCCACAAGACGATTTGCTTTTGAAGCGTTTCTTCCTTCGGATAAAAAAGAACGGCGCAGTATATTGTCAGCGCTGGAAGGGGAAACGAGGACTCTAATACTTTACGAAGCCCCTCATAGGTTAGTAAAGACTCTCAGGGAATTGTATGAGACATTGGGAGACAGAAGAATGTCTGTGTGTCGGGAACTTACAAAGAAACATGAAACCATTTTCCGTACCAGCCTTGAACAGGCAGTCCGTTATTATGAGACACATGAACCAAAGGGAGAATGTGTTCTTGTGATAGAAGGGAAAAGCCTCCAAAAGATTCAGGAAGAGACGCGAAAACAATGGGAACAAATGACAATCCAGGAACATATGGAACATTATATGAGCCAGGGAACAGAAAAGAAAGAGGCTATGAAAAAAGTGGCAAAGGATCGAGGAATTTCCAAAAGGGAGGTATATCAGGCCCTTTTGTCCTGAAATGAGCAGTATGCCGAAAGTCGAAAGAACATTCTTGGTCAACTTGTATAGAAAAATAAAAAAAGATTGTTCAACTTTGGCATAGCCGGATTTTTTCTTTTCTAATATACTTTTTACAGAACAAAAAGAGTCGGCGAACAGGAGGAACGAAAAGAAATGGCAAGTTTATCATTAAAACATATTAACAAAACATATCCTAACGGATTTGAAGCAGTAAAGGATTTCAATTTGGAAATCGAAGATAAAGAGTTTATTATTTTTGTAGGACCATCTGGATGTGGTAAATCTACAACACTTCGTATGGTAGCAGGTCTTGAGGAAATTACTTCCGGTGAGCTTCGGATTGGCGACAAGCTCGTAAACGATGTAGAGCCTAAGGATCGTGATATTGCGATGGTATTCCAGAACTACGCTCTGTATCCGCATATGACAGTTTATGATAACATGGCATTTGGTCTGAAACTTAGAAAAGTACCAAAAGATGAAATTGATAAAATGGTTCGCGAAGCTGCTAAGATCCTTGATCTGGAAGCACTGCTTGATCGTAAACCGAAAGCTCTCTCCGGTGGACAGAGACAGCGTGTTGCTATGGGACGTGCAATTGTTCGTAATCCAAAGGTATTCCTTATGGACGAGCCTCTTTCAAACCTGGATGCAAAACTTCGTGGACAGATGCGTATTGAGATTTCCAAACTCCATCAGAGATTGGGTACAACAATTATTTACGTAACACATGATCAGACAGAGGCTATGACACTGGGAACAAGAATTGTTGTTATGAATGCTGGTGTTGTACAGCAGGTAGACACTCCGCAGACACTGTACGATTATCCATGCAATCTGTTTGTTGCAGGATTTATCGGATCACCTCAGATGAACTTTGTAGATGCAGTATGTAAAGTAAATGGAGATAAAGTAGTTCTTCAGGCAGGTCCGTCTGCAATCGAACTTCCGCCAGCAAAGGCAAAGAAACTGATCGATGGCGGATATGACGGAAAGACAGTTGTACTTGGAATTCGTCCAGAGGATGTGCATGACGAGCAGATGTTTATTGAAGCATCTCCGAATACAGTAATCGAAGCAAAGATCCGTGTATATGAAATGTTGGGTGCAGAAGTATTCCTGTACTTTGATTTTGAAGGCGCAAGCATGACTGCAAGAGTTGATCCAAGAACAACAGCAAGAACAGGTGATGTTGTTAAATTTGCATTGGATGCAGAAAAAATTCATGTATTCGATAAAGAGACAGAGAAGACTATCACAAACTAAAATTGAATCTAAAGAAAAGAATAATAAGAAGGGGGTACAGAAAAATGTACCCTCTTTTTTTGTACAGAACAGGAAAAATTCTGGTATAATGATTGGAACATAGTTAAAGTTTAGACGGTGAAAGTATGTTCTGTTTTGATTTGCAGAAAATATTCTTGGGAAAAGTCAGAAAATGGCAGTTTTCGACGGCTGTTTGTTATAGAGACGGCGGCAATGTGGGAATGAGATAGCAGGAGGGGTTAGAATGAAAAGAAAAATATCTCAAACTGCCGTTGCAGTGATATTGGTCGTTGTCATCGGATGTTTTTTTGCCAGAAAGTATCAAATCGAAAGAGAAATACATCTGTTTGACTGTCGGATGAAAGAGTGGAAAAGGCAGTCGGAATACAGGGAAAGGATGTGATTAGTTGCTTTCAAACCAAAACATTCAAAAGTTGGTACAGGAAATAAAAAAAATTGCAGGCTTAGAATGCTCAATATGGAGTGAAGGACCCAAGTGTCTGGCAGCCACGAGTATTAAGGCAAAGCCGGAAGTGGAATCTGTAGCAGCATTTATAAAAGAGTTTGAGCGTTCCGGTATCCGGGAAACTAGTGGGGAAGAGAGCTTTTTTATAACAGAAGGAGATGCGGTTTATGTTCTGGCAGTAGATGGAACTGATGAGAGGTCAGTAATGGCCGGAAGATTTGGGATCAGTCATTTGGAAAGCCTGCTTCAGATCAACAGGAATCGAATGGATAAGAATCGTTTTATCCAAAACCTTCTTCTGGATGATATGCTGTTGGTTGATGTTTATAATCAGGCAAAAAAAATGAAGATCCCGGTTACAGGGAAACGAGTTGTTTTTTTGGTGGAATCCAGAAATGAGACGGAAAGCATTGTTATGGAGACATTAAGAAGTCTTTTTGCCACAGGGATAAAAGATTTTATCACATCAGTGGAAGAAGGACATGTCATTCTTATAAAAGCATTGGAAAAAACAGAGGATTATCCCGAGGTTCAGCATATTGCAGATGTGATTGTAGATACGCTGGGAATGGAAGCTATGGTTGGTGTTCGAGTGGCGTTTGGTACAATTACAGAAGAACTTAATGAGGTGTCGAATTCTTATAAGGAAGCTAAGACAGCAATGGAAGTAGGCAGAATTTTTTATCCTCAGAAACGTGTGCTTAGTTATAAGGTACTTGGAATTGGGCGTCTTATTCATCAGCTGCCGGAAAGTTTATGTGGCATGTTTCTCGATGAAGTTTTTGAGGGGAATGCAGTCGGCAGCTTTGAGGAAGAAGAATTAACGGCAGTGTATACATTCTTTGAAAACAATCTGAATATATCAGAAACTGCACGTCAGCTGTATGTGCATCGGAATACATTGGTGTATCGTCTGGAAAAAATTCAGAAAAAAACAGGGCTGGATGTACGAGTATTTGAAGACGCAATGACTTTTAAAATTGCGCTAATGGTGGAAAAACATATAAGAGCCATGAAAGAAAAAGGAAATTAGTGTGAATATGCGAAATTTGACTTTTGTCTGGAACCGGGATACAATAAACTGACAGATGCCAGCAGGGGCAAAAGAAAATAATAATTAGGAGGAATTGCAAAGATGATAAAGCTTTACGATAAGGGCGTGTACTTATTAAATGGCACAAAAATCGTTGAAGATATAGAAGAAGTGCGCCATGAAACCGGAAGCAATGTGACCAGGGAAGAGGCGGCTTCCCAGACAATGGCATACAATATTTTGAAGGATCACAATATATCTGGGAATATGGAACGTCTTCAGATTAAGTTTGATAAGCTGACTTCCCATGACATAACATTTGTAGGAATTATTCAGACGGCAAGAGCATCAGGGCTGGAGAAATTTCCGGTTCCCTATGTGTTGACAAACTGCCACAATTCTCTGTGCGCTGTAGGGGGAACGATCAATGAAGATGACCATATGTTTGGGCTGACTTGTGCGAAAAAATATGGCGGCGTTTATGTACCGCCTCATCAGGCAGTAATTCATCAGTTTGCAAGAGAAATGCTGGCAGGCGGCGGAAAGATGATTCTCGGATCAGACAGCCATACCCGTTATGGAGCACTGGGAACTATGGCTATGGGAGAAGGAGGACCAGAGCTTGTAAAGCAGCTTTTAAATAAAACTTATGACATAAAAATGCCGCAAGTGATAGGAATTTATTTAGATGGAGAGCCGATCAAAGGGGTAGGTCCACAGGATGTGGCACTGGCAATTATTGGAGCTACTTTTGCCAATGGTTATGTTAACAATAAGGTGATGGAATTTGTAGGTCCTGGAGTAGAGAAGTTAAGCGCTGACTTCCGTATCGGAATTGATGTTATGACGACAGAGACAACCTGCCTGTCATCTATTTGGAAAACCGATGATACAATCCGGGAGTTTTACGAGATTCATGAAAGACCGGAAGACTATAAAGAACTGAATCCGGGAAATGTGGCATATTACGATGGAATGGTCTATGTAGATTTAAGTAAGATTCGTCCAATGATTGCTATGCCGTTCCATCCCTCTAATGTATACACCATTGATGAAGTGAATGCAAATTTGGAAGATATCCTTCATGATGTGGAGAAGAAGGCACTTGTTAGCTTGGATGGCGCTGTGGATTATTCTCTTCAGAGCAAAATTGTTGATGGAAAACTGTATGTAGATCAGGGAATTATAGCAGGGTGTGCCGGCGGTGGATTTGAAAATATTTGTGCTGCTGCTGACATTATGAAAGGACATTATATCGGGGCAGATGAATTTACATTTAGTGTATATCCTGCAAGTACGCCGATTTATATGGAACTTGTGAAAAATGGAGCAATAGCAGATCTTATGGAGGCGGGAACCATCGTTAAGACTGCATTCTGCGGTCCTTGCTTTGGGGCTGGAGATACCCCGGCTAATAACGCATTTTCTATCCGTCACTCTACCAGAAACTTCCCGAACAGAGAAGGATCTAAACTCCAGAGCGGTCAGATCGCCTCTGTAGCGCTGATGGATGCGCGTTCCATTGCAGCTACAGCGGCTAATAAAGGCTTCTTGACTCCTGCAACTGCAATGGATGTAGAATATAAGGGCCAGAAATATCATTTTGACAGCAAAATTTATGCAAATCGTGTGTTTGACAGTCATGGAGAGGCAGACCCATCTGTAGAGATTAAATTTGGACCGAATATTAAGGACTGGCCTGCTATGTCAGCATTGCCGGAGAATTTAATCCTCAAAGTAGTATCAGAAATTCATGATCCGGTAACTACAACAGATGAGCTGATTCCTTCCGGAGAGACTTCATCCTACCGCTCCAATCCTTTAGGACTTGCGGAGTTTGCGCTTTCCAGAAAAGATCCTGCATATGTAGGAAGAGCAAAAGAGGTCCAGAAAGCTCAAAAGGCTATCGAAGAGGGAACCTGTCCTTTGGATGCGCTGGACGAATTGAAACCTGTTATGGCAAAAATCCAGGAAACATATCCGGAAGTAGGAAAAGGAAATATCGGAGTTGGAAGTACAATTTTTGCAGTAAAACCAGGAGACGGATCCGCCAGAGAGCAGGCGGCATCCTGCCAGAAAGTTCTTGGCGGCTGGGCCAATATTGCAAATGAATATGCAACAAAGAGATATCGTTCCAATCTGATCAACTGGGGAATGCTTCCGTTCCTTACAAAAGAGGATCATGAACAATTGAGTTTTAAAAACGGAGATTATATTTTTGTTCCAAATATCCGAAAAGCAGTGGAGGAAAAGGCAGACGTGATACAAACTTACATTGTAAGAGAGGATGGTCTGAAAGAACTGGATCTGACTATGGGAGATCTGACAGATGCAGAAAGAGAGATTATCCTCAAGGGATGTCTTATCAATTATTATAGAGGATAATGGTACAAGGTACGAATTGGCGGGTTTTAAATCCGCCAATTTTTTTTGTACAATAAAATTTATATTTTCTGCAACAAAACGGATTGTTAAAGACTCTTATATACAAATAGTAGATTACAAAGAAAAGATTTTTTATTATAAATAAAATGTGACACTATTTGGAGTTGATCCGAAAGACCTGCAGGACTGGAGGAAGAATGAGGGAGGGCAGTTATGAAACGGGATTCGGAAAGATTTGCAGTAATGTATGAAGCGATATATCAGGATCTCTACAGGTTTGCTTTGTGTCTGATGCAAAATACGCATGATGCAGAGGATGCAGTCAGTGAGGCGGTTATGAATGCTTATGAACATATGGAAGCATTAAGAAACGAAGAAGCATTCAAGAGTTGGATGTTTACAATACTTGCAAATGTATGTAGAAAAAAGTGGAAAAAGCAAAAAAAAGAAAAGGAAAAAGAAGCGCTGTCCTTTTTTGCCAGAGAAGAAGATCCAGATCTGGAGCAGGCGGTTGATATCCGAAATGCATTTGATGCATTGTCGGAAGAAGAAAAAATGATTGTGGGGTTTTCAGTATTCGGCGGTTATCAAAGTGATGAGATTGGGAAGGTGCTTGATCGTAGGCCGGCTACGGTACGCTCAATAAGGGCGCGGGCATTGGAGAAGATGGGGCGTATTTTGCAGAAGTGAGGAAAGGAGAGGAACTTCATGGAAGATAGAGAAAAGGACATAATAGATAGGTTAAAAGCCAAATCCGAGACTATTCCGATTCCGGAAACATTAAAGCCGGAAGAGATAAAAAAGCAATTGGAATCTAAGACATCAAAAGAAAGATTAAAAAACCCCTCCAGAATCACGAAAAATTTTGAGAAAAAACAGATGGGAGGTCTGGCGGTTTTGGCAGCGGCTGTGGTGCTTGTTTGTTTATTGTGGCCTGTATTTCAAAAGGTAAGAAATCCAATAAGCACAGATAGTTCTTCGAAGAAATCGGAGATGGAATCCGAGACTTTGACCTGGGAGACAGCGGACGATTATGATACCATTTATGAGTATATTCAGGAGGATAGAGAACAAACCGAGCAGAATCAGAGGAGGGCGGTTTTGGATGGAGGGGCTGGCCGTTTGGAGGAAGAGCGTGCCCAAACAGCAGGAAGAGAGACGGCACAAAATAGTGCTTCGTATTCTAAGACAAATGTCCGCCAGAATGGGGTAGATGAAGGGGATGTTGCTAAGACGGATGGAAGATATATTTTTACGCTTACAGAAGATCAGCAGATTGCTATTGTAGATACTCAAGATGGTCTGAAACATGTGGGAACTATTTCGGAAAATGGAAGCATTCAGGAATTTTACATTGTTGGAGAACAGTTGGTTCTGGTGTGCGGGCAGGATGAACTGTATGGAAGTTCTGTGAATAAAAGCAGCATACCGGATGGTACCAGAATAATTACCTATGACATATCCAACCGATCAGAACCGGTAAAAAAAGGCGAAGTAAATCAGAGCGGTCAATATCACTCTTCCCGGTTGGCTGGAAATTTTTTATATACTTTTTCCACCTTTTATGTTGATACAGGGGCGTCTTTAGAAGAAAGAGAGCGGTACATCCCCAGTGCGGGAGGAAGTCTTATGAATCTGGATGATCTGTATCTTCCCACAGGGGAGGGGGCAAGTCAATATCTCGTAATGACAGCGATAGATATGGAACATCCGGGAGAACTTTCGGACAGCAGGGCGATCTTTGCCAAGAATGGAGAATTATATGTAAGCAATGATAATATATACTGGTATGAAGAGAATACACAATATTGGGGGATAAATGATGAAAGAAACAGCACTCTTATACGCAAAATTGCCTATAAAGAAGGCAAGCTTGAGGCAAAAGCTCAGGGAATTGTCCCAGGAATTATAGATGATTCTTTTTCCATCGACGAATATAACGGAAATCTTCGAGTTGTTACAACGAATGAATCGGGAAATGGACTTTATATTTTCAATCAAAATATGGAAGAAATCGGGCGAATTGATCAATTGGCCAAAGGAGAACGTGTTTATTCTGCCAGATTATTGGGGGACATCGGTTATTTTGTAACCTTTCGAAATACGGATCCTTTGTTTTCGGTAGATTTATCTAATCCGGAAAATCCTCGTATTATCGGAAAGCTAAAAATACCAGGATTTTCAGAATATTTACACTTTTACGGACAGAATCAGTTACTTGGAATAGGAATGGATGCTGACGAAGCAACCGGAGAGACAAAAGGGGTTAAAATAACCATGTTTGATACCAGCAATCCTGCCGATGTAGAAGAGAAACATACTTTTATTATGGAAAATGTTTATAGTACAGATGTTTTTTATGATTATAAGTCGGCGTTGATTGATCCAGAAAAAAATGTGATTGGTTTTTCTGCTTATGAAGGTTCTTACGAGAAATATTTTGTATTTTCTTATGATAAAAAAGAGGGATTCCAGTGCCAGATGTCAGAAAGAGTCAATGGTAACAGTTATAGAGCTGCAAGAGGAATCTATATAGGAGAGGTGCTTTATGTAGTTAAAGGAAATATTTTAGAAGGGTATAGTATGGAAGACTATAGTAAACTGGAGGATTTGATTCTCTAGTCCATTTCGATTAGAAAATACTTCTTATAAGATATAAAAGAGAACGGCATAATACCGTTCTCTTTTATATGAATAGATTAAGCGATTTCGGAGTTTAATCGCTTTTTTAGTACAGGCCCAAGAATAACAATCAAAACGATTTTTATTGCATCTCCTGCCAAATAGGGGATGACTCCAATAAATAGGGCGCTGACAAAAGACAATTGCATCTGGAATGCAAGCCAGTATGTACCGAATATATAAAGGACAGCGGTTCCTAAAATAAAACCGGCAGCGTGGATCAGACGATTTTGTGGAAAATGAGATATGATGAGACCACCGATTATAGCCAGGAACATAAAACCAATCAAATATCCACCTGTGGGACCGGCAAATTTAGCAACACCTCCAGAAAATCCGGAAAACACAGGGAGACCGGCAAGTCCTAAAAGAAGATAGACGCAATAGCTCAACGTTGCTTTTTTCCATCCCAAGACATATACATTGAATCCGATTACAAGATTTGTCAAAGAAATTGGAACTGGGCTGAAGGGGATAGGAATAGACAAAGGTGCTAAAATACAGGTTATTGCTGTTGCTAAAGCGATTAACACCATAGAAGAAGTGGAAATACGGGGATTTCCTGTGGCTCCGGACTGCGAAGTATGCTGTGTTGAATGATTTGTTTTATGAAACATGACGGTAACCCTCCTGCGTAATTTTTTGTTTCGTTCATTATGAAAGTATAAAAGTACAATGGGAAAATGTCAACCTAAATAGAAAACAAGTTAACAAATTAGAAGAAGTGAAAATTTGAATAATATAAATTATCAGAATATAATTAAACAATAAGAAAATTATAAATTAATTAAAATAAAATTATAAAATAGTGTTGACAAATTGAAAGCGTGGTGATATTATAAAGTCAATCCAAAAGAAATCCAATAATCCAGATAAAAGTACATAAATCATTTATTTCTGACGAGAAAGGAAATAAAGAGAATTATAATATCTGGAAAGGATTTAAAAATATATTTCATATGTTGGTGAGATATATTATTTGGAAATAAAATGGAAGGAGGCTTAATCCATTGGACAATTCAGAATTTAATAATCAGTATATCGGTGGTATGGCAAATGAGGATTCCCATAGAATAAGCCTTAACCATAGAGAAGCCGATAAAAGTTTATAAAGGAAAATCGGAGAGTACAATAATCGGCATAAAAAAGAGATTAAAATTTGCAGATATACTGAATTTAATCATACCACATAGATCAAAGATATTAGAGGATACGTAAAGAAGTATCAGCATAATATATCGCATTTATATCAGGGAGCTATATAAAATATATGTTATAGAAGGAATAGCTTAATACTGTTACAGACAATATTATTGTAATAAGGGATGAAGGCTGTAACAGGAACGGTTATAGATATTATAATAACATGGTAAATATTTTATATAGAGAATATGAGGGTGATATAAATATATGATTCAGGAATAAATCCAGACTTTGAGAAAAATTCGAATAATATAGTATAAAAGGCATGGGAATACATTTAATCAAAAATATCCTCCGAGATATAAAATATGATAAAATTTAATAGAAAGCAGCCACTATAATAAATAACAATTTCTTTATAGTGGCTGCTTTTGTTATGAGACCAGTTTTGGGCTCTTCTGCAAAAATCATTATTTTATGCTACAAAATCATTATTTTCCAGTATATTTCTATTTTGACATTGACTATCCTATATGCTACACTAAAAGAGTTAAAATATATACAAAAGTAAACATTATTGAGGTGAGAATATTGGATAAATATGAATATCGGGTTAAAACAGAGCAAATGCTCGAATACATGGAAAAGAAGCAATATAAAAAAGCTATGGAGATTGCGGATACAATTGACTGGCGGAGAGTAAAAAATGCTTCTATGCTTAATAATGTCAGTGAGATATACGAATATAATGGGGAGTACCAGAAGAGCAGAGATATTTTATTTGTCGCTTATGACCGCTCTCCTGGCAGTAGGAAAATTGTATATCGGCTGGGGATATTGGCATTAAAGATTAATGATATTGAAGAAGCTTCGGATTGTTATGAAGAATTTGTAAAGCTGGCGCCCAAAGATCCGAACCAGTATATATTAAAATATAAAATTTTAAAAGCACGGCGGGCAGCCGTAGCAGATCAGATTGCTGCACTGGAAGATTTTAAAAAGGCAGAATATGTAGAAAAATGGGCATATGAGCTGGCCAAACTGTATGATGAAGCAGGTATGACAGCAGAATGTCTGGAGGAATGTGATGATCTGATTTTGTGGTTCAGCGAAGGAAAGTATGTATATCAGGCAATGGAGCTGAAGATGAAATATAAGCCACTGACACCTTTACAGCAGGAAAAATATAGCAGTATGGGCGGTCAGAAAACCGAAAGGCGTGAGACGGCTAAAACCGTGGTGGAAGATAATGAGAACTCACAAGATATGGAAGAGGAGTTCGAAGAAGAAATTCAAGATTCCCAGGAGCTAGAAGAAACACCGGAAGTAAAAGAGCAAGGTACTCTTTCAGAGGAAGAAGCGGCAACCAGAGAGATTCGCCTGGACGAGCTTAGGGCAGCACAGGAAAAAGCAAAAGCGGAAGCAGCAGAGAAAGACAAAGAAAAATCGGCGATCCGCCAGACGGTAAAAGGAGCTACCCTGTCTGAAGCGTTGGCTAATGGGGTACGCGTTGCAAAAGGGTTAGATATTGAGGAAAAAGCCAGCACAAAGCGGGATGAAGCAATGCGGATTACCGGACAGATGAAAATAGAAGAAATTCTGGCAGAGTGGGAAGCGAAACAAAAAGGAAACGCAGAGGCTATAGAAGAGCAGAGAAAGAAAGATGAGGAGAAACTTGCTCAAAGAAGGCAAGAGGCTCAAAGGCGTCGCGAAGAAGAGGCAAGAAGAATAGAAGAACAGCAACGGGCAGCAGAAGAAGCAAGGAGAATTGCCGAGCAAAAAGCAGCAGAGGAAGCAAGGCGACTTGCTGAGCAAAAAGCCGAAGAAGAGCGTATTCTTGCAAAACAGAAGGCAGATGAAGAGAAAAGGCTTGCCAAGCTTAAAGAAGCGGAAGAGGAAGAGCTTCTGGATCGTATTGCGTCAGGAAAAGCAACAGAGGAATTTAAAGAGGCTGTGAAAAGTGCGACTCCTCCAGAGGAAGCTGTAGCAGAGGAATCGGAAGAAATCATCGAAGAAGAGATGGTGGAAGAAGAAAACTTTGAAGAGCAGGTTGGAGAGGAAGCAGAAGACGAAAACGCTGGAGAAGTAGCAGAGGCAGTTGATGAAGAGGACTCTTTTGAAAGTCAGAAAATGAGTATGACTGCAGATCTTAGACAGCTGATGGCAGAACTGGAAGAAGAAGAAAAAGACGGCAGTGTAAATGCAGAAAGTTTATCTGTAGAGACACCGGAGCAAAGTAGCGAACAGCCTTCAGATTATGATGACACAGAAGTTGCGTATGACGAATCAGACTTTGAAGAAGACGGCTATGAAGAAGACTTTGAAGATGAAGATGATTATGTCGATGGCGACTATGAAGATGATTATGTCGAAGATGAATACGAAGATGACTATGAAGACGAGTATGATGAGGACAGCTTCGACGAAGATGATTACAGTGATTATGATGATATAGAAGATGAATATGATGACTTCTATGATGAGGAGGAAGAAGCTGAACCAGAGCCAAAGCAGCAGGAAGAGTTGGTGATTGAGGAACCTACGGAAGAAGAAATACAGAAGCGTATTAAAAAAGGAAAAGGTGGAGTTCCGTTTGATACAGGATTTGTAGTGACAGGACGTTATGATTTAAGTGCCACAAGTGAGATTGGTCTGAAGGCTGGACTTACAGAGGAACAGAAACAGCTGTTTTCTTACTTTGTGCCAGTAAGAGGTATGAGTGAACAGATTGTGGAAGTTCTTGATAATGATCGTCGTGAGAGAAGAAATGGTACTTCCAGAGTTGGAAATATTCTTGTTATAGGGCATAAGGGATCTGGTAAGACCGTTCTTGCTGTTGATATTGTGAAAGCGATACAGAAGCAGAGGAATCTCAAGCAGGGAAAAGTTGCTATTGTAACAGGAGAAGCGTTAAATAAAAAGGATATCCCCAATATTATTCAGAAGCTGAAGGGTGGCGCCATTATTATTGAAAAAGCAGGAAAACTTAATGCCAGAACTGTCCGTGATCTGAATATTCTGATGGAAAAGAAAACAGGAGAGCTTCTGTTTGTGTTGGAAGATCAGAGAAAGGCGTTAGAAAGACTTTTCACTGCAAATCCGGAATTTAAGAAGAAATTTACTTCTAAATTGGAACTTCCTGTATTTGTAAATGATGAACTGGTAACCTTTGGTCAGACGTACGCTAAGGAAAATGGATATAAACTGGACGAAATGGGAATTTTAGCATTGTACAGCAGAATTGATGTGATGCAAAGAGAGGATCACGCTGTAACGGTAGCGGAAGTGAAAGAGATCATGGATGCAGCAATTGAACATTCTCAAAAAGCTAATGTGAAGCATCTTGCAAGGCGTATGTTCCGAAAGGGAACGGATGAAACAGACCGTATTATTTTGAAAGAAGATGACTTTAAAATCTAACGTATAAAAGACAGAAAAGAGAAGGAGTTTTGACGATGTATTTTGTCAAAACTCTTTCTTTTTGCTGGGTAATAAAGTATAATAAATCTATCACAAATTTAAGACGAGAGGGTGGGCTTATGGCAAAAACAAAGACCGTAAAACCATATGAAATCGGAGAATTGGATCATTATCTCTTGGGGCAGGGGAACCATTATGAGATATATAAAAAATTAGGATCTCATCGAGTAAAGAACGGAAAAAAAGAAGGAGTATATTTTGCAGTCTGGGCACCACATGCGGAAGGTGTTTCGGTTGTCGGAGATTTTAACAATTGGGATCAATCAGCCAATGTTATGGAGAGAGGGGAACCACTGGGAATCTATACTTGTTTTATTCCTGATGTACCGGAGTATTCTTTGTACAAGTATTGTATCAAAACATATAAAGGGGAATATATTTACAAGGCAGACCCATATGCTAATTATGCGGAACTTCGTCCGGGGACTGCTTCAAGGGTTCTGGATATAAGTAATATCTCCTGGACAGATCACGCATGGATGGAGAAAAGAAAGACATGGAATCATACAGAAAATCCTATGTCGATTTATGAGGTTCATATCGGATCATGGAAGAAGCATCCAGATGACGAAGATGGATTTTATAATTATCGGGAATTTGCGCGGGAAATTACGAAATATGTGAAAGATATGGGATATACTCATATCGAGATTATGGGGATTGCAGAGCATCCTTTTGATGGTTCCTGGGGATACCAGGTAACAGGATATTTTGCACCCACATCCCGTTATGGAACACCGCAGGATTTTGCGTGGATGATTAATTATCTTCACAAGAATAAAATAGGTGTTATTCTTGACTGGGTTCCGGCACATTTTCCAAGAGATGCCCATGGTCTGGCGGATTTTGATGGCACACCGACTTATGAATATGCTGATCCGAGGAAGGGAGAACACCCGGACTGGGGGACAAAAATTTTCGATTATGGAAAAAATGAGGTACAAAATTTCCTGATTGCGAATGCTTTGTTTTGGATTGAGGATTTCCATGTTGACGGTTTGCGGGTTGATGCAGTTGCTTCCATGCTTTATCTGGATTATGGAAAACGTGATGGAGAGTGGGTACCCAATAAGTACGGTGGGAATAAGAATCTGGAAGCAATTGGATTTTTTAAACATCTCAATTCCGTTGTACTTGGAAGAAATCCGGGCGCAGTTATGATTGCAGAGGAATCCACCGCATGGCCAAAGGTAACAGGAAGCGTAGAAGATGATGGTCTGGGCTTCAGCTTAAAGTGGAACATGGGATGGATGCATGACTTTACGGAATATATGAAATTAGATCCTTATTTCCGCAAAGGAGCTCATAATCTCATGACATTCGCTATGAGTTATGCATATAGTGAGAAGTATATTCTTGTTTTATCTCATGATGAAGTTGTGCATTTGAAATGTTCAATGGTGAATAAGATGCCCGGACTTGGATTTGATAAGTATGCAAACCTTAAAGTGGGGTATGCGTTTATGATGGGGCATGCCGGTAAGAAACTGCTGTTTATGGGACAGGAGTTTGCTCAGCTCCGTGAGTGGAGTGAAAAGAGAGAAATAGACTGGTTTCTTTTGGAGGAACCAGAACATCAGTATATACAGAACTGGGTGAGAGATCTTTTGCATTTGTATAAAAAGAATAAGGCCATGTATGAGCAGGATGATACTTGGGAAGGCTTTGAGTGGATAAATGCAGATGATGGAACAAGAAGTATTTACAGTTTTGTTCGACATTCCAAGGGGAATAAGAAGAATTTGCTTTTTGTATGTAACTTTACACCTATGGCCAGAGATGATTATCGGGTAGGTGTTCCAAGAAGGAAACAGTATAAGCTTATTTTGAACAGTGATGATAAGCAGTATGGCGGAACAGGAGAAGAAAGACCACAGGTTTATAAAGCGAAAAAGGGAGAATGTGATGGCAGACCGTATTCATTTGCTTATAAACTTCCGCCTTACGGGGTAGCAGTATTTGAGTTTTAATGTGAAAGTATAAATTTATCTGAGCGGAGAAATATAAAACCGCAAAGTGGCGGTGCATTTCTCCGCTTGAATTTTGTCATCAGATAATAAAGAAAGGAATAGAAAAAATGCGTCTTAGAAATATACCAAGAGCGGATCAGGTTTTGAGTGAACATTCGAAGGTAATAAAAGATGAATTACAGAAAAAGGGAAAATGGAAGGAAGTCTTTGGAAATGATAATCCGCTTTATGTGGAAATAGGGATGGGGAAAGGTCAATTTCTGACCACATTGGCAGAAAAAAATCCAGATAAGAATTATATTGGCATTGAACGCTATTCCAGTGTTTTGCTAAGAGCGGTGGAACGTCTCGATGTAATGAAAGAAAGAGAAGATCTGGCTATGGAAAATATCCGCTTTATCTGTATGGATGCTGCAGATGTACAGGAGGTGTTTGGGGAAGAAGAAATAGCAGGAATTTACCTCAATTTTTCGGATCCCTGGCCTAAAAAACGCCATGCGAGGAGGCGGCTTACCTCCAAAGAATTTTTGAAACGATATGAAAAAATACTTGCCAAAGAGGGAGTAGTAGAATTTAAGACAGATAATCAGGAGTTGTTTCAATTTTCTTTGGAACAGGTGGATGAGGCTGGATGGGAGTTGAAAGGCAGTACCTGGGATTTGCATCACGACGAAAAAATGTTCAAGGGGAATGTGATGACAGAATATGAGGAAAAATTTTCATCCATGGGAAATCCTATCTGCAAGTTAATTGCGGCTTCGCCAGTCAAGGATACAAATTTTCTGCATAGTATATAGAGAAAACAAAAAGGAGGCCTTAGGCATATGGGACGAAGAAAATCTGGACAGAGAATGTCAAGGCTGTATTGCAGACTGTATTGGATCAGAAAGAAAAGCCCTGTTATTGATTGTCTGCACAAATCTTTGGATGAAGTATACCGGATATTAAATCCCAAATGCTGACCGGCTGGGAAGGAAAAGGATGCTGCATTTGACAGAACAAAGTTTTCGGACTGAAGTGAATCAGGATAAAATTCCGGTGGTAGTTATGTTTTATGCTTCCTGGTGCGCAAAATGTGCGATGACAAAACCAGTGGCAGAAGATATAGAAAAGAGATATCGGAAAAAAGTTAAATTTTGTGAAGTGGAAATTGAAGAAAGTCCGGATTTGGCAGCAAAATATGGAGCGGATATCGTTCCGACTTTTGTTATGTTTAAAAGCAATGCCGTAATAGCGAGGATGCAAGGAACAGTGGGAGAAAAAACTTTAGAAAAGAGGGTAAAGGAGCTGCTTTAGAGCCGCTCCTTTGTTTTTTTTCATCTAATTTTAAGAAAACTTTCATGTACTTTTGGAAGTAAGTGTGTTATATTGATGTCGGTAAAACATAAAATTGTTTATCAAAAATAATTAAAAAGGGAGACAAGGTATTAAACCGAAAGCTATGAAAATGAAAAAAATTTTGCCAGTTCTTATGGCAGCAATTATGACGACTTCGATGGTGCCTATGACAGCAGGAGCAGCTGATCCGGCAGAGGATAGTCAGGGAACAGAAGGATCTGCATCACAAAGTAGTGAGACAGGAAGCAGTGCAGAAACAGGAGGGACTTCCGAAACAGCAGGGGAGACGGAAGGGTCCGGAACAACAACAGACGGAACAACAGATGATATGGGTTCAGGAAGTGATACTGCTGGATCAGAGGATGGAACTTCTTCCGATGCCGGGAATGAAACAGCAGGAACCGAAGAAACGGCTGACGAAGATTCCAAGGCAGATGAAACAACCGAAGAAACAAATGACGGACAGTCAGAAAGTGAAAAAGTTGTTACTTTGGGAGAAAATCTCACCGAAGAACAAAGAGCATCTATGTATGAGTATTTTGGTACATCAGCAGATGAAGTAAAGACGATTGTTGTTACTCATGCGGATGAAGTGGAATATATGCAGGGAATTGCTACAGATGAGCAGATTGGCCCTACTACAAATAGCTGCGCTTATGTAGAACCGACAGATTCCGGCGGGATTAAAGTAAAAACTGCGAATCTTAATTATGTAACGAGTGCTATGATTGCAAGTACATTAACAACGGCAGGAATGGAGAACTGTAACGTTATTGCGGCATGTCCTTTTGAAGTATCCGGGACTGGTGCGCTGACAGGAATTATTATGGCATATGAGCAGGCAAGCGGCGAAAATCTTGATGAAGGACAAAAAGAAGCAGCGATGGAAGAACTTGTTACAACCGGAGAGATTGCAGACAGCGTTGGACAGGAGAAGGCAACAGAAGTTATAAAAGATGTTAAGACAGAGGTGCTGGATCAGGGGCTGACAGATGCCGAGGAAATCGGAGAGACCGTTGATAATGTGGCAAAGGAAAATGACATTACTTTGACAGATGATCAAAGGCAGCAGGTTGTTGATCTTATGGAAAAAATCTCACAGTATGATTATGATGTAAATGCATTGAAAGATACTCTGGATAATCTTACAGGTGATGATGGAGTATTGTCTAATGTATGGAATTCTGTAAAGAGCTTTTTTGTTGGCTCAGATGATGGTATTTTGAGCGAAACAAATGATGAGGCACTTGGGTCCGATGTAATTACGGATAGTACAGTAAATGAAAGTGGCTTTAAAGATGGCCTTTTGACAAGAATAAAGAATTTCTTCACGGGCGAATAAATATAAATTGACACGTAACATTTTTGAGAAAGGTTACGTGTCAATTTGCGTTAAGTGGTGGGATTTTTTGTGAAAGGCCCTGTGTAAAAATGCATCTGCCTTTATTGTGGAGGCAGAAACAGGCCGATTTCCGGGGGACAGCATGTAAAAACGAAGAATAAAAGTGTGCCCAAGAACCAGCAAAAGAAAATTTTCATTGGATCAGTATGCCGAAAGCGAGAGAATATATTACGGGATATGATATAGCAAAGGCAGACGCCTACGAAGTAAATTGCAATATCCAGCAGTAAAATACTTTTACCAGTTATAAATGTGTACAGATAAAATAGACATACAATAGAGAACATTCCTGATACAGCGCCGATAAAACGGGAACCAAAAAGCATGGAAGAATTTGGGCGATGGAGGAAATATTCTATCATAGTTACAAGGAGTACAGGGAAAAGTATTAGTTTCAGATGTTCCCAAACGGATTCATTTACTGGCACCATCAATGCAAGAAAGGGATTATAGTTGGAAAATTCATATAGAAAATGCCAGATGCATCCAAGAATAAACGTCCATAGAATATGGGAAAAATCACGATGATGATAGAAACGGTACAAGGTTCGTTTCTCCTTTACAATTTAATGGGATTTTAATTTCATAAAAGATGGTTTTGTTAAAAGAAGCCGATTATTGAAAATTCAGGGATTAAGGGCTAAAAGAAATATATGTGATTTTTAAGAAAAAAAGAACAGAAGTTACTGGATTTTTGACCGACAGATTCTGCCGTGTGTTTGCAGAATTTGAAAAAAAATAGAAAAATCACTTGCATTGTATCTCAAATTGTTATATAATATCACTTGCGTTAAGGAAATCTTGACAAAATAGCAAGGCATGCGCGATTAGCTCAGCTGGCAGAGCACCTGACTCTTAATCAGGGTGTCCAGGGTTCGAACCCCTGATCGCGCATTTAAGAATCACTGTTTTTGCGGACATTGTGAGCTGCGGGGACGGTGGTTTTTTTGTATAGGAAAGAGCGGAGGAAAAAGGTGTGATGAATTTATTTGTAAATGGGGAAGGATATCTGACGGGAGTCGGGTATGCGGCAGCAGTAATTGCAGGAGTTTTGCTTCTTGGTGTAGGAGTATGCTTTGCCGGAAAAGGGAAGCAAAAAAACAAACTTAGCGCAAAACAACTTGCCTTTTGCGGTATGGCAATGGCGCTTGCTTTTCTTGCTTCGTACATAAGGGTATTTCGGTTGCCATGGGGAGGAAGCGTTACTTTATGCAGTATGCTTTTTATTGTGTTGATAGCAAATTGGTACGGAATTAAGACAGGAATCTTTGTGGGTTGTGCCTATGGAATTTTGCAGTTCCTTCAAGAACCATATGTTCTGTCGTTTTTTCAGGTATGCTGTGACTACTGGTTTGCATTTGCCTCTATGGGGTTAGCTGGGATTTTTGCCCGTTCAAAAAACGGCCTTTTAAAAGGCTATATTGTAGCTGTCCTGGCCCGGGGAGCATTCCACTCTTTGGGGGGATATCTGTATTGGATGGATTACATGCCGGAAAGTTTTCCCCAGGCATTAAAGAGTTTGTATCCTATATTATATAATTACAGTTATATTTTAGCAGAGGCTATTATTACGATTATCATTATTTCGATACCTGCTGTATCGAAAAGTCTGAACCGGGTGAAACAATTGGCACAATGAAAAGAAAAGAGAAGAAGAGGGGAAGATGGAAGCGGAGGATTCTTTTAATCTGTGTGCTGATCCTTCTGATCCCCACAGCGTATTATGGGATTGATTTTATTTACAGGGGCCAAACGGAACCGAAAGTGTCTGCACAGCAGACAAATACAGATGCGGCAGTTTATACTTTGGAAGAATTCAAGGATCGTCTGGAACCTTATAGGGGGCTGTATGAAGAGACGATCGTAAAGCATGAAGATGAAATAGACAGTGGTACTTATACCATTCCGGGATTGAAAGCGACTTTGACAGTGTGCGCAAATGCGGATAGGAAACCTACTGCCTGTGGTGGTATGACGCCGCAAGGGATTACTGTGTCAGATCGATATTTGTTTATTAGCGCTTATTGTCATACTAAGACACATAATTCTGTAATCTATGTTATAGATAAAGAGACACACAAATTTGTGAAAGAGCTGGTTCTTCCTAATAAAGCGCATGTGGGCAGTCTGGCTTATGACTATGAGAATCAGAATTTGTGGGTGTGTGGCAGCAGAAATGGAGTTGCGCAAGTTAATGCGATTTCAGCGGAAGTGATAGAAAATTATAATTTTGCAGAGGAATACAGGCCGGTTCCGTTTCTTCACGTAAATAATATTCTGGATATTCCAAGAAGTTCTTTTATGACATACTATCAGTCCTATTTGTATGTAGGGTATTATTCTACAAAAGGAAATGGAGTGATTAAAAAATATGAACTTCAGGATGATGGAAATATTCAAAGTGTTAGGGTAGAATATGATGGAGAGCAAAGTCATCAGGGGGTAGCTGCTGAAGATGATTTGGAGATTTCCCGATATGCTCAGGGTATGACGTTTCTGGGAGATATGCTTTTCCTTTCCTATTCTATGGGGATTACTCCTTCCAGACTGGCGGCTTATCAGGTGTCCGATGGAATAAGAGATTATACAGACAAAATGGCATTACAGGATATTCATCTTCCATATATGCTGGAGCAGATTTGTATGGATAATGGAACGATGTATCTGCTTTTTGAATCAGCGGCGTATGCGTACAGAGGTTTGCCGGGAATTTCAGTGGACCGGGTACTTAAGATTGATATACTTGAATAACATATAGACAGCGAAAGGGGGTGTCGCAAAATCATCAAATTAGATGATTGAGCGAGACCCTCGCTCTGT